>CAMCXS010000093.1 GCA_945883495.1 Akkermansia muciniphila
GGAACCTCACTCCACTCCCGCAAACGCCTCACGACTTCGATGCCATTCATCGCCGGCAATCCCAGATCCAGGAGCACCACATCCGGCCTCTGGAAGGCAGCCTCTTGCAAGCCGAGCTGACCGTTGGCGGCTTCGCAAACCTCATAGCCACGCACTTCCAACAACATGCGCAGGAGCCGACGCATCTGCTGTTCATCGTCAATGATGAGGGCCTTCTTGTTCACGATGCCGACGGGTTCCGGCTTTTCGCGGTGAGGCGCAGGACAAACTCCGCGCCGCCTTCCGGATGATTCCCCCCCTCAATCTCACCTTTCATCGCCCGCATCAAGCCGCGAGCGATCGCCAGACCCAGTCCAGTTCCTCCCGCCGGAGATCCCGGGGCCCGGTAGAATTTCTCGAACAGTTCGTCTTCCGCGCCAAAGGGCAATCCCGGACCGTGATCGCGAACGCGCAGCTCCAGGGTCCCTGCTTGGCAGGTCGTAGAGACTTCGATCTCCGTTCCCGCCGGAGCATACTGTGCCGCGTTGTGCAGCAGATTGCGCAGCGCTTGAGCCAAAAGCCGGCTGTCCAGATGCAACAAGGGCAGGTCACCGGCGCCCCGAATTCGCAAAGAATGGCCGGCTAGTTCCCGTTGCAACGGCGCCGAGGCCGCGTGCAACACATCCTCGATTTCGCACCAGTCCGGCTGCGGCTGGAGGGCTTCGGATTCCACCCGGCTCATCTCCAGGAAGTTCTCCACGATGCGCTGGAGACGCCGGTTCGCGGTTTCGATCTCCGCCGTGAAGGGATTTGCGGGATCCAACCCATCCAACGCTGTCCGGATCACCGCGATCGGCGTTTTCAGTTCGTGCGAGACACTATCGAGCAGAGTGCGGTGCAACCGTTCCGACTCCGCCAACAGTTCCGCCCGGTGCCGTGCCGCGAGGAGCATCTCCCGCTCCCGGTGGTGACGTTCCAACGCCTCCTCGCGAGCCCGTAGTTGGGTGATGAGGTGCCCCATGCAGAGGGCCACCACAAAGAAAAAGGCGAACAGGATGCCGTCCTCCAACTTGGCGATCTGCAGCGTGAACTGGGGCGGGATAAAGAAGTAGTTCCACACCAGCGCGCCAATGATCGCCATGGCCAGAACCGGCCCCCGGTTCCATCTCACCCCCGCCAGCACCAGCGCCATGAGAAAGACCAGGGCGGAGAAGTGGTGCCCGGTGTAGGGCAGCAGTGCCCAGCAGGCCGAAGCGAGCACAAAGAGGATGGTCAATCCCCAGCTGAATTGCCCCACCACCTCCACGGGGACGGCTTCGGGCGGCCGCTTCAGCTGGGTGACCTCGGTTTCCATGAGATTCAAATCTCCACTTGCTGGCCCAGCTCAATGACCCGGCCAATCGGAATTTGAAAATAGCTCGCGGGTTGCTGCGAGAGGCGGCTCGCCAGCGCGAAGAGTTGTTCCCGCCAACGCGCCATTCCTGGTTTGGCGCTCGGGAGGATCACTTCGCGCCCCAAAAAAAACGTGGCTTTGTCCGCGCGAACCTCTAAGCCCTGCCCCGAGCACCGCCGCAAGAGCCGCGGCACGTTGGGTTTTTGCATGAATCCAAAGCGGCCTGTCACCCGCCAAAAGCCCTCCCCGAGGCGTTCCACCTCGACTCTCCGGCTCGGAGGCACCCAAGGCTCGTCCTCCGTCGTGATCGTTAGGAAAATGACGCGTTTGTGGATCGCTTGGTAGTGCTTGAGACTGTGAAGCAGCGCCACCGGGGCACGCCCTTGGGTGCTCGTCATGAAAATCGCCGTTCCCGGTACCACGACGGGCCGGCGGCGGTGCAGGCTTTCCACCAAGGTCTCCTGGCTGAGGGAGCTCTTTTCCAAGCTCTGACGGAGCAGTTGCCGCCCCCGGGCCCACGTGGTCATCAGGGTGAACAAGAGGGCACCCGCCGCGAGCGGGAACCAGCCGCCATCGAAGAACTTCACGAGATTCGCGCTGAGGAAGGCGAGCTCGATCACGGCAAACACCGAACAGAGCGCCAAGGTCCGTCCCAAAGGCCAATTCCAAAGAAGACGAGCGGCAAAGTAGAAGAGCACCGTGGTGATCACCATGGTCATCGTCACCGCCACCCCGTAGGCCGCCGCGAGATTTGAGGAGGTGCGGAAGGCCACGACCAGCCCGAGGCACGCGAACATGAGGAGCCAATTCACCAGCGGAATATAGATCTGTCCACGGGAATGCTCAGAAGTGTGGGCAATCTGCACCCGTGGCAAATAGCCCAGCTGCACCGCGCTCAAGGTCAACGAATAGGTGCCCGTGATCAGGGCTTGCGAAGCGATGATGGTGGCCGATGTCGCCAACAACACCAGCGGCAACACCGCCCAACCCGGCGCCATTTGGAAGAACGGCGCGTGAGCGGATTCCGGATTCCGCATCAGGAGAGCACCCTGGCCCAGATAGTTCAGCGCCAAGGCCGGAAAGACCAACGTGAACCAGCCTCGCCGGATCGGCCCCGCGCCGAAATGTCCCATGTCCGCATACAACGCTTCGCCCCCCGTGACCGCCAAGAAAACGCTCCCCAGGATCACAAAACCGGCGTGCCCTTCGCTCGCCAAAAAATGCCAACCATACCACGGATGAAACGCCGCCAGGACTCCGGGTTCGCGGATGAGATGCGCCAATCCGAGCACGCCCAGGGTAATAAACCAAAGCGCGGTGATCGGCCCAAAGAACCGGCCCACCCGTGCCGTCCCTAGGAACTGCACCGAGAAAAGTCCCACCAGGATCACCATGGTGATGCCCATGATGAGCCACTCCATCTGCTGTTCCCAACCCGCCGCCAACCTGACATCAGCCGGTGCCGAGCCCAGCAAGCCGCCCGCCTTCAATCCTTCCACCGCGCTGAGCACGGAAATCGCCGGAGTGATCATGCCATCCCCAAAGAGGAGGGCGGCGCCGAACAATCCCAAGAGCACGATGATGACCCGGCGCTTGGAGGCATCCGCCATGCCATGCGAGGCCAACGCCATCAGCGAGAGCACCCCGCCCTCTCCTTTGTTATCGGCCCGCAAGACAAAGACAAGATACTTGATGCAGATCAACAGAATCAGAGCCCAAAGAACCAGGGAAACCACACCCAACAGGTTGTCGCGCGTCGCCGCCACATGATGCGGGCTATGTGGACTGAAGCATTCTTTGAAGGTATAGATCGGGCTGGTGCCGATGTCTCCAAAGACAACCCCGAGAGCCGCGACGACCAAACCAATGGAGCCGGGACTCTGGGTACCGGCTCGTTTCACGTTGTGCATGACTTGAAACCGTTGCCTAAGCCCCAACAAGCGCCAGTAAAGGCAGGCTCGCCTGGCGTTAAGAATCCGTGAAGACCCGGCTTAGCTCACAGCAAATCTCTCTCCCCAAATCGCGTCACCACCCTACTCTCCAACTCATGAAAAAACCAGCACAGAGGCTCCCTGCTTTTGCCAGCCGTGCATCCATCAATGATGAGGAACGCCAGGAACAAATCCCAGTCCCGGATGCGCTCCAACAGCGCCGCGAAGCGCTCCGGGTTGCACTTGCCCTTGGCTTGGGCTTGCCGCCACAACGCAAACGGCTCGTCGTGAAATTGCACCGCATCCAGCAGATCGGGATCCGCGCAGAACTCCGCCAAGAATCGACGGGCCAGGGAGGCGTGGCTGGCCGGATCGGTGATCGGAACCCCTTCGTTGGCCTCCGCCTTAAAGGTGTCGTGGGTGTGGATGAGCAGGCGCAGCTTGCCGGTTTCCTCCGGGCGCAGCTTCGGGGCAAGGGCCGCCAAATTCGCTTCAAGTTCCTCGATATGCGCCCGCACGGAACCCTCCGGATGTCCCGGTCGGGGCTCGCCCCATTCCACATTGCGCTGGTAGCGCTCATCGTTGCAGATGGCCTCAAGTGCTTCCTCTTCCATCGTCCCTTCTTCTTGACGCCGGAGATTGAGCTTGCTCTTGCCTACTTCGCTCCCGGCCGATAGGTTCCGCCCCTTCCGTACGTCAAAGGAGCACACTCGTCCCTCGTGAACAAGACCGCCAAGACCTTTCTCTTCGACCTCCTCGGCACCCCGAGTCCCACCGGCTGGGAAGTCGCCGGACAACGCAAGTGGGCCGCCTATTTGCGCGGTTGCGCCGATGCCGTGGACAGCGACGCCTACGGCAATGCCTGGGCCACGCTCCGGGGATCGGCCGGAGATCGCCCCGTCGTGATGCTCGAAGCGCACGCGGATGAAATCGGGTTCATCGTCAAGGCGGTCACCTCCGAGGGCTTCCTCCGCGTCGATCGGATCGGCGGGATCGACCACGCCACGGCGCGCGGACGGCGAGTCACCATCATGGGCGACAAAGGGCCCGTCCTCGGTGTCATCGGCAACACGGCCATCCATCTGCGCGATCGCGAGGACGAGAAAGCGCCCAAGGTCCACGAATTGTATGTCGATATCGGCGCCTCCAACCCCAAAGAGGTCGACAAAGCTGGTGTCCGGGTGGGGCATCCCTTGGTCTACCAGGACTGTGCCGAGGAATTCGGCCGGAACCGCATCGTCGGCCGGGCCTTGGACAATCGGATCGGCGGGTTTATCATCGCGGAAGTGACCCGGCGGCTCGCCGCGGAATCGACCCGTCCCGAAGCGACCTTGGTGGCGGCGAATTGCGTGCACGAAGAGATTGGCGGCATGGGATCGATGATGGTGGCGCACCGGTTGCGTCCCGACGTCTGCGTCGTCCTCGACGTCACCCACGCCACGGATTCTCCCGGGATTGGGGAAGACAAGCACGGCAAAGTGACGCTGGGCGGAGGCCCCTCGATCACCCACGGCGCGGCCAATCACCCGCAGGTGACTGGCCGCCTCATGGAGGTGGCGAAGCAAGAAAGCATCACGCTGCAACACGAGGCCGCCTCCCGCTTTACGGGAACGGATGCGGACAGCATCTACCCGATCCGCGAAGGGATTCCGACGGGACTCGTTTCACTGCCGTTGCGCTATATGCACTCGGTCGTGGAAGTGGCCGATCTTGGAGACGTAGAGAAGGTCATCGACCTGCTCAGCGCCTTCGTGAAGTCCGTGCGCCCGGGCGACCGGTTTGCGGTGGAGATCTGAGCGGCGACGATCAAATGCCAACAACCGCCCGCCAGGTTTGCGCCATCAAGGCGTGACCGGCGGGAGTCGGGTGGACTCCGTCGGCAGCCCAATAATTCGGCGCAGTGCCGCCTGCGACGGCTTCGTCGAACTTTTTCTGGAAGGGAACCCAAAGCGCATTCGCTTCCTTGGCCACCTGTTCGGCAAAAGCGCGGCGAGTCTCGAATTCGGGGAACCAGGTGTCGTTCACCGCTCCGCAGCGGAGCACGAAGGGTTCGCAAATCACCAAGGTAAGATTTGGGAGCGCTTCCCGGGTGCGCTGCAGCAGGGCCGCAAAGCTGTCCCGGTAGACCTCAGGAGTCCCGTCGTATTTACCGTTGAGCTTGTGCCAGATATCGTTCACGCCGATCAGGATGCTCAAGACGGCGGGTTTTAGGTCCAGGCAATCCGCCTGCCAACGGGCTTCCAAATCGGGGACCTTGTTCCCTGAAATTCCCCGGTTGAGCACCTTGAGATTGAGCTGGGGATGCTCCGCCAAGACTGCGGCCGCGGTCAGCATGGGGTAGCCGCGCCCCAGGGCCGCCGCATGGTTGGCCGCCGGCTGATTGCGGTCTCGGCCCGCATCGGTGATCGAGTCACCCTGAAAAAGCAGGACGCTACCCGGCGCGATCGCCAGCGGCTGCACCGCCGCCAGGCTGCCGGATATCGCAGAAGCGGCTCCCGTGGCGGTGGCTGCGGTGGCAAAAAGGGCGCGACGGCGGGAGATGCCGCTTGAGGATGATCGGAAACCTGTCATGGCGGGAAATTGCGTGAAACTCGGAGCGGAGAAAAGCCCGAAAATTGCGCTCGCGGCATTTACGTCCGGGCGAACAGCGATTTGAGCCGGATCTTGGGCAGTTCTTTGTTTTCGGAGCGGACGTAGAACAACACCAAGCCCACCAGCAAGAGGAGGATGTTCGGAGCCCAAGCTCCCAGCCAAGGAGGCAGATCCCCGGTCTTGCCTAGTTCAAGGAAAACGCCGTCCAGGAAGATCAATCCAAAGAGAATGCCGATGGCCGCCGCGACACCTCCGAGAACTCCGCGTCGTGAGTGAACGATTCCGAGAGGTGTGGCCATGAGGACGATGAAAAGGCAGCGGAAGGGCTCCGACCAACTGAAGTGCCACGTCGTCCGATAGGCGGTAAGCTTGTTTTCCGGAAGCGATGAGTTCGTCTGCAGATAGGTAGTCAATTCGGGGACACCGAGATATTCCGCGTTGTAGGAAGAACTCAGGATGTGCCAAGGAGTTTCGTCCCATTCCTGAACCGTCAGCTTGGGGAAATTGTTCATCTGGGCGGTGCCGAACTGATCGTAGTCGTACGTCTTGCAGTTCGTCAGCACCCACTCGCGAGTGACGTGGTTCCACTTCGCGCTAGCCGCTTTGTAGGTCCGGAAAATCCTCCCCGTCTCGTCCTGCCACCAAATGGCCACGTAGCGCATCTCCCCTTTCACGAGGTCAGCGGGAACGCCTCCCACCACCCAGGTCCGATGATTCGAAGAATTCCGGTACATCCAGCCCTTCGCGGCATAGCGATCACGTCCTCTTTTTTCCGATGACTCCTTGCCGCGCCGGTCGTGCAACTCCTCCAGGATTGCTTGCCGCCGCGCTTCGGCTCGGGGTGCCCACTGGTAATTGAGCGCCAAGCAGGCCAGGGAACAGAAGAGGCCAGTCGCCAAAAGCGGTCGAGTCACGGTATACAGACTCTTTCCCGCGCCGAGCATCGAGATGATTTCGTTGGAACGCGACATGCGCCCCAGTGCGTAGAGCAGCGACAGCAGCAACGTGACCGGCAAGACGAGCAACACCATTTGCGGCAACTGAACCAAATAGTAGATCCCGAGCTGACTCAGACCGTTCTCCGCGTAGAAAAACGTGGTTCCGTTGTCCGTGAGATCGATGACGATCCAAATGGCAAGGAAGCCCGCAAAGCAGAGGCCAGCCGGAAGGGCAAATCCCCTCGCCATGTAGCGATCCAGGATCGAGGCTCGAAGATAGAGCGCGAGCATCAGGGGCGGACTCAGAATCAAGGCGGAGGTCAACCCCAACTGGATGAAAAACGTCCAGGGCGCCGGAATCTCCCCGACCTTGCTGACCGATATCGTGTCGAGATCTTGCCAAAGGCTCCATCCGGCCCAACTCACCGCCCCCGGCAGACAGGCAAACAGCAGGGCGATGATCTGTCCCGGCCGGGTGCTGCCGAAAAAAAGCGAAACGATGAGGCCGAGCAGGGAAATCCCGGCACTGGCCCCCGTCATGATCACCAGCCAGAAGGGCGGGACCTTCACCACCAGGGAGTCGGCGGCCTCTTCAACATCCACCGGCGCTGCCCCCTCCGGCGCGGCTGCCGCCATGGCTTGCTCGCGCTGCCCGTCCATGAACGCGTCGAACAAATTGTAGGCGCAGAGCGCCAGGATGGCCGTGGCCAAAAACGAGATCAGCCGGATCGGATTGGCGGTGCTGGTCGCCCGGTTTGCGGAGGAAGGCGGCATGAATGCGATCGGAGGGAGAAGTCGTTCGGCGCTGCGGATGGAGACCCCTAGCGGGCCGCATCCTGACGTGGAACCCTGGTCCGGTCAAGTTGCACTTCCCGTGCCCACCCCGGGGAATGGGCGAAAAGCCGGCCTGGATTATTCGAAACCCGGCAGGGAAATCCGTTGAGTCGCTCCCGGCAGTGGCGTATCGGTGCCGTTCTCCTGACAATGATCTCAATCGAGGAACACGCCGCCGCTTCCCGTTTCGCGGACGAGGTCCACCACCTCTTCTCCGCCAGCGGCCGCTTGTCCCGGTCCCCAGACTTCGAATACCGCCCCGAGCAACAGCAGATGGCGGTCGCCGTGGCGGAATCCTTGGAATCCGGGGCCCCACTGATCGTCGAGGCCGGCACCGGAGTCGGGAAATCACTCGCCTACCTCATTCCTTCCGTGCTCTACGGGCTGGAACACGGAAGGAAAGTCGTCGTTTCCACCCATACAATTAACCTTCAGGAACAACTCATCGGCAAGGATCTCCCGATCGTCCGCAAACTCGTCGATCAAGACTTCACCGCCGTGCTCTTCAAGGGCCGGGGGAATTACCTCTGCCCGCGCCGCCTCGAACTGACCGGCCAGCAACAGGGCGATCTGTTCGGCACCGGGGATCTGGCGGAGCTCTCGGAAATCGCTGCCTGGGCCAAGGAAACCAAGGACGGCACCTTGGCGGATCTGCCGTTCTCGCCTTCCCCGCGGGTCTGGGCGCAAGTTTGCAGCGAGCCGCACATTTGCACCGTCAAGGCCTGCGGCGGTTCCAAGTGCTTCTACCAAAAGATGCGGCGTGAGGTGCTCGCCGCCAATGTCGTGGTCGTCAACCACACCCTGCTCTTCACCCTCCTCGCTTCCCAGGAAGATCTCGGGGACGATGATCGCGAAGCCGGCATCCTCTTCCCGAACGACATCACCGTTCTGGACGAGGCCCACACCTTGGAAGACGTCGCCGCCCGCCAACTCGGCATGAGCCTGAGCCAATCGTCCCTCAAGTTCACCGTCCAACGCCTCTACAATCCCCGCAGCCGAAAAGGATTGTTCCAAGCCGCCAAGAACGTCGATGGCGTCCGCGCCGTCTCCGATTTGCTCGATGGTATCGACGATTTCTTCGACGAAATCGAGCAAGCCTGCCGCTTCGATGGCGCCGCGCGCGAGTTCCGGGTCCGCAAGCCCAACCTGGTCAACGATTCCCTCTCCGCCCCGCTCCTCACCCTGCAAAAACTCATCGCCAACACCGCGGAAGACGCCAAGAATGAAGGCGCCAAGGCGGAACTCGCGGACATCGGCCGCCGCCTCCGCGATGCCCGGCTCGGCGTGGCCTCGTTTCTGGAATTGGCCACCGAGGATCATGTGTATTGGACCGAGCGTGGTGGCGGCGACGATGGACGGCCAGTCAATTACACCCTGCAAGCCGCCCCGCTCGACATCTCGGAGCGCCTCAGCCAAATCTTCTTCCGGCGCGGCGCCCGCTGCATCCTCACCAGCGCCACCTTGGGCGTGGGGGATGACCAGTTGCGCTACTTCCGTCACCGCGTCGGCGCCGGCTCCTCGCGCAGCGTCGTGATTGGCAGCCCGTTCGACTACGAAAAGCAGATGACGCTCTATTTCGTGCGCAAGATTGCCGACCCCCGGGACGCGGGGTACGAGAAGCAGCTCGCGGAGTGGATCCAGCATTTCCTGGATCTTTCGGACGGCCGGGCCTTCGTCCTGTTCACGAGCTACCGCACCATGCGAGCCATGGCGACCACTCTGGAGAGCTACTGCAAGAAGAAGAAGTTCGACCTCTTCGTCCAGGGCCAAGGCGATTCGCGCTCGGTGATGCTCGATCAATTCAAGAAGTCCGGACGCGGCGTGCTCCTGGGCACGGACAGTTTCTGGACCGGCGTGGACGTGCCGGGCGAGGCGTTGTCCAACGTCATCATCACCCGTCTTCCGTTCGCTGCGCCGGATCACCCGCTCACGGAAGCGCGTTGCGAGCAGATCCAGGAACGCGGCGGCAATCCGTTTTACGATTACTCAGTCCCAGAGGCCATCCTCAAGCTCCGCCAAGGCCTCGGACGCCTCATCCGCTCCAAGAAAGACAAAGGCATGGCGGTCATCCTCGATAACCGCGTGCTCGGCAAGAGCTACGGCAAGGCCTTCCTCAAAGCGATGCCGCCAGCCAAGCGGGAAATCGTCGGGTGAGCTCTCGCTTCCGGCGTTCTGCCCGATTTCCTGAGTTCCGGCAAGGCGGCAACCGGCGCCCACTTCACTTCACTTCGCCTTCGCCAGCGACTCCAAGTAATCCAGCAACGACGCAAACTCCCGCACGCTGAAGCTCAGCATCAATCCCGGCGGCATCATCGACATCGGGAGCTTTTGGCGCTCTTTGATGTCGGCGGTTTTGTAGGTGAACTCTTGAGCGGCCACGTTGCGCATCTTCACTTCCGCAGCTCCTTCCAACGTGATGAAGCCCATCTGCTGGGTCCCGTCTTTAAGCGTAATCACCTCGCTGGCAAAGCCTTGCGCGATCGTCTTGTTCGGATCCAGGATGTTCTGGGCCAGCTCGGCGCGTTTGTAGGTTTGCGCGATATTGCCGAGATAGGGGCCCTTTTGCGCTTCGGATTCCTTCACCGTGTGGCAGGCGACGCAGGTGGCCCGGGTGAAGATCTGTTCGCCGAGGGCCACGTCGCCCTTGGCCTGGATCACCGCGGCGAGCGCTTCCTCAGGCTTGAGGCTGCCGATCTTCGGCGTCTTGTCTTCGACCTTGGTCAGGCGCATCTCCTTGGCGGCCTTCTCCGCGGCGGCTTTCACCTTCGGGTCGGGGTCATCGAGCGCCAACAGCACGCGCGAGGCGCTCGGCTGGTGCTTCACCGCGCTGATCGCTTCGATGATTTGCTTGCGCCGCGCCACATCCGCCCATCCGGCGTCGAGCGCCTTGCGGGTGAGTTCGGCCGATTCCGGACTGCCCGTCTTGCGCGCCGCCAAGTGGAGCAAGGCCGCATCGGCGTAACGCGAGGTCTCCCCATCCATTTTCTCGGCGATCTCTTCGACGAGTTGGTGATGATTCTCCAAAGTCACGGCGTTGAAGAACGCCTGGGTCGCGGAGTCGTAGGCCTTTTGCGAGTCCGGCATCTTCCGCAAGGTGCCCAGGGCCTTGAGGCTGGCGCTGACGCCGGGTGCACTGTCGGTCTTGGCGAGAGCAACCATCGCCTGCCCGATTGTATCCGCCTTCGCGGCCGCCGGATTTTCCAAGGCCTGAACCAGCAAAGGAACCGCGGAAGCGGGGATGTCATCGGCGGCGGCGAGTTGAGCCACGGCATCAGGAATCACCGCCGGATCGGCTTTCGCGAGTTCGAGAATGCGCTCCAGCGCCTGGTTCGACTGGATCCGGTTCCGGTTCATCTCGCGCACCAAGAAGGCGGTCTCCGCCGGGGAAGCCTTGCCCAACGCCTCGGTGAGCGCGGCCGCGATCTTCGGAGTTTCGCTCCACGGCTCGGGTTGGTAGTAAGGGCCCCGGGTGTCAGGACGCGTGCCCCAGGAGTCCCCTTTCCACTCGCCGTCGAGGAAGTGCAGACGGCAAAGCGCCGCGAGCAGCCCTTGGCGGGCCGCCGCATCCGTCGTTTTGCCAAGCCGCTCAATCAATCCGGAGACGACGTCCGGCTGATGCATCATGGCAAGGGCACGGACCAACACCGTTGCATTGGCGGGCGCCTTGTCGAACGCGGCAAACACCGGCGCGGGAGCCTTGAGCGCGGCGAGAGCACGGGTCGCGGCATGAGCCACCACCGGATCCGCGGCACCCGCTTGAGCCAGAATCTCGTCCACGGCGCCGACGTTTCCGCTATCCGCGATTTCCTTGAATCTCGCGATCAGGTTGCGCTCAGTGCTCCGGTTGGCGGAGATGCGCTTGAGGGCGGTCTCGGCGGCGGGATTCCCGCGGCGCGCCAGTTCCCGCTGGGCTTCCATCCGACGCCGGTAACTCGGGGAGTCCAGGAGTTTCACCAACGCCGCGTCATCCGCCTTGGCGAAGTCCGGGAGCGCTTCGGGCGCGAAGCCCTTCGGCTTGACGCAAACGATATAACCGACGTTCGCCCCTTCCCACTTGAACGTGGCGCCCTTCCAGCTGGCGCAATAGACCCGGCTCATGGCGTCCACATCCGCATCAGTCGGCCGGGTCATCTTGACCAATGGCTTGGGCGCGGCTGCCTCCACATACGTCGCTCCTTTCGGCTGCACGGTGTGATGCCACAGGGCGCCGGTTCCCCAATCACAAGTGAACGGCGCGTGATTCCAATCGCCGTATCCAGGTTCATCAATATACACCGCGCCACATCCGGAACCGCCGCCGTAATCCGCCAACGGAGTGATCGCTTCTTCCGCGAAGTTCTTGTAGAGACGCGGATAACCGTGGTCATCGAGCCCAGTGAAGTGGTGGAAGCGGACGTTCCATCCGCCGCCGTCGTTGGTATTGTCCCGGGCGAAGATTTCCAGTTCGGGACTGACGGCGACTTCGAGGATATTGCGGGTCCCCGTGGAATACATTTCCAAACCAGTGCCGTCGGGACGCACCCGGATCACGCCGCCGCCGCGGAAGGTCAATTTGCGGCCATCCGTGCCTTCCGCGTTCATGAACCCGAAGTCGCCGCCCGCGATATAGAGCCAGCCATCCGGGCCCAAACTGACGCCGTTCGTCGTGTGATCGGCGGGACGTTGATCATACCCAAACGCCAGATTCTTCACCAGCACCTTGCTCTCCTCGGACACGCCATCCAAGTCTTTGTCGATGAAGACGCTGAGATGCGGCGGGTGCATCACGTAGAGCCGGTCCTTGTCCCAAACCAACCCACGCGGTGCATCGACATCGCAAAACACCTTGGTCTCGTCAGCCCGGCCATCACCATCCAGATCGCGCAACCGGATGATCCGGCCCCGCTTCGGATCGCGTCCGAGCGACCCGTTGCCATCGCTGCTGACATAGAGCGTTCCATCCGGAGCGGCGGCAACGAAGACCGGGTAGTTCACCATGGGCGGCGCGGCGAAAAGGGTGACGTCGAACTCGTCGGCCACCTTCACGTCCGCCAGAATCGCGGCTTCCTGTTCCGCTGTTGGTTTCTCCGCGCGGGGAGCGATGTTGCCTTCCTTGGCGTAAGGATCGGCCGCGGCTTCCGCCAGTTTTTTGGCGGCGGCGGCTTGGGCTTCGTTGAGTTTGGGATGGAGGACCTTGATCCCCTCCCCCGTCAACTTGACCTCGCGGATGCTGGCCCAGCCGCCACTGGTCTTGCCAAGGGCATGGACTCGGACGAAGCGGACATTCGGCACCGCGGCGAAGGTGTCGTAGTAGGGAGCCGGTTTGGCGTTGGCCGAGCCATCGACCAGGGTGGTCCAGGCCGAACCGTCCGTGGAGCCCTCGACTTTGTATTGGTAAACGCCGTTGTTCTCCCAAGTCGAGGAGACTCCGGTGAGCGCGTGTGGCTTCTCGAGTTCCAACTGGAGCCACTGCGGATACTCGGGACCGGCGGCGCACCAGCGGGTCGCTTCGTTGTTATCGACCGCGCACCAGGCGAAGTTGTTCTTCGGGCTCTCCTCGCTGCTGGCGGTGGCGACCACGAGGGTTGCGTCCTTGGGCGGCGCGGCGGGGAGCACGGCCGCCGGAGCTGGAACCGGCTTGGGAGGCGCTGGATTGCCCTTCACGAAAGTCACCTTGTTTGCGCCCTGGAACGGCTTGCCGAGATAGGTCTCGTCGAGCTTGCCGCAGGCCCAGAGCAAACCGCGCGTCACCAAATCAAGGTAGCGTGCGTCGCCCACGGTGCCGTTGTTGTGCCCCAAGGTGGTGCTGAAGCTGCGGGCTCCTTGGGCTTCATTCGTCCAAACCACGACGGAGACGACTTCTTTGGTGCTCCCGTCCTTGTTCTTCACGATCTGCTTCCCAGTGGCCAGCGGGTGGGCATCGAAGATAGTCACGTTGTTGTAGAGTTCCTCCTTGATCGTGGTCCAGTCGGCGAGCGACTTCGTCACCGGATGCCCGGCATCGACGAAGTTGATCTCGATCGGCTCCTGCGGACCATGGGAGGATGACTGCAAGCCGAGGTGCTTGAACCAACCGTCCGTCCCATTGCGGAAGCTGTGCATCGCGCAGTGGAGATGAACCGCCGGAATGGTTTTGTGGACGTCGAGAATGCGCTGAAACGCCTTGAGATCCTTGTTCCCGGCGGCGCACTCGTCGTGGATGATGATGTCGTAACCCTTGGCCCAATCCGCGTTGTCGTAGAGGCTCAACGGAGGATTGACCGATTTGTCGTCCGTCCACCAGACATCCACCTGCACGTTGGCCCGGGCCTGGATGCCTTCAAACAGGAGCTTGTGCTGCGCGGCGTAATCATGGCAGCAACCTCCGGCGACCAAGAGCGCCTTGAGCGGGCGGGCTTCCTCGCCGGTGGCAAGGGCGGAGGTCAGGAGTAGGGCGAGACAACTGGCGATGAAGGACTGCATGGGAAGTTGAGTGTCGGGGGAATCGTCCGTTTTTCGGATGATCGCAAGGCAAGATTTGGCGGGACAATTTGCCCGCTTGCCAGCCCCCAGAACGGACGACACTACGGACTTCTTTCGGCAAACTCCGGGCGATGCCGGCTTTCAATCCTCCTTTTGCTGCCCCAAATCGCGAGATCACCACGGGGCACGAAGGATGGCAGGTAAGCGGGATGATCGTTGTACACTCTCCTAACTTCGTGCCCTTCGCGTCCTTCGCGTCCTTCGTGGTGACCCCGATTGCACGATCCCGAGCACGATCCCGATCCCGAGCACGAGCACGAGCACGAGCACGAGCACGAGCAAACTCCAACACTGCCCGCTCCATTTGGCGGCGGCCAGTCGTTGTCCCAGGAGAATCCCATCACCTTGCCGCTTTTGGACGCCGGTGGCAGGGCCGCATCCTTTTCATTCCCAATCCCCGCCGCGCAGCTCCATTCGCGGTCGATTGGGAGGCGAGATGTGTCCACGCGCGGGGGCTGACTGGTCACTTCATGACCGTCACCGTAGCCTTGGGCAGGGCTTCCTGAATCAGTTTGAGCTGATCCGGCGGGATTCCATCCGTGGCAAGCAATTCGAGGGAATCGAGTTGTTTGAGCTGGCCAAGGCGTTTCACAAACTCCGCGGGCTCCGCGAGCGCTTCCCTTTTGTAGAGTTTTAGCGTTCGCAGGGGACGAAACTCTGCGGCGATATCGAGCCAGGGGTAGGCAAATCCGCTTCCACTCAGCGCAAGTTTATCCAGTTTCGGCAACCCGCCGAGCTTTGCGAACGCGGACCCTTCGAAGGTTCCCGCAAGCTCCAGATAGGTGACACTGCTCAATCGCGCCACCGCCGTTAAGACGTCATCCTCGATCCTACTGTTGAGCAACCCGAGTGACGTCAGCGACGGATGCCTGGAGAGCGAATCAATCAATGCCGGGGTTACGCTCCCGTGGAAATGGACGCTATCGAGCGTCGCCACGGGAGGAAGTTGGGCAAAGGCCGCGCAGAACGCAGGGCCACCGTTTACACGCAAGGCGCGAAGCTTGGGGAACATGGCTACCCTCCCGATCGCATCCGGAGAGACGGAAACTTCCACAATGTTGAGCGACTCCAGGTCCCTTGACGCGGTCAGTGCTTGGAGAAACGAGCCCGAGTATGGGTTGCGCCCTTGGAGATTGAGGACCTTCAAATCGCCCAGACCCGTGAGGTGCTGTTCCAAATCCGCGTCGGTAACGGGCTCCCGGGGGTCGGTGTTCGTGGAGAGATTGATCTCCAGGATCTTGAAGTTACCGGCCGGGATGTCCTCTGGAGATTGAATGACGGTGGTATCTCCGCCCATCCCCACTTTCAGCTTGCCTTGGTGCGCGAGCACCCAGCGGGCCACTTCGGCGGGTTTGAGCTTGGTGTCCCGGGGCGATTCGGCCTGGGCCGGTGCCGGCTTGGCATCGACCGGTTCGATCCAAAAGACGCCCGTTTTCATAAAACCGATGTCGGGGACCGGTCCAAGGGCATTGATTCGGTCGACAACACCGGCCTTGTTGTCGCCCCACGCGATCCAGCGGCCGTCCTCCATTTGCGCGGCACCGATGTGATGGAAAGCCTTGAGCTTGACCGCCCTCCCGGGCAATGCGGGCACGCTGAGTTGTCGATCGTTATTATTACCGCCCCACGCGATCACCTTTCCGGTCCGGCCCAGGGCGATGACGAAGTCTTGCCCGGCCGCGACTCCCACGATATCCTTTGCCTCCGCCGGAGGGGTCAGAGTCCTGTCGTTCAAAAACGAACGGACGGTCCCATCCTCCAAAAGCACGATCAGACTGTAGGTTCCGCCCTCGATCTCCACGGCACGCTCGGTGGCGTTGATCGCGCTGACGACCTCCGGGGTGAACTTTGCTCCCGCAGTGGGGTTGCCGCTGCCCGCGACGACTCGACCGTCTCGCGTCAGCAGGGCCGCGAAGAAGTGTGCCCTCGCCACATCGACCACGTTCCCTTGCGGGACGGAGGCAAACAGTTTGGCGAAGTCCGCGCCGAGTTGGCCTTTGGGAATTTCCCCACCAAATCGTCCGGCATCATCGAGACTCAATTGCCGATTGAACTCCTGGTAGCGGGTGTTCTTGTCGAACTGAAGCGTCTCCGGCCGGGAAATCGTCCCATCCCTGCGCCAGGCAACCCACCCTCCTTGACCAGATTCCACCGGATCCGCTTCGATGCGGACGAGATCGGTCAAGCCCTCGGCGGCGCTGATGTCGAGTGGCTTCCCGCCCTCCGGCCGCTCATCCGTCCCCCAAGCCCGCAAACGTCCGCCGCGGGCCTTCATCGCGGCGAGGGCGGGGGGAAGGTCGATTTTGGGTGGGGTGGCGGTTGTCCGGGGGCTTCCGATTTCGAGGACGCAACGGAAGCCGCGGTTCCCGGAGCGATGGGACGGCGGGCCCAAAGCGCGGTAAGACGACAATAGGTAGACCTCGTTGCTGTCTAAACAGGAAGCGCCACGTGCAATCTGGATGGCGGGTGAAATGGCATCGCTGCACCACTCCCAGGCGTTGCCGCCGAGGTCAGACAAACCGAGCGCGCTGGGAGCAAAACTCCCGACCGGTGCGGTCAATGGGAATCCGTCGCGGAAGCCGGAAAGCGGGGCTTGCGGGGCGCCGGGTAATACCTTGCATTCCTCCCCGAAGTAGTTCCCTGCGTCAGCCGGCGGCGGGTAGGCGGAACCCCAGTGATATCCCTTCACTTTCGATTGCTTCGCTTGAGGCGGGGCCGACGGATCTTCCTGATTTCCAATCCCCGCCGCGCAACTCCATTCGTGGTCGCTCGGCAAACGGTAGATGTCGTTCGGCCCAATCCGGCCCACCTTCCGGTCTTCCCCGGTAAGCCACTGGCAAAAGGCGACGGCGTCGTCCCACACAACGTTTCCCGCTGGGTGATCACCGGTGTGCGGAAAATCGGGCTTCGTCCACTCCCTCTTCGTCACCTTCACAAACGCCTCGTAATCCTTCACCCGCGTCTCCCAAACGCTGAAGAGGACCCTCTTCCCGTCCGTCGGCCCGCCGGTGATCGGCACGGGGACGAACTTCATGCCGAGGCTGTTTTCGAACGGCTTTTCTTTGGTGGCGTTCGCGGCGGGAGCGGCGGGTTGATTGTCCACCGGTTCGATCCAGAGCACCGGATGGCTGGTCGTTCCCGGATGTCCTCCAGCCCATTCGAGGTCGATGGCGCGGCCAATCGAGTTGACCCTGGCCACTACGCCGCCCGCGTCCTCTCCCCAGGCCTTCCAGCTTCCATCCTCCAGTTGAACGGCACCCGAACGGACCAGGGCGCGGATGTCGATCACCCGTTTGGGAAACGTGGGGATCTTGACGGCGGGATTGTCCCCCTGGGGGGACCATGCTTGGACCGATCCATTCCGGCTCAAGGTGAGAAAGAGCGCTCCTCCCGCGGAAAACCGGACGACATCCCGGACCGGCTGGGATGGCGCGGTGAATCCCCATTTAGGGTGCCAGGCGAGCACCGTGCCATCGGCGCGCAACGCCATCCCCGCATCCGTCATCCAATCCACGGCCACGGCGTCGCGTATCCCACTGAGGGGCTTCTCCAGGACAGCCCAGTCGAAACGCCGGACAGGATTGCCGATGTCGACTAAACGCAGCCCTCCATCCTTCATGAGCACCACGCCGTGGTCAGCCCCATCGGCGAAATCGCGGACGCTGCCAGGGGGCAACCCGGCGGCAAAGACCTTGAGCTGATTGGCCCAACCAAAGGCCCGCAGGTCCCCTTCCGGAGTAACCCAACCCGAGCGCGAGAACTTCATGCCCTTTGCTAACTCGGCCTTGTTCCTTGAGTGGATCACCAGACTGCCGTCCCGCCGCCATGCCACCCATTCACCGTCCCCGGGCGAGATAAACTTCACGTCCACGAAGTCATCGATCCCCCCTGCGGCGCTGAGGTCCAACGGCGCGCCGGAATTGGTCGTCCCGGACGACCGGAGCCGTCCGCCGCGCGCCTTCATCGCGGCGATCGCAGGGGGGAGATCCAAGCTGGGCAGCGCGAGCGGGTTCTTCTCCTCCACGCCGAGAATCCGAAGTGCCTCGGCCTCGGGGAGCCCGTCGAGGTTGATGAATTCGATGTCGCGGACCGGGCGGGTCAACCCTTGAATCCGGAGCTTGCCCTCTTGAAGCCTCGTGTCGGTCAGGGTTGCCACGAGCTGGCCATCGACCCGGGCAAAGAGCTGGGAACCGACCGCGGCAAACTCCAAGAGCCATTCGTCCTTGTCGCTGGTTCCCGGGTCGAGCTGGACGGATTTGAGGACTTGGTCGAGTCCACCCGATGGGCTGGAGGGGCCGCGCGGCGGGAGGTGGAGAATGTTCACCCACCCGTTCATGTGAAGGCGCATCGCATACGCCCCGTTGTCCTTCTCCCGCAAAAAGATTGCTCCGGCAAATTCCGGCGTTTCTCCCTCGGCTTTCGTCCGGATGGTCATCCGGAGGGCAACATTTTTCACGGGCTTGGGCGCCATCGTAAACAAGATCGTCTCTGCGTCCTCGATCCAGCTCCCGTTCCAGCGTCCCTTTGGATTCACGGCGTCCCCCGGTTGGAACGCCTTGACCCACGCCCGAGGCGCAGCGGCCGCCACCGCCGGAGCGACCGGGGGCGAGGCTACCGGAGCGGGCTTTTCGGATTTCTCTGGGGTGGAGACGGCCGCAGCTGGGGCGGGAGTGGGCCGGTTCAACCACCACCAAGCACCGGCGCCCCCGACCAGGCTGAGCCCAACGACAACGATGGCAAGAATCCCCAGCGGATCCGCCTTCTTGGCTTTGGCGCTGGTCTTGGCCTTCTTCCGTTGGATCGCTTTGCTGGTGCGCTCCCGGCCCGCCAGAGTTTGACCGCGGGGATCGGTCCGGATGGTGTTTACATCCGTCTCCACGGCCCGGGCACTCTGGTAGCGTTCCGCCGGGTGCTCGTGCATCGCCTTGAGAACCACGTCATCGACCCGGGCATCGACCGGGATCTTTCCGGAAGGCGGGACAAAGGCGCCGCGAGGGATTTCCCCGGTGAGCATCTCATAAAACATCACGCCCAAGCTGTAGATGTCCGCGCGATGATCCACCGGCTCCCGGCCGACGAGTTGTTCCGGGGCCATGTAGTTCGGGGTGCCCATGGAAATGCCGGACATGGTCAGCCCGAGCTGGTCCGCATCGGTTCCCTGGGCGGGATCGATGAGTTTGGCCAAACCGAAGTCCCCGACTTTGGCGACGCCTTCTGACGTGAGGAGAATGTTCGCGGGCTTGATGTCCCGATGGACGTAGCCTTTGTCGTGGGCGTACTGAAGCGCTTCGCAAACTTGGATGACCAGCTTGAGGGCCGTGTCCGGGGTGACTTGACCCCGGTGGATGAGGTGGTGGAGATCCGCTCCGTCGACGAACTCCATCACAAAATAACAGTGCCCGCCGGTGGTCCGGCCGAAGTCGTAAATCTGGATGATGTTCGGGTGATTGAGCCGGGCCATGGCCTTGGCCTCGCGCTGGAAGCGGGCCTCGAACTCCAAGTCCGCGCCCAGCTCCGGCGGAAGAAGCTTGATGGCCACGGGCCGGTCCAAGCTCTTCTGGATGGCCTTGTAGACCGCGCCCATCCCGCCGCGGCCGAGAATCGCCAGAATCTCATAGTCCGGAAGGAACCGGCTCAGCTCCTCCACGGAGGGAGGCCGCCACATTTCGGGCGGCTTGGGCAGGGCACCTTGGAACAAGTCCCGCGACGCCGCCTCTGGCCCCCTTGCTTGGGGCGCGCCAGGCAAGGGAACGCCGGCCAGATCCGTTCCGAGCGGGACCGTGCGATCTGGATCGTATGCTTCCCCGGAAAGCGGGATTCCAGCGGGATCGAGCGGATCAGGCGGCGTGGCTTCGTTCATGGTCCGTTGTGTGGTTGGGCTGGACGGCGTTGCATCGACAACAAGCTGTTCCTCGCAGAAAGTTAGAGGGCGCGCAAGCAGTATGACAACGTCCGCTCGGACTTGGCGTCGTCGCCTATTACTGAGCCGGGAGAGCGCCGCCAGTGAAGCGGGATGATTGATTTTTCTAAGAAAAATAGGTGCGGAGCACCGCGATCAAGGCAGGCAAGTCGTTCGTTGCCGTATTCCAAACCAAATCAACGTCCACCTCTCCATAGTCGTGGGCGATAATGTTGCGCATTCCGCGCATACTGCGGAACGGCAGCCCTGGGAACATCGACTGAGTTTCCGGTGAGAGGCGCGAAGCGGCCTCCCCGATGATCTCAAAGCGTCTCAAGACGGCGTCTTGTTTTTCCAGGTTTGCGGTGAAGGATTCGTGCGAGACTCCGCTCAGATAGCTCTGGATCGCCTCAGCCGAATTGAGAATGTCCCGAAGCAGGCCCGCTTGCTTCTCATTCATAAACGAGGACGAGGTGATCCAAGATGGCCTTCCGGCGAATCGGATTTCTGCTGCGTTCCACGGCGTTGCGAGTGAGCAGATCAATCCCGCAGCCCAACCGCTCCGCCAGTTCCTCACGAATCGCCCCCAGCTCGAAGAGACCAACGCGTACGCCTGGTCGAAACTCAATGAGCAGGTCGACGTCACTTCCCGGATGTGCCCGGCCAGCGGCATGCGAGCCAAAGAGATGAACTCGCAGGACGGGCAAGTTCAGGCAAACCTCGCGGACCGCCGACCGGATCGCTTCCAGATCGGTTACGGCAGCAAGCGGATCAGACATGTTTGAACCTTACCGCTTCAGCTGTAGAAGTCTACGAGGGATTCACACGGTGGCCATCCGGCCCACTGGCCATGGATGCGTCAAAATCGCTATCGCTACCGTGTTCGGAATCAGGATCGAATCCAGCATGGACAAGCGTCAAGCTTCGACTCCCATAGCGATCCCGATATTCCTCACCAAGTCGCCAACTGTTCCCACAAAACCTCACGCACCACCCTTCGCTGGACTCGACGGCGCGGCGTCTTTGACCGGCGCCGCGGGCAATTTCTCCGGCACCGGGGATGTTTTTTTCGCAGCCGGAGCCCGTTTTGGCCCTCCCGGCACGCCCTTTCCTCGTGGCTGACCTCGTTCTGCCCGGCCCTGCATCGGCTTTCCGCCGTCCCGCAGCCATTCGGCCGTTAGGAACACGGCCTGTTTTTGACCCCGCATCGCCTCTAGTCCATCTCGCATCGCCTCTAATCATCCCGACATCACGTTGAGACCACCTCGCACGCCCTTTCCCGGATTCCGCACGCCATTTGCGCCAGCCCGCACGTCCTTTCCCGGAACTCGCACGTCATTTGCGCCAGCTCGCACGCCCTTTCCCGGATCTCGCAGGCCATTTGCGCCAGCTCGCACGTCCTTGCCCGGATCTCGCAGACCATTTGCGCCAGCTCGCACGTCCTTTCCGCCCTCAGATGCGCGGTTTGCTTAGATTTGCCAATTATTAACTATGCATTGCATTTTCTGTTTGCTGATCATCAGCGATGAATTAATGTCATGTTATGGACACGCGCCAGATCAACCAAGTCCTCATGTTTACCCAGGTCGAGGACTACTGTGAAAAGCCGAAGCATCAGGCCATCCTCCACTCCTTTGAGGGCCTGAAGGAGGATTATGAGCAGTTCCGCTCCTACATGTCTCCCTTGCGGGAAGCATCCGGCATCGCCCTCAGCCTGATGTCTGGCGGGGTCAGCGAGGACAAGGCGCAGCTGCGCGAACGCATGGCGGAACTTGCCTCCCTGCTTAGCGGCGGGTTGCTCAATGTGGCCGGGAAGATTCAGGACCCGGCCCTGGCCCGCGAAGCCCGTCTCAGCAAGTCCGATGTCGTCAACGGCCGCGAACTCGAGGCCGTGGCCAAGGTCGATGCCTTGCTCAAGCTCACCCTGCCCCATCTCGACGCTCTGACCAAATACACCGTCACGGAAGCCATGGTCCGTGAGCTCGACGCCTTGGCCGCGCGCTTCTCCAAGAGCATCGGCCGGCCCCGGGCAGTCATCCTGGAGCGCCAACGCGCCAATCAGACCCTCCCCGAGCTCATCGCCCAAACCACCGAGAGCCTCATCCGCATCGACCGCACCCTCAAGATCCTGGAGGCGCGGCAACCCGATTTCGTCCGCGGTTACTTCAACAGCCGCCGCATCGTCCGCACCGCCGCCACCCGTTCCCTCAGCGACGAGGAACTGGCCAACGCCGAACAACGCCATGCCGCTGCCCAACAGGCCAGCGCGGACAAAGCCGCCAAGAAAAAGGAACGCGACACCCTGGCTGCGCAGAAACGAGCCGACCGCAAAGCCCGGCTGCTCCGCCTCAAAGAAGTGGTCCAACCCAAGGCGGCCGCCGCGGCTCCAGCTCCCGCTCCCGCAACGGAAGACCAACCCATCGCCCTCCGCGCCATCGACCGGACGGCGAATGGTTCCTCGGCCTTGGCAGGCTGACGCACCACCGTCAGCTTCCCTTGTAGGCCGAACATTCCTGTCTGGCCGGAATGGCGCGGGATTAACCTCCGTAAGGTGGACATTTTGTCCGCCTACCCCGTGTCTATGATCGCTACGGACGGGCAATAATGCCCATCCTACATCAGCGTCACCCTGGTGCGCATCGTGAATCCCGCGCATAGAGCTCCACGATCCAT
>CAMCXS010000094.1 GCA_945883495.1 Akkermansia muciniphila
ATGATTCTGCCGATGGATGACCGCGTCCTGGTCGGCATCACGGACACCAGCGACCTCACCTTGCATCGGGACACCAACGGCGATGGCGCGGCGGACGAGCAAGCCATCTGGTACACCGGCGGCCCACGCGGCGGGAACATGGAACACCAACCCAGCGGTCTGGTCTGGGGATTGGACAACTGGATCTACACCACCTACAACAACTACCGGCTCCGTTGGAATGGCGAGGGCCAGCCGCCGCTCAAGGACAACACCGCTGGCAATGGCGGCCAATGGGGCCTTGCCCAAGACGACTACGGCAAGATGTGGTGGAGCAACGCCGGGGGCGAAAAAGGCATTTGGAATTACCAACTGCCCATCCTCTACGCCGCCATCAACGTCCGGTCGCAGAAGAGCGATCAGTTCGATACCGTCTGGCCCATCGTGGGCTTGGGCGATTTCCAAGGCGGCCCCGGCCGGTTCCACTCCCCGGAAGACAAGCGCCTCAACCATTTCACCGGCTGCGGTGGCCAAGCCATTTACCGGGGCGATCGCTTGCCCAAGGAACTCTACGGGAACGTCTTCCTGCCGGAACCCGTCGGCCGCCTGATCCGCCGCGCCATCGTCGAAGTGAAAGACGGCGTCACCACCGTGACCAACCCCTACGAGGCGCAGAAAACCGAGTTCATCCGCAGCAGCGATCCCTATTTCCGGCCGCTCAACATGACAACCGGGCCGGATGGCTGCCTGTATATTGTCGACTGCTATCGCGGCATCATCCAAGAGGGGAACTGGGTCAAGCCGGGAAGTTTCCTCCGGGGCGCCATCGAGCCCACCGGGATGCAACACGTCACCGGACGAGGCCGCATCTGGCGTTTGGTTCACAAGGACTTCGCTCCCGGCCCGCAGCCCAAGATGCTTTCCCAATCCCCGGCGGAACTCGTAGCCCACCTCGCTCATGCGAACGGCTGGTGGCGCGACACCGCTCAACGCATGCTCATCGTCAAAGGCGACAAGTCCGTGGTTCCTGCTCTGGCGGAAATGGCAGCCAAGCACGACAACCATCTCGCCCGGATCCACGCGCTCTGGACGCTCGATGGCCTCGGCGTGATTGATGCCGCCACCGTCCGCGCCGCCCTCAAGGATTCGCACCCGCAACTCCGCGCCCAAGGGATCCGGCTCGCGGAAGCGTTCCTGAAAAACGGCGATCCCAGCTTCGTCGCGGATATCAAAGCGTTACGGGCCGATCCCGATCCCACGGTCGTCCTCCAAGCCATCGCCACCAGCAAGCTTTTCAACTGGCCCGCCTGGAAACCGGAAGCCCAGGCCACCTTGATGGCTTCCACCAGCGCCGGCGTCCGGGAGATCGGTTCCCAATTACTCGCGGAAGCTCCCAAAATCACCGGGGATTTCACCCGGGACCAGCGCAAGCAACTCGAGCGCGGCCAGGAAGCTTACCTCTCGCTCTGCTTCGCCTGTCACGGCTTTGACGGCACCGGCATGCCCATCGCCGGCAAGGAAGGCTCGACCTTGGCCCCTCCCCTGGCCCGTTCCCGGACCGTCGTTCAAGGAGATTCCGTTCTCCGCGTCCTCCTCAACGGTTTGGCCGGACCGGTCAACGGCAAGACCTACGAATCGCAAATGGTCAGCATGGCCAGCATGGATGACCAATGGCTCGCGGACGTCGCCTCCTACCTTCGCAAAGCTTTTGGGAACAACGGCAAGCTCGTCACCAAGCAAGAAGTCGCCGCTCTCCGCAAGCAATTGGCCAAACGCGCCGATCCCTGGACCATTTCCGAACTGGCCAGCCTCTATCCCCAGCCGCTTCCCAACCGGGCTTCCTGGAAACTGACGGCAAGCCACAACGAGAAGGAGCTGCTCAAAGCGATCGATGGCGACATCCTCACCCGCTGGGACACCCGCAAACCGCAGGCCCCGGAAATGTGGCTCCAAATTGAACTCCCGCAGCCGACGGAAATCACCGGCCTGATCCTTGATACGGGGAAATCCGGTGGCGACTACCCGCGCGAGTATCAAGTTCTCCTCTCCAACGACGGCACCACCTGGGCCGCCCCAGTGCTGCAAGGCAAAGGCAACTCCGGCATCATCGACTACACCCTGGCCAAAGCGCAGCAGACCAAGTTCATCCGCATCCTGCAAACCGGCTCCACCACCGGCACGTTCTGGTCGATTCACGAGCTGGAGGTCATCGGCGGGATGTGATGGTGCCCATCAGGGCGGAATGCGTGGGCGATTCCGCTACGAGAATGAATCCTGAGTAGCGGAATTCCCAAGAATTCCGTTCCAGCGTCCATCACAATCATTCACACCCCATCAATGGTGGATGGTTGATGGTTGATGGTTGATGGTTGATCGTTGATCGTTGATCGTTGATGGCGATCCCAAACAAAAGCGGCGCCCAGATTTCCTCCGGGAGCCGCTTTGTTCGCACAATAAACCTGTCTCGTCTTCCCTCAGCGAGGTAACGCCACATCCGTTCCCGCGATTCCATTCGTTGAGGCAGACGTAGAACGTTCGGCGGAACTCGCAGTTCCCACGGCGCTCTTCCGGTTCTTCTTCGCCGTCGCTTTGGCCAGTTCCTCGTCGATGGCTTTCTTCTTCCGCTCCGCCGCGCTGGTGAGGCGCTCCATGGCGCGCTGCTCTTTCTCCGCGGCCCGCTCAGCCTTCGCCTGAACTTCTTTCCGGGTGGCCCGCACCGGGGCGTTGAGGCCGAAGGAGGACCACAGGGGAGAATCGGTGTCGAGTTCGGCGGCGATGTGGGATCGGCGCTGCAACCTTTGCTTCAGGCATCGGTCGCATTGGGCGCGGCGAACTTGGCGCTATCGGCCGCCGGATTTGCTCTCGTCCTGTCAAAGCTTCGGAGCCTGGAGGTGCAGATGCAGCGGATCGAGGGGATCGATGAAGTGCTCTGGCAACTGGCAAATGATCGCTTCGCCAAACTCCACGGCGTGCTGGAAACCTTGGCACTCGCCATCCGTCAGAATCGCCAGGACTTGGCGATGCCCCTGCTGCCCAGTTTAATCGAGTCGCGAGAAGCATTCTTTCGCTTCGTTGATCGCGAACTGGTTGATCTACGGGCCACGTTCGACCGGCCCGAGGTCTTCCACACGGCACTGCAAACCGCTGTGGCGTCCGGGATGGCTCACGCCCAAGCGCTGGCCTTGCTCGACTTCCCCGAGGAAGCCGCGGAAGCCCTCGGTTCCTTTCGCGAGCGGACGGAGCGGTCGAGTCAACGCTACGGCGAGCTGAAAACCAACGCCCGGGATTACCTCTGGCTGGCCACGGCGTCCGATAGCAAAAAGGCGGAATACCGCCGCGTCCGCCAGGAAGTGGAAGCTTGGCCCTCCGGGATGGAGTCAATGCAGCGGACGTTGGAGCTGTGTGCCGAGACGCGGACTTCGTATCGGGCGCTGACGCAGCGGGCAGAGAACGAGGGCCTGCTTGTCATTTGTCCGTGAACCCAAGCTCAGCCGGGAGCCGCAACCGCAGTCTCCCTGAACCTAAATTGAGAACCGAAGCGGTGGATTTGCTTTTTGTGCAATCAAGGCCGCCAACTCCTTCTGGGAGGCTTTTCCGAAGTCCGCGTCATCCTGCGCCCACGCCCAGCCGACGATGTTGGCATGACGCGGCGGAGGTTCTTTTGAGAGGACTTCTAATTTGGCCTCCCTCACCACGCATGCTTTGACGATGGCCGCCCCGTGGATACGGCGCTCTGGGCCGACTTCGGTCTGGGCGATCGACTTCAGCTCTTCGAGCGGCTCTGCTCCATGGCGGAATACCGACGTCTCCCCATTTTTCGGATTCGGGAGGAACGCCGCAGGCTTCACTGAGATGGAATTGTAATGACTGGACGAGGTCAGGAACCGCGCCAGATCCTCTTCGTCAGCGACGTGCTCAGGCAGCCCGGAGGGAAGCGTCATGACCGGTGAATCGGCGGATCTCAGCCAAAATGCGGGAAGGAAGCTGCCCGCCCACCACTGTTGCGACGGCGTGGCCTCGGTCGGAGCCATCGATCCAGGCATAGGGAATCCGGTCAGACTCTCCAACACTTAGGGTCAAAGTGCGATGCGCCCCGGGAATCCAATCAAGCGACACACAGCCATCCGGTTCAACGGAGCATTCCGGCAGGGGCACATCGTTTGGAAGCGATTCGATCAACTCTTGGGCACGCCGGACAGCCTCAGGCCGTGCGGCCGCAGCTCCGTAACCGTCCCAGTTCGGCTCGCGGCATTCCTCACTGAGGATCCACAACTCAGAAATCAGGGCGGCCTTGGGACCGAACAGCGCGACGGACCGCTGAACGTTTTCCACCACCACGTGCGCCCCCGATCTGATCACCTCGGCTTCCGCTGACACTGCCGAGCGGGGCCGGGATAAACTCAAGGCGGCGGTGTAGCCAGCGATCATCAGGCCTGTTGAGAGAAGAGGTTCAGGCATTCCGGGGTTATGCTGTTCCGAAAGATTCGATTTTTCAAGCTTCTTAATGAATCCAAACGCCCCCGGATCGGGGGCCAGTCTCCAGGGTCCGTCTCGCACGGAACAAAAACGTCGAGATCCAAAATGAGGGGCAACTTGTCGCCCTGTGGAAGCTCCGTTGTTCTGATGATGTTGGCTCGGTTCCCGGTTTCCGGGTCCATGACCAGTTGCTGGTCGAGGAACCCCAGAAAGCTCAATGGTGCCCCCGTGTCCGGCATCCGGGGAGGAACCATTAAGAATCGACCAAAATCGACATTTCCGCCAGCTAGAGGCAAGTCGATCCGGTTGATCATCCGAATCCCGATTTTGCGAACCAACACCGGTTTCGCGAGCCGCAGAAACACTTCCCAGCCTGCCTCAATCTCTGGCAGATAATCATCGAGACTCCGGTAAGGGGCCAGCCGATTGAACGAAAAACCGTTGGGACGGAATTGGATGAGCTGCTTCTCGTCTTCGCTAACAAACTGAAGCGCTCCATCACGCTGGCAAACCGAAACCTCGGGTGGCGAGTCACCGGGCTGCAGAATGACGTGCTCCTGGATGACCTGCTGGCGGAACTTTGGATATCGATCTTGGAATGCCTCCTCGGAGGGAGCCCGCAGCGCGTGCAGATTGAGGCTAGGCGGCAAATCGCAATCTATGTCCACCACCGCTTCAATGATCGGCGCGCTCGGAATCGGCTGGTTTTCGTGGGTCATGGGATGGAATGATTCACCGCTCACCGGCACGTGAACCGGTTGAGACCGCCGTTTAGCAATGTTTCGTAAATCGCGATTGAACGGAGATCAATGATCCGTTGGAACGTCCTCACGTCCTCCGTTGTCCATCGCCGCTCTTCGATTAGCTGATTCCACTTGTCAATCTCATCAATTAGGCTCGACGTGACGTCCGGGACGTCGATTGGGCCGTCTTGACGGCTCCGGTTCTCTGGGGCATCGAGCCATCGGCGATTACCCAAGGAGTTCCCCAAAGGCCATCTGAGATTATGGAAGTTTTGATCGGAGTCCTCGAAGGCAAGAAAGGATCCCCGAGACTTCCAGTGGAACCCAAAGCTATTCCCAGGGACCAAATGGTCCAAATCGATTGGCAGGTCCTCGTCCCGGCTTGAGGTAGGGTCGTAGTCGGGATGCCTTGCGGCTAGATAATCGCGTTGCAGCCACAGTAATGCCCGCTTGATCAATTCGCTGTCCCAGGTCAGCGCCCTGATAGCATCGGCTGCCGGACGTTCTTCGTCGCGGTCAAGCGCGGTGAAACGCTCGGGCCAGCCCCGGAGAATGTGGGTGCCGTTCCTGATCTCGTTACGAGCGTCTTCGAGTAGTTCTTGCCTCGGCAAACGCCGCGAGATCCATTCTTGCTCAAAGTGGCGAATCACCTTTAGATCGCCTACCGGCTCCCAGTCTGGCTCCGCGGAAACGAACCGGCGAAACATGGTGTTCGCCGCTTTTTCTGAATCGATGACGAAAAGGAGCCAGTAGAGCACAAAGCTGGGAAGGAATTCAGCGGGCGCATCCCGGGTTTGACCACGAGCTTGCATGAGAAGAAGGACATCGATCAACTGATGTGGGAGTCGGGCTAGAAGAATCACCGGCAATCCGGTGGGATTTGTCAGCTTGTCATAGACCAGACGATGGCGAAGCGTCTCGAGCAAACCTTGCAATCGTCGTCCCTCAATAAGACCAAGGAATTCCTCCCGCACACCGCCGAGTTCTGACCGGAGCCTGGACACAAAGGCAGGTTGGGGACGCCCGTAGGACTCCCAATTGTGGGAGACGCTCCAGGGAGCGCAGACCTTGGCCACCCGGAGCGCGCCCAACACCAGATTGACCTCACTGGTCAATCGCCCGGCAGGTCCGGCCGCGATGTCCTTCATGCAGTCATGCACTTGCGGGAAGTGATGCTTGATGATCGAGTAGGTCAGTTCATCGTTGGAAAGCGGAGTCCCACCTTGCCCGAGACGGCCGAAGAAGCGGATGTATTCTTCTTCTTGCGCGATCACTTGGGCATCGATCACCTGGAACAGGATCCGCGATTTCAAGGCGCGATCGAGAGCCAGCACGAATTCGCCGGCGACATCTGGCCTGATTTTTTCGGAGCGGGACAGTAGCGTCTCAATTGCACGATCGATGCCGCTTTCCTGCACTAAGGCGGCGACCTCAGACAGCGAAACGGCACAGACGGAATCGATGAGATCGTCGCCCGTGACCGCTGAAAACGCCTGCGTAGCCACCAAATGGCTCATGCCGCTCTTCTCAATCCATTCCTCTCCCTTGGAACGGCGTTTAGGGAGAGAGAATTTTGCATTGGGATTCTCAGGCTCATACCCGAAGGGTTGGCCATTGCTGCTGATGCGCAACAGGAACCGCAAATCGGATCCGGCTACCTCCGGCGTCCCCAGGTCCACCCAGAGCTTCAAATGGCTTGTCAATTGGCCTTTGCCGAGCCCTAGCAGGATCGCGGATAGCCGTTGCTGACCATCGAACAAAAGGAAATCCTGGTCGCGAACGGTGCGCGTGCTTCCGTCGAGATCGCGTCCGATTGCTGCGTCGGACTTAGGGTGATGCACCATCATGAGCCCGGCGGGATAACCGCGTAAGAGACTGTCCCAATACTGCACGATCTGGGCGTTCCGCCAAACGGCGGAGCGCTGGATTGGAGGAAGATAGAGCCGGCTGCCAGATTCCTCCTCTGTCCAATGCACGACCTCGGCAATGGGTTTGTCGGCAAAGGTGTCGAAATTCGACTCTGCGATCATAAGTGCGGCGTGTTTGTCGAAGGGGTCTTGAGCGTTGGCTTGGGATGTGCGATAGCTCAGCGGATTTACTTATGGCTGCTTCATTGTCGCGAGCATAGCGCCATCGTAGCGTTACACCTCGAACAGATTGCGAAACCAAGTGACGAATCCATCGGCTTGCGGAGAGTTTGCATCGAGGATCTTGAATTTGATGGCGTCGTGGAGCTGGGCTCCTGGTTCGTCTTGCCAAGCCAGCCAAGTGTGGATCAGGGCTTTGTCGTGGTGAACGGCTTTGAAGCCGCCGCTGATCTCAAGTGCTTGAGAGGTGGCCGCTTTCGCGTGGGAGAAGAGAGGGCCACTTGCTTCTTCCGGACTTAGCAACTGGAGGAGGAACGTCTCCAACATGCCGGGTGGGCGATTTTGCGGCATCATCCAGGCTCCAAAACGGATTCCGGATGCCAGCGTTTGGATCATTCCCTTTGGTGGGGGGGATGAAGGGACCTTGATGCCGGCGTCGCGGCACTGGGAAGCAAAGGCGGCCCACCGGTCGGGGCCGGCCGGTTGCCCACCGTCCGCATCAAACACGACACCGAAGCAATGGAGATGGCTCTGCTTGAGCCAAGTGCGAATCAGACCTGACGCGGTGACGAGACCTTCTGCCGGGTGAATGTCCACGGCATAAGTTTTGTGACCTAGTTCCCAGGCGACTCCGCGCTGTTCCATCAACTCCGGGATCAGGCGCTTCTCGGTGTTGCCTTCGACCAAGAGAACTTTGCTTGGAGACTGCGGGGCCATTTACCGCACCTCTATGTCTTGTTCCGCCGCGACGACGATTTCTTGCTCTTGGAAGACGATCGCCTGGGGTTTGTCGGGCTCGATCCGCTGCATACTCACTTCGCTGCCATCCAGCTTTTCCCGTGAGCAGATGCTGGCCAATGCTTTCCAGCAGTCGCTGCTGTGGGTGGTGGCGAAGACTTGGACATCAAGGCGCCGGGCGGTCTGTTGCACGAGATGCCACATGTTTTCCATTACGCTATAGTGCAAGCCAGTATCAATCTCATCCACCAGCAGGACGCCGCCGCGAGCCCGAACCATGGCAAGCGCGAGTGACATGAGATGCCAAATTCCGTCGCCCATCGTCCCAATGGGCAGCCGGGTGGGGTATTTGCTGGATTTGATGACCACGCCGCCTTTGGAAGTGGCAGACGGGGAACGACTGAACACCGGCGCAATCCGCTCGATGGACGGGTCGATCAGCTGCAGCGCCTGGATGACCAATCCTTCCTCGGGATCAAGAACGACGGCGCTGAGCGCCTCAGTCACGTCGTATTGGGACAATGAATCGGTCGTAATAAACACGATCGGTGGCGCTGACGGTTTCATCCTCCGGGCCCGCCAACGCATTGGTCCTCCGGACATCGCAAATCCGTCGTTGAGGTGAATCTCATTCGTTTCGTGGCGCTTGTTACTCTCCCACTCCAACATCAGAATGGCCGTAAGTTCCGACGAGGAAAACATGTCGGTTGCGGTCGTATCGCGTAGGATGGCGGATAGAGCCTGGCTGCCAGAATCGGTGTGGGCTTGAATCGTGAGCTTCGAACCGATTTCGGGACTATGGCCCCAGAACAAATGGGAAACGTCCAATTTCCGTTGATCTTCTCGCTGGTCATCGACCAACAGGCTTTCGCCACGCCGAGAAAGAGAATTCCATAGAGTCAGCGCGTCACCTTCGGCCACCAAGAGCTCAATGGCTTCCAGCAACGACGTCTTACCCGAATTGTTGGTGCCCACGAACAAATTGATGCGGCCGAGCTTGCCGACCTCGTAGTGGGGAAAACCCCGGAAGTTCTCGAGATGAAGGGATCGGATCATGCGGGTGTTTCGGCGTCAGTTAAGGCCCGGATGCGGAGGGCTTCCAGCCATTTCTGCGATGTAGCGTCACACTACGAGCGGTGAAGTTGGCCCTTCTCAATCAGGCGGCGAACTGATTCAGGCTGACATAGTCCTTGATGTAATCCGGGACGAGCCTGCGGTAAACCTCGGGAACGGCCCGGTAGTCCTTGGCGGTGAAGTAGGGATGGGTGTGCAGCGCGGTCAATTCCCCCGCCTCAATGATGGCGCGAATCTGATCGCTGCTGGCATAGGCCTTGAAAAACGTTTTGATGGCCGGGAGGCTGGAGGCTTCTTGCGGTTTAAAATCCGCCACGAACTTGGAGAACTCCTCTTCCAACAACTCGTCCTTGGATTTGAAGCGGGGAATCAGGCCGAAAATCTTCTCCAGGATTTCCCGGAGGGTCAATCGCCGGTCAACCGCGGCCGCGGTGCGCAGTTTGTCCAGGGAGTAATACTCCGATGGTTTGTCGAATACCTCTTTGTTGACGTAATCGATGACCCGGTCCCATTGGCCCGCTTCGACGCTGGCGGCGATGAATTCGTTCTCCCGGACCAAGTCCTCGAACTTCGCGTAGAACTCGCGGTCGATCCGCATCCCAGCGGCGCCGATCTCTTCGACCTTCAAGGTGGAAATCAGATCATCCCCGGGATGTTCGTAGGTACCCACTTTCGCGGTGCCGCCGGTGCTTCCATCGTCCCCGTCTCCCCGGTCTCCTTCGGCGGTTGCTCCCGTGGAGGTGGGCAGTTGGATGACCTGATCGTAATCGAACTTCTCCTCAAAGAATTCGCAGCTCGCGAAGAAGTCGAAGAGCTTGAACGCGGTTTTGGCCGGTTGGGCAACGTGCGGGCGGGCCGCGTCATCGAAGAGTTGTTCCCGGAAATCGTGTTTTCGGGTGCCGCGGCCTTTGATTTGGATGAAATCGGTCGGGGAAAAGATGGGCCGGAACAAACCGAGGTTGAGAATGTCTGGGCAATCGTATCCAGTCGTCATCATGCCGACGGTGACGCAGACCCGAGCTCTGGACGTCCGATAGGTGGGCAGGAAGTTCGCCGAGCCGAGGAGATTGTTGTTCGTGAAATTGATTGTCATCTGTTGCGCGTCCGCCACCTGAGAAGTGACCTGCACGGCGAAGCTGCCGAGTCTGACGCCGCTGGCAAGCAGCGAGTTTGACCGAAAACAGTGCCGCCACGGACGAGGAGGATCAAATCAGGCGACCGCGCCCGAGCGCTGCCGTTGGAGCTTCTTTTTTCTGCCGGGAGATCCCCCTGATGACGATCGATGGGCTTCCGCGCCGATCGGAAAACAGGCCATCGATATTAACTCTCTATTTTTCCGGCGGGAAAATGCCCTGTTGACCGTCGATGGGCTTCCAGCCAAACGAAAGAAACAACAGTCAACCCGTTTGACCTCAAAACGGGGATGGTTCTACTAACGCCAAGACGCAACGACGCCAAGGAGAGGGAGTTATGACGTCGAGGATTGAACTTTCGGTTCACCCACGGGGCGACTCAATCGTCCACCCCAATTGCACAGTCCGACCTGATTCTTTGCGGCTTGGCGTCTTTGCGTGAGCCTTTTCCATTTCCGAATTTAGCAGACAATCCACGGCGCGCGGATGTGGAACGGAGAGTAACTTTTCGGCTCCGGGGCTCGCAAGTTAGCCTGGAGGTTCAACGGTGTTTCGATTACGAGCACGAGCACGAGCACGAGCACGAGCACCGCTTCGCTGAGCACGAGGGAACATACGAAGGGCCGATGCAAGGAGACGAAGTTCGTTTTCAATCTCGTGCTCGTGCTCGTAATCGAGCTTGAGTCGGTTCATCAAAACTCCCACTCCACCAAGCTCGGTCCCCTGGCTCCCGCCCAGTAAACTGGATCGAGTTAGTCGGGAGATTAAACATAGCGACGCCAGTTCAGGCTACTAGCGCCCAAAGCGCCCCAGCTAAAGCGCAAACGCCAATGACCGGGATGAGGTCGACCCGAAAACGTTGCAGCGCCACGAAGCTGCCGATCGCCAACACGAGGACGAAAGCGTCGAACCTGGTCTCCGGCCAGAGCGCTTGTTGACCAAATTTGACCGCCAAGTTCAGGATCACGCCAACAACGGCCGCGGTGATGGCCATCAAGGAGGCGCTGATCTCCGGCAGCGCCCCCAGACGCTCCACGTGCGGAGCGCCGAGGAACACAAAGAGAAAACAGGGCAAGAATGTTACCCAGGTGGTAATCCCGGCGCCAAGACTCGCGGAAGCCAAGGGAGAGAATGCGCCCGGTGCCTGCCAGGCTCCGACGAAGCCGACAAACTGAAGCACCATGATCAAGGGCCCCGGGGTGCTCTCCGCGAGCGCCAGCCCGGACATCATCTGCGCGTGCGTCAGCCAGCCATAGGTCTCCACCCCTTACGCTTGCTGCGCCACGTACGGCAGCACCGCGTAAGCGCCGCCAAAGCCGGAGTGCTTCGCGAAAGGGGGGGCAGCGCCATGATCAAAAAAACGGATGACGCCTCGGCCACCGGACGCGTAAGGTGGATTGGCCATGGTGGTGCCTCCTGATCTGCTTCCGCCCCAGAAGTTGACCCGGCTCTGGGAAGACGGACAATTGTCCCGCCAGGAATACCAGGCCGCCATGGCGATTCACGCCAAGCTGATCATTGAGGAGATGGTCGAAGCCCGTGACAATCCCGTGGTCGCGTATCTGGAGCATCTCCTCAACCAACACGCCGCCGACAAACTGAAGAAGCGCTACGGCGAAACGATCCTCCGGGAGGTCCTGTTGGCGTTGGCCGAACTTCCCGGATTCCCCATGGCCATGTATTTGTGGAACGCAGGACATTGGCACGTTCCCTTACACTGCTTTCTGCGCAGCCGCAAAGAACCAGTGTTCCGCATCCGGGATCTACGGATCGCCGGACCAGCGGTGGTGGTCCGCATCGAACACGGATCCCGGAACCCCCGCCAAGTGATCCGGGAGGAAGTCACCCTGCGCCGCAACCGGATTGGCGAACTGGTCGTCGAAGCCCGGCTTCAGAGCTGACGAGCGATCTGCTCAAGCGAAAGCACGGCGTAACTGGTGACGAGGACCGGGTTGTCCTCCATCCAACGAGCCGCGGCGGTGTTGACCCAGGATCCATCCGCCCGCTGGGCGTCGAACAGCGTCAGCGCGAGCTTTTCCTTCCAATCCACCTTGGTGCCATCGGCCAGCTCCAGCTTGGCCGTTTGGCTCGCGGTCAGAGCCTTGGCCATGGTGTGGTAATAGTAATACAATCCCTGAGCCCCCATGCCCGGATTTTCCGAGAGCGTGAAGTGCTTGCCGAGCCATTCCCGGGCGGCCAACACGCGAGGATCCTTTTCATCCACCTGAGCATAGATGAAGCTCAACAACCCCGCATAGGTCATGCTGCCATAGGAACGGAGAGCAATCTTCTCCCCCACTTCCTCCTCGCCGGCCTTGCTGTCTCCAGGGAAATAGACGAATCCGCCCTGATCCTCTTCCTTCACGGTGAGGTACGGCAGGTCATTTTGCGGAACGTTCTGACAACGGGTCACAAACTGGATGGCCGCATCCCAGTTCAACTCTATCCCCACGCCGCCTGGACGATCCGCCAAAACCTCACGGGAAAGCGCCAACGCCTCCATCGCAGTCTTGGTGTTCGATAAATCCGAGTGTGAATACGTGCCGCCGTAGCCGATGCCGCCATCGAGTTCATTGTCCGTGACGCCCTTTTGGTCGAAGTCCGCTTGCTGATTGATCAAAAACCGCCTCGCTTGGCGGATCGCATCTTCAAACGTCGGCTCGTCCGCCCGATGCAGGAACGCCAAGAGAGACAAGGCGGTGTTGTAGGTGCCCATGCCCTTCGCGTAGATGCCTCCATCGCGTTGCCGCTTGGACAGCAAGTAGTCGTAGCCTTTGGCGGCACCTTCGGGAACCGCATCGCCATCGCGCCCGGGATCTCCCATGATCGCGGACAGGACCAACGCCGTCATCGCTGGATACGTTTCATCGGCATAAGCCCCCGAAGCCTTTTGCTGCGTGGCCAGCCAAGCAATCGCCCGATCGATCCGCCCTTGAATCTCCAACTTGAGCGAAAGGTCACCGGAGCGGCCAGCGACTTGTAATTCTTGCGCCGGAAGCGACGGCATCACGGCCACACACAATGCGGCGGAGCAGAGGATCGTTTTCATTTTTTGGCAGATGATGGGCGAATGGTCAGCACAACACGGTGTTCCGCCTTTGGCAGCGCGATATCGATCGCAAACCAATTTTCGTCGTCGACCATGCGGGCATGCGGTGAATTGAACATGGCCAACGGATCACGATAGAGCGCGATGATGGAGCCTTCCAGCTCGGCCTGATACTTTCCGTTGATCACCTCCGAGCCGGTCAGAATCCAAGGAGTGGGCTCCAGAGGGCCGTTCGTGGTCCGGTCGAGGATCGTCTGATTCACGGACACCGGCGGCTCTTTGTCCCACTCCACCAAAAGTTCCACGGCTTCTCCGGGCGGTTCCGGCGGCGGCGGGGTCTCCCCGGGCGGCAAGTAGGCATTCAACAACTCACCCTTTCCTTGGCGATAGTTAAGCAGCTTCAGGACGATCTGGAGCTGGAGGGGCGAAACTGCCGTGGTCAAGAGGCTTTCGTGCACCTTTCCTTGCTCGTGGACCAGAACGTATTCCAAGACGTCCTGCTTCGTATTCACGGTGCATGGCAGCCAAATGGATCGGGAGCCGGAATCGAACTCGATCTCCCCGAGCCGGAATCGCCCCTCGCCTAGGGACTGCACCTCTGCGTCTGATGCAGGGCCCTCCCCTTCGGCAGCCCAACAGAGCACTGGCAACACCAAGAACGCAAAAACGAAGGAAATGACCAGCCTCGACATCGGAACGAACGCATTGTCTGAGACGCTACGGCCTCCGATGGGTTCAATTCGAGAGCGGGATTCTACTTTCCTCCCATGAACTCATCCACCGAAATCACCTTCCCACTAGGAAAGATCATCAGCTGGCCCATGAGGTGGTTGTTCGCACGCTCGACCAGCCAAGGCTGGTTCTCCCACTCCCAAGGGAGTTGTGGCCCTTTATCAAACATGGTGGGGGTGTAGGATCCGACGAATTCTTTCTCCCCCTCGCCTTCAACTTGGCGGCGACGTTCGGTCGGGCAAAGCCATGCTTCGCGCCCACCTCCGTATTTTGACAGTTCATCTGAGATCCAACCGTAAAATCTGGCCCCGTCATCCCCCAAGAGCACCGGCTCCTGCGGCCAAGTCCCCTTGTCGAGAGTGTAGCCCGAAAAAGCAGCGTGCAACGCTCGCAGATTCCCAGTACACGACACCCGCTCCGCTCGGTTACGGATCCCGGTGTAGGATACCGACATGATGGTGGCGATCACCAGGGAGATAGTCACCGTGAGGAGCAGCTCCATCACGGTGAGACCGTTGCATTGGCGGGAAGGCACGAGGAGAGGATTTGCATCCGGGACGGCCATGCGGTGATCGCAGCTACACACTGCGGTACCACTCAACAGGTGCCCCGTCCGGGGTTCAGTTCCCCGTCGTTCCGTTGTTGACCGAACTCAGAGTCGTGTTTGCGTAGCTGGTTTGCAGGTTGACCCGTCCGCCCAGCAAACGGATCTTCCGCGTTGCCGTAGGCTTGATCTCCCCTTTCTCGGCCACCTTGATCTCGTAGAGCTCGTCGAGGTCAATATCGAAGATATCGTTATCATCGGTATCCACGATGCCCACCTCAATATCTGGACGGTTAAAGAAAACGGCCTCACCCTTGGCCTCGAAGCGGATCTCGGGGGTCTGACTGACAATCCTGCCGTTAAACGTGATGTTCATGGATTCAGAAAATCCATTGATGTTGACGAACGCATTGATGTTCTGCGCAAATTGCTGAATGGAGGTCTCCACTGAATCCACCACTGAGGACTGCCCCCCTCCCCCACCAGAGACCGTTTTGGAGAATGCATTCACGGTGCCGTAAACGGACCCGTAATAGGCGTTCCCTTTGTAGAATATCACGGTGTTGGAGCGCGCGGCCAACCCGGCCGTCGTGTTGGTCGCCGTTGCCCCCACGTTGTTGCCTTGAATCGCGATCCCCGTGGTGACCGTGTAGGGATCCGCCAATGTGGAGCGCCCCGTATTGCTCACGAAACGGAGGAAGCCCGAACCGTTCTTCATCGAGATCGACGCCTCGTAGAGACCGTCGGTGTTCTGGCGAGAATAGACCCCCTTGATCAGATGGTCCCAAGGACCTCCAACCCACGCCCACGACGAAGGCGTCAGCGCCAGAGTCGTCAATCCCATCACCAGCATGTTCCCGAGCTTCATGTCAGCGATGTAAACACTTCGTGCATTCCGGCGTCAACAAAAACGAGACGCATTCCTGGCCGTTTCTAAAAAAAATTCACCTGCCGGCTACGATTGCCCGGAGCCCGTCAATCCGCATCTCCGCTAGACTCTCGGCCCGGTGACTCGCGCCATCGAAATTCAACGCTCCCGTCACCTGATTCGGAACCACGACGCAGGCAATCCGCGCCGCCAGGGCCGCCCTCAGCCCGTTGAGCGAGTCTTCCAAGACCACGCCTTCGTGCGGTCCGATCTCCAAACGCCGCATGGCCAATTCAAAAAGTTCCGGAGAAGGCTTGGGCCGGCTCACGTCGTCCAAGGTGACCACGTGAAGGAATTCCTGGTGCAGCCCCAGCCGCTCCAGCCAAGGTACTACCCAGCTGCGCGGGGAACTCGATGCCACCGCGCAAACCACTCCCTCGTCCCTCGCTTCCGTGAGCAACTCGCGAACTCCGGGTAGCGGCTCCACTTCCTCCAACAACTCATAGACGCGCCGCGTTCGTTCCCGGTCCAGCTCTGGCCAGTCGAGCCGCCGGTTCAACAATCGCTCCAGCTCCGTGGCTGGATTGTAGTGCGCCCAATCGCTGCCCACGCAACGCGTGTAATCGCACAGCCGCAATTCATGCCCATGCGCCGCGTAGCACTCCGCCCAAGCCAAGTAGCCCGGCATCTCGGTGTCCACGATCAGGCCGTCGAAATCAAAAATAATGCCCCTCATGTCCCTCGTGGATGAAATTGCCGATGCACCTGCTTGAGCCGGGTCGAATCCACATGCGTGTAAATCTGCGTGGTCGCGATGTCCGCATGCCCCAGCAATTCTTGAATTACCCGGAGGTCCGCTCCATGCGCCAACAGGTGGGTGGCGAAGGAATGCCGCAAGAGGTGCGGATGAATCAAATCGGGATCCAGCCCCGCCACTACCGCCCGCTCCCGCAGCATTTGCCACACCCGCACCGGCGTGAGCGCACGGCCCCGAATGGACAAAAACAGCGCATCCCCGGACCGAGGCTTGGCCAGCGAAGGCCGCTCCCGAAGCAAATACGCATCCAGCGCCTCGCGCGCTTGGACACCAAACGGGACCACCCTCGTTTTGCCACCTTTGCCCGTGACCCGGATGGTCCGCGTGTCCAGATCGACGCAATGGACCGGAGCCTTCACCAACTCGGCCAGCCGCAGTCCACTGCCGTAAAACAACTCCACCATGGCGCGATCGCGCAAACCGAGCGGTTTGGAGACGTCGATGCCCTCAATCAGCGCCTGCATCTGCGATTCCGAGAGCGTCCGAGGCAGACGGCGTTCCGGGCGCGCCGCGTCCAAGCCATCTGCGGGATCCTCCGGCACCAACCCGCGCCGCTGCAGGAACCGAAAAAAAACGCGGAGAGAAATCAAGTTCAAGCGCAACGTCCCCGAGCTAACGCCGCTCTGCTTCCGGGCCGCCAAAAACTGGCTGAGAAACGAAAGATCCACCTCCTTGACCGCCACGACTCCTTGCCCCTCGGCCCATGCCCGGAAATGCTCCAGGGACTGGTGGACCGAGAGCTGGTAGTTGTCCGAAAGACCGCGCTCGGTGGCGAGGTAGCGGAGGAAGCGGTCGATCTCGTGTTCCATGGACGCGCGAACAGTAACCCGCCCTGACGGAGAGTCAACGCCGCGTCACGCCGTTCAGAACCGCAAGCGCGCGCCAGCGGAGACAAATGGCGAAGGATCCAACTCGCTGGTGAAGTCGTAGCTGCTCCCCTCCACTTCCACCTCTTGGGCAAACTCAACGCCGGCATCCCCATACAGCCAGAGCGGCCCGGCGATGCGGTGTTCCAGGCCCAGACCCGCGCGCACTGCCTTATAATAGAGGTTCACGTCAGAACCGCCCAAGGGGTCTGAAATGTTCCAGCCCCCGCCACTGAGCACCGCGCGGGCCGTCACCAACCAATCCTCGTTCGGCGCATAAGCGAATTCCAACCGGGGGAAGGTCAACGCCAACGACCAATGCGGATCCGAACGAAGAATCGCCCCGATCGCCGGCAGGAGACGCTCTTCGCCCAAATCCCGGGAGTAAAAGCCACCAAAAGCGAGCGTCAGCCATTCATTGTACTGATACGACAGCAAAGCCAGCGACATCAAAATGAAGTCCTCGTCGTTGATGTTCTCCAAATCCGACTGCAATCCCGGCTGAAGCCGGACCCACAGTTTCCAGCGGTCATTCAGGTCCGCCCACAGGTTGAAGGGCACCTGGATTGAGTGAAGGTTGAGTTGATCTCCATCCAACGGCAGCCCGGTGCCGGAGGTTTCAAATCCGGTCCAACGGTAATCAACGCCCGCGAGCAACCGGAAGTGGTCCCGCATGTAAATCGGGACGTTGCCCGAAGCCTCCGCCTCCCGTCGACTCAACGACCCCGGACCGTCCGCGAAATCGGCCTCGCCCACCTGCGTGAACCCGAAGCCGCCAATCGAGAAGTTTGGAATGAAGGTCTCTTCCGCGCGCTTGGACTCTCCCGCCCAAGCGAATGGTGAAACCAGAACCAGGGAAAATAGAAAAGCCGTGCGCATCACCGTGTGTCCTCCCCGATACGAGTGGATGAAGAAGCCTGACAACATTTTTTTTTGCCGCCGAGCTCCCCGCGGCCTCGCCTATAACGGAGCCAATGGCGGCGTCGGAGGGAGATCATCACCCAACAACTGCCTCAGGAACAGACGATCCGCGGCATCCTTTTCCCGATACGTTTGCTTCATCAACCAAAGCTTTTTCGGCGAGGCAAAGGGGATCGGCACTCCATGGACGACACGAACCACGGCGTCATCTGCCACATCGGCGTAGCTCAAGCCGCAGGCCGACTTCATTAGATCGAGGGTGAAAACATCACCGATCCGCACCACCGTATATTCGGCGACATCGCCCACGTTCAAAGAGGCTGCGGCTCCCTCGGGTAGCTCGGCGGCGGCTATCAGAACTTTCGCTTCATTGGCCGGATCGACATCAATGATCAACTCCACATCCATGGTCGCGCGCAGATAACCGGCTTGCTGCATGGCGAGCCCCCCCGACAACCACGTAACTTGCACCAAGCTCATTCAGTCGACGACAAAGACTCGACAACTGCGCCATGGTGGGAGGGCTGCTGTCCTCTACTTCTTCCTCGTGATCATCTTCCATACCCAGGCGTCTGCCTCCTCGTGAGTTCGAAATCGGTAGACTCCCTTCGGAAGAAACGGATTCTGAAATGCTTTTTGGAAATCAGCACTGGTCTTTTGCAGCTCCGTCGCCGCTTTCACAAAATCTCGCGTCCGAACGGTTCGGCCAACCGTCTTGCCGATGGTTTCCTCAAGATTGACGATCGGGTCCACGGCCGAAATTGTACCATCCGGCGAGGGATAGGCAAGCAGCTTGGCCATCGCGACTTTCAACCGGTAAGGTCACGGCGTGCCATTGACTCCTCCAATGCCACTTGTCCCCGGCGAAAACTGACGCATACTACCTCCCTTTTCCCTTCCCCGTCCACCGCGATGCCCAAGGTCTACCTCAAAACCTACGGTTGCCAGATGAATGAGCGCGACTCCGAACAAGTCGCCCGCATGTTCGTCGATCGCGGCTATACCGTCACGCCCCAAGAAGAGGAGGCCGATGTCGTCCTCATCAACACTTGCTCCGTCCGTGATCAAGCCGAGCAAAAGGCCCTCAGCAACATGGCCCGGCTCCGCAAGCTCCGGGACGAACGCAAACACGTCGTCTACGGCTTCCTCGGTTGCATGGCCCAAAGCCGCGGCGCCGAACTCGTCGAGGAACTGCCCCACGTCGATCTCGTGGCCGGCACCCAGAAGTACCACAAAGTCGTCGATCACGTCGAAACCATTCTCCGCTCCAAGTTGAACCGGGAGATGGACGACCTCCGGCACCCGATCATCGATACGGATGAGGAAGCGGAATCCCAAAACACGATTCGCGATCACGTCGAGGGCGAGCGCCACGTGAGTGCCTTCGTGAGCATCATGCAGGGCTGCAACATGAAGTGCACCTTCTGCATCGTCCCCTTCACCCGCGGTCCCGAGCGCGCCCGGCCCATCCCGGAGATCGTCGATGAAGTGCGCCGCCTTGCGGACAACGGAACGCGCGAGGTCACGCTCCTCGGCCAAATCGTCAATCTCTACGGTCGCCACGAATTCCCGGTCGTGGACGGCAAAACCCCGTTCACCCAATTGCTCGAAGCGATTCACGAGATCGACGGCATCCGCCGCATCCGCTTCACCTCCCCTCACCCGGTCGGTTACAAGCAGGATGTCATCGAGGCCTTCGCCCGTTTGCCGAAGCTGGCCAGCCACGTCCATTTCCCACTGCAATCCGGCTCCGACCGCATCCTCAAGCTGATGCATCGCCCTTATAAAGTGGAGAAGTTCATCTCCATCTGTGAGCGGATGAAGGAGGCGCGTCCCGATATCGCCATTTCCACCGATATCATCGTCGGCTTCCCCGGCGAAACCGAGGAAGACTACGAGAACACCAAAGAAGTCGTGCGCCGCGTCGGGTTCGACCACGCCTTCGTCTTCCGTTACTCGCCGCGCCGCGATACCCCGGCCGCCCTGCTTCCCGATCAATTGCCGGAGCGGGTCAAAGAAGAGCGCAACCAGGACCTCCTCGCGCTGCTGGAATCGATCACCGCGCCGAAATTCGCCGCCATGGTCGGCCAGCAGGTCGAAATCCTTTGCGATGGCCCGAGCAAGCGCAATCCGAATCGACTCTCCGGCCGGACCAGCACGAACCGCATCGTGATCCTGGAAGGGAACGACCGCCTGATTGGTGAAGTGTTCGACGTCCACATTCGCGAAACCACGGGACACACACTTTACGGAGAGCCGGTCCTCGCCATGGTCTGAGCCTCAGTCCATTCCGCTCACAGATTTCATGGAAGCTCTTTACCGCCTCTGCTACGAGGACATCCAACTCAAGCCGACTGCGATTCTTCTCGGGTTGGCCCTGGTCGCCGCGCATTTGGCGGCGTGGTTCAAGCAGGAGCAAGTCCGCGCCTTTCTCCCGAAATTCCCGCGCCACCGGGAGATCGGCATCGGTCTGCTCCTCGCCGGGACGATTTGGTCCTATTGGCTCGTCAGCTACATGGACCTGGGCGAGTTTTACGCGGTCGAGAAGTTCGTGAAGTTCGCCCTGCCGATCTCGTTTTTCCTCATTGTCTATCACGCGCCGGAATTTCTCGCCGTGCGGGCCACGGGCATCCTCCTCATGCTGTTGGCCGGTCCGGTGCTCCAAGCCGCGTTCCTCGAAGAGCCCTTCACCCGCCTCTTGCTCCCGATCATCGCCTACGTTTGGATCATCGTCGGCATGTTCTGGGTGGGCATGCCCTACCTGATGCGGGATTGGATCGATTGGATCATCGCCAAGGAGCACCCGCAGCGTTGGACCTATGCCTGCGGAATTGGAGCCGGTTACGGCCTGCTCATGATTCTCTGTGCCGCCACTTGGCAGGTGTGAGGTGACGTGAGCGCGGCACCACAACGGCCCAGGGTCCTCGTGATCCGGGGCGGAGCCATCGGGGATTTCATCCTCACCCTCCCGGCCATCCGCCTCCTCCGAGATGGATTGCCCAATCCCCACATCGAAATCCTCGGGTATCCTGGCATCACCGCCCTGGCCACGATGGCCGGCTTGGCCGATGGCCTCCGTTCCATCGAGCACGGCGCGTTGGCTCCATTTTTCGCTCCCGGCGCCAAGCTCGACCCGAGCCTGTGCGAATACTTCGCCAGCTTCCAACTCGTCGTTTCTTATCTCTATGACCCGGATGGCTTCTTCGCGGCGAATCTGGAAAAAGCCGGGGTGAAAACCTTGCTCAAGGGGACGCACCGCATGGACGAAACCGGCGATGTCCCCGCCGCCGTGCAGCTCTCGCAGCCGTTGCACGAGATCGCGCTTTACCTAGAGCAGCCATGGGTCTCGCTTGGCCTGCCCCGGCCCGCCACGCCCAGTCCGGTAATCGCCTTCCATCCCGGCAGCGGCAGCCCGCGCAAGAACTGGGGCTACGAACGTTGGGTCGAGCTGGCGAGTCTCCTCCAGGCGGAATCGTACCTCGTCATCAGCGGCGAGGCCGAACGGGGCACGATCGACGAATTGCTGGCCCAACTCCAGTCCCGAGGCATCGCGTTTCAACACCTCGCTGGAGTCCCGTTGACCGAAGTCGCCCATGCGCTGTCCGGATGTCGGCTCTACCTCGGCCATGACAGCGGCATTTCCCACCTCGCCGCGGCATGCGATCTGCCGAGTGTCGTGCTCTTCGGCCAGACCACACCGGAAATCTGGGCGCCGCGCAATCCCGGCGTCCGCGTCCTCTCTGCCCCGGGCGGCCAGCTTGCAGCGCTTACGCCATCCGCCGTTGCAGAAGTTGCTGGCAGGATGCTTTGAAAAAGACCTCACACGAACCACGTGTTTTGCCACGCTTCATGAATCGCTGTTTCCTCCTCCTCGCCCTCACCGCCGCCGCGTCGCTCCACGCGGTAGACGCTCCGGTTACTTTCCCCATTGCGCCGCTCTCGCCCGCCGAGGAGCTGAAAACCATCGAGCTGCCCGACGGGTACCGACTGGAACTCGTGCTCAGCGAGCCCGAAATCAAAGAGCCGGTCGCGATCGCCTTCGACGGAGACGGGAAGATGTATGTCGCCGAAATGCGGACCTACATGCAGGACATCGACGGCACGGACGAGCTCACGCCGAAGAGCCGCGTTTCCCTGCATCGGAGCTCCAAAGGCAACGGCGTCTTTGACCAGCACAGCCTTTTCCTGGATAACCTGCTCTTGCCCCGGATGATTCTGCCGATGGATGACCGCGTCCTGGTCGGCATCACGGACACCAGCGACCTCACCTTGCATCGGGACACCAACGGCGATGGCGCGGCGGACGAGCAAGCCATCTGGTACACCGGCGGCCCACGCGGCGGGAACATGGAACACCA
>CAMCXS010000095.1 GCA_945883495.1 Akkermansia muciniphila
GCTGGGAACGTTGAGGACGAGGTGGAAGTGGTTGTCCAAGCAAGTCCAGGTCAAGACTTCCAAGCCACAAAAGTGAGCCGCCCCAAAGACCAAGGAGCGAAAGTGCTCCTTCTCATCCGGCCCAAACAGAAACAGCCCGCCCGCGGTGCGGTTGAAGGCATGCATGACACCCCACGACGAAGTGCCACCCGGCAAAAAGCGCTTGTACTGGGGAAACGGTCGGTCGGCGGTCTCGATCATAATGACTGTCACGATGAACACGCTATTCCTGAACAGTCAAGCGGGATGATTGTTGTTCCGATCGAATCCATGCCCGCTCGCGATAAAACTTGTGCAAACCCGCCGCCCGCACCAACGTTCCGTCCCGATGAGCGATTTCCCTCCAAAACGATTGGAGCCCAGGGCCGAGCCTGGAGAGGCCCGGGAACGCAGTGTGCAGGTCAATCATGTCACGAACATGATCGCAGCCACAGCGCTGTTTGGAGTCGGAGTGCTCTTCGCGGAGCCTTCCTGGCCAGTTACGGTGGGAGTCATCACCTTGTCCGGCATGGCCACGGCGGCGAGCTTTTTCATTTTGCGGCGCTAGACTCGACGGAACTCCGCCTTTTGATCTAGCCTGGCGCGGATGAAACCGCTTCCGACGCTTTGCCACATGCTGGTTGCGCTCTCCCACGCGGCGGAACCGCCGTTGCGCCAGCCCATCCCGTTCGATACCCTGGAAGCCGACGCCATTCTGACCACGCTGAGCGTGTTTCCGCCCGACAATCCTTGGAACACGCAGGTGGACAGCTGGCCGGTGGCTCCGAATTCAGAAGCGATGATCGCCGCGATCGGCCCCGAAAAGCCGTTCCGCTGCAACACCGACATGGGTTTCGTGCTCGTCCCACCGGATCAGCCCAAGGTCGCGGTGACCTTGAGCGCTTACTCGGAGGAATCCGATCCGGGGCCCTATCCGGTGCCGGAGAAAGCGGTGATTGAAGGTTGGCCGGCGGCCTTCACCCGATCCGAAGGCCCCGAAAAGCAGCTCACGTTGGAGGATGTGCAACGCGGCAAACCGAACCTCGACGCCGACCGGCACGGAATCATCGTCGACCCCGTGAACCGCAAACTCTACGAATTCTACCGCCTGACCCGTAGCGATGCTGGCTGGATGGCGGAACAGGCGTCGATCTTTGACCTCACCTCCAACCGGTTGCGGCCCGATGGATGGACCAGCTCCGATGCCGCCGGGCTGCCGATCTTTCCGGCCGTGATACGTTACGATGAGCTGGCCCGTGGCGAAATCCGCCATGCCTTGCGAGTCACCTTTTCCCGGACCCGCCGGGCCTACGTCTATCCGGCCACCCACTTTGCCAGTCGCCTCACGGACGAGAACCTGCCCCGCATGGGCGAGCGTTTCCGCCTCCGTCAGGACTTCGATACGTCTAAGTTCTCCCGGGAAGTCCAAATCATCCTCGTCGCGCTGCAACACTATGGCATGCTCGTCGCGGACAACGGCATCGACTGGGCGGTCTCCATGACCCCGGACGAGCGAATTCCGGTGCTCCACGAAGAGTTGAGGAAAGTCCGCGGCTCGGATTTTGAAGTCGTGATTCCGCCTAGCGACTACGTTCCGCCGCAGTGATTGGCGAATCATTTCGCTCCCAGTTGTAAGCCAAAAAGGTGATCTCCGTCTCCGGCGGCAGGGGCTCGGCCCGATAGCGGTTGATGTAGGCACGGACGTCGCCGCGATCGAAGTCGTTGCGAAACCATTGGAATAGCGCGGAAACCTCGGCGCTTTTGCCGTCGACGGAAACTCGCACGCCGTTGGGGTGATCGGACAGAAAACTCCGAGTCAAGGCGTTGAGGTCGGCGTTCAAGGAAGAGGCCGTGAAGGCCCGGTTCCGCGAAGGCGGACAGCTGACGCTGGCCCGGTGCAGGGCGAAGTGAACACGAGGATCTTTAAAGGTCGGTCCGATGACCACTTGTTCCAAATCGTCCAAACTCACCTTTTCTCCGGCCACGATGAGATCCTTGGCCTTGAAAAACTGTTCCCTCCACGCAGCTGCGCTGCTCACGCTGGCGAAGGAAGGCGTAGCGAGCATTTTGTGCAGCACCAAGGCGTTGTAGGCGTTCAGATACCAAGCAAGCCGCTGATTTTTCGTCCCCGCAGGAGCTTCCATGGCGATCGCGCCGGCTACGTCCCAGAGACGGTCAATGTCCGCCCGGCTTGCCGTCCAACCACGATAATCCACTCCCTCAGACTTCACGTGCCGTTGCAGCAGCGCGGAAAAGTCTTCCTGCCAATCGGCGGATACGACCCCACTTGATGCCAACCAAGCCAGCATCAGGAGAATGATCGTGTGCAATCGGCGCATCATGAGGGAAACTCCAAAAGGAGCAGGCGACCTTTGCGCTTTGCTCCTTCTCCAGGGGAGACGGCGCGAGCGGAGCCGCTTGCAAAGTTCGTGTCATTTTCTACCTGGGTTGACAAATTCACGCTTTGCCCCTCCGATGGCGCCATGCCGCTCCCGCTTCCAACCTTGACCCGTCGGCTCAATGAGATGGCGGCGCGGCCAGGATTTGGAGCCAACGCTTTGCAGGCGGAGCTGCGTCGCTCTCACCCCCAGCTTTTGGCGCAGATCCTCGCGGATGCCGAGCGGCCAGATCGCTTCGCGGCTTGGGGCCAGTCCTCCAACTTGGAGAATGACGCCACGCGGGAATTGGTCCAACCGCGTCTCTTGAGTGCTTTGTGTACGCTGGCCAGGGTGGCCCAGCCCATCGGCTCAGCGGCAAACGCCGGACTTCTTCATACTTACGGTTACTTGCTCAGCAACCGGCGCACGCCTTACGGCTTCAAGCGCCAGCGCTGGACTCAGCAGGTCCTGGAGACCGGGCTGAGTTTGCGGCCGGGTCTGCTTTCCCCCATACCGCCAGACGGGACATTACTGGGCAATGTCACCGCGCTCTCGGACGCCGTCTGGAATTCACGATCAGGGATTACCTATGTCGAAGAGCCGGATGGCAGCTCCGTGCGGATGCTCACTCGGTTGCTTCCCTTTCCCCCATCCAACGTCCGGCTCGCGCAGGCGGCAGCCTTGTTTTATGCCTGGGAGGACTCGGAACGGCTCCATTTCGTGACTCTTTTTCCAGTCGAGCAGGTCTTGATGGAAAGGTTGGAAACTCATTTCCGCGATTCCACGGCTCTGGTAAAGCCGCGCTTCAACGCGGTCATCCCCGGGCTCCGGAGCGAGGGTCAGCCAGGCCGACTGAGCATCCAACCGGCGGATTCTAATTCTCGTGTGGCGCCGATAGCCATGACACGCGGGCAGTGATTTTCAAAAATTGTTCTTGCCCCTCCTGACAGCCCGCCTGTTCTAGTCTCGTATGCACGCCACGCACACGAGACGACCGTCTGGCCGTCCGCTTCTTGCGGCCTTCTGCGCCGCCTTTGCCCTCGCTCCTCGCGCGGTGCCTCTCTTCGCCGAAGAGCCTCCCGTGACAACCCCGGTAACCTCCACGGCCGAAGCCGTCGAGCAAGCCGATGCGCCTTCCCCCGAGACCGCAACCGCCGATCTTGAAGTCGTTTTCGACAGCGCCGCCGTCGACGTCCGTCCACAACCCAAGCTGTCGGGTCCCAGCGCCGCTTCCCTCGATCTCTCCCGCTCCGTCCCCTTCATTGGCCGCCGCAGCAACACCCGCATCCTTTCGGGCTACTACATTTTCGCCGAGCGCAACCAAGCAAATCTGAACGGCGTTGATCCAGAAACCGAACTCCCCCTGATCCAGCGGATTCAGCTTGAGGAAACCTTCAGCCAGAACCCAGACCTGACCCGGAGGAGTAATGTCGTCGGACTCTGGGCTTCCATTCCTCTTCGCGAGGGCTCTCGTCGCCGGGCATCTCAGGAGAGTGCCGACTTCCCCAATCGCACCCTAGTCGCCTCCATCGGAACCGATCCGACCCGCTACCGGACCAGCCGCAAGCCCCCCGAAGTCGAGGTGCCAGGCCAAGGGTTCTTTTCCCGATTGCGCCCGCATTCCGGTGTGCTGGATCGCTTCAAATCCGAACCTCAGACCACCAAACCATCACCAGCGGCAGCACCGCAAGTAGCCTCCCCGTCGTCAGTCGAAGCGGCCCCCAAGGAAGCTACGGTTCCGAAACCCGAGGCCGAGAAAGCCCAAAAGGGCGGAGCGTTCCATTTCATCCGGCGCATTTGGGACTGACCTGCCGCCCAACGATCGATCACTTCGGTTTCAATTCGTCCCAACCACCGCGCAGGTGGTAGATTTCCACGACGCCGACTTCCCGGATCCGCGTGGCAATCTCTTTGCTTTTGCCACACTTTTGTCCGTCGCAGTAAACCACGATCGGCTTTTCCGAAGACGCGATTTGATCAAAAAGATCCGGAAGCAGCTCGTTCCACTCGTCCGGAGCAAGCCGCAAGGCACCCGGTTGGTGGCCGTTGCTGAAGGCTTCCGTGGAGCGGGCATCGATCCAGAGCACATCGTCGTTCCATCGTTCCCGCACATCGGCCCGGCTTACCGCGTTTGGATCCGCGTCGGGCTGCACGAACCAAGCAGGCGCCCCAGGATGGCTCGCCTTGGTGATGGCCGCCGTGACCAGTGTCAGCCCGATCAGCAGGAGCACGTCCCGCACGCAGGCACCGAGAAAACGCCGCGATTTCATGGCTGCGCGGCCGCTTGCTTCTTATCGATCCGGAAGAAAGCCATCTGCTTTTGGTGCTCGCGGAATCGAGTGTCCGTCTCGATCCGCACCATGCCGAGCAAGGCTTCCGCCGTGCTCTGTGGTTTGACCTCAATTTCGTAGACCCGGCCTTCGGTGATGGTTTTCAGGACGGTCGAAACGTTGCGCCGGCTCGATGAGGCGCTCTTGATGCGAATCGGATCAGGGCCTTGCATGGTGACCTTGAAAGTCTTGGGGGTAAGGGCTTCGCCGATTTCCCAATTCAGCATCTTCGGTTCGATCTCCACCAACGCCGGCACATGGACGCGCACGGCGAGGCGCACTGGGGCTTCTCCCTTGGTGGCGCTCACGAAGGTGATGGTTCGCTCCACGCTACCCGACAGCCCCTTCGCGTTGAACACCGCCGTCACCTCGCCAGCCTCCCCGGGCGCGTAGGAACGCTTGTCACTATTCGCGCTCAGGCAGCCACACGAAGTCTCGATGCTCCGCACGCTGCCCGGCGTGGACACATTCTTGAAGCGAAACACCGCCGTGACCCGCTCCTGACCGAAGTCCGGCGTCACTTCCACCAAGGTTTGCTCAAATTGAAACGCCGCCTCGGCCGCCAACGGCAGAAGGACCGAACATGAGAACACGGCAAGTCTGGCAGCAGCTTTGTGCATGGGAACCAGCATAGACATAGGCTCCGCCGAATGCAAAGCTTGTCCGCGCCTCCGCGACCACCATCAAGGCGCAGTTGGCCGATTCAGGTTCACAAACCACTCCGCTTCCTCGGCACTCACCGGCCAGGCATCCATCCAACCGTGCGCCACGCCGGCATCGATCAATCCTTGCAGGGAAAGTTCGCCCGCAGCGAGCCGCTCTTCCGCCAGCTCTACCAGGGCGCGTGGATAAATCGCCAGCAACGGCTCCCAACGTCCGTCAAGCTGCGGGACCAAGCCCCGTCCCTCGGGACAAGCCGCCACAAATCGCCGCAAACTGGCCACCTTGACCCCCGGCATGTCCACGCCGAGCACCAAGAGTTGCGGAGACTGAATCTCGCTCAACAGCGCCACTAACCCGCCCAGCGGCCCCCGATCCGCCACCCGGTCCGCGATCATCCGCACCTCCGGCGGCGGCATAAATCTCGGGCTCGCCAAAGACGCCGCCCCCACCGAGACCAGGACTTCCTCCGCGCCCAGCGCCAGGAGCTTATCGAGCTGCAAACGCCACATCGGCTCCGTGAACCCCGGCGGCACGTAGAGAGCCTTGTCGGAACCGAACCGGCGCGAGCGTCCTCCAGCGAGCAACGCGACCGCGAGGGGGGATCCCTCGATCATACCTTTGGAGCTTCCGCGCGGAGCACCCCGTTGTTGAGAATTCTCGCCCGCAAGCCCCCGTGCCCGCGCAGAGCCGCTTCCGCTCCCGGGCAGAACGCCTCGTCCATCCAGTAACAGGGCTTCGCTTCTTCCGATCCCGCGAACGTGATCCCCTGCAAGGTAAACTCACGCCCAATCAACTCCCGCAAATCCTTGCCCGAGACGATGACGTTGCGCCGGAAGGCATCCACGTCGCGGTCGAAGACGGCAAACTCATCGCGCAGCCGCTCAAAGACCTCCTGCTCGAAAAACGTGACTTGCCCCTTGTAGTCAGGCTTGTGATCGAGGAAGCGATCTCCCGCCAACCCCCGTCCCGCGAGACACTCCACTTCCTCCACTTCCCGCATCGGCTGGTCCCCAGGTTGCAGGCCGTGATGGCCGAAGTAGTTGTGCGATGGAGAAACAAAGATCCGCAGGACCCGCATGGCGGCCTTTACGCTTCAACCCGGCTCGCCGGTTCACTCGTAAATGCGGATATTCGCGTCCCGGCGCAACCGCGTCAGCCAACGCTCCACGCTTTCCTGCCGCTTGTTCTGCAAAACCCGGCGGCGCACCTCTTCTTCCACCTTCGGGTCCGAAAGCGGCGCGACTTCTCCTTCATCGCGGGCATCGACGTAAATGATCGTGTAGAAGTCGCCCAAATCGATCACGTTGCTGACCGTCTGGACCGGCACGGAAAACGCCGCGTCCGCCAAACTCGCTTGCAGCTCCTCCTTTTTGAACGTGCCACGCACCCCATCATCTTCGGAACCGCTGTCCACCGAGTAAGCCCGCGCCATCGCACCAAAATCCGCACCGCCGCGCAGCTTGGTGTGGATCTCTCCAACCAACGTCTTCTGGCTCAGCGCCGTCGAGACATCGCCATTCACCAGTTTCGGGATGGTGATCGTCCGCAATTTCACCGCACCGGGACTGGCAAAAAGCGCCCGGTTCTCCCTCCAAAAGCTTTCAATCTCCGCCGGCGTGGCAAAGACGGGAACCGAGTCCGCGTTCTTCGCGCGCATCGCCTGCACGATGATCGTTTCCTCCTGCATCTGGCGGAATTGCTGCAGCGTCATCCCGCTATTCTTCAGCTCCTGCACGAACTTCTTCTGGTCGCCACCGAAGCGCTCCTTGATGAACCGCGTCACCGCATCATCAATGTGCTGCGCCCGGATGGTCGCGCCCATCTCCTTGAACGAGTGCAGAATCAACTCCCGGTCGATGAGGTCTTGCAGCGCGTTCTCCTGAATCTCCTTGATCTTCTGCTCCAGGGCCTGGGTCGACATTGACCTCCCCGTCTGCATCACCAGCATCTGCACCTGCATGGCCGAGGCGTTGAGGACCTCGGACTGGGTTATCGGCCGATTGTTCACCGCCGCCACCAAGCGATTCACCTCGGTGGATTCCGCACCGCTGGCCAGCAGGGTCACCCCAGCAAGCGAGGAGCAGACGATTTGAAACACGAACGAATCGCTCTGCGCAACCCAGGAAGCCCCGGCGTGCTGGGGGCCCCGGAAATGGGACAAACTCATGGACAAATTCGGATGGAAGGATTCGGAGACCGGTGCGCGGGCGGCCCCATTTGGCCGTTGATTTTACAGGTTGTCCACGATCCGTCAATGAGGGAAGCGGCCGAATCTGCGTCAGGTCCCTTCCTCACCGAATTTCGGCAACGGTCGCACCAAGTTCGCCGGTAAGGGACGCACTCGCTCAAAGACATTTTTCGCTAAAGGCGCCGCCACCGCATACCCTTGGGTGAACATCTCCAGTTTGGCGTCCAGATTGTCCACGTAGTGCAATGCCGCCGCTTCTGGAGTGCGAGGAAGCACCGGAGATCCAAATTCATATTCCCCGTGATGCGATCCGATCAGGTGCAACAAGTGCAGCCGCACCAAATCACTTTCCGGCCGCTGCCCTTGCCATGCCGCTGCCGCCGGGGATTCCATGAGATCCCGCCAAAGCCGATTGGCTAACTCCATCCCCGCCGGGATATGGCCGAGCAATTCCCCGACCTCGGTGTAGGGCATTTCAAAGCCTCGCTCTTGGTAGACGTTCTCCCAAAGCTTGCCGCAGTCGTGAAATAGCACTCCCGTCAGCAGCAAATCCCGGTTCAGCGCCGGATAGACCCCGCAAATGGCGTTCGCCGATCGCATCATTTGCGCCACGTGCTCCACCAACCCGCCCCGCCGCGCATGATGATAGTTGCGCGCCGCTGCCGTGCGCCGGAATCGCTCCCCAAAGCGCTCCAGATAGAGCTGCCCCAGTCCCCGCAACCGAGGATCGGTCATATCCCGGACGAAATCTTCGATGGCCGCATAATCCTCCGCTTGCCGGCGCCGCAACTCCTCGGGCCCACGCAGCACCGCTTCGATCTCTTCCGCGCTCAGGACATGGGCGGAAGCATCCTTCGGCTCCACGCCAAAGTCGCTCCGCGTCCAAGACGCCCGCAGCGCCACGAAGTCCCCGCCGGCCAAGTTCCCCAGCGCCGGATAGAGCGCCGTATCCTCCCAAGCTCGCACCACCAAGTGATCCGCCGCATCTGCCAAGCGCGCCTCCAGGAACGGCTTCCCGCCTTTGGAGGTCCGCACGGAGATCGTCTCCAGTTGGGCGTGGATCTCAAACGGCTGCGGTTGCGCCTGGGCCCGCTGCTTCAACTGCTGAATCGAAATCCTCTCCACCGGTCCCCTCGCCTCTCGTCACTTCACGGCCAAATCGATGATGAAGAGGATGATCATGGCCACCGCCAACCCGCCTCTCACCAGCACGCCCACCGCCGTTCCCACCAGCGTCCCCCAGGTCGATTTCAGCGAACCCGAAACCTTTTTCCGCGCAAACAACAACTCCCCGGCGAACGCACCGATCAACGGTCCCACCAGCAACCCCAGAATCCCAAAAAACAACCCGAACACCCCGCCAATCAACGCCCCCCACATTCCCCATTTCGTCGCCCCAAACCACTTGGCCCCCATCGCGCTGGAGACGTAATCCGCCGCGATGGACAGCGCCAGCAACACGCCCAGCACCGCAATCGTGAGCCAGCCCACGCTCTGCTCCGCCCCAAGCCACAGCCGATGCACCACCGCTCCGGCGACAATCAACACCGGCCCCGGCAAAATCGGCAAAAATGTCCCCAAAAATCCCACGATGATCAGCGACCAGGAAATCAACTGGCCGATCGCATCCAGCGACCACGCCCCAACGCCCGACCAGGGGATCGACCGGAAAAATTCTTGGATGGAGTGGAAGAGATCAGGCATGGCGAAGCGGGGTCATTCGAACCACTCAAGCTTTTCTTGGATGGGACTCCGCGTTCCCTTCGGCCAGTTCTCCTTGTCTTTCGGCCAGCCCAAATAAAACAAACCGAGGCAGAGATCCCCTTTCTTCAGACGCAGAAACGCCTTCATCTCATCGGTGTAGACGAATGCGGGGGACGACCAATAGGCAGCCAGCCCGACCGCCGATGCGGTCAAATGCATGTTCTGCACCGCGCAAGCCACCGCCGCGACCTCTTCCACCTCCGGGATCACGCCGGACTCCTGGCGCGCCAGGCAAATCACGATGACCACCGGCGCCGCGAAAATCTTCGAGCGGATTCCCTCATATTTGTCCTGCTTGAAGCCGGACTTCGGCGTCGTCTCCCGGTAAATTCGCTGCAACGCCTCGGCCAGCTTCTCGCGGCCGTCTTCTTCGTAGATCTTGAAGCGCCAGGGCTGGGTCATCCCGTGGGTTGGTGCCCAGTTGGCGTTCTCCAAGATGTTCCCCACGATCATCGGGTCCACCGCTTCGTCGCTCATCTGTTCCGGCTTGATGCTGCGGCGCCGCCGGATCAAGCCGTTGGCGGCCGCCAGACGGAGGTGGAGAGAGTCAATTGCTAGGGGCGGTTCAGCCATGAGTCAGGGGAATGTGAACCCGGCGGGACCATGGTCAAGCGGGCAGTAGGCAAAGGTGCGACTCCAACCCGGAATTCACGCAGGTTATCAGACACACCTGACATTTTTGTCTCATTTTCCGTTTGAAATGCATCGCTTTTGCTCAACGATCCGTTCCGCAGGTCGTGGCGGGAGATCTCCTCCGATGTTCTCTTGTCGTCTCTCGCCTCTCCTGAAAAATCGGTCATTCGACTCATGGCAGACGCAAAATCCTCCTCCGCTCAAGCCCATGGCCACAGTCATCACGGACCGCCTCCGCGCGCCCGGCTTTTTGCCCTGCTAAAGACCGAGCAGTCCGACGTCACCCTGATCGTCTTCTTTTCCGTCCTCACCGGCCTGCTCTACCTCGCCACCCCGTTGGCGGTTGACTCCGTCGTGCAGAACATCGCCTTCGGCGGCCAGCAGCAGGTTTACGTGCAAACCTTGCTCATTTTCAGCTTCGCGCTGCTCATGTTCTTGGCGCTTTCCTCGCTCATCAGCGCCGCTCAACACTTTATAGCGGAATTGATTCAGCAACGCATCTTCGTGCGCCTCGCCGCGGATATGGCCTACCGGCTTCCGCGCATCCGCCGGGAAGCCTTGGAAACCGCGAACACTCCGGAACTGATCAACCGCTTCCTCGACGTCACCACCGTCCAAAAGAGCTGTGCCTCGATCCTCCTGGACGCCGTGAATGTCGTCCTCAGCGCCGTCATCGGGCTTCTCGTCCTTGCGTTCTACCACCCCTTCCTGCTCGCCTTCAATTTCCTCCTCGTTTCCCTCCTCGCCCTGATCGTCTTCCTCCTGGGCAGACGCGGTGTGGATACCAGCATCGATGAATCCTACGCCAAGCACGCCCTGGCCGGTTGGTTCGAGCAAATCGTCATGTTCCCCACCATGTTCAAGGGACCGGGCGGTCCCGCGTATTCCCTCCATCGCGCCGACGCCTTGGTGAACCATTACCTCTCCACTCGCAAAGCCCACTACAGCGTCCTGATCCGCCAAGTCGTCGCCCTCCTCCTCCTCGAAGCCTTAGCCGCTGCCTCCCTTCTCGCCGTCGGCGGTGCCCTCGTCCTCAGCGGGCAGCTCACTTTGGGTCAGCTCGTGGCCAGCGAGCTCATCGTCGGCACCGTCGTTTATTCCATGGTGAGCCTCGGCAAGCACCTCGAAATCTGGTACGACGCCATGGCCGCCGTGGATAAACTTGGCAAGCTCGTCGAACTTCCCGTCGAGCGCCCCGACGGTGAGCCCGCCAAGCCCTCACCAAAGCCCTTTGATCTCGATTTCCGCAGCGTCACGTTCCGCTACGAAGACGCGACCCGCCCGCTCTTCCAGGACATCGACTTCACCGCCACGCCGGGTGAACGCGTCGCCGTCACCGGTCCAATCGGCGCCGGAGCGGGGACCCTGCTGGAAATGGCCTACGGACTGCGGGACGCGAACGATGGCGTCATCGTCGTGGCCGGGATGGACATTCGGCACTGGAAACTCGTCGAGTTCCGCTCCCATGCCGTGCTCATGAACGAAGTGGCCATCTTCTCGGGCACCATTCTCGAAAACGTGCGCCTTCATCGCCAAGAGATCACCCTCGACGAGGTCTGCACCGCACTTGAACGCGTCGGCCTGCTTGCCCGGTTCCTGGAAATGCCGGAGGGCCTCAACACGCAGCTGTTGGCCGGCGGCCGCCCCCTGTCGGACTCGCAAAAGGTCAAACTCTGCTTGGCCCGCGCCATCGTTGGCCAGCCCAAGCTCCTCATGATCGACAAAGTCCTCGATGGACTCGATCCAGAACGGTCCAGCCGCGTCTACGAAACCCTTTTCGGCCCCGGCCGCGATTGGACGCTCCTGCTGGCGACCCGCGACCGAAACCTTTTGGAACGCTGCGACCGCATCTTCCGTCTCCCCGATCCGCCCGGAGTCCCCTTGGATGCCGAAGGCGTGAAAGGTTAACGGACGCTTCCCTCAAGCCCAGGAACCCCATCCAATCTCCACTTCCCCATGGCCCAAGCTTCCCATGACGATTCCGCGATGCCGATGCTCGATCATCTGGCGGAGCTTTCTTGCCGGCAACGCACGGACCTGCCTTCCTCCCTGCGTCTCATCAATCGCCTGCTCATGGCCGCTTTCGGCGTGGCCATCGTCGGTTTGGCCGTGCTGCCCTGGCAGCAATTCGTCACGGGCTCCGGCAAGGTCATCGCCTTCAATCCATTGGAGCGCGCCGTCGTAGTAGAAGCACCACTCGATGGCCGCGTCATGGAGGTCTACGTCTCCGAGGGTCAGGCGGTCAAACAGGGCCAACAGCTCTGCAAACTGGCGGACAACGATCCCGAACTGATGGCCAACTTAAAGCGGCAGTTGGCCGACCTCGAAGGACAACGCGCCGCCGCCGCCGCCCGGCTCGAACGCATCAAGGGCCAAGTCGCCCAGGTGGAGAAAGCCATGCCTCAAGCCATCAACATGGCCCAAAAACAGCTCGATGCTGCTCAGTTCACCCAAAAAGCCGCCGAACTTCAATATGAGCGCATCAAGTCGCTCTTCGAAGACTCCCGCGGACTGGCCTCTCAGCGCGATTTCGAAGTCGCCACCATGAACCGCGACAAGGAAACCGCGGAAGTCCTCAAGGCCGAAGCCGCTCTCATCAAGACCGAGCTGGACAATAACGCCGCCCTCGAAAGTCTTAACGCCTCCATGGAGTCCGCCCGCAGCGACCTTAAGAAGGTGGACAAAGAGGCCAATGAACTCCTCAGCAAAATCAATCAGACCGGCCGCCAAGTCGTCGAGGCGCCCCGCGACGGTTCCGTGGTCCGCATGCAGGTCAACGAAGGCACCTTCCTAAAATCCGGTTCTCCGCTCTGCACCATCATTCCCAACACCGACAATCTCGTCGTGGAAATGTGGATCGATGGCAACGACATGCCCCTCGTCCGCGAGCGCATTGTTGATGCCGAAGGCAAAGTCACCCGGCCCGGCAGCACCGTCCGGCTTCAGTTCGAGGGCTGGCCCGCCATTCAATTCGCCGGCTGGCCCAGCGTCGCCATCGGCACCTTCGGCGGCGAGGTCATCTTCGTGGACAAAGCGGACAACGGCAAAGGCATGTTCCGCGTCCTCGCCGCCCCGGTCCCCGATGTCATCAAAAGTTTCGGCGGCAGCGAGAAGGTGATCGACTGGCCCGAGGCGCCGGTGATGCGTCAAGGCGTCCTGGCCCAAGGTTGGATTCTCTTGGAACGCGTGCCGCTCTGGTTCGAAGCGTGGCGGCAAATCAACGGGTTCCCGCCCGTGCTCAACGAGGAAAACCCGATCGTCAAAAAAGTTAAGAAAAAGTAAACCCGCAATTGTTTCGTATTTCTTGATTTTTACGTTGTTAGAGTTTAGCGAAATACGGGAGCGTCGGGTGCCCCCATTATTGGCGATGCAGCAGCCTATGGAACTTCGGACTCAGCGCTCTCTCTTCGCCCTCGCGGTCGCCTTCGCGATCTCGGCGGCGTCGCTGGTCTTTCCGATGGCGGACCTCTCCGCCCAGGCGCCCAAACCCAAAGCCACCGTTTCCCCTGCGGCAAAAAAAACGCCCGCCGCCAGCCAGCTGACTCTTAGTGATCTGGTCGACGGCGTTTACGCCCAGTACCCTCCCTACCTGGCCGCCCTCATCGAACGCGACGTCGCCCAAGGCAAACTCCGCAGCGCCCGCGGCATCTTCGACTTCCAGACCTTCGTCGATATCTTCGACAACACTCAGGGGTTTTACGAAGCCACCACGGTCGAAGCCGGGTTCGAACAATTCACCGGCATCTGGGGCTCCACCATCTATGGCGGTTACCGCTACACGGAAGGCTTTCTCCCGGATTACTACTACGAGCGCCGCACCGAAGCCGGGGGCGAACCCGAGGTCGGCATCAAGTTGCCCTTGATGCAAAACCGCGCCATCGACGAACGCCGCGCTACGCTCCTTAAGGCCAAGCTCGAAAATGAACAGGCGGACCCCAAGATCCGCAAGCAGCAGCTCGACTTCACCAAGGCGGCCATGTTCGCCTATTACAATTGGTTCGCCGAAGTCCGCAAACTCGCCGCCACGGAGGAGATGCTCCGGATCGCCCAAGACCGGCGGGAGGCCGTCAAAACCCAGATCGAGAAAGGGATGGTCGCCCCAGTCATTGAGGTGGAGAACGATCAAATGGTCATCAGCCGGGAACTTTCCCTCCTCAAGGCCCAGCGTGCCTTTGAAGCCGGCTCCATCGCCCTCTCGCTCTTCCACCGCAACGAGTACAGCGAGCCCATCATCCCCAGTCGCGCCCTTGCTCCCGAGCGCTTGCCCGAACCTTTCCCGCTCCGGGCGGACATCACCACCGGCGCCATCGCGTTTGCCCTGGATCACCGCCCCGAGCTGGCCTACCTCGAAATCGAGCTCCAAAAGCTCGGGGTTGATGCCCGCCTCTTCCGCAACAAAGCCCTTCCCAAGCTCGATACCTTTGTCGGCGCCAGCCAAGGCATCGGCGCGCATCGCTACAAAGACACTGGTGACTTCGAACTCAAAACAGGTCTCCAATTCCGACTTCCCCTGCAACGAAACGAAGCCCGAGGGAAACAAGAGGAAAACGCCGCCAAGATCGAGCAGACCCAAAACGAATACCGCTTCGTCATCGACCGGATTAGCGCGGAAATCCACAACGCCTTCTCCGCGGTCACCCTGGCCTTGGATCAAGTGGAGCGCGCCCGGAAAAACACTGGCCTCGCCCTCAAGCTTCAAAAAGTCGAGCAAGACCGCTTTGAACTCGGCGCCACCGATCTCCTCGGTCTCATGATTCGCGAACAAGCCGCGTTCCAAGCGCGTCTCGATGAGATCGAAAGCCTCAATCAATACTACAAAGCGATCAGCGACTTCCTCATGGCCACCGGCATCAAACTCGACGCTGCCGAATCAGCCCCCGCCGAGATCCGCCAAATCATTCAGTCTCTCGGCCTAAAAGCGCCGTAGTCGAAACGCTGAGAGCGTAGAAGCTTCAGCAAGGCCTGATCCACCGCATAGCTAGGTCTGCGAGCCTGGAGGCGCCCGGCACTGGCGGGGCCGGCTTCCCCGCGGCCCTCCTGGCAGCGGCGCACATCGCCTGATAGTGCGTCCTTGCCACAGGAGTGATGAATTTGTCATCTTTGGTCCGCTCATGCGCTTCGTCCCGATCCTTGTCTTCCTCACCGCGTCGCTGGCTCTAGCGCAGAACCCGAAGTCCGACGCCAACGCGGACGTTTCCGTAGCCGCGAATCCCCAGGTCGAGGAAATCATCCGCACCTTCGGCGGCCGCGGCCAACAGAAGGATAACTCCGAGCCCACCCCGGCAAACCAAGCGGTCAAGCGCTTCGAAATGCGCCAAGGCTACCGCATCGAGCTTGTCGCCAGCGAACCGGAGATCACCCAACCTCTCTTCTGCACGTTCGACTCCAAGGGACGTCTCTGGGTCGTTCAGTACCGCCAATATCAATATCCCGCGGGACTCAAAGTCGTGCGCTACGACCAACACTTGCGCGCCGTGTTCGATAAAGTGCCCGCTCCCCCGCCCCACGGCACGCCCGGCGCTGATAAGATCACGGTGCTGGAAGACAGTGACGGCAATGGCACCTACGATCGGCAAAAGGATGTCATTACCGGACTGAACATCGCCACCGCCGTGCAACCCGGCCCTGGCGGCATTTGGGTGCTCAATCCGCCCTATCTCTTATTCTATCCCGACGCCAATGGAGACGACGTTCCCGACGCGGATCCCGAAGTTCACCTCTCGGGATTCGGACTGGAAGACACACACTCGGTCGCAAACAGCCTGACCTGGGGACCCGATGGCTGGCTCTACGGCGCGAATGGCAGCACCACGACGGGAGACGTCAGCTCCGCCGCCACCTCTCACGTCAAATGGCAAGGACAGTGTATCTGGCGCTACCATCCCAAGACGAAAGTCTTCGAGATCTACGCCGAGGGTGGTGGCAATACCTTCAGCTTGGCCATTGATTCCACGGGTCGCGTCTTCTCCGGGACCAACGGCGGCAAGAGCCGCGGTATGTATTATCCAGAAGGCGCCTACGGAGTGAAGACCTGGGGCAAACATGGTCCCCTTACCAATCCCTACGCATTCGGCTATATCGAACACATGAAGCACGAGGGCGACGACCGGCGCTTCCCTCAAGCGTTTTGCCTCTACGAAGCGCCAGCCATGCCGGAGTTGCAGGGCAAAATCATCGCCGCCAATGCTCTCCACAACATCGTCTGGGTGAGTCAGTTGCTCCCGGACGGCTCCACGTTCCGCACCGTCGATGAAGAGCCGCTCCTGAAAACCCAAGATCGCTGGTTCCGTCCCGTCTGGATCGGTGTTGGCCCGGACGGCTTCATCTATCTGGCGGACTGGTACGATTCCCGCCTCAGCCACGTCCGCCCGGTTGATGATTGGCACAAGACAAGCGGCCGCATTTACCGCATCCGTCCGGAAGTTGAGATCAAGCCGACGCCCTGGAAAGCCCCAGCCGAGACCGCCGTGCAAGCGCGGGCCAAGAAAGCCTCCCAGGCCAAGCGGGCCTCCCTGGAGGAAGCGATGCCCATCCTGGCAGAGCTGATTCGCCACGACGAGGACGTTGCCGATCCCCATGTGCCGCTGCTCATTTGGTGGGCGCTCGAAGCGCACGCGGAATCGGGTTGGCGCCAGATTGAACGCTGGTTTTCCGAGCCGGCGTTTTGGTCGATCCCCATGGTCCGGGAGCATCTCGCGCAACGCGTGGCCCGGCGCTATGCCGCCGCCGGAGGCTCCGTGAACTTCGACCGCTGCGCTCGTCTTCTCGACCTCGCCCCGGATGACGCTTCCCGGCAACGACTGCTAACCGGATTGAATCAAGCCTTCCAAGGCCGTCCGCTGCCCACCTTGCCGCCCAAACTCCAGGAAGCCATCAGCAAGCATCAAGGCGCCGGCGGCTCCTCCTCTCTGCTCCTTTCCTTGCGCCAGGGCGATCCCAAAGCCAAAGAGGCCGCCCTCAAGCTGGCAGCCAACTCCACTGCTGATTTGGGAGAGCGCGCCGCCGCGATTGAGACCTTAGCCGAGATCGGGGAACCCCGCCTCTCGCCTCTTCTCCTCAAGCTGATCCGCGACCAAGAGCCCGCCATCCAACGGGTTGCCCTCCGCGCCTTGCCGCGTTTTGACGATCCCAAGATCGCTCAAACCGTCCTCGGTGGCTACCAATCCTTCATCTCCGCCGAAAACGACGTCCGCGCCACCGCCAACCGCGCGCTCGCGATGCGTCCGGCTTGGGCGCTGGCCCTCCTCCAGGAGATCGACAAGTGGTTCGTGCGCCCGGAAGAAATCGGCGCCGACGTCGTGCAGCAACTCCGGCAATACGACGATCCCACCATTCGTAGCCTCGTGGAGAAGCACTTCGGCAAGGCTGGCGGAGTTTCCTCCCCGGAGAAATTGGCCGAGGTGGCCCGGGTCCGTGCCATCCTCCAGGCGAGCCAAGGGGAGGCAACTCGCGGAGAAGATCTATTCGCGGCCCGTTGCGCCATCTGCCACCGGCTCTTTGAAACAGGCGGCCAGATTGGCCCCGACCTCACCGGTTACGAACGGGGCAACCTCGATTTCTGGCTGCCCGCCATCCTGGATCCATCCCTGGAAATCCGGGAAGAATACCAGAGCTACCTCGCCCAAATGAAGGACGGCCGCCAAGTCGTCGGGATGATGGCCGAGCAGAATCCCGGAACGGTGACCCTGAAAGACGTCGCCAATCAGCTCACGGTACTCAACCGGAATGACATCGCCAGCCTGCAGGCGCTCCCCGTTTCCCTCATGCCGGAAGGCTTGCTGACGGGAATGCCGGACACGGACCTGGCGGATTTGTTTGCTTATCTCCGGCGCTGAAACTGGGCCTCAAGCCGTAAGCGTTCCCTTGGTCGAGGGAACCGCGTCATTGCGCGGATCCAGTTCCACCGCGGCGCGGATCGCCCGGGCGGCGCTTTTGAAGATCGCCTCAATGACGTGGTGCCCGTTTCCGCCCCGGTTCATCGTGACGTGCAGGTTGCTCAGTGAGGCATGGGCAAACGCGCGCCAAAACTCCTCCGCCAGAGGAGAGCTAAACGTTCCCAGCATTTCATAGGGCAGCTCCACCTCCCAGACAAACATGGGACGACCGCCGAAATCGACCGCCGTCGTAACCCGCGCTTCGTCCATGGGCAGAATGAAAAACCCATAGCGCCGGATGCCCCGTTTCTCCCCAAGCGCCTGAACGATCGCTTTGCCTAGCGCCAAACCCACGTCTTCCACGGTGTGATGACCGTCCACGTGCAGATCGCCTTCCGCTTTCACGGTCAGGTCGATCAGGCTGTGTTTGGCGAAGAGATCCAGCATGTGATCGAAGAAACCGATCCCGGTAGCCAGTTGAGCCTTCCCGGTCCCGTCCAGGTTCACTTCCACCTCGATCCGCGTTTCCGCGGTGCTTCGCTCGATTCGGCTGCTGCGCATGGGTCTAGTTGAGAGTTGAGTCTTGAGGGGGCAAAGGGGCACAACTTACGTGGCTTCGCGCAAGCCTCAACCACGAACCCGCTTGAGAAATGCCGGCTGGCGCACCACAGCGTCCTGATCCCTTCGTCCGTCCTGGTCAACAAACCCAATACCCAAGATGGCTTCGGCACCATTCCTGCTTTCGGCCGGGCGGATTGAACGAGCTGGTCCAAGACCCAACCGCCGCCGAATCCGCCCGCATCGATCTCACCGAGTTTCTGGAAATCCTTTACCAGTTGGTCCGGGAACCTTCGGTGGTGGGCACGGAGGATTCCTTTTTCCGCGTGGTCCGCCGGGAATTGGAAGAGATCGGCGTGCAGGTGGATCACCACTTCGGCGTGCTCGTGGCGCGAGGCTCGCAACCGGAGTTGCTGGTGTTGTCCGCCCACATCGACCGCCACGGCCTGCTCTGCACCGGTCCCAACGAATTTCAATACGCCGCCTTCATCTCGGGGAACCGGGGGGAGCTGGACGGCGATTCCATCTCCGAGCAGATGATGAGCACGATCGCGGACCGCTTCAATGGCCAGCGCGTCCAAGCGCATCTTCCGTTCACCGGGACCTACCTGGGACAAGGGGTGATCTCGGCGTCCCGGCTCTGTCCCTACCGGCGGAACCTGATATTTGAGATCGATGGCTTGCCGCAGCTCCATCCCGGAACGCCCATCTCCTTCCTTGACCGCTTGCAGGTGAACCAGACCCACATCTCCGCGCAGCTCGACAACGTGCTGTCCGTGGCCCTGATGATCTATCTGTTCCGTTTGGGATTCACCGGCACCGCCTTGTTCACGGCCCAAGAGGAAGCCGGCCGGAGCTGGCGACACGCGCTCGCCTGGTTCCAACGGGAACGAATCACCACCCGCCGCCTGTTGGTGCTCGATACCAGTCCATACCCAAACGCCGAGGCCGCCGCGCAGCAGGAGATCGTTCTGCGCCGCAAGGACGCCACGGGCGAGTTCGATCCCGGCTTCACCTCAGAAATTGAACACGCCTGCCAGCGGCTCGGGATCCGCTACACCTTCAAAGACGCTTGGATCGACCAGCAAAACCTCACCCGCGCCAAGCCAATTTCCCTCGGCCGCACGGAACTCGGCCGGCTGGTCGCCGCCACCGGCGGCATGATCAACGGCACCACGTTGCAAATCCCCACCACGGGTTATCACACCCCGAACGAAACCGCATCGCTCGATTCCATCCGGGCCACCTTGCGGTTGTTGGGCGCTTATCTTTGAGGCCCCAGAATTCGGTTCGCCTTCCTGAAGCCCCCCCTCGTGCCCGTGCCCGTGCTCGCCATCGCGACCGCCATCGGCATCGCTTCGAATTCGATTTCGATTTCGACAGCGTCCTTTCCATCCGTGACAGCGTCCTTTCCATCCGTGACAGCGTCCTTTCGACCCGTGACAGCGTCCTTTCGACCCGTGACAGCGTCCTTTCGACCTGTGACGGCGTCCTTTCAACCCGTGACCCCAACTTTTCCCTCGCGGTGACCGGCCAGAGTGCCACGGAGACGGATCCGTTCCCCACGGAGAGCCGGCTGAGCCGGGCGGCAACCGGACGGAGTTCCCCGGCAATGGCTTTTCGCGAGATTGCGGTCGATTTTTCTGGCCAGTGCGGCCCCCCGACTCGCCCTTACCGCGCCCTTTTACCAGCTGACAACGGACTTCTTCACCCGGCGTCTCGTCCGGAGCCCGGTGAATCCGTCGCTAAGCTGGGTGCTTCCGCCGCTAAGAGGTGTGACCTCGCCACGAATGGCTGTGACTTCATCGCTAAGAGGTGTGACTCCGTCGCTAAGGGCTGTGACTTCATCGCTAAGAGCTGTGACTTCATCGCTAAGAGCTGTGACTTCATCGCTAAGGGCTGTGACCCGGTCGCTAAGGAGCGTGCCCCCAGATCATTCACTGCTGACCTTGAAGGGAAGATTGGCGGTCGCGGCGCGGTGGCGCGTGTCGGTCACACGGAGATGAACGCGGTAGGCACCGGGCTTGTGGGGGGCGCGGATGGTGGCGTGAGTTCCTTCGGCCTTCACGACGCAGCCGGGCAGCGGCGGTGTCGGGCGTTCTTTGCCCTGCTCATCACGACCGGCGGTCTCCGCGGTGACGGTCCAGTGCCAAGCCAGCGCGTCGCCATCGGGATCGGTAGCCTCGGCTTGGGCCTGGAACTCGCTGCCGGGGGCGATTTCCGTTTTCGCGACCTCGCTGGCTAGCGTAACGATGACCGGCGCTCGCTCCGGCGGCGGCGTACCCGTCCACAGCTCGTGCATCGCATCGCGCACCGCGGTGGATTCATCGTGATCGGTGAAAATGCCAAACCACGTCGACGTGGCCTCCTGCTTCTGGCCCCAGAGAAACACATAGCTGCCCCAACAATCACCGCCAGGCCGGATCGCGATTTCGTAGGCTTTGCGGATCGATTTGGCCTTCTCCCCACTCGTTGGCTCGATCGGCGCGCCCCACGGCGCACGCGGGCTTTCCCAAAACCCACGCGGCCCAAACTCGGTGACCACCCACGGGCGCTTCCACTCGACTTTGACCAGTTGCTCTCGCAGCGAGTTGAGCCCGCCGTAGGTGTTGATGCCGACGAAATCCAGGCTCGGCGTGTGTTCGTTGAGCCCCTTTGCCTTCTCCGGTGAAAGCCCCGCCACCGCAGTGAAGACCGGATGCGCCGGATCGAGCGCCTTTACCACCTGGGCAAGCACTTCCAACTGCTTCCAATACGCTGCGTTCAGGCCATCGCCCTCCGCTTCGTTGCCAAGTCCCCAAAACAACAGCGCCGAATGCTCGCGATGCTTCATGACCTCGTTCACGACACGCGCGATCTGCTTCGCGCAGTGCTTGGAGTTCCCATAAGAGAACCAAGTGCACTCCGGCTCCAGCCAGATGCCCGCGCACACGGTGAGGCCGCGTTTCTGCGCGGTGTCGAGAATCTCATTGAGACCGCTCGTGGTCCACGTGCGGATGCTGTTGCCGCCCGCGGCCACCAGTTCGTCGAGATGCTGCTGACCGCCCGCGCCTTTCACAAAGTAAGGCTCGCCACCGCGCGTGATGCCTTCTCCGGGCACGATTTTGACCGGCACCGCCGCCGCGTTCACGTGAGGCACGCTGACAAACAGAACGAGTGTTCCCAAGGTGGTCGTGAGCTTCATCAACCTCACTTCTTGCCCGCGCCGCCGCATCCGCCAAGGTTTATTCTGGGGTCAGGCGCGCTGCGCACGGATCGTCTCCACCGCTTCGGCACGGCACGTTCAACAGGAGAGTAAGCGGCGCGCGTGGAGTGGTGGATGGCGTGAACCAGGGCTTTGGGGCACCTTCTTCTTTGGCCTCCCGTTCCGTGCGATCCGTTGCATCCGGGTCTCCACCGTGCCTCCACCAGCCAGGATCCTCCGCGCGACGTCCGGCGTTACCGTCACCTCCCGCTCGGCCGGGGACCTTCCCAGAAAACGTAAATTTCGCTATTGCTAATTATTAGTATCTTATTATTATCTAGCCCAACCAACCCAATGAAAACGCGCGATACCAACAAGCTCCTCATGTTCCTGGCCGTCGTCGATCACTGCACGGCGCCGGAAAACTCCGATTCCGTCACCCACTTGGCCGGATTTGCCTTGTGCGCGGAACGCCTGCAACTAGCCGTGGAAGGCTTGCAAGATCGCTTCAGTCTCTCCCTCCAGCTCGATTCCACCGCTTCCTCCGACAGCAAAGCCTCGATTCTCAATCTCCTGGCCCAGGAAGCCGCGAATCTCAGTGGAGGGTTCGTCACCTGGGCCATGGTCAATGGCCACGACGAGCTGGCCCGCCAAGCCCACCTCACCCGCTCCAGCATCACCGGCGCCCGGGAAGTCGAAGCCGCGGATTGGGTCGACGGTCTCTTGAACCGCGTCAACCA
>CAMCXS010000096.1 GCA_945883495.1 Akkermansia muciniphila
ATCGACACCGGAGGCATCGGCTCCCGCCTCCTCGACGGCTTCACCGCCCAAGTCCGCCTTGAGGCCGATATCGCCATTGAGTCCGCCTCGATGATCCTCTTCGTCGTCGATGCCCAGAACGGCTTGACCACGGTGGATGAAGAGCTCGCTTCCGTCCTGCGCAAGAGCGGCACGCCCGTCATCCTCCTGATCAACAAGGTGGATACCGCCAAGCATGAAAACTTGGCCCACGACTTCGCCCGGCTCGGATTCGAGGAGCCCCTCCCCGTGAGCGCGGAGCATGACCGCAATTTTGATGAACTCGTCGAGCGCGTCAGCAAGCATCTCATCGCCTTGCACGGCCCGGAAACCGAAGAGCCGGGCGCGGAACCAGTTCGCATCCAGATCGCCATCGTCGGTCGGCCCAACGTCGGCAAATCCTCCTTGATCAACGCCATCCTCGAAGACGAACGCACCATCGTCAGCGACGTCGCCGGCACTACGCGCGATGCCATCGATGTCCCCTACGAACGCGGCGGACGGCACTACACCTTGATCGATACGGCGGGAATCAGGCGGCGCACCTCGCGCGATTCACCCGTCGAGGTCTTCAGCGTGATGCGCAGCGAAAAGAGCATCCGCCGGGCCGACCTCTGCCTTCTGGTGATTGATGCCTCGCGCGGCGTGACCGCGATGGACCGGACCATTGGCCAGCAAATTGTGGAAGCGCACAAGCCCTGCATCATCGTGGTCAACAAGTTCGACCTCTTCGAACCGGAGATGAAATCCGCCGAACGGCTGGAACGCCTGCGCACGCAGATCGAACGCGAGTTATTCTTCCTGCATTACGCTCCCTTCGTCGCCACCTCGGCGATGAAGGGGCAACACATGAATAAGATCTTCGGCGGGATCGAAAAGATCCTCGACGGCGCTCGCAAACCGATTGGCACCGGCGTCCTGAATCGCTTCCTGCAGGACGCGATCGAACGCAATCCGCCGCCGATCCGCAAGAGCCGTCGCCTCAATCTCCTCTATGTCACCACGAAAAAAGAAGACCGTCCCCGGCCCGTCATGGCGCCGCGCTTTATTCTCTTCGTGAACTATGCAGAACTGGTGACCCGCACCTTTGAGCGCTATTTGGAGAACGAGCTCCGCAAAGAATTCGACCTCACCGGCATGCCCGTTTCGTTTTCCGTGCGTTCACGGCAATCCACGACCAACGCTTCCTGACCGGGCGAGCGGGAATCCCTGAGCGATCTCGGGCTTGCAGCCGCCCGGCCGATCCGCCACAGAGAAGGCATGAAACTCGCCGTCTCCGTCTGTCTCGGTCTTCTCAGTGCCGCCTGGGGCCCCGCGCTATCGGCGGCGGACGTCGTCGTCTACGGTGGAACCCCGGCCGGACTCTGCGCGGCCATCGCCGCGGCGCGAGAAGGCGCTTCGGTCATCGTGATCGAACCCACTCGATGGATTGGCGGAATGGTCACCGGCGGACTTTCCGCCACCGACACCGGCCGCCAAGAGACTATCGGCGGCTTGCCCCGGGAGTTCTTCACCCGGGCCGCCCAATCCGTGCCAGGCACCCCGCTCTGGTACGCCGAGCCGAAGGCGAACCTGGCGACCTTCCGCGCCATGCTCGCGGAGGCCGGAGTGACCGTCGTCACGTCTCAATCCTTGGAAGGCGTGCGGCGCGACGGCTCGCGAATTCTGGAGATCACCGCCGACGGCACGACATACTCTGGCCAAATGTTCATCGACGCCACTTATGAAGGAGATCTCATGGCGGCCGCCAAGGTCGGCTATGTCGTCGGCCGGGAAAGTCGGGCGCAATACGACGAAGACTTGGCTGGTTATTTTCCGATGCCAATCCGCCCGCGAAGCGCCGAAGTCATGGCCAGCGATTGCCCCAGCATCGGAGGCAACGGCCCAAGCTATATTCACGGCACGCCCAGCGCCATCTCTGGTTTGGATGAAAAAGGGAAACCGATCTTTGGCGTGGTCCCGCCGCCCAACTTGCAACCAGGCGACGCCGATGGGCTGACCCAATCCTACAACTTCCGCCTCTGCGTCACGGACCGCCCCGAGCTCCGCGTCCCCTTTCCCCAGCCTTCCGCCTATGAACCGTTACGCTACGAACTGTTACTGCGTTTGATTCAAGCTCACCCCGGCATCCGTTTCGGACGCCTCTTTCACCTCGGAAAAATCGCCGGAGGAAAATACGATCTCAATGCCCAAGGTTTCTTCTCCACGGATTATCCAGGCGCAAACACCGCGTATCCAGACGGAGATGCCGCCACCCGCGCCCGGATTTACCAAGATCACATCGACTATATTCAAGGGATGCTGTGGTTTCTCGGTCACGACGAACGCGTCCCCGCGGATCTCCGGGCGCAAACGCAGCGCTGGGGCTTGTGCGCCGATGAGTTTACCGACAACAACTTCTGGCCCTATGCGCTCTACGTGCGGGAAGCCCGCCGCATGACCGGCGCCTATATCATGACGCAGCGCGATTTGCAGACGGACATCTTCAAAGACGATTCCGTGGCCATGGGTTCGTTCGTCATCGATTGCCACATCGTGCAACGCATTCTAGCGGAGGACGGCACCGTGAGAGATGAGGGAAGCTTCCCCGACGCCCCCGCCCTGCCGTATCAAATTCCCTACCGCAGTCTGACGCCCAAACCGGCGGAATGCGCCAACCTCCTCGTCCCCGTTTGTCTTTCCGCCAGCCACATCGCTTATTGCTCCCTGCGGATGGAGCCGGTCTATATGGCGTTGGGACACGCATCCGGCCTCGCGGCGGTCATGGCGGCGCGGCGAAATCAATCCGTGCAAGAGATCGATGTCCCCACTCTTCGTGAGAAGCTGCTGTCGCAAAAGGCCGTGCTGGAGTTGGAGTCGGTGCGCCGCATGCCTCGTTCCTCCACCCTCCCCGGCATCGTGATGGATGAACAAGCCGCGGAACGCACGGGTTTCTGGGTAGCCAGCAGCTTTGGCAATGCGGTGGATGGATCCAGCCGCCACGATGAGAATACCGGCAAAGGCAGCAAAAGCATTCGTTACCACCTCAACATCCCCAAGGAAGGCCGTTACGAAGTCCGCGTCTCCTACACCCCGGCGGCAAACCGGGCCACCAATGTGCCCGTCACCGTGATCCACGCCACCGGGGAAGACACCGTCCGCATCAATCAACGGACGGCTCTTCCGGAGGCAGATCCCTTCGTCACCATCGGCACCTACTCGTTCCACCCCGCAACCGGCGCCACCGTGGTCATCGCAAACCAAGACACGGATGGCTTCGTCAACGCAGACGCCGTGCAGCTGCTGCCCCGGTAGGGCGGAGGGGCCGTTGGAGTCTTGGAGTCTTGGAGTCTTGGACGCACCACTGCCCGCTAACGCAGGCTCCCCGAGCGCGGCTCACGCCGCCATCGGCGTGACACGGCTCGGGCCGGTCTGATCGTCGTCATCGCGGCGCGCAGCCTCGTCGGCGGCTTGCTGGAGTTTGGCGACTTGAACTTTGACTTTCTCCATCCGCTCGCGCGCTTTCGTCGCCTTTTCGCGAGCCTTCTCCACGCGCTTATCAGCGGTGTTCTTGGCTTTGGATTCCGCGCGGAGCTTCCGTTCCGGGCGCAGGGCACGTTGTGTGGCGGGGCTCTCCAGACCGAAGGCTTTCCAACGGGCATCGTCATCCGCCAGCTCGCGCTTCAATTCGGTGATCAGGTTGCGGATGCGGAGGGCCAGTTCCTTCTTGGCCTCATCCCGTTGCTCGCTCAAGAGCGTGTGCTCGGCATCGTGTCCATCCACTTCGGAAATCGCCTTGGTCAGGGCGGTGGCGCGTTGCAAGACGATGGCGGCGGTGAATTTTCTGGATTCGTCTTCCAGATCCGGACGTTTCGCCAGAAACACCGCCAAGCTATCCATCAAGGTTTCCCGCTCGGGCCAAGACGAAGGCGTCCGGGTATTGGTCGGCTGCCCAGCTTCCGCCCAAGTGGTGTTCCAGGTGCGGCTCACTTTGTACCGCATCACGTCCTTGAAGGTTTCCAAGGTGTCGAGCGCATCCGCCTGGGCCGTCTGCAACGCGGGAAACAACACTTCGGTGCGCCGGGTCCGGGAGGAATGGAAAAGCGCTTCCACGTTCCGGGCGTTGCTAAGAGCCTCTCGCAACAGAGAAACCGCCGTTTCCGGCACTTTGACCAAGGTCTTCGCCTGAGCCGTATAACCGGTCAGAAGACGTTGGGCGATGGGAAGATTCTGCTTCAGGTCAAGACGAATAGCCATGATATGAGGAGGTGTGATTGTTTTAGATGTCGTTCAGTATAAGCAATATTTACTTAATGGCAACAAATAATATGGCTTCTATGATTGTTTTTTCTCACGCCAACGGATTTCCGGATGCATTCCGGCCCGGTAGGGAATCCCGGGCGCGGAAGGATCGAGCGCTGCTGCCCTTCCTGTTGGAAGCGGACTACCGCCCAGGCGGAGCTCTTTGGTCGACGCAGCAGGAGTTCCTGGAAAGTCTCTCTGCCCCCGTGCTTCAATAGGGCCATCGGCTGTGAGACCGTGGAAAGGCTGACCTGACCAAGAAAGCCACTCCAATTCCTGAGCCCTGCTTCAATGGGGCCACGGCTGTGAGGCCGTGGAAAGGCGGGCGCGGGTAGCGCCAACACCCCGCGCGAGGCTCCGCTTCAATGGGGCCACGGCTGTGAGGCCGTGGAAAGAGTGGGGCCTTTCCCTCGAATGCGCGCCATCTGGGCGGGCTTCAATGGGGCCACGGCTGTGAGGCCGTGGAAAGGCCGCTGGGGGCCGTGTCGTCGAGGGCGCCGAAGTGGCTTCAATGGGGCCACGGCTGTGAGGCCGTGGAAAGAAAGTTGGACGTCTAACAAAATCCCGCAAGACTCCAGCCTGCTTCAATGGGGCCACGGCTGTGAGGCCGTGGAAAGGCTGGATCACTCACGCTGCTGACCTCACCACACGCCCATGCTTCAATGGGGCCACGGCTGTGAGGCCGTGGAAAGGATACCGCTGCTTGGAAGTCTTGCGCTTAGCCATGGTCGCTTCAATGGGGCCACGGCTGTGAGGCCGTGGAAAGGGACCGAGAGCCAACGCAATTTCGAGCAAAGCCAATACGCTTCAATGGGGCCACGGCTGTGAGGCCGTGGAAAGCGCTCAATCAACCCACAAATCACCGCCACCCTCTCCTTGCTTCAATGGGGCCACGGCTGTGAGGCCGTGGAAAGCCGCTCCACGCTCTGCGCAAAGAGCTAGGCGACCTCGTGCTTCAATGGGGCCACGGCTGTGAGGCCGTGGAAAGGATGCTGGAGTTGCAAATCCTTAAATACCCCGTAACGCTTCAATGGGGCCACGGCTGTGAGGCCGTGGAAAGGCCGCCCAGTGCGGCTACAAAGGACCGCGATCCGTCGCTTCAATGGGGCCACGGCTGTGAGGCCGTGGAAAGCGGCGCCTGGATTGCCGAAACGGCCGCCAAAGTTAAGCTTCAATGGGGCCACGGCTGTGAGGCCGTGGAAAGGTCCTGCTCGACCCATTGGCCGTCCACCCGCGTCTGGCTTCAATGGGGCCACGGCTGTGAGGCCGTGGAAAGGCGTCCCAGAAATGGACCCATTCCGATTCACACAGAAGCTTCAATGGGGCCACGGCTGTGAGGCCGTGGAAAGGCGCCTTGTGTTTCGCAGCGGCCCCAGCCTTCCGGTTGGCTTCAATGGGGCCACGGCTGTGAGGCCGTGGAAAGGGGCATTACGTAGAGCGCCCTTTAGGCAAGCCGAACGGCTTCAATGGGGCCACGGCTGTGAGGCCGTGGAAAGGTTGCGAGTCGGTGCCGAGATGGCGGGATCTGAAATCCGCTTCAATGGGGCCACGGCTGTGAGGCCGTGGAAAGCGGCACCGTCGCCGACGTCTCCCTTGCACTGGCAATTCGCTTCAATGGGGCCACGGCTGTGAGGCCGTGGAAAGGGACAGGACGGTGTCGGAGCCTCCGCAGATCTTTTTGGCTTCAATGGGGCCACGGCTGTGAGGCCGTGGAAAGGACACTCATGAGGAACCGCAACGCCATCGCCGCTGTCTGCTTCAATGGGGCCACGGCTGTGAGGCCGTGGAAAGCCGGAACCTACACCATAGGCGCTACGGTAGACCCTAAGCTTCAATGGGGCCACGGCTGTGAGGCCGTGGAAAGCCGTCGATCGTTCGAACAATCCCCCGGGTAGACGTGCCGCTTCAATGGGGCCACGGCTGTGAGGCCGTGGAAAGCGCTCCCTCAGCGCCTCAAGGGCGGATAGGTATTGATGCTTCAATGGGGCCACGGCTGTGAGGCCGTGGAAAGCCTCCGGTTTGGCGGTTCAACCCCTAGTAGACGGCCTGCTTCAATGGGGCCACGGCTGTGAGGCCGTGGAAAGACGGCAAAAAGCCAACCAATCCGGTGCCCACCTATGGGAGCTTCAATGGGGCCACGGCTGTGAGGCCGTGGAAAGGGTCTTTGGAGTTGGCCCTCCCTGTTACCGCCGTATCGCTTCAATGGGGCCACGGCTGTGAGGCCGTGGAAAGGACCCCAGTTCGGGGAAAGTAAAAGGGCGAACACCCTTAGCTTCAATGGGGCCACGGCTGTGAGGCCGTGGAAAGCACCACCCTCTCATTCCACTCCTCCGCCCGGATGCTCATGCTTCAATGGGGCCACGGCTGTGAGGCCGTGGAAAGAGCCTCCTCGTAACCCCTTGAACCGCAACGTTCAAGAAGAACGTTTGCGAGAGGTGGAGGATTCTCATCAGAATGCGTTTGGATCTGCCTCGTGAGGAAATGCATAAACCTTTGGAATGCAATCAGTTACATGCTTGCGAGCGGCGACGGAAAACACGACACCACCGGACCGCTCGCGCGGGAGGAACCCGATTTCTGCGTTGTCAAAGATCGAACTCGGGAACACCGGTTTCCGCAGGCATCCTTACACAACGTAGCACGGAGAGTCCAATTTCGAATACGGAACTCCCAAAGCTTGAATCACCCGGTCTCCCCTCCCCTCCGCTGGCCCGAGGCTGACAAAGAGCACTTGGTCTTCCTTCAGGTTCATCACGTCCTTGAGCTCACGCTCCAGCTCCACCCGGTTCGACTGGTTCAAGTCGCACTCAAACACGGAGAACTGGACCCGAAGCCCATAGCCCTCGCAAATCCCAGCCACCCGGCGCAACCGCTTGTCGTCCCGGATATCGTAGCAAACTAGATACGTCGTTCGCATAAATCGGCTTCACTCCAAAACTCCAAAACTCCAAAACTCCAAAACTCCACCGGAGCCCCTCACCGCGTCGCAAAGGGCCGATACACCGGATTCTCCCCGGTCAAGACCCGCGCCAGAAGCCGGAACTGAAGTTCGATGGCGCGCCGGTAGCTCACTTGGTAGCCAAAGAGCGGATGCGTCACCAGCGTGTTGATCCGGCGCTCGTAGGCCTCGATGAACGTGCCTCTCGCTTTCTGGGTGAGGTTCACCGAATCACCGGCCCGGATAAAGTCCCGAGGCTGGAGGATGTTGTTGTTGATGATCGTAATGACCGTCGAGTCGGCGACCAAAGGCCGGAATTCCTCCATGATGTCCAACGCCAAGGCCGGCCGGCCGTAGCGGGGTTGGTGAAAAAAGCCGAGATAGGGATCAAATCCCACGGCCGTCGCCGCGATCGTGCAGTCCTTCGTTAAGAGACTATAGGCCAGGGATAGCATCGCGTTCACCGGATCCTTTGGAGGCCGCCGGTTGCGGTGTTGGAAGTCGAAGGTCAGCGGTGGTGCGCCTTCTGACTCAACGGCAACTGGTTCCCCAGTTTCCGGGGAATCACCGCGATCATCGATCACGGCGTCGAGCGCCCTCGCCGAGGCATCCGCGCAAGACTTCAGCATCCCGCCAAAGTGCTGGAAGTAGAGCGCGGCGGCCGCACCTTCCATCCCCAGCAGCTCCGCCCGGGACTTTGCCGTCCCGCAGTCATGGCGGCTCGCCTGTTTCAAGCGAGCCAGAACGGGCGCGGGTGGTTCCGCGTGATTGCGCATCAGCAGCGTGCGTTGATTCCAAATCTTGCCAGCGATCATCTCGCGGCAAATCGTCAACGATGCTTCCTCATCCGCCGCCACCGCAAACTGGCGGATCCGCGTAAAGACATTCGTGAGGTCATGCCCCCGGGTGATGCCATAAAACCAGCCGCCGCTGGAGAAGTAACTGATCGGCGTCTCCTGTTCACAGAGCGTCTGCACCAATCCGGCGGTGAGCTGGTTGTTTCCAAACACGGCCACGTGCGAAATATCCCGGAGCGGGATCTTTCCCGTAACCTTTTGCGTTTTGCCATCCCGCTCCCGGACCTCCATGGTTTGCCCGTCTTTGCCAGCGGATCCGCCTTGGCCGTTGATATATACCGCCCGGGCATCGTCCCGAGGCGCAATCAAACGTCTCCCCACTTCCAGTTCCTCTGGCGCCGGATCACCGGGCACTGTCGCGGCGGCCTGCCGGAGCCTGCGGGTTTCATCCGGGAGACAGATCGATACCAGCGAGCATCGGGGACACTTGGGAGAATCCTGCAACGGATCAGGGATCGAGCCACGAGCACATGCCCGCGCTGCCACCACGGTTTGCTCGATCCAGCTTTCCAGCTCCGGCGTCATTTCCAGCCGGACCCGTTGTTTCGTCTGCCGGTAATAGATCGTCCCCTCGTTGCAGGAATATCCATTCTCCCGCAGGAGCAGGATCTGCAAACCGAGCTGTGCTTTGTCCGCATCCCACAACGTCAAGGTTCCGTCCTCCGCCTCGCGCGGACGGCCTGCCTTATAATCTACGGGCGATACCGACATCGGCCCAAACAACTCATCGCCAGCGGTGCGGATCTCTACCAAATCCAACTTTGCGCTGACGCCGAGTCGATCCGACCCCAGCGAGACCGACCGGGAGTGAATCACCTCCGGCTCCTCGTTCGCGGCCGTCGCCGCCGCATCCTTCTTGCGGCCGCGCCGTTGTGGCGTTCCCGCGGCCGGCGGCATCGCTCCGTTGCCGGCATCCACGCGCTGGTGAATCGCCGCTCCATGGCGCGTGTCGGCGTTATGTCGAAATACACCTTCGACGAACTCGTAAAAGAAGAGGCGCGGACAATAGACAAACTCATTGATCATCCGCGCCGGGATCGTCTCCACCTCCATCTCGTGCGCTCCGGCTGGCTGAGCATCGGCTTTGCCGATCACACGCGACGCCGGAGCGCCATCCACCAAGCTCATCACCTCCGCCACTTGTTGGGCCAGGGATTCCCCCGGGGATGAATCAACGCCATCGACAGACAGGCGAGAGACGGAGGACAACGGCGTGGATTCAGACGGATCAGAAGGGACGATAGGCTTGGGAATCATGCGGTGGGTAAGCGGCTTAGCTAGCGGCTGATTGCAGGAGTATCATATGTCACAACTACGTCCAGTGAAACTATGATACCCTATGCACAAATAATTCACATCAGTTAAGGAATAATAAGATTCTTTCATAATTATCATATATTAGATAACGGAAAAGCCCCCCCCCATCTCTTGTCCTGGTCACGGGGCGCGGATGCGGAACGGAGAGTAACTTCTCGGCTCCCGGGCCCGCAAGTGAGTCGGGAGGATTATCCTAAAAACGGAAATGGGAACATCTCACGCGGCGCGGAGAATGGGGCGGAACACTTGTTTTGGTGAAAAAGGAACCTTCACCTTCTCAGTGATGCGGGGGGAGGCGTTATTCCGATAGTCAAGAACCCCACTCCCTCCGCGTCTCGCGTCTTGAGCCCAAGTCATTTCGGTTTTTAGGATTATGCATCCACGGATGACCTCCGAAGTTGCGGGCTCCCTCTGCGAACTACCTCCCGCCGTCCTTAAATCTCTCAATCCGCGTCGCCCGCCCGCTCCGCTTCCGCAGCCTTTATGGGAACAATCGCATGCCGGTAGCGCTCATGGACCTCGCCCGTTTCGGTGAGGATGCCGGAATCGATGAGCGTTTGGCGTCGCTCGTCCCTTGTCATACCGCGGAGCCGCTCTACGACCAATCGGGTCAGTTCTTCCGGGTCGGGCTGGATTGCCGGGATAAGCACCCCCTTACCGTGGTCGAAAATACCCGAGAATGCAATCAAGATCGCGCACCGCGATCTGAATGTGGGTTTTCTCAAGGATCCGAGCGTATGGGTAGACCGGCCCGCCTTCCGCAAAGGCGCCCCGGACAGTCTGGTAAGTTCCACGTCCGGTCTTGGCGCACCGATTGATCCAGTAATTGACCACGGCACAATCGAGCTCTCGCCGGACCAGATCGACGTCTCCCCGAAAGCCGGGTTGATTCGCCGGCAATGCCTGACCGCTTTCGTCCAGGATCTGGACCAACTCCTGGTAGGCAGTTGCCAAATGCGCGGGTGTTCCGGACGTCCAGAAGATCGAAGCAGACCCCCAAATGGACGTAGGCCCCAAGCACAGCCGGCTTTGAAATCCCAGCGCGCTGCCGGGCCCAATCCAAGGCCCGTTCGGGACCATGCTCCCAGAAATAAATCCCACTCCCCAGCCAATCCCAAGCCTTCTCGCTCGGCCGCAACTCCTCCTCCCCCAACAACACCGCCCGCGCCGTCGCCTCCTCACATCCGTGATAGGGGACGCGCTGACGCGCGGGTTGATGGTTGATGGTTGATGGTTGATGGGGCCCAGTGGCTCAGTCAAAACATAGGTAACACTGATGCGGCAGATCGTATCTCAGTCGATGGGGACGAAGAGGCCGAGGCCGAAGTGGGAGGCGTAGCCGAAGGCGAGCGGGCCTTGGATGGCTTGGTCAAATTCGAGGGTCAGCCCGACCCCAGATTGATGCCCGTGCTTCCCGTTCCCGTGGTTGCGTTCGGTTTGGAACTGAAGCGTGCGCAATGTCCGCTCCGGGCGGACGGTGATCCTGGTGTCCGGCGGAGAGATGGACTTGGGCGTCAGGCCGAGATCTTCCTTCAGAAGGCGGCGCAGGTCTTGGGCGGGCGAACCAATCGGCCAGCCATCCTCGTCGAGCTTCGGGCGCCCGTCCGCGTAGTGCTTCGCGTGCCGTGTCGGCACGAAGGGGGTGAGCGACGTCCAACGTTTGGCTTTGCGGAAGATGGGGATGTCGAAGGTGTCCACATCACCGAAGCCTAGCAGGATCAGTTCGAGGTCATGACCACCGTGACCCCAGAGCGCCTTGCGCTGCACATCTTCAATGACTTGCTGGGCCTCAGGATCGAAGCCCATCGGTGCATAAAGCGTGATGGATCCGATGCAATCACGCTTCTCGCCAAGCTCGCAAAAGATGTGCGTGTGCTGATGACCTTTGAGCGGTTCCCCATTGGCTTCCCTGCCGATAAAGACACGGGCACAGGACTTGCCATCGGAACGTTTGACGAGGGTCTGGTGCATTCGTTCGGCGACGGAAATCGCATGGGTGATGCGTGGCAACACAACGCTGGAGATGGCGAAGCGAGCAACTGTGACGCATCTAACAGCATTCGGGGCTGGAGCGTTATGCATATCGAGGCAACAGACCATGGCGATGCTAATCGTTTGTTGGTTCAGTGCCGTGATCTGTGGGGATCTCGGAAGGATGACATAGTCCTAGACCAAGGAACCTGCCGTCGCCGAAGACGAGCGGGCCGGCGATGGGTTTGGCGAACTCCAGCGCGACATGCCAAAGCCGCTCTTTGGCAAAGCGGGTGCCGGCGGCGAATGCTTCACACCTTTCGCCGTAGCTTTGAAATGGTTCACGTTGCACGATGATGTCCACAACCTCGGCTTTGATGCCTGCGTGACGTAAAGCAGTGTGCACGGCTGTCCGGGCCTGCTGTTGTTCACGGGCACGTTCGGTCGCGTTCTTCGCTTCTTCGAGTTTGCGGCTCGGTTCAATGCGGCGCCGCCTGGCGGATTCTGATAGCGCTGCTGGTGTGACCGTTTGCCAGATCGTTGCTTCTTTACCCACACCGAAGTGCCCGAGAAACGTCATGTCATCAGCCAGGGTCAATCGGCCAAGCTCGCCATTTTGACCCAGTTCTGCACCGTTGAATGCCCAGTTCAAATCATCAGCACGCAGAGGGCAGGATGCAGGGATTTCAAGCAGCACTCGCCGAACGGCGTGATCCGCATGAGTGTGACCTATTGAGGGGATGGGGATGATGCGGATGCGTTCGTTTGACTTGCCGCCGTTGCTACCGTCGGCCTTACGGCCTATGAGCCAATGGTCGATCAATGCTGCCTTGGACGGAAAGGCATTCAAGAGGCGCGCATTAGCAGCATCACGGATGGTTTGAACGAAGACAGATGCTTTTTCTAAATCCCAAGCTTGAGGCTGATCATCTATGCTGCGAACATCGAAGAGCTTTCTCACCGCTGGGCTGTCGTAGGCCACCGGCTGGAATCGTGGCTTGGGCGGTTGGCGAAAGCTCTCGGAAACCGACCGGCCAGCCGCTATGACTTCAAAACGCCGCTGATTGGCAACGTAGCGGTTTTTAAGGCTGTGAAAGGAACCTCTCGTGGGGCAAGCGAACACTTTGCCATCGCCGCCGATGGAAGGCCGATGGATGCTTCCGTCGTAGGCTGCTAACCGTGCGTCGAGTTCTGCTTCCTCAATGACTTCCGCCCAGGCCCAGGCCAAATCAACACCACGCCCCAACTGATAGATGTCCTCAGCTAACTGACATAGTGCGCAGGCAAAGGTGTCGCGCTGTGGATCGTCCCGGAGAGACCAAGCATAGAGCAAGGCTTGCTCGGCATCGAACAGCAGAGGTCTAACGGCCTTCTTGCCGCGAACAGAGCCAATACGACGAGTATCGCCACCCACTGCATCCAGGTCATTGTTGGGAACGAAGTTGTCGAATGCCTGGCCTTTCCTCGTGAAGGGAGCAGCCACGATCGGAGGCTCAATCCTTTCCAGCCACTCCAATGCCTCCACATCACCAGCTTGAATTGGTCCTTTGAGACCAGCGCCAGCGACGAGTGCTTGGAACAATCGTGCTGGTGCTGGAGGCCAGTCACCCGTGCCGTGGTAACGACCATCGTGAAAGCGGACCGAGATGAGGAGAACAGTGGACATGGTTATTCGCCCGCCTGTTCCTCTTCTTCTTTCGCGGCAAGAAGCTTCTTCGCCTCAGCCACATCGAAGGTGTATTCCATCTTCTCTGGCCACTTGCTGCGGAAGTGCTTTGCACCTGCCTCGGCTGCTGTGGCAATCACTTCAGAATCCAGCGAGATTCCTGTTGGCTTGCCGCGACGAGTGACTAAGTGCCATTGGTCTTCATGCTCAAACCGAAGGTGGCAGCCTTCGCGAAGGAACAAGTCGATTTCCGCTGTGGCTGCGGTCAGGGCTAAGGCCAAGAGATAATTTCTCATCGCTTTGGGGTCTTCTTTGCTGCCTGCCTGTAGTCCGCGGAGTGCGACGAGGTTGATGGTGACGTCACGCATGATCCCGCCACGAGCCAGAACACCTCCCAAGATACGACGACTTGATTTCGGATAGAAAATAGCTGGCGAATCTTTGAAACCCTTACTCGAAAGAAGGTCTTTTGCGGCCTTTCCCTTCTTTTTGGTGGCTTTCTCCAGTTCGTCCGCGAGTTCATCTGATAACGCTTTATCAATGGAATTAAACTGGGCAGCAGAATGAAGCACATCGACATCCCAAGCACGGATGATTGCACGAACCAACCTCGGACGCTTCTCCGACGAGCCCCGCGAATCCCAAACCCCAAAAATCAGCGATGTCGGAGCAAGCGCGCAGAGCAAAGATGCATCCCCATTCTTACGCAATTCGGCGAACGCGCCCTCGAGTTGAGCGGCCAATCCAGGAGAGGAACGAACTGCTGCGTCTGCCCCACGATGGGCTAGATCAAGCAACGACAAGCGGGTCGCTTTAACTTCGCCAACGTCTTTGCCGAGTGCGATTTGGATCTGGGGAACAAGCCAATCCTCGCGCTTCTTGCTGGCGGATTTGAAGACGGGCTCCATGCGGTTCGCTTGGGAACCGACGCTGTCCACCAGCGCGACCTTTTTGCCGTCGGACAAAGGGTCGATATTGTAACCGATGTCGGCATAGGTTGGCGGATAGATAATGCATGGATCTCCGTCTTCGATGCACTCAACGGAAGTGAGCTTCTGTTTCAGATGAAGGGCTACTGGGCCTGCGGGATCGTTGGCCCATGTGGTGAGGAGTTCGTTTGTGAGTGTAGTCACGGTTTTGATTTATTTTTTGTAGTTCTTGTCAGGATACGCACAGGTCCTCCACGGTGGTGATGCAGCGGGCTTGGTTCTCTTTGCCAGGCCATCCAAGCTTCATCCTGAAGCTTCGTTGGCAGAAGGGGAGAATCGCGGTACCGAGCGCAGCACGGAGGAAGATAGGATCAAGAAGCGGTTTGCCGCCTGGAGACGACACTACGCCGTAGTGGTATTCCAGCTTTGAGATGCGCTTGGGACGGGCGAAGGAAAGACCAACCGCCGCGAGCATCTCAACGATTGGGTAGCCTACTGCGCAAAACCTATCGCCTGAGTGCGCATTGAGTGAGAACCCGATTTCCATCGGGACGTAGTCACGTCTCCAGTCGAAGCGAAAACTGCTGCTTTGCCTTGCGGATGCGTTGAGCGGATCAGCCGTGATGTCTCCGCGCATCTCTTTGATTAACGCGAGCGCATCCTGGGCCAGCGCCGCACCAGGATAGCCTCCAGCACCCGCCCAAAACTTGACGTTGTCACGTCCGCAGCTCCGCACATCTTCTCCCCAATGAATAAGGTCGAAGTATTCATCATCGCACATGAGTCTCACAGGAAGTGTGGCGGGGCTATCAGGAGCGGGGAACGGAAACGCCTCTCTGTTCACATCCATCTGCAAAGTCGTGACACTCCAAGGTTCCGCAGAGAGTTCAGACTTGGAAGGTGAGCGCGCAGTGACGCTGGCATTACGCAGGAAAGCGATGACACGTTCAACAGGACTTTCATCCTCCAAAGCAATTAAGCGGAAGCAGGTCCGTGTTGGCTCACTCCAGTCAAAGGCGCCTTGGGCATTGCCGACGAGTTGGTCGGAGAGTTCCAGCAGCCCCAGACAGGCAAAGACTTGGCCTGGGTTGTAAAGATCGACGGGGATGGAGCACTCAGCCATGGGATGGTGTGGGTGTTGAGTTTTCGGAGGCTTCTTCCAGGGCCCTGGAAGCTTGTTGGTCTGCGGCTCGCAGCAGCGCTTCCCACCAGGCGAGTCCCCACGGCCCCCAGCGGCGTTGCAGGTGCACAAAGCGCAGAGCTACCTCTCGCGCACGCTCTTCGAGCAATGAAGGCGGCGCTTCATCGCAGCCCTGAATGCCTATCAACGGGCGAGCATAGCCATGATGGGCGGCGACGATGTGCAAGGCGAGGTCTTGGAGTTCTTCTGGGAGCGTTTTGAATTCGGAATCAGAGGGCAGTGCGGAGAGTGAGCCGAACTCATGACGATAGCCATCGAGAAGGGCTTGGTTGATTGGCCCAGGTGTTTTGGCAAAGGGACCGCCCTCGCGTGGAGCATTGAAGGCTTTTTGCCAGCGGTCGGCCCGCTTACCTTCGTCGTGCAGTCGCGCAGCAATCTTAAGCATTTGGGCATAGAGATCGGGCAGCGCGAGGCTCTGCGCGATGGACTGACCGCTCAGCGCGGCCGCTTTCTGATGATTAGTCAAATGTTGCAGTGTCCCTGCGGCACCATCGTCAGCCGTGACGCTGTCGCTTCGCCACTTATCAACGATGAGCCATCGCGTAGGTTCGCCCTCCGTCGAACGTTCGATGGGCACTCGATAGCGTTGACGCCAGCCTTTGTCTTTGGTGGAAGTGCTCTGGTCTGATTCGCTCACTCGGAAACGGATAGTGGGTTCGCCTCTGATCGCCTCCAACCATTCGAGGCCATCATCAATGGTCTGTGGCGGTGTGGACACAGAATCATCCAGCAAGCCGTCAGCACCCAGGCCAGCAAAACGTGAATCGATAACGAGAGTGGAGCCAAAGAGTTGCCGCTCTATGTCTTCCTTGCTCTTCTTTTCTTCAAGCTCAGCAAGGAAGTCCGTGATGGAGATGTAGGGCTTCTTGCTTGGGTCGCCATCCTTCATTAAGAGGATGGCAAAGGGTTCATCAAGCTGAAGTGGTTTGGCTTCATCATCCGCTGTCATGGCTGAGGCAAGGATCTTCCGAATGGCTTCCGCCCTCTTTTTTAACCAAGGAATGATGTCTATGCGTGTTTCAAGTTCCAGCTCTTCGCTGGCATGAACGGGAGCGGCATCGAAGAACTCTCTGATGAGTTTGAGCTGTGGCGTGTTCTTGCTGCGGTCAATCGGCAGATGCTTTCGCCAGACAACAGTGGTTTGCGGCTCATCCTCAACCCAGCCACGCAGCCACGGCTGAATCTTTGGTCTACCCGTGTGCTCCGGGAGTGATGTCATTGCCCATGAATCCAGCAGAGGACGAGTCAGTTCTGGCCACAAGGGAGCTGGAGTGGTCGCTGCTGACAGGATAGCACGACGGTCCGCTCGAAGTTGGTCGTCCTGAACGTCATCTGAGTTTGGCAACGTTGAACGTTTGAGGTCGCGTAGAGCAGCGGGACTGACATCAATGCCATGTTCTGACTTTGGCAAAAGTTCGAAGGGCTTCGACAGCGCTTGTGCCGCTTCCAGCTTGGACTGGTAAGCAGCAATGATTTTCTGATCCTTGGGTTCCTTCTCAGCCTTCTTGAGCGCGTTCTCCTCGGCTTTCGTTGGTTTGGGAGAAGGCCCCTGCACGATGATGATCTTCGCCTTGCGTTCGCCACGCCGGTTCACACGCCCGAATCGTTGCACCATGCGCTCCCAGGCAACCAAATCCCCTACCATGTGATCGGCATCGAGATCGACGCCGACTTCACCTGCCGAAGTGGCAAAGACGAAGGCGGGATGGAGCAGCGGGTTCTTTGAGCCTGCGAGGAAGGCATTATCGGTCAGCCATGCGACTGTGTTCTCGCGTTCGTGAACTCTGCGTCCACCGACTAGCAGTTGTGTGCTGATCTTCACTTCCGCCGCCCCCTTTTTTTTATCTCCCTTCGCCAGCTTCTCGATGGCTTGCTTGGCCTTGAGCGCCACCTCTCGCTTATTTGAGAAGACGATGATCTTGGTGATGACTGTGCCATTTGAGCAAAGGCTCCAAGCGTTCCGAACCAAGGCATCAGCAACGTCTTCATCTTCATTCAAAGCATCGAAGGTCAGTCGCTTCTCCGCTGTGAGCCGTTTGTGAGTGATGGTTCCTGGCTTCAGGTCCTCCTCGCCGATTTCAAATGCTGGTTGTTCGCTACGGCCCGTCGCTGATAGCGAGAGCAGTTTCATCTTTGGCACCAGCGCACGTTCCTCCGTGCCTTTGGCTTGTAGGTCGCTTTCAGTTTTTGAGATCGTCTCCAGCAGCTTTTCAAAGGGCGGAACAAGGTGAGCCTCGTCCAGCACCATGAGCGTGTCGGCTCCTAGCAAGCCTGCGTGATAAGGCCGCATTTTCCGAGAAACACCGTAGCCCTCGAACAGTAGCCTTGAGCCGATCATATCAACTGTGCCGACGATGATCGCGGGCGAAGCTGGGTTCGCCAACCACTCCCGATTGTCAATGTGTTGGCCGCGAAGTGTGGAGATCGGTAAACCATTTGGGACGCCAAGCTTGACGTTCATCTCTGGATTAGATTCGACAAACGTCTTGAGCTTCTGGGCTTCAGTGGTCGCCTGATCCACCACAGCACGGCGATCAACAACGTAAACCAAACGGCGAGGAACATCAGCTCCAAGAAAGCGAGCAACGAGCCACACAGCCATCACCGATGTCTTCCCCAATCCAGTGGGAATGTCGAGACATGATGGAATTTTACCCGCAATAAAATCATGCAGGAGATTTCGCTGCCACGGGAATGGAGTAGAGGTTGAATCAAGATCCAGAGCTGAGGCAAGATATGCGACTTCAGGCGGTAGGGTAGAACTCATTGACGTAGAACGATGACGGGACCGGCTTAGCGAATCACCGCGGAGATGTTGATCAGGCGCTTCTGGTAGTCATATGGCTCCGGTTTGCCGGTGGCAGCGGAGAAGAAGCTTCGGGAGTCTTCGGGCATCGCGGCATGGGTCAGTTTTGGTTGGCGACGCCGGACGGGTTTCGGGGCGGACTTTGGTAACGTGGGCGCTCCGGCGACAGTTCGTCTCCCTTCAAGTCTGGACAGTTCGTCTCGGGGAGCGGGGTTGTAGACGACACCTGCGAGGCGCTTTCGGCGGGCCGCGGCGGTCGTGCTCAACCCGTGACTCGTTGTCACGGTTTCATTGCCCATCTTTTTCAGCGGCTCCTTGAGCTTTCGCCAAAACACCTCAGGATTCACGCTGCGACTGAGGAGGGCGATACCGTCCCCAGAGGCGATAAGGCATTGACAGGCGGCGCTCTGGAAAGCTTGGAGGAAGTTCATGAAGGACCGTCAGCGACGGGGGGAGGACGTTCAGTATGTGCATCCCTGACACCGATGCAAGGGGAAATCCGTAAGGCAGGGCGCGCGATGCGTGACGCCTGAGGTAATCATTCTGTTTTCTGGAATGTTGTTCGAATCCGCGGGGTTTGCGGGGCAGTGGATGCTGTGTTACAACTTCCGGCGTGACGATCCCCATCCCCGACGAAATCGCCAGCGTCTTGGGCGAGACGGAGGAGCGGATTGCGGCGCGACTCCGGACTGAGTTGGCGCTGGCGTGTTACCAGAGCGGCGAGATCTCGGCTGGCCGGGCGGCAGAGTTAGCCGGCATGCGCCGGGCGGAATTTGAGCAGCTGCTGGCGGAGCGCCGGGTGGAACGGAATTTCTCCGTGGAGGATTGGGCCATCGAAGCGCGGGTGTAGCGGATGACCAGGGGACAGTTTGTCCCCCGGTGGGCTTGTCTGCCTGTTCCAATTCTGTCGCCCCGGTCCACAAAGGATGGGACAGGCAGGAATGCCTGTCCTACAAGGGATGGCAGCCCGGCGCTAGGCGGAATTCGAACAGCTGCTGGTGGAGCGTGGGATCGCCTGAATCAGACGGCCCGGTGGGCCTGCCGGAGCTTGCCGGAGCTCGCTCCTCGGCATCCATCCTTCGTGTCCCTTCGGGCTCTTCGTGGTGAGATTGGCGATCGGGAGCACCACGAAGGGCGCGAAGCGCACGAAGCTACGGGACGGAATCGAATGATGAATGATGCCGGCCTCCGCTATTTTGAGGCTCACTTTCGCACGGCGCGAAGATGGTGTGGCGCGGGGCCCGCGTCAGCAGGACACGTGAAAGCTACCGGAACGGTCTCCACCGCTCTCAGGCTCCTTCGTATTGCATCTCTGCTGATCGAAACTTGCGGCACGCCGCCATGAAGAGCTTGGAGCGCGAATCTTTATCTTCGGCTTCCTTGCACTTCTCAAGATCGTCCAATCCACACAAGTAGAGAAGGATCGCTCCATGTCTCATCCGTCCTGCCTCGCTGGATGGGTCGCACGCAACCATCGCTTGTTGCATTTCGGTCTTCAGTGCTTCAAGCCGCTCAGCAACGCCTTGTCGGGAAGAGAGTAAACTAAGCGCCTCGCGGCACTTCGCGTTGATGTCGATCGCAGCGCTCATGACTTTCGACGAACATTCGGAATCACCGACGCTTATCCGTGGCGTCACAGAGATAAGCCCTCGGGGGTGCAACAAGTCCAGAGCACAGCGAACTAGGGCCGTTGTCGCGGTGACCTACCACACCGTGTTCGCATTCTTCATTCTGGTGGGCCGTCGCCATTGCCATCGGATTCATCGGGGTAAAAGACCAAACCGGGCTTCCGCCACGGCAGCATCGCCCGCCACCACGGAATGATGTATGTCTCGACTGCGATGGTATTAGGCCGCAAGCCCGCGTCATGGCCCGACCTGAAGACATCCTCTAATTCAGGATCTGCATCCATCGCCCCCATCACGATTCTGTAGGCTTCCTTGGAGTTAGAAGCCTTTGCACGCCTGCTCGTGTAGAAACCGATTGCCGGTGCCTCGCCATCGCCAAGATCGAGACAAATGCCGGTCGTTTGCAGTAGGAACTGATAGGTAGGCATGGTTTGCTGCGAACGTCCCGCATCACCGGCGCCGGTCAGGTGTCCGGTGGATGCGTTTGTTCGCCCTTGGCTATTTCTCCTTCTTCGGCTCAATCTTAGCGGGAAACTGGGCTCCTGTACTCGTATTGATCGTAGCTGACTTAAGTCGGCTGTCTATGTTTACAGTATAGATAGATGCCGAGAATGGGATCGTGATTTTGCCGATTTCGATCGTTGCTTTGCGGTAAGGGCTTCTTATGGAGGTTCGATGATCGGTCACAAAGATTGTAGCGCCGTCATACTCGATCACGCCTCCATCTCCCTGCACTATTACTACAGTGGCAAGCCAGCTCTTGAATTGATCGATGGTCATCCTCGTAAGCATATGTGGCAACGGCTGATCCTTAGCTGGGGCAGTTGGCGCTGTCTCGGTGGTATACTTCGTGATAAGAGTCTCCACGAGCAGGGCTGATTTTAAGTCTCCGGCTCGAGTATATTCGAACTTCATTTTGTTAAGTTCATCTAAGTAGGCCTTGGTTAACGGTGCAGTTGCCCGGCCGATTGCCGCTTCGTAGTTCGCGGTAAGAGTCTTTAATCGCTCGGGAAACGCGGTCTCTTCTGCGCCGGATATGCAAGTTACTAGGACGGCGAGAACGGCTGTGAGTATTTGTGGTTTCTTCATGGTAATGATTTCTGATCGTGGCGAACATTACAATTCACCCTCCCGTTGCCAATAACTTATTATGGCCGCCGGAGGGAGTTCCAGGGTGTTACCCCGCTTCCAGGGTGTTACCCCGCTTCCAGGGTGTTGTTCGTTGAGTAGACCCGGGTTCAGGGTGCTTGGCAAGGGATTCTTGCGCGGGCAGAGACAACTCGCTGGCTGGAACCGCTCCATCGCAGGACGATCCGCAGATTCGTGGCGTTTTGTCTGCCGAAGGACGGGGGTCTCGCGCTTTCAGCGCTTCCTTTTGGGGTGGTTCGTCCCAGGGCGGCGGTCGCCTTCGGCTTCCTTCGCCCTGGGCTGTCCTGTCACGGCCCTTTGGGCCTGATGGAGGTCGATTCCGAGGACGAGTTTGAGTTCGCCCTCCGGCCTCCCTGCGTGAAGACGACTCACCGCATCCAAACGGCGTTGAGAACCGGATCAATTTGCCGGAGCCCGCTCCTCAACAACCATCCTTCGTGTCCCTTCAGGCTTTTCGTGGTGAGATTGGCGCCTGAGAGCACCACGAAGGGCGCGAAGAGCACGAAGCTCCGGGAGACAATCCAAACAGCGTTGAGCACCGGGACAAGTCCCGGTGCCCGGTCCTCGGCATCCATCCTTCGTGTCCCTTCGTGCTCTTCGTGGTGAGATTGGCGATCGGGAGCACCACGAAGGGCGCGAAGAGCACGAAGCTACGGGAGACAATCCAAGCGGCGTTGAGCACCGGGACAAGTCCCGGTCCCGGCTCCTCGGCATCCATCCTTCGTGCCGCTTCGGGCTCTTTGTGGTGAGATGGGCGCCTGGGAGCACCAAGACGGGCGGAAGACCACCTATGCGGACACGCTTCGTTCATCGCTCGTTGCAATCGAGTCCGCACGCCCCTACGTTCGTCTCCAGATCGGATGCTGGACCTGCACCTCCTCTCCCCCCTTCTTTGGGATGTCGAACTCGCCTCCTTGGACGCAGAACGGCACGCTGGTTTCCTCATCCGGCGGGCTTTGGAACGCGGCACCTGGGCGGAATGGCGCATGATCCGCGCCCATTACGGAGACGAACGCATCCGCCAGGAAGTCGCGGCCATGACCCGCCTGGAGCCGAAAGCGTTGGCCTATGTTGCGGCGCTCCTTGACCAACCGCTGGAATCCTTCCCATGCTTTGCCACGACGCGATCCCAGCCGGCGCCCTGGATCTCCTGAACCGGTTGATGACGAGCCCCGCCTGCGACCCCTTCGACCTCGGGGGCGGAACCGCTTTGGCCCTGCGGATCGGACACCGGCTCTCCATCGACCTCGACCTCTTCACCGTGGACGGGTTCGATCCGGACGTTCTCCTCACCGCGCTGCCCGAAACACGCGGGCGAAGGGTGAAGGGTGAAGGGTGAAGGGTGAAGGGTGAAGGGTGAAGGGTGAAGGGTGAAGGGTGAAGGGCGAAGGGTGAAGGGTGAAGGGTGAAGGGCGAAGGGCGAAGGGCGAAGGGCGAAGGGCGAAGGGCGAAGGGCGAAGGGCGAAGGGCGAAGGGCGAAGGGCGAAGGGCGA
>CAMCXS010000097.1 GCA_945883495.1 Akkermansia muciniphila
CGTCGGCGTTCCGAATCAAAGCGGCTTCGAGTCTTTCGGGCGTGGCTTTCGCGAGCCAGGAGGCTGCCGTTTCTCCGCGATTCGGGTTCATCCGCATGTCGAGGGGGCCGTTGTTCTTGTAGGAAAAGCCGCGCTCTGGGTTGTCGATCTGCATCGAGGAGACGCCCAGATCCAGGAGCACGCCATCGACGCCGGTCCAGCCGAGTTCGGCGAGAAGGCGTGGCAAGCCGGCGAAGTTAGAGCGTCGGATGATCAAGGATTCTCCCGTGAAGCCGCTAGAGCGGAGCCTGGCCTCGGTGGCCGGGAGTTGCACCGGATCTTGGTCGAGCCCGAGCAAGGCGCCGCCGGGCAGGAGCCGCGAGACGATTTCCAAAGCGTGCCCGCCGTGCCCCAAGGTGCCGTCCGCCATCCGTTCGCCAGGTTGGGGATGGAGGGCTTCGAGCACTTCCGTCAGCATCACCGGACGGTGCATCCCGGCCGGGGTCTTTCCAGAGGCAAGGACTTTTGCGATGGTTTCGGGATCGCTCGCATGTTCCTTATATTTTTCGGCGAAAGCACGCGGGTTGCGGCCGGCGTAACGCTTGCGGCGCGGCGGTTTCGGATCGGGGGTTGGGTTAGGACTCGAGTTCGTTGTATTTCAGGTTGGAGCCAAATGCTTTGCTTACTGGGTAACGCACTTCGTTGCGGTCCAGTTTGGCGTCAATGATGGTGCCGAGGTCGAGCTGGAGATTGTCCGCGAGTTCGAAAAGGAGCACGGCGACATCGGCGATCTCGTCGGCGATTTCGGACTTCTTGGCTTCAGCCCGGTCCCAGCTTTCTTCGGAGGATTTCCAGACGAAGTGCTGAAGGAGTTCCCCAGCTTCGGCGGTAATCGCAACCGCGAGGTCCTTTGGGCTGTGGAACTGGCGCCAATTCCGGGCGTCGCGAAACTGGCGAATGCGTTCGGTAAGGCTGGCGATCTTGTCCATCGGGTTGATCGTAAGTCGAGAGGAGGGCGGCGTCAATTTCCCACAAGCGGCGAGGCGTGGCGAGATGGTCTACTCCATATTGGGTAGCCTGAGGATGGCGGTTTCGAGTTCCCGGAAGTAATCTTGTGCTTTGCCGGGGACGTAGCCGGTGCGACGGTAGGCAACGGTGCCATCCGAATTGAGAATGAGGACGGTGGGGAAGCCTCGGACGTCGTAATACTCCTTGAATTTTTGTAGCGCCGGAGCGGCATCTCGCGGATTCTGAGGAAAGTCCAGATACAGCAGCGTGAGGTTTTCCCGGGCCAGACCGTTGAAGGATTTGGAGAGAAACACTTCTTCTCCTAGAAGCTTCGCGTTGCTCGACCACGACAGCCCGGTGAACAGGATCAGCAGCGGGCGTTTCAGCAGCTCGCTCTTGCGTTTGGCCCGGGCCGGGTCCCGCTCCCATTTTGCGAAATCCTCGGGCCGGTCCGGCGTGGAAAGGGTGGGGCGCGGGGCTTCAGGTTGGGACCCGCTATCCGGAAAAAAAGATTTGGTGGTGGTGCCTTCGTGCCCGGCATCGGGCTCGATTGCGCCGGAAGGCGATTGGCAAGCGCAGAGGAGAGTCAGCGCGAAGGCGGAAAGAAAAACATCTCGAACCGTGCGCATCGTCCTGGAGAAAGAGTGCGGTAACCTACACTTGGACGAAAGGGGCGTAGAAAATGCGCGATACAGGATTTGAACCTGTGACCCCCACCGTGTCAAGGTGATGCTCTACCACTGAGCTAACCGCGCAGATATGGGAGGGTCACGATAGAAAGAGATTGGGCGTTCGCAACTGATTTGTTGCAGTTTGGCACCTTTCGTTCTTGTTGAGGCCCCATGGCGCATCCCGGCAGCGACGTCCCGGCCTTGCTCAAGCTCCTCGACGACGAGCATCCGGCGGTGCGCGCGGCAGTGAAGCAACGTTTGGCAGCTTTCGGGCCAGAGATGGAACGGACCCTGGCCCTACATGCGCCGGCGGACCTGAAGGTCGAGCCCCTCATCGGACAGGCCCTGCAACTGCGGCGCGAGTTCTTCCGGGACAAGCTTCATTCAGACTGGAAGGCCTGGTTGGACCAACCCTCCTCAGTCCTCAAACTGGAGCAGGGGCTCACTCTTCTGGCTGGCTATTTGTCCGGGGCGGAGCCGACTTCAGATCCACCCGATCCCAATGCGGGAATCGGAGCCCGGCTCGACGGCCTGGCGGCCCTCCTGCTCAGCCTAGAGCCTCATCCCAATTTCCGGGACTTGGCAGCGTTTCTGTTCGTCAGTGGACGCTTCCATGGCAATGAGGATGATTACTATGCCGTAGCCAACAGCAACCTGGACAAGGTCCTTCGGGACCGGCGTGGAAATCCGATTCTCTTGGCTTGCGTCATGATTCTTGTCGGCCTTCGCGTCGGGATAGAGGTGGGCGGCTGTAATTTCCCCGCTCACTTCCTCGCCCGTCATGAGTCGCACGAAAATGGGATTCTCTATCTGATCGACTGCTTCAACGGAGGCAAAATCCTCTCCGCCGAGGTGCTGATCCGGCATCAACCGTTCGTCGTGCCTGAGATCGACCGGGTGGTTCGCACGCCCGCCACGGCGGAAATCATTCTGTCGCGAGTCCTGCGCAATCTCGACCATGCCTTCGAGCGTGAGGGAAATGTCTCCGAGCAAAAATTGATGCGAGATCTCTGGCAATTGATGGCGGCGCTGGGGGAGTGAGAGCGTGCTCCTCCGTCTCGCGTTGGCAAAAGATTCAATCTTTTTTCCGCAAGTGGCCGACCTGAGAACGTCTGGCGGCCTATCAGGGGCAAGTGCTCCTGTCATTTGCGACAACAATCCATCATTCAACTCCCAATCACACTTCAATTAATGAAACTGACGAACTCTGTTTGGGCGACTGCCATGGCGGCGTTCGCTTTATTCTTTGCCATCCCTTCTTTGGCTTCCGCGGATCACGGGCGGCGATGCCAAGGCAGCTGCAACCGGTGCGGTCACTCCCTTTATTCAAACCATGTGATCGTCGGCTATGATCGATGCGGTCACCCGATCTATTCTTGGGTTCCTGTAGCCCACCGCTGCGCCACCCAGTACGTTCCGACCTACGGATATTACGGGCGTCCCGTTTATCGCGGCCCTGTCTACGGGGGTGGCGGTTACGGTCGGGGGGGATGTCCTGACCGCTATGTGCCCCGCCCCGTTTGCCCTCCTTCAAGAGGCGGTGTGAGCATTACGTTCGGGTTCTAATCACCGGTTCGTTTCGCACGGACGCCGGTTTTGTGAATACAATTAGTCGGAAGGCAAGCCTCACGTCAGCGGGGCTTGCCTTTTTTTGTCTCCGCTGCGATCAACCGGTTGATGGCGGCGGCGTAGCCACTTCCGGCCGGATCCAGTTCCCAAGGCGCGTCGCATGCACCGTTCATTATCGGGAGAATCCCCAATTGGCAATGCAGGGCGGCAACTTCGGCCGCATCCATGCCTGAGCATTCTATTCAGGTTTTACGGAGGTCACGGAGCTAGACCCGGCTGAGGCTCGTCGCCGCCAGCGAGATCATACGTCCAGACTTGGTCCGCCAAGCGACCCGTTCGCTGGTCTTTGATTTTCCCTTTCTGATCGCGAAAATCCCAGCCGATGCTATAAACTTTAAACCGTCCGTTTTCGATCGGAATATAGCGTAGAGGCGCTCCATCCATTAAGTCAGTGGGAAGAGTGGAAAGGTAGTCAGGAACGAGCGCTGCTAAGTCTGAGGGATAGGAGCCTCGGTCCAGATGGTAACGCTCAAGAGCTATCGCCGTCCGGGCGAGAATCACGTGGATCGCCAAGGTCACGCAGCGCTCCGTTACCAGAAGGAAGATCGGCAGTTCCTTCCGGTGCAAAATGGAATGGAGGTCGTATTCAGGAATGCCGTCGATGTAGAGCCGCTCACGCGAGACGGATTTCCAGTCGTGAGAAAGCAATGGCAGGTAGCAGGCGCGGTAGGACGCGCGGAAGTAGTTGGCTGCGTTGAAGTAAGCGACGCCGGGAATCTGAAAGGGCCAGCGCGGGATGGGCCCCGTCATAGATTCCCGGATGGCCCACTCTTCCTCTGTGATTCGCCGGTCGGGAAGATTAAGGCCGAGCGCGCAATCTCCGCGATAGCAGCGAATCTGGTCTTCAATCGGTTTCCATTTGGCTAGTTCCTGTTCAAGGGCTAGCAACTCAGTTGATGCCCAGGATCGTGACTCAAGGCCCTCCCAAATTGGGGGGATTGTCATCATCTGCATGGTAAGCCGTATCATTGATGCCAAGATGACCGGGTCGGCTTCAAGGGTCTCCGTGAGGCGGAAGGGAACGGTGAGCTCTTCAAAAGCGCTCCGGCTTTCGCGTTGGGCCAAGGCGACTCTTGCTCGTAGGGTGCAAAGCTTGGTCAATTTTGTCCAAACGAAGTAATGGGGGGTCGGGGCATCGGCCAGGTCCGTCACATCCCAGATCATGCCAAAGTGTCCCGCTGGCAGCCGCGCGGATTCGATGAGCGAGCGGAAGATGGCGTCGTTCGCGGACAGGAGCCGGGATATTTTGGCAACTGGAGCAATGCTGGGCTCCGGCAGGGAATAGGTCGTGGCGATGGCGGCGAAGTCAGTCCGGGTAGGAGGGTTGATCCGGCCGAAGCTTTGCAAAAGCAGTTCGGGAAAATCCATATTCCCGAGTATGCGCTGTTGACCTTCATCCTCATAGAGCGCCTGTCCGGGCGCGCCCCCTGCCAAGCTCCGGAAGCGCAATTGGGCTTGGAGAAGGGGATTTTGGCAAAAGTAGGATTGATCCGGCAGGAGCGGGGGGAGGGCCAAGTCGGAGATGTGAGAGGGTTCTCCACGGGCAAGCCATTCCGCCTTGGCTGTTTCATAGGCATCAATCCCCAATTGACGGTAACCAAGAAATGCCAGGGCCACCACGACGACCGGGGTGAGCACGGCAACGAATAGGTCCCAAGCAAGACGCGGCTTAGCCATAGGATCCTACATGCGCTGACGCCTCACGGAGGTCAAGGCAGACTGTGCGAAACGTCATGAGCTGGGGGATGGTGACCCAGAAGGAGAGCGCCGGCAGCTGGTCGATTTTGATCCCTCTGGCTCGCACAAGGAGGTGGTCGCCGAACACGTTTACGGCAACAAGCTCGCCAGATAGCCTAGAATGGCTGCTACGGCCAATGCCGTGGGCCATCGAGGACTCCCCAGGAAGTCAAGCAGGGTGAGTTTTCCGAGGTTGCCCCAGCGCAAATGCTTGTCCAGCCTGCTGGAAAATTGTGCGTAGAGATACGAGCCGCCGATCAGTCCGGCGATGCCAAAGAGGGCATCCCAACTTGCTTGGCCTAACGCCACCGCTCCGGTGCCGGGACAGTAGGCGAGCAGTCCAAACCCGATGCCAAAGATCAGGCCCCCGATCAATTGGGCGCCGATCCGGGTTGGTTCCAGGTGAAGGGAAGCTTTGCCGAGCCGTTCCAAGGTAAACACCCCGGCCATTCCGGTGGCGATGGCCGTGAGCATGGTTTTCAGGACGGTGAAGTCTTGCAGTAGGAGTTGGCCGATTAGGACGTTGTATTTCGCCAAACCACCCTTTTGCAGGAGAAATCCGAACGCCAGCCCGCAGCCAGCGGCGAGGGCGGCCTTGCTCAGCGTCAGGCTGCGGCGCGAGCCGCCGTTGGGGGAGGCATAAAGCATGGCATACATCATCTGGACGGGATTGAATAGAGAAGCATGGCTGTCACGATTCCGCCGAGAAAGATGGCGGTGACAGTGATCCAGGAACCGATATTGAGCTGCAGTGTCCCACTGATTCCATGTCCGCTGGTGCAGCCACCCGCGAGCCGTGCGCCAAAAGCCATGAGCACCCCGCCAAGCAGGGCGGCCAAGCAGCGCCAAGCCACGTGCCCGCCAAAGCGGTCTCGCCACATCAGATGAATCCACTCGTTGCGGAATTCCCCGCCGTGCCAAGCTGCCGCGAAGCCGCCGGCGAATGTGAAAAGCACGAAGAGAAACGTCCAATTCGCGACGGGTGGATGGCTCCGGTAATAGGGGAGGGCCTCCGTGTGGCGCCGTGCCACCGCCCGGCCGAGCCATCCAGCCACGACGGCGTAAAACGACGAAGCGCCGATCGACGTCTTGGCGAATCCGAAGACAATCCAGCAGAGGAAGCCTAGGCCGATGCCTACCAAAAACGGGGACCAAACTCCGCCATCATAGTTCCCCGCCTGAACGCCGAATGCCATCATCTCCGATTTCCGCCTAGCCTACAGGTCCGAGGCGAGGGGACCAAGAGGAGAGGCGACCTATCCGGCCGTAGTCCGGGAAGCGCGGAGAGGACACGGTTCCGTCAAGCTGGGAGTGTAGCGAAGCTCCGAGCCACCAGTGTCAGCCGTTCCCAAAACCCCGGGGCGTCTGCGTTCTCGTGGAGCACGCTGAGACAAATGCCAGCGTACGGAAAGAAACTGACCATCCCCTCGCTCGTGCGCACCGTCAGCGTCTCGTCGTTGCCAAATCCAAGATCTTCCGCCAGGCCATGGAGGCGTTCGTACAAACGCCGAAGCCGGATCACCCCACCCGCGCGGAGGAGATGGTCCGGGAGCGAGTGCGCCAGAATCGGAAGTCCGGCTGATGCCGAGAGCAGAGCGCAGCCAATCACCCCGGTTAACCCGGCGGTAAGGTCGAGCACGCTCTGGCGAGTGTAGGGCTCGGCAGCTGGAAAGATCGCATGAAGCTCAGGGCTCACCACGGCGGAGGCGGCGGTGAAGTTCAGCGTCATCCCTCTTAGGCTATCGAACGACGGCCCCACTTCGCAACGGGCCACCGAAGACGGAGCGACCTGGAACGGGCTCGCCGGGATCGGGTTGGGGCTCAATACGGGGCGGCGAGCTTCGTTGGCTGGGACAAATCCGCGGAGCGTTTCTTCTTCGGCTTCGGCGCGGAACGGACTCAAGGCTTCTCTGGCGTTGGGGGAATGGGCGGTGAGGGCGAGCTGGATCAATTGCGCCGCACCCTGCTGAGGCGCTGCACCTTCCCGAAAGGAAAGGCGGGACGCCATCTGTTTCCAGTGCGCCAAACCACGGTGGCAGGCGGTCCAGAGGGGGTGCATGGGATCCGCGGTTTCCAGGCGGGCCGCGACTTCTTGCCGGAGCACGGACGCTTGAGCATACCACGCGCCTGCCTTCAAGCGGACGCGGTTCATCAGAGAATAGCGCTGCGCCAGCAGCACGGCAAAGGCAGCGATCGGCACGATCCAAACCAAGATGCCAAGGGACCAGAGAACCGGTGAGACCTGCGCCAAGAGCAGCGGTGCTTCACTCCAGGGTGGATTTGCTCCAACCGCGATGTTGATACTCATAGGCCGAAACGGAATGGAATGGAAATGAATAGATAGAGATGAAAACGCGGGAGATTGTCGTATGGCTCCGTCTTCGAGGTTTGCCGGGTGGGAGCACTCACAGAGTCAAACACAACCGTTCTAATGCTAGACGGAACGAGTGCTGGAACAAGGGAGTTTTCTACTCAATATCAACGACCCAGGGAGTGACAATCCACCTCAATAGATGTAGGTATTGGAACCGCGTCCGCTCGCCCTGGATTCCGGAATGAGCTCTTACGCTCATGGGGTTTTGCTGGGATACTCAACGAAAAAGGAGCACCCTAGGAAGTTGATCTTTCGCGTATTGTTTTCATTTTAAGCGGCCCGTGAGCCTGACGCGAGATCTTCCCTTTGCGAGCCACACCGACTGCAAGGTTCAGGATCTGATGGCCGGGAACCATTCCTTCCTTCTTGACTGATAATTGCCTGCCTATGGAAACGCACCTCAAAGCGGATGAGCTCTCGATCGCCACGCCCAAACCGGAACGGATTCTCGTGGTGGGGATCGGTTCCGCCGCGAGCAGCGTCCTTCAGCGCACGGTCGCCGAGGGCGGGGATGCGGCCTCGCTAGTGCTCATGGATACCGACTTGGCGGTGCTTTCAGCAAGTGGCGTGGCGCGTCATGTTCAACTTGGCAAAGCTTTGACCTACGGATTGCCGGCGGGTGGAGATCCGGCCTTGGGACACGATGCCGCCCGGGAAGCTTCACATGAGATCGGGCAAGTCTTCCAGAAAGGTGATTTGGTGTTTCTTTGCGCGGGCCTCGGCGGGGGGACTGCTTCTGGGGCGTTGCCAGTCATCGCTCGACTGGCGAAGGAAGCCGGCTGCTTCGTGCTGGTTTTCGTCACCCTGCCGTTCCCGTTCGAGGGCAAGAGGCGCTTCCGGCAGGCTCAAGACGCTTTGGAACAGACGCGGCCATTCGCGGAAGCCCTGTTGATCTTCGAAAACGATCAACTGGCCGGTTCGGTGGTGCCGGATTCCGGAGTGAGGGAGGCGTTTGCCTTGGCCGATGCCACCATTTGTCATAGCATTCGTGCGATTGCCTCCATGCTGGAGCGGCCGCGGGTCATTAAAGTGGGCAAGCAGGCGTTGATTTCCGTTCTGAACCGGGAGAATGGCCGCTGTCTCTTTGGGTTTGGCCGGGCAAGCGGACCAGAGCGTGCGTTGGGTGCGCTGCGAGTAGCTCTGGACAACCCGGCGCTGGGCGGAGGGAAGGCCCTTGAGTCCGCGGTCACCGTGTTGGTGCATATCACCGGGAATACCAGCGTGACCCTCATGGAAGTCGAGGAAGTCATGACCGCAATCTCAACCTATCTCGATCCCGCCACGGAGGTGGTGTTTGGCGTCTCCGCGAGTGATGCGCTTGATGATGAGATTTGGGTGGCGGTGATTGGCTCGGTGGTGCGCGGTGCCGCGCCGGACCGGAATCGGATTCTCCCGGAGCCGGTTCAGGCTTCCCGGGCACCGGCCGTCTCTCCCCCGGTGCCATTGGTGCCCTTCCAGACGACCGGGGCGCCAAAACCAAGGCCCGTCGTCACGGGCGGCGCGGTGCTCCATGGGCGCCCAAGCCAGGTCGTGGCGCCCTCTTACGAGCCAATCATCGACCCCGTGGATGGATTTGTCCCGCCGCGTCCGCGGATCAAATCCAGTTTGATTGAATCGTTTGGGGAGAGATTGGCGGATTCCTGGGCCGCAGCCTCCCAAATGGAAGGAGGCGCCGCCATCAAGCCCTCGGCGATCGAAGAGGCAGTTCCCGCAGTGACGGGATTGTTTACTCGTCCCGCAGCTCCAAAGGCTGAGGTCAGCCTTGACGAGAGCAAGGCCACGAACCCCAGGGAGAACTCGCCATCCGGTAGCCTGATCGACAAGAGCGAGGCGCGAAAGCTCTTCGCCTTAGAAGCCGATCGGTTCACGGTGTTGGTCGTGGGGCAAGGCGCGCAAGCGAATGGGATCCACGCGGCCGCCACGGAAACGCTGAGGTATTTTGATCCGTCCCTCGTTCAGTTTCTCCACTTGGCCGGGCCAGTGGACATCGCGGGAATCCGGGCGGCCTATGCGCGCTGCAATGTGCGTGCCCACGTCGGCCTCGTCACCGAAGATCTCGAACGCGCTTGCGCGGCCAGCGACCTTGCGATTTGCGCCGCGACGGGCGAGGGCGTGCGGGCGATCAGCAAATCCGCGCTTCCCGCGATCTTGATTTCTCCCGCGGGCATTGCCGCCGGGGAATTGTCTGCTCAAGCCAAAGACTTCATCGCTTCCGGTGCCTGCCTCGGGAAGAAAGAGGAAGAACTGACCGCCCTGGAGTTAGCCCGGATGGTGGCCACGCTGGGCATGGATTCCGCTCGTCTCCGGGAGATGCGTCACCGCATGGAAACGGCTCGATCGAAGGATGGAGTGGCGGTTCCTCAGCGGTGACAGGCACAGAAACCTTGTTCTGTTTGTAGGAAAGCAAGGCGATGTCAGACCCGGGACAGCAAAGGCGATGGAAGGCCGGGGGCCCGGGGTCGTCGTTCTCGGGCCTACTTTCCGGTTGGCGGATTGGATTTTGCGCCTATGAACTCTCCCAACCATGGCCAAGAAACCGGTAGTGCTCATCATTCGCGACGGCTGGGGCTGGAACCCCGGGGGACAAGCAACCGCTCAGACGGACGCCAACGCGACCCTTCTCGCGAAAACGCCGTTCCACGAGAAGCTTTTCGCGACCTACCCGCGCTGCCACGTGCGCACCAGCGGCGAGGATGTCGGCTTGCCGGACGGGCAAATGGGGAATTCCGAGGTGGGACACCTCAATCTCGGCGCGGGCCGGATCGTGTATCAGGACCTGACCCGGATCGGTAAAGCGATCCGCGATGGCGAACTCGGAAGAAATCCGGTGCTGCAAGAAGCCTTCGTCAAGGCGCGCGGGCATCGCCTGCATTTCATTGGACTGGTTTCTGATGGCGGAGTCCACAGCCACCAGGAACATCTGGTGGCGCTGGCGGATGCCGCCAAGGCGGCTGGTGTCGAGGATATCTGGGTGCACGCGATAACGGACGGCCGCGACACTTCGCCGACTGGCGGGAAAGAATATCTGAAGTTCTGCGAAGCCAGCCTGGCGTCTTCCGGTGCCAAAATCGCCACTGTCGTGGGCCGGTATTACGCCATGGACCGCGACAAGCGTTGGGAGCGGACCAAATTGGGCTGGGACGCGATCGTCCACGGGGTTGGCACCGTCGAAACCGGGCTTCCGAGCGAAGCCGTGGTGCGCGGCTATGCGGAAAACATTACGGACGAGTTCATGAAGCCCTGCATCTTCGCCGGGGCCAATGAGCAGCGGGTCCGGGACGGCGATGTCGTGATTTTCTTCAACTTCCGGGCGGACCGGGCGAGGCAGTTGTCGATGGCGTTTCTCCGGGAGAAGTTCGAGGGCTTTGATCGCGGCGCCGTGCCCAAGGTGCATTATGTGACGCTGACGGAATACGACGAAACCTACGGCTGCCCGGTGGCGTTCCCGCCGCAGCAGCTCAACGACGTCTTGGGCGAAGTTGTCTCTCGAGCAGGGCTGACCCAGTTGCGTCTCGCGGAAACGGAGAAGTACCCGCACGTGTCCTATTTCTTCAACGGCGGGTTGGAGCAGCCGTATCCAGGCGAAGAGCGCCAGATGATCCCATCGCCAAAAGTGGCCACCTACGATTTGCAGCCGGAGATGAGCGCACCCGAGGTGACGCAATTGCTTCTCGACCGACTTCCCGAATTCGACGTCGTCATCGTGAACTTCGCCAACCCGGACATGGTGGGGCACACGGGCGTGCCGGAAGCGGCAATTCGCGCGGTGGAAACCGTCGATGACTGCGTGCGCCGGGTCGTGGAAAAGACCTTGGAACTCGATGGACAGCTCCTCATCACGGCGGACCATGGAAATTGCGAGTTCATGCGCAATGCCGATGGTTCACCCCACACGGCGCACACGACGTTCCCTGTGGACCTTTTTTACGTCTCAAACCAGCCGGGGCAGTACTGCCTGACCGACGGTTTCCTGTGCGACGTGGCACCGACCATGCTCGACATTCTCGGCTTGCCAAAGCCGGCGGCGATGACGGGCCACAGTCTGCGCGTGGCGGTTTGATGGCCTTGCCTCACGCGGTGACTTCGGCCGGGGCGCACACGGCTTGTTCCAAGGCGGCGTAGAGCTCGGCGGAGCGAACCGGTTTGGCGACGTAGGCGTCCATGCCCGCGCAAAGGCAGCGTTCCCGGTCCGCGAGCATCGCGTCCGCCGTCAGCGCCACGATCGGGAGGCGCGGCCGGCCGGTTACCCGTTCCCGTTCCCGGATCTCCTGGGCGGCAGTAATGCCATCGACGTTGGGCATCTGGATGTCCATGAGGACGGCGTCGAACGGTTGATCCTCCAACATCTGCAAGGCGCGGGCGCCGTCCTCGACCGCTACGACGGAGTGGCCGCGATCTTCCAGTAGTTTGACGGCGACGAGGCGGTTCACGGCGTTGTCTTCGGCGAGCAGCACCCGGAGTGGATGATCCGGTGCGGCGGATGGAGGCTCGGTGGGATGGGGGGTGATTCCGGGCTCGGCGTTCAGGCTTCGCGCCATGGCTTCCAAAAGTTGGCTAGGCCGGACCGGTTTGGTGACCACTTGGCTGATGCCAAGTTCGCCAAGCTTCCAATTGGAGAGCAATTGTCCCAAGGAGGAAAGGATGACCAGCTTGGGGGCTGCGTCGCCCCAATGCCGACGCACCTCCCGAGCTACTTGTTCCCCATCCATCCCGGGCATCATGAGGTCCAAGAGCAGGAGCCGGACGGGATCCGGAGTTGGTCTTTCGAGGATTTCGAGCGCCTCGCTCCCGTTCTCCGCACTGACCGGACGCATCTTCCAGACGCGCAACATCTCGTCCAAAATCGCGCGGCTGGTGGCGTGGTCGTCGACGATCAGCACGCGGAGATTGCGCAGACATTTGGGAGGCGCGGGAAGTCCGGGCTTGGCGTCGCGCGCCACGCCCACCCGCGCCGTGAAGTGGACGGTGGTGCCGACGCCGGTTTCGCTGTCCATCCAGATGCTGCCGCCCATCAATCCGGTCAACTGGCGGCAGATGGAAAGCCCCAATCCAGAGCCCCCGAACCGGCGGCGCGCGGAGCTATCCGCTTGGGTGAACGGTTCAAAGATGGTCTGCAGCTTTTCCTTCGGAATTCCGCTGCCGGTATCGCGCACTTGGACATGGAGAAGGACCTCCGCTTCCGTCTCTTCGTCCAGGGTCACATCCACGACGATTTCCCCGTCATCGGTGAACTTGATCGCGTTGCCGGAAAGATTGACGAGGATCTGGTGGAGCCGTCCCGGATCCCCGACCAGGCAAGGTGGGACGCGTGGATCCACCCGGAAGGCGAGTTCCACACCCTTCTCCGCCGCTCGCTGGCTCAGTCCTTGCAAGGCCATCGCAAAGGAATCCCGCAGGTCGAACTCGACGGGAAAGAGCTCCAATTTGCGGGCCTCCACCTTGGAAAAATCGAGGATATCGCTGATCAAGCTGAGGAGCGAGTCTGCGGACTGCCGCACCAGCTCCAAATAGTGCTGCTGTTCCGAGGAGAGGCGTGTGCGAAAAAGGAGTTCGGTCATGCCCACGATGCCGTTGATCGGTGTCCGGATTTCGTGGCTCATGTTCGCCAAAAACTCGCTTTTGGCCCGGTTCGCGCCCCCGGCGGCATCGCGTGCCTCGCTGAGGTCGTGGGTGCGCTCGGCGACTTGGAGGCTGAGGGTCTGGTTCAGCTTGCGTAGAGCCTCTTCCGCCTCACGCCGGGCGTGGACGTCCACACAGCTTCCGATGTAACCCAGAAAAGTTCCGCTGCTGTCAAATCGCGGCCTGCCTCGATTGAAGATCCAGCGCCAGTTCCCGTTGGAATGGCGGAGGCGGTACTCCATTTCAAACGGCTGTCGTGCTTCAAAGGACCGGACGTAGGTCTCGTGGCAGTGTTCGCGGTCTTCCGGATGGACGTCCTCCACCCAGCCGTCTCCGAGGACTTCATCCAGGGTGCGTCCTGTGAATTCGAGCCACTGATCGTTGAACCACGTGCAGAGCTTGCCGGGGCCGGACATCCAGATCAGGGCCGGCGCGGAGTTCGCCAAAAAGCGGAACCGTTCTTCACTCTCGCGAAGCGCCAACACGGCTTTCTCGGCTTCTCGACGCGCGCCATCGGCTCGGGCGGCCAGTTCCACGGCCACCATCTGCGCGATTGCCAGTTGATCATTGGCCGTCAGCAGATCGGCATTGCGATGGAGCAATTCCGCCTCGCTGGCCTGGAGCGCGCTGATCGCGGTATGGCGCAGGCTGATCTCGCTGATGACGGACGCCGCCAAGTTCGTCATGACGTCGACGTCGTCTTCGGACCAACTCCTGGGCTTGTGATCAATCGCGCAGAAGCTTCCCAGAACCTGGCCGTCAGGCATCTGCAAAGGGATTCCCAGATAGGCCTCGACGCCCAGCTCTTGAATGGCCGGGTTGTCGCGCACCAATGGATGATTCCGTGCATCTTCAATGATGATCGGTTGGCTCGCGCAGACGACATGTTGGCAGAAAGAAAAATGGATCGGCGTCTGCCGCCGCGATGCCCACGGCTCGGGCAGACCCAGGCAACACTTGAAGAACTGCCGGTCGAACTCGACGAGCGAAACCAAGCACACGGGCACCCGCAGAAAGCGGATCGCCAGTTTGCCAAGCCGGTCAAACGCCTGCTCGGCTGGAGTATCCAGCAACCCCGTAGCCCGCAACGCCGCAATCCTCGTCGGGTCCGCGAGAACCTCCGCCAAGCTGCGCTGCCTCGGCTCGATCACCGACGCCAATCTCGCCTGCTTGGAGGGCAAGCTCCAAATGCGAGTTTGGTATACCTCGGGATACGGGAAGATGCTCTGCAGCGTCTTGATCTATGCAAGATGGATCCGTCGTGGTATGCCTTGCTGGCGGCCGGGTCCGGGTGTGGATCATTCTGATGCGGGAAGACGGAATTCAATCCGCTACAAAAACCTTGATTTTCGTAGTGGAGTCGCCCACGCACTCCGGCCATTGCTGACCGTCCGTTCCATTCGCGCCCGCCAGTTCGTCCCCATGAAAACGCTCCTGTTTCAACTGACATTCTTGCTCCCCTTTGCGGCGCTTCACGCCGTGGAAAAGCCGAATTTCGTCCTCATCAACATTGACGACCTGGGTTATGCGGACATCGGAGCGTTTGGTTCCAAGCTCAATCGCACGCCGCATCTGGACCGGATGGCAGAGGAGGGGCGGAAGCTTACCTGTTTTTACACAGCGCCCGTGTGCTCCCCCTCACGAGCTGCCTTGATGACCGGCTGCTACCCTAAGCGCGTCCTGCCCATCGGAGGGGTATTGTTTCCTTCGGCGGCGGTTGGATTGAATCCGGAGGAGCACACAGTGGCCGAATTGCTGAAGAACGCAGGCTACTCGACGGGATGCATCGGGAAATGGCATCTCGGAGATCAGCGGGAGTTTTTGCCGCGGAATCAGGGCTTTGACTATTACCTCGGCCTTCCCTATTCCAATGACATGGGGCCTGCGGAGGATGGTTCCAAAAGCAGTTTGGGTGAAAGGCTGCCTCAGCCAAAAGGCACCTCGGGACCCGATGACGACGATATGGGAATCCGGAGTGGGGCCCGGCAGCCGCCCCTGCCGCTGATCGAGAATCAAAACGTCATTGCGCGTGTTACACCGGACGAGCAGCAGGGCATAGTTAGACGCTATACAGAAGCAGCGCTCAAATTCATTCAGGAGAACCAGGACAAGCCGTTCTTCCTTTACCTGCCGCACACAGCCGTGCATGGGCCGCATTATCCCGGCAAGCAGTTTGCGGGCAAGTCCGCGCACGGGTTTTACCATGACTGGGTGGAGGAGGTGGACTGGAGCGTTGGGCAGGTGTTGGAGCTTCTCCGCAGCTTGAATTTAGATGGCAAGACCCTGGTCGTTTTTACCGCCGACAACGGGGGCACGAAACACGGCGTGAACGCCCCCCTTCGGGGTTTTAAGGCCACCACCTGGGAAGGCGGAATGCGGGCGCCCACCATTGCGTGGTGGCCGGGTAAGATCCCCGCCGGATCCAGCACGGATGAAATCACTGGGATGTTTGACCTACTCCCCACCTTCGTCAAGCTGGCTGGTGGCACCTTGCCCTCGGATCGGAAAGTGGATGGTGGCGACATCTGGCCTCTGCTAGCTGGACACGCGGGGGCGATGAGCCCGCATGATGTCTTCTACTATTTCCGGGGATTGAAGCTGGAGGGCGTGCGGTCTGGTCCCTGGAAGCTCCGGCTGGCGTCGGCCGCGGAAACCGTGGATGGAACCAAGGAAAAGGCCGGCGAAGATCTACTCTATAACCTCGATGCGGACATTGGCGAAACGCGCAACGTGGCCGCGGAGAACCCCGGCGTGGTAAAGCGATTGAGAACGCTGGTGGAGGCTACCCAAGACGATCTCGGACTGAACGGCATTGGTCCCGGGGTGCGCCCACTGGGGCATGTGGATCATCCAGAGCCCATTCTCTCCAAAGAAGATCGAGTGCGTGCGGACTTCGTCGATGCACGGGAAAAGCGGACGGCGAACGCACCGTGACCGCTGTCTTTCGGCAGAATCCCCAGAATGCCGTCGCGACTATCCGGAGCGCGGAGGAGGACGGCTTCAGGGGAAGATATCCTATCCCTATTTGGAGCCAGAGGACATTGACGCCTGCCTGAGCTGCGCGGCGCTAATCGTGGATGATGAGGAGTTGGCTATGCCGGCGGCATAGAAGGAGATGAGATTGCTCGTCGATATGAACCTAAGCCCGGACTGGCTCCCCATCTTTCAGCGCGCCGGATGGGACGCGTGCCACTGGGCAAGTATCGGTGCCGGAAATGCTCCGGATCCGGAACTGAGGAATGGGCCCGTGAGCATGGGTATGTCGTGTTAACACAAGATCTCGATTTCTCACAGATCCTTTTTCGCCACCCAAGCGACCGGTCCGAGTGTGGTGCGCCTACGGATTCAAGACGAATCGGAGCACTCTCTGGACCTCAGTGTCGCTGTGGATCAGCCCAAGGTTATCGAGCAGAGCGCTGTCGGGAGCGTCCTGGAGCGGGTTGGGCTCGGCGGTGTCCAGGGTGACCAGCAGATGCCAGTGGTTGCCGATGATGCAGAAGGTCACGAGCTTGATCTGGGAGAAGGCGAGCTGTTGAGCGAGCAGCTTGCGGAACTTGTCGCTGGCCGCTTCATCAAAGATCTTCTGCCGGTCCAAAGCCCGGGAGATCCAAAACGAAGCCTCGCGTGCAACTGCAGACTCAGTTCAGCGTTACGCCACCGCTCTGCGCCCCGATGCCGGAGCCTAAGAAGTAGCCGCCCCCCCCGCGATTCTGACCCTTGTTCAGGATCACGCCGCGGAAGGTGGGCCGACTGCCGTCTGGATGAGGGAACGTGCCTTGAAACCAGCCTGTCGATGACTTGAATTGGAACGTGTAGGGAGGATTGGGTGGGGGGACCCGAGTGACCCGACCGCTGATCCGATCCAAGTTAACTCGATACCTTTCGGGACTGGAAAGGAGTCCATCGGAAAACACCAACCACGCGTTGCCGGTGGTCAGGTTAGTTACGGATTGCCCGAAATTGATGGACGCGGGCTGACTGTATTTGGTTCCGGCTGCATCGACGCGGATGCCGCTGGGCCAGCCTTCCTTATATTGACGTGCGGTTAAGCTCTCCGGCCGTAGCCAGAGCAGGTTGGTGCCGGAGAAGTCTGAGTCCGCTAAGGGCTGGAAATGGAGTTCTCCGCCAAATCCTCCTTTGTTGCCATAAAGCCGAGTGAAGAAAACCATCGAGTCATCGCTCCGGAGCAGAGCCGTGGTGGATAAGCGGGAACTGTCCGCCAGGTAGCCGCTGAGGGTGACCCGGCCAGACGAGGCCAAGCGAACCAGCACCGGTCCATCGCCCTGTGGATAGCTGGAAGCCGTTCTGGTGGGAGATTGCGCCTTGGAAACCAACGCCAACGTGTGATTGCCAATTGCCCAATGGGTAGCCGGAAGCGGGAGCGCCGGGCTGCGGTAGGCCGGCTTGGGGCATCGGAAGGCGGCGTAGGAAGACACCGTTCCCGTCAACCCGTGCTCCACGGAGACCTGAAAGCGCAGGGTGCCCAGCGAACGGGCAGAAGCGCCGCGTCCGATCTTCAAATCCAAGGTGTCCGACAGTGCCGGCAGGAACCGCGCGGACCCGTCGTTCCGGAGCACAGCCCGGAAGGGAAAGGTCGAACCGCAGGTGCGCAGGGTGCCGCTGGCCGATCCGGATTTGCTGACCGTCGCTTGGATGGCTCCGAAGTTGCCGGTGTCTGGGGTGCCTTTTGGGGTGACCAAAGCCGGATACACGCCGGCCAACTCGGGGCGATCCTTGACAAAATTGACCACGTGCTTGGCTTTGCCCACCCTTCCCGCGTGGTCGACCGCTTCCACCTCGATTATGTTGGGGCCATTTTCCGCCGCAACGCTGCCGACGGCCCACGGCCTGACGACCCCAGCTGCCAACGCAACCGGGGCGTCGAGGTTCACCGGAAGCCCGTTGACCTTCACCACCAAGCTACGCAGTCCCGCATCATCCCAAACGGACCCGGCAAGCGAAAACGATTCCGCGACGGTCCGAGTCCTCGCTGAAGGCGTGGCGATCTTCACCACCGGGGCGCGACGATCCAAGCCGAAGGGAAGCACCTTCACCAAAAAGCTCGCTTCGGACTGGTTTCCCGCAAGGTCGTTCGCGGTGACGGTCACGACGGTTTCGCCCACGGGAAATAGACTGCCGGACGCCGCCGAATAGCCAATCACCGGTTCCCCGGAAACGTCTGAAGCCGACGCCGGGGAATAGGTGACGACCGCTCCGGAGCTTGAAGTTGCCACGAGCACCATGTCGCCCGGCGGAACAATGGCCGGGGGGGTGGTGTCCTCCACGATGACGGTGCGGGTGGCCGTGCTTCGTTCCCCGTATTGATCCGTGACCGTCCAAGTAACCTGGTACGTGCCCTCGCGGTGGGCCTCCACGGTGTTCGAACCGAGCGTGGGCGTAAGCGCTCCATCCTCGACGTCCGAGGCCGTGGCGCCCGCGTCGGTGTAACTCTCCGCCGCCTCCACGGTGAGGGGGGATGGGCCGTTCAAGGTCACCACGGGAGCGGTGTTGAAAATGCCCGTTCCTTGCAGTTGCAGGGTGAACGGATTCTCGTCCAAATCACCGTTCGCGATCGTGAGAGGGGCGGAGCGTTCCCCGATGGCGCTGGGCGCAAAACGGACCGTGAAAGCGGTCGTCTGTCCGGCGGGCAGGAGCGCAGCCATGGTCGTGACATCCACGGAGAAATCGCTGGGCTGCCCGTTGTTCACCGTGACTGCGCCGATGCTTAGTGGCGTCTCGCCGGCGTTGCGGATGACGACCTGACGTGAAATTTGCGTCCTGCCCATGGCGGCGGTGCCCAACGTGACGATGCCGCCAAGGCTTACATCCGTTCCCAACGGCTGCTCCACGGCGATCTCCGGTCGCGTTCCGGTTCCGCTGAATTGAATCTCGAAGGGATTATCGTTCCCGTCGTTGCTGAATATGCGGAGCAACGCCGAACGGCTTCCCGCCGCCGTCGGCACAAAGGTTACGGCGAAGGACGTGTTCTCGCCCGCTGCCACGGTCCCGCTCATCGCACTTGAGTTGACGGCGAAGTCCTCGGGCTGGGCGCCAAGCACCGTCAGGTTGGAGAGGCTGAGAGGCGCCGAGCCGTTGTTCCGGATGGTGAACACCGATGAGCCTCCTCCGTTACCCGCGTGCACGGCGCCAAAATTCACAGCGGCGCCGTTCGCCAGTAATCCACCGCCTGGTCCCTGGATGCCGATCTCTGGGGCGATGCCCGTTCCGGAAAGCTGGATGGCAAATGATCCTTGGTCCGGGTCATTCGTCTGCACCTGGAGGGTCGCGGTCCGCGGGCCATTGGCGGTGGGGACAAACGTGACCGAGAACGAGGTGCTGCCCCCCGCCGGAACCTGAGCGCTCATCCCCGTCGTCTGAATCTGGAAGTCGGCGGCGGCGGTTCCGTTGACGGTTAGGTTGAGCAGAGAGAGCAGGGCGGCCCCCGTGTTACGCACCAGGAAGGTCACGGGGGGGGGCGGCCGTCCCTCCGTTCTGAACGCCAAAGTTGACGCTGCTGGTGCCACTGGCCAACCCAGAGCCCGCCGGCTGTTCGATGACCAAGTCCGGGACGGTCGTGACGCCGGATAACGCAATTTGGAACACACTTTCATCCGCGTCATTGTTGGCGATCCGCAGGGTCGTGGAGCGTGCCCCACCTGCTCCTGTGGGAGCGAACGTCACGGAAAAGGTCGTGCTGCCCCCAGGAGGCACGGTGGTCGACATCCCCGCGGTTTGGATGAGAAAGCTCCCCGGCAGTCCGGAGGAGTTTGTGATTTCGTTGATGGTTAGAGCAACGGATCCGGTATTGCGGATGGTAAAGACTCGGGCGGCGCTTTGCGTGCCTGCCGCGGTAGAGGGGAAAGCGATGGACGCCACGCCGGAAACCAGACTCGTTCCCACCGGGTGCTCCACCACGATCTCGGGAGAGACGCCCGTACCGCTGAGCGGGATGAGGTAAGGGTTTTCATCGGCGTCGTTGCTGGCGACGCGCAGCACCGCACTGCGCGAGCCCACTGCCCTCGGGCTAAACGCAACCGTGAGAACGGTGGAGCCTGAAGGTCCCGAGACAAAGCTCGCTGGCGAAGTCGTGACCGTGAAGTCCGCTGGATTTGTGCCCTCAATGCTGACCAGAATCCCCGTAAGCAAGGTTTTGCCGATGTTCTTGATCGAGAAGGTCAGGCTGCCGGATGAGCCGGTGGTGACGGTGCCAAACGAGCGAGCAGCGCCGTTCTGCATCGGGTTTCCATCTGGTTGATGGACGACAATCTCACGTTCCGCAGGAACACCCCATCCCGTTGGTGGCGTGAAGCGGACGACAAAGTCTGAATAATTGGTGTCCGTTGCCACATACGTTAAGCGGTCGGAATTGTCGACTGGTCCGTTGCCAGCAAGCAAGGGAAATGTCGAGGAGAACGTCACATACCTAGCTCGAGTGGCTCCCAAGGAGGTACCGTCTCCGGCGACCAGTTCGCGGACTTCCCCGTCTCCCATGTAGAGGCGTTCCCACGTCGACGAGGTGATTTGGGCGTTCCAATAGACCCTGCCGGAGTCGGTCACGAACGGGCTTCCGGTATAGAAGGAGTCGCTGAAGACACCGCCCCCGGGTGCCGCCCCGTTGTTGCTGGAGATGAGCACGACACCCCTACTAGAATTCCAGAGGAAGACTCCGGCAAAACTCGAGCCGCTGGTCAGATTCAGGTAGCTCGAGTAAAATGCCACGTGTCCGTTAGCGCTAAGATGGACTCCATCAAAGGTCCCGAAGGTGCCTCCTCCAGGTGCAGGATCGTCACGGCGGAGAATGGCGGTAGGCGCGTTGAACGGACCGAAAAAGAGCGTGTAATAGGTATGAAACACCACCTGGCCCGAGTTGTTGATCATCCATGCATTGACGGACTGGGAATTGGGCACAACGACCGTCGATGTCCCATCCCAGCTGAACAAGTATCGCTCCGTGCCGGAGCTACCCACCGTTCGCTCCGCCGCAAATACCACGCGTCCCGAATCATCCACGGCACAGCCTGCGCCGAAGCTTGGATTCATGTTTGCGAAGAGGCCACCTCCAGGCTCGGCTTGGCCTGCCGCCGCGATGCGTTGCACGGTGACGTTGCCGCCATTGATTCTTGCCAGGTAAAGCCCGGCTCCCGGTCCGCCCAACAGGTCCGCCACGAAGACCACGGAGCCATTGCGATTGATGGAGGGCAGGCCGAACCGTTCAAATGTACCGCCTCCAGGCGCGGAATCCCCTTCGGCGGCCAAACGATAGAAGCTTCCGGATCGCCAAGCATAGAGGGCGTCGCGAGTGACTCCGTTCAAGAGGAATCGGCCCCGAACCGCAAAATCGCCGTTGGAACAGGCAGCTTCGATCCCATTGAGGGTGCTCAGAAGACCTCCACCTGGGGCAGCGGTGTCTTCCTGGACTAAAACGGTCGTCGTCACGCCATTGCCGCGGTAAATCCTTTGGCTGAAGATGTCCGCAAACAGGACGCTGCCATCATCCAAGAGCACCGGAGGGGCATCCAAAAAGGACACTCCCAACGCGTCGCCACTGGCGATCACCTGATGTCCCGGGGAAGCCTGCCCCAGGCGGCCGGGAGTGCTCCCAACCATAGCAACCAGGTAGCAAGACGGATGGCTGCTCTCGTCGGACTGTTCATTGGAGGATTGGCGGGTGTAACTGACGGAGTAGGGTTGCATGAGAGCGTTGCGTCCCCTCAACCGTTGGGGCGGGCCAGTCGAGGCAGGACTTTCCCATTCGTCCTGAGGTGATATCAGCTGGTGCTGGTGGTTTCGTCAAGAATTTCGCAGCTTTTCCGCACTCAGCCTTCAGCGTTGGATGGTGGATCGTCTGTTAGTACGTCCCGCTGCGGCGCTTTTTCGCCTTGTCTGGCCGCGCGGAATTCGATCCCGTCCTCGTGCTCGCAAACGCAATCGACTCCCGTTACTGAAACCCGGTGGTGTCGCTGCGCTCACCCACCGTCTACTGGCTTTGATGCCTCCAGCATCGGAGAATCCAGGCCCGCAAGGAAGCGGCTGGGCCGAACTTGATCAGGCGACTAGCCCGTTGGTCGATTCTACAGCAACCTGCCCTGGATCTTCGCGGGCTGGGATCGGCGTGGCGTTGCGGTTGGGGCTGCCGTCGACTTC
>CAMCXS010000098.1 GCA_945883495.1 Akkermansia muciniphila
TCAATTTGGCACTGGCCCCCGCCAATCCTCGGGCCTTTTCGATCAGTTGGCGCCCTATGCCCTGGCGTTGATAACGCTCGTCTACGGCCAGGTCGGACAAGTAGCAGCAATAACTGAAATCCGTAATTGCCCGGGCCACACCAATCAAAACACCTTCGCGTCGCGCCGTGACAATCACGTCCGCATTCCGCAACATCTTCTCGATTCGCTCCACGTCATCCGCGGGACGACGCGCCGCCAGCCCCGAACTCCGCAGGACATCAATGAATTCCGCCGCGCTCAGGTCCGCCTCCTCTGCATAGCAGACTTCCGTCATGCCGTCGCCTCCACCACCACCTCGGTCCGGATGGAATTCGCAATGAAACACTGCTCATGCGCCAGATGATGTAAATGCTCCAGATCAACAGCGGAGGGTTGCCGTTCCCCGCTCCAAGCCACTCTGGGCCGCAGGGTGATCCGGCTGATCCAAAGAACTCCTCGTTCATTCTTGCTCATGACGCCCATCGCCTCGTCCTCATAGCTCTCCGCCGCGAATCCAGCATCGATCGCCACATGCAAAAACCAGAGCATGTGACAACTCGCCACCGAAGCGACAAAGGCTTCCTCTGGATCGACACTGGCCGGATTCGACCACGGCGCCGCGACGATGTGAGGAGAAGGCGAGGCCGGGACCTCGAGACCTCCATCGAACCGCCAAGTATGCTCGCGCGAATACTGCCGTTTCAGGAAATCAGGGCCGGTATTGCGCCAACGAATCGTGCAGGTGTGTTCCGACATACTTCGTTCAGTGCAGCAATTCCACCCGGCTCATCAAGACCGCTTGGCCCCGCAACACCACGCGCTCGCCTTTCACCTCCAGCCGCACCGTGCCGCCCCGTTCGCTGGCCTGAAACGCGGTGTACTCATTGCGACCCGTTTTCCCCTGCCAATAGGGCCCCAACGCGCAGTGCGCCGAGCCCGTCACCGGGTCTTCATTCACCCCAGCCGCCGGAGCAAAGAAGCGAGAGAGGAAATCAATTTCCTCCACATCACTCCCACTCGTCACGATGACGCCGCGCACCGGCAAATTGGACAGCAAGGAAAGGTTCGGCACCAAGCGGCGCAACACCTCGGCGCTGGCGACTTCCACCAGATAGTCCATCCCGTTGCTGCCGCAGAAGAGCAGTTCCGTTCCCAGCGCCTCTTCAAGCCCGGCTGGGGGCTCGCAAGGAAGGCAAATCTTCGCCGGAAAATCCATGGCGATCCAATCTCCCTCCCGCTCACAGGTAAGCCAACCGCTCAACGTGTGAAAGCGCGCGATCTCACCGGGATCTAAAACGCCGGTCTCCCAGAGCGCGAACGCGCTTGCGAGGGTCGCATGCCCGCAAAGCTTCACCTCCACCGCCGGGGTCAGCCAGCGGAGCGAGAATCCCCCCTCCATCGGATACAAAAACGCCGTTTCCGACAGGTTCATCTCCCTGGCCACCCGCTTCATCCACAATTCGTCGGAGGGACCAGGAAGCAGACAAACCGCCGCCGGATTCCCCGCAAAGGGCTCGGACGTAAAAGCATCGACAATGTGGAGGGTGGTCATCTCAACTGATTGGGCTTTGCTTTTCCAGCCCGCCCGCCCACGAGTCACCGGTCGGCGTGGGACGGTGGGGGTTCAATGGTGGTTTTGTCAATAGAATTGAAGTGAACTGTTAGGAAAAGAGCTCCCTCGTTCCGCTCGCGCGCAGGACGGACGGTGCGCGTCGGGTTTGGTGCCTTTTTCTCCCCGTGCGGCGCTGGACTACTGATGGGTTTACAGTGCTTGGATTCGGGCGTCCAGCGTTGCGCGGATCATGGCGGCGGCTTCTGCATCAAAGCCGATCTGGAGGGACGAGGTTTCGATTCCGAGCACGAGCACAAGCACGATCCTCTGCGCCAGAGCGGATCGACCATCTCTCCGTTCAGCTCCGTCCAGAGGGCGACGAGGCGGGAGACGGTTTCGGGCTCTTCCGGGGCCAGGTCGTTGGCTTCGCCGGGATCTTGATCCAAGCGACAGAGCTGCCACGGAGGCTCTCCTGACGATTTGGGGCCGGACCGACTGCCAGTAGAGTTCCGGGTGCGGAGCGGCGGAGTTCAGGCCGCTGAGGTAAGGAAGGAGATCGATCCCATCTCCTCTCGGCGTCAGGCACGTTGGCGCCGGAGGCGGTGGCGACGAGGAGAGCGCAGGTCGGCTACCAATCGTTCTTAGGTTTTTGACTCCTTCGGCTAGGAATCGCGCAAGCAGCGCCCCTACAACAACCCGATGCGCGACAAATCTTGCACATCGATCAAGCCCGCCGGTTTGCGGTCGTGGTCGATAACGACGATGTCGTCGATGCGGTGCTTTTTCAGGACGGCGAGGACTTCGACGGCGAGTTGGCTCGACTCGATGCAGATGGGGTTGGCCGTCATGAGGCGTTCCACACTCAGGGAACTGATCTCCGGCCCATGGGCGCGGAAGGCGCGGACGAAGTCGCCGTGGGTGAAGATGCCGGCGAGGCGGTCTTCGGCATCGACGACCACGGCGGCACCGGCGCGTTGGCGTGTCATGGCGTCCAGGGCGTCGGGGACGGTGGTTTCCGGCGAAATAACCGCCATCTGGGCCCGCGGACGCATGATATCGGCGGCTTTGGTGAGGAGCTTGCGGCCGAGGCTGCCTCCCGGGTGAAAGCGAGCGAAGTCTTCCGGCTGAAATCCGGAGGCTTCGAGCAGGGTCATCGCCAGGGCATCGCCGAGCACAAGCATGGCGGTGGTGCTGCTGGTGGGCGCCAACGCGAGGGGGCAGGCTTCGTGCTCCACGGACACATCGACGACCACGTCGCTATACCGGGCCAAGGAGGAACGGACGTTTCCAGTGAATGAGACAATGCGGACCTCAAAGCGGCGCAAGGCCGGGAGCAGATTGAGCATCTCCGCGGTTTCTCCGCTGGAACTCAGGCAGAGGATGGTGTCGCCATCTTTGACGATCCCGAGGTCCCCGTGCAGGGCGTTCAGCGAATTGAGTGCGATGGCCGGGGAACCGGTGCTGGTGAGGGTGGCGGCGATTTTGTCGCCGACGTGACTGCACTTCCCCACCCCGACGACGATGACCTTGCTGCCGCTCTGGATGGAACGGCGCACGGTAGTGACGGCCTCCTCAAACGCGGCATCCAAGCGATCCCGCAGGCGGGTGAGTTCGCGGATCTCCGTATCGAAGACCTTGCGGGCGCGCTGTATGGTTGATGGTTGATCGTTGATGGTTGATTGGTTCACGCTTCCCACGAACAATCAAATCCTGAATGCGACCGGTTTCGGCGTACGCATGCACGATTTCGCCACAAACACGCTGATTCGGCAGCGCGATTCCCGAAGCGATCAGCGCCTTCCCGCCTCTCAACTCTCAACCCTCAACTAAATATGAATGGCGTGTCCGAAGGCGTTTGAGGTGGCTTCGTGGACGGCTTCGCTGAGGGTTGGGTGGGCGTGGATGGTGGCCTCGAGATCCTCGTAAGTGGCTTCCAAAGTGATGGCGAGCCCGAGCTCGGCGATCATTTCCGTAGCCTCGGAGCCGATGATATGGGCGCCGATGATTTCCCCGTGCTGCTCGTTGAAGAGGAGCTTCACAAAGCCTTCGGGCTCGCCCACGGAGAGGGCTTTGCCGCTGGCCATGAAGGGGAACTTGCCGACCTTGTATTTGAGGCCTTTCTCTTTGGCCGCCTTCTCGGTGAGACCGACGCTGGCGACTTGCGGCTGGCAATAGGTGCAGCCGGGGAAGAACTCGACCTTCCGCGGTTTGTAAGCCGCATTGAAAATCCCTTCGACGGCTTGGACGGCCTCAAAGGTTGCGGTGTGCGCCAGCCAAGGGGGACCGGTGATATCGCCAGCGGCGAAAACCTTGGGAATACTGGTCTGGTAACGGTCATCGACCTTGATGTAGCCACGTTCCGTCTTCTTGAGCTCGCGGCCCTCGGGAAGGACGGGAAGCACGCCGATGGCGACGAGGCAAACATCCGCCCGGAGCGTTTCGTTGGCCTTGCCTTCCACAGTGATTTCGACGCCGGCATCGGTGACCTGACTGCCCACGGTTTTGGTTTCCGTGAGGACGCGGATGCCCTGCTTGGCGAAGGATTTCTCCAGGGTCTTGCTGATCTCCTCGTCCTCGACGGGCAGGAGATTCGGCATCATCTCCACGATGGTGACCTTGGTGCCGAAGGCGTTGAAGAAGTAAGCGAATTCCACGCCGATGGCGCCAGCGCCGATGATGATGATTTCCTTGGGCTGTTGCGGCATCACCATGGCCTCCTTGGAGCTGATGACGCGGTGGCCATCAAAGGGAAGGCCCGGCATGGGGCGGCTCGTGCACCCGGTGGCGATGAGGATGTTCTCCCCTTCGAGCATGGAGACGGCGCCGTTGGCGTCTGTCACCTCGACCTTGCCGTTGCCGAGAAGTGAACCCTTGCCGCGGACGTAATCGACCTTGTTCTTCTTGAAGAGGAACTCGATCCCTCCGGCGAGCTTATCGGAAACTCCGCGGCTGCGGCCGATGACCTTGCTCCAGTCATAGGTGAGGCCCGTGACGCCAAGGCCAAAGTCACCGGAGTGGTTGTGCATCAATTGATAGATCTCCGCGTTGCGGATGAGGGACTTGGTGGGAATACATCCCCAGTTCAAGCAGGTGCCGCCAGCCCGGTCCATTTCGACGCAGGCCGTTTTCTTGCCGAGTTGACCGGCGCGGATGGCGGCGGCGTACCCCGCAGGGCCACCTCCGATGACGATGAGGTCGTATTTCATGAAGGAGAAAGGATGAAGAAGTTCGTTCGCTTGGCTCCGGTTACACCAGCATGAGGGCCGGGTTCTCGATGTATTTCCGGAACACTTGGAGGAAGGTCGCGCCGACCGCGCCATCGATGACGCGGTGATCGCAGCTCATGCCGACCCACATGCGTTGGCCGGGAACAATGGCGCCGGACTCGGAAACCACCGGGACGTTGCGGATGGAACCGATCGCGAGGATGGCGGCTTGCGGCGGGTTGATGATCGCATCGAAGTTATCCACGCCATACGCGCCCAGGTTGGAAACGGTGATGGTGCCGCCAGCGAAGTCGTCTGGAGAGAGCTTCTTGGTCTTGGCCTTCTCCGCGAGAACCTTGACCGCCTTGCTCAGGTCCAGCATGGACTTGGCTTGGGCATTGCGGATCACCGGGGTGACCAAGCCATCCGGAACCGCGATGGCCACGGAGATATTCACGGACTGGTAGCGGATGATGGCATCGACATCGAAGGCGGCGTTGACTTCCGGCACGTCGACGCAGGCCAGGACCATGGCCTTGAGGATGAAATCGTTCACGGTGAACTTATTGCCATCCGCCGGAACGGTTTCGTTCACCTGAGTGCGCAGCTTCATGAGCGGCGCGGCGTCCAGCTCAACGTTGAGGTAGAAGTGCGGGATCGTTGTTTTGGAAACGAGGAGACGATCCGCGATGATGTTGCGCATCCCGGTGAGCGGGATCCGCTCGGCCTTGGGATCGAAATCGAGGACCGGGCGGATCATGCGTGGCGCGGGACCGGAAGCGACGGCGGCGCTGCCATTGACCGGAGCATTGGTGACATCCCGGGCGATGATCCGTCCACCAGGACCGGTGCCAGCGATGGCGCCGAGGTTGACGCCCTTGCTGCTGGCGATTTTGCGAGCCAACGGAGACGCTTTGACGCGTCCGCCGGAAGTGGTCAGCGCAACGACCGGAGCGGCTACGGCATGGCTGGGGGCAACGGAACCGCGGGACGGAGCGATGGCGGCAGTATTCGCACTGGAAGGGGGCGGAGTCGCCGCGGCCGGAGCGGCGGCACTGACGGGAGGGGTGTCTGGCGCTTCCTCGCCCTCAGCGACCAATGCCATGAGGATGGAACCAAGCGGGGCGCGGCCGCCGGCGGGGACGTAGATGCGCCCCACGATCCCGGTATCGAACGCTTCCATCTCCATGGTCGCCTTGTCGGTTTCAACGTCGGCGATGACTTGGCCGGAACGCACGGCGTCCCCTTCTTTGACATGCCATTGCAGGAGCGTCCCCTCGGTCATGGTATCGCTCAGCTTTGGCATTTCGATGAATGTCGGCATAGGTGGGGGGACTTAACGTCGCGCGATGGGGATTTGCAAGGGCGGGTTGGAGGTGGCGGCGAGAGTACGGCGAACGCGAAGAAGCCGGTGGAATCCACCGGCTTCTCCTGAACACAAACGAGCTGTCTTAGAAATGAATGCAGGCCCTCAAGAAGGGCCGGAACGGTCAATAACCGTTCTTCTTCTCGTTGTGATGGCCAACCCCGGCTCCGACGCCAGCACCGATCCCGGCGCCGATCACGCCGGACTTGAGGACGTTGCCTTCTTTGTCATCGAGAGCGCCTTTGGCGATCCCAGCGGCGGCCCCGTAGAGAGCGCCTTTCTTGGCACCTTGACCGGCGGTTTCGCAAGAGGTCAAGGCCAGGCCGGAAACGAGCGCGGCGCAGAGGAGGATGTAGTAATTTTTCATTGTGATTTTGAAGCAATGGACGCCTGACCCAAGCACAATTGCACGGGGGCGGTCAAACAAATTTCCCTGACTGCACGCGACCCGCACCACGCCGCGCCGCTCGATCAATGCTCCACGCCTTCCGCCGGCGGTTCCGGAAGCCAGAAGGTGAGAATCACCCCGATCAAGGCATAAACACCAGCCACGATCGCGCCGTTCTTGGCCATCATGGCGACCGGCTGTCCGCTTGACAGTGAGAGCGTGATGAACGCGGCGGCCGTGCCGAGGACCCGTCCGCCAATGTTCGCGGCAAAGCTTTCCCCAGTTCCCCGGAGGTGCATCGGGAAGACGAGCGGGATGTAGTTCCCCCAAAAACTGAACTGCGCAACGGTGAGGAGTCCGGCCAGAAAGATGCCCCACTGGATCCAGCCGATGCTCCCCTGCGTTTCCAAAGCACCCGAGATGTTCCAGAACAGCACGGGCACGAAAAGCATCGCCGGAACGATGAAGATCCGCAGCAAGGTGCGCCGGCTGGCGATCCAAAGCGCTAGGACAGCAAAGAGAACGCGCCCGACCAATCCACCGACCTCTTGCCATTTGGAGACGGTGGACGTGATTTGATCGCTGGCGTTGCCGGCGGCTTGTTTGCCGATCTTGGCCAAGAGCGGGGCCGGGGGAGCGGGTTTACCAGCCTTTGCCGCAGCTTCGGCCGCGGATTTCTGCGCGGCTTCCATGGCTTGGTTCCCGGTAGCGACGACATCGACGTGCCCTTTGGGCCAGCCGAGAATCTGCGGAAGCTGTTGAATCGCCCCAAACGCGATGCCGTAACTGGCCGCGAAGAGCAAGGTGGTGACGATCGTCGTCTGAAGGAGCTGTGGACTGAAAAGCTCCTTGATGCTCGGGCGCCGCAAGGTCCCGGCTGCTTTTTTGTCGGCCCAAGCGGGAGATTCTGGCAGGAAGGGGCGGATCAGGATCAGAGGGATGGCGGGGATCACGCCCGAAATGAGAGTGTAGCGCCAAGCTTCGTGCCCGCCGTGAATCGCCGGGAACGCTTCGCCATGATCCGCGGCGATGTGGTTGGCGACGGCCACAAGGAGACCGCCGAAGGAGGAGAAAGCCTGGGTGTAGCCAAGGACTTTTTCGCGCTGGCGGGGCTCGGTGAAGATCTCCGAGAGCCAGGCCACGGCGGCCACGAACTCGACGCACACGCCGATGAAGACGAGGCAGCGGAAGAAGAGCAACTGCGGCAAGGTCTGCGCGAAGGCCCCGGCGGCGAAGGCGGAAAACGCGTAAAGCAAGATCGAAAAGGTCAGAACGCGGCGGCGCCCAAACATATCCGTGAGGTAGCCGCCGACGAGGCCGAACACGCCGCCCGCGATGGCGGGAATGAAGAAGAGCGTGCGGGCCCAGGCGATGTAGTTCGCTCCGCCGGGAGCCCAAAGTTGGGCGGCTTCGGCCTGCGGCATGCCCGAGGCAACGAGCTGCTGCACCAGAGGCGCGCTCAACGCCGCAATCGTCGGCTTGATGATGAGCGGCAACATGAGCAGCTCATAAATGTCGAACGCGAAGCCGATGGCGGCGATCGCGCAAATTAGCCATTGCGTGGTGTTCAGGTTCAATGACGGAGAACCGGAGGACGACTTGTCGGGCGCGGGCATGGTCGAGGGCTTGCTTGAGGGATGCTGCTTGATAGTTGAAGCACCCCGAACAAGCAACCGTCAATCCACAATCGGAGTGCGGGCGGTTCCGCTACGAGAATGAACCTTCGTAGCGGCATTCCCCAGAATGCCGTTCCCGCGCCGGTGCGAATAGCATTCCCCAGAATGCCGTTCCCGCGCCGGCGCGAATAGAAGCGATGCCCACCAAAATGGCGGAATGCGGGGGGCGATTCCGCTACGAGCACCTCAACCGACGCCCAAGCCACGCGTCGCGGAGCCCGGTGTTTGACACACCACCTCGGTCCCGCCGTGGCGTCCGCGTCGCACCGTTAGCGTTCCGCCCAAGGCTCGCGCCCGGTATTCCATGGTGTGCAAGCCCAGCCCGGCGCTGCCCGTGACCGACGCCGTATCAAACCCGCTCCCGTTGTCCGACACCCGCAGGATGAAATCGCCGCCCGCTGCCTCTCGGACCTCGATGTCGATCCGGGTGGATTCCCCGTGGCGGACCGCGTTGTTGACCGCTTCCTGGGCGATGCGGAACAAGTGATTCGCAGCGATCGAGTCTTCGAACATCAGATCCGGCGGTCCGGTGAAACGGCAATCAACCTTCCCTCCCCTACTGACGCGGTCCGCCAGCTGACCAAGCGCCCCTTCGAGCCCGAATGGATCGGGATAAACCGGGTGGAGTTCCCGCGAAAGGACGCGCACCTCACCAATGGTTTCCCGGAGCAGACGATCGATCTTGTTCGCTTGATCGGCCGCCTCGCGATGCCCGAATTTGCGGAGCACGTCTTCCAGAGAACGGCAGTCCAATTGAATCGCGGTAAGCTTCGATCCGATCCCGTCGTGCAAGTCCATGGAGATCCGTTGCTTTTCCTCCTCCACGGCATTGACGATTTCCTGCTCCAGCCGACGGACGCGGTCCTTGGCGGCGCGGTTTTCCGCGATCCGTTGCAGGCGAGCCACGAGCAAGTGGGGACTGACCGGCTTGATCAGGTAATCCTCCACGTGATTCTGCAGGGCCGAGATGGTCCCCTCGAGATCCGAGTAACCCGTCGCGATGATGATGGCGATCTCCGGATCTTGCTCCCGGAAGCGGTGCAAGTAGTCGTCCGCCAATCCATCTGGAAGCCTTCGGTCCAGAATGACGGCTTGAAACCGTTGCCAGTCTTGCCGGTCCAAAGCGGCGGAAATGGTGCTGGCGGATTCGACTTCGCAATGATGCATCTCCAAGACTCGCCGGAGGCTGGAGACGACATCGGCGTCGTCATCGACGACCAACACAGCGCGGCGGGTTCCCGTTTTCATTACCAAAAAGGTGTGGGAAAAGTCGGCTCCAATTCGTCCTGTGCTCGCCCCTTACGGACCATCTGGATGACTCTGTCCAGGTCAAGCGGTTTCAGCATAATGCGGATCTGCCCTTGCTGGCAGGCACGGGCAAAGATGCTCTCGTTGGCCTCGTCCAAGGCATCTGAAAACCCCGTCATGAGGATGACGGGGACGTCCGGGCGCTCTTGCTGGACCGCGAGACAGGCTTCGATCCCGTTCATTCGGGGCATGCGGATGTCCATAATCACGAAATCCGGGTTCCAAGTCCGGCTCTTGGCGAGCGCCTCCTGGCCATCGCATGCCGACTCCACTTCAAACCCTGCGCTCTCCATGATCCGGGCAAGGCTCGCCACCATGTCCGGCTCGTCATCCACGATCAGAACCTTCATAACGTTAAATTGCGCGGAGCGGTCCTCCTTCGATGTACTGCAAAGAATCGAGCGTGGCAAATAGCTTTACGAAATCCATGGGTTTGCTTAAGACGGCGGTGGCCCCGATCTCGCGGGCGGATGGTTCGAGGACGGAAAAGCCAGTCATGAAGATGACCGGGACCTCAGGGGAGGATTGACGGATCTCGCGGCAGGTCTCGATTCCGTTCATACCCGGCATCATGATATCCATCAGAATGACTTCTGGCATGTGTTGAATTGCCAACTTCACGGCCTCGCTTCCGCTCAAGGCATGCCGTACGTGCCAGCCTCGTGACTCAAGGATTCGGGAAAGTCCCCTGATAAGGTCGGGCTCGTCATCCACCAACAGAATTTCACGGCAAGGTAAGTCCATGGCTCGGAATGAAGGAGTTGTGGTTCTAACGTGGTACTCCCACAGACCCTAACAGGATCTTGGTAGTGCAACCAGACACACTTGGATACGGGTTTCCGCAAGCGGTTTCACGCCTACTCAGGGGTACGGATCTGGTAAGTTGGCGGTACGGCAAATTCCCGGAGGGGCTTGGTTCACTGCGCATCGTGATTGTTGGCGTCAACCCCGCGGAGAAGGAGGCGGAAGGTTGTCCCTACACCGACCTCACTTTCTACCGAAAGACCTCCGCCGTTCATCTGCGCGTAGCGCATGGAAATCGCAAGCCCAAGACCAATCCCACGCGTTTTCGTGGTGAAGAGCGGATCAAAGATTTTCGCTAAGTTCTCAGCCGGAATGCCGCATCCGGTATCGCGGACGCAAATCCAGACCGGCCCGGCCTCGCCGGGCGCTTCTTCCCGTTCCACCTGGATCGCCAGTTCCCCGCGCCGATCCATCGCTTGGACCCCATTTTGAATCAGATTCACCAAGATCCTCGTGACCTGATCTTTGTTAGCTTCAATGAAGCTCTCAACGGCTCCGTCGGGACCTAGGAACCGCACTCCCGCCGGCATCGGCACCAACTGCAAGGCGGCGGCAATCACTTGACCCACCGGAAATACCTCTTTTTCCAGCGAGGGCTCCCGCACGAAATCGAGCATCTCTGCGATGATGTGATCCGAGCTCCCAATGGCGCGCTGCACTTCTCCGAGCACCTGCTTCATCGTGTCCGTGGGCGGAAGGGTGTGTTCCAGGTAGTAGACGGCATTGCGGATCACGCCCAACGGGGTCCGCAGTTCATGCGCCACCCCGCCCGCCAGTTGGCCCAGCGTCGCCAGCCGCTCCCGTCGCACGAGTTGATCTTGCGCCTCCTGCAAGGTGCGCAGGGAAGCCTCCAACTGCAGCTCAGCCTGCTTGCGGCGCGTGATGTCTTGCACGGTGCCCACCACCCGCACTGGCCGCGGAGCCTGCTCTTCTTCGTCCAACTCAAAGAAACTGCGGCCCACGTCGCGCAGCCAGCGGACCTCCCCATCGCAGGGCCGGATGATGCGGTATTCGAGCTCGTGGCGCGTTTCCCCACCCGGCTCCAAAACCCGGTGGACGAGTTTCTCGAATTCAGCCCGGTCTTCCGGATGGACCAACTGCGTCAGCAACTCCAAACTGGGGACCGTAGTCCATTGCACGCCGGTGATGAGATACAATTCCGGGGACCAGACTTCCTGCCCCTTGGCGCTGTCATAGTCATACGTCCCAAAGCCCGTGGCTTGCGCCGCCAGGCGGATCCGCTCTTCACTGGCGCGTAAGGCCAATTCCGCGAGGCGGCGGCCGGTGATGTCCGACGCGGAGAAGATAAGATGCGTGATTTCCCCAGCCGCGTCGCGAAGAGGGGCGATCTGCAGATCCACCCAGATCCGCTCCTCATCCGTGATCCGCATCACCGTGTCGTAGCGCACCAACTCCCCCGCCGCTGCCCGGCGCAGGCTGTCGCTGATCAAGATCGGCATATCGGAATCGTGCGACCACCAAGAAACGTCCGGAAACTTCCGGCCCACCATGGCGTCCGGCAGCAGGCCGACGGCCTCCAACGGGGTGCGATTGACGTCGATCACGGTGCCGTCTGGCGTCACAACGGCGACGAACGCGCAGATGTTGTCCAGGATGCAGCGCAGGAAAAGCTCACTTTCACGCAGAGCCAAGGCGCTGCGTTCCGCGCTCTTGCGAGCGGCCACTTCGTCCTCCATCAGGTTGAGAGCCGCTAAGCGGGCAGCCCGCAGATGTTCCTGGACCTGCGCACCTTCCTGCAGCGTGCGGAGCGACACCTTCGCCTCCGCGAGTTGGCGGCGCAGCTCCTCGTTTTCACGCAGCAACGCCTCCCGATCCATTCGTCTGACGGTTCGTTCACCCATCCCGGGCCTCCTTTGGCATCGCTTCCACGTCGAGGACGGGCGCATAGCGCTCCGGCAACCCGGCCAATCGGCAAAGCTCGTTGATCTCCGCCTTCAGTTCCATCATGCGCAACTCCCGGCCGACGACCGCCCGGTTGAACCGGAGCAGTTCCTCATTGACCCGGGCAAGCTCCTCCGCCTGACTCCGGGCGTCTTCCTCGGCGTTTCGCTGTTCGGTGATGTCCGTGTTGGTGCCGAACCACCGGACTACCCGCCCGTCGTCATCCACGATGGGGAGCGCCCGGGAGAGAAACCAGCGGTATTGCCCCTGTTTTGAGCGCAGCGGAAAGGTCTCATCCCACGGTGCGCTAGTCTCCAGAGAGCGCCGCCAGCTCTCCTCCACCCGAGCCAGATGATCCGGATGATGGACGCTGCGCCAGCCCCATCCCTGCATCCGTTCCAGAGAGGTTCCAGTATATTCATACCAGCGCCGGTTGAACCAAAACAAGGCCCCCGTCTCATCCGCCATCCAAGTCAACTGACTGATGTGATCCGCTAAGGTGCGGAAGCGGTCTTCACTCTCCCGTAATGCCTCCTCCGCGACCTTGCGCTCTGTGATATCTTGGGTCATCCCCAGAATCCGCACCGGCGCGCCAGCCTCGTTGTAGAGAATCCTCGTGTCGGACCGGAAAAACTTCGCCGTTCCGGGAGGTGAAAGTGCGCGATATTCGTTGGAGTAGGTATCGCGCCCGACAGCCACCGCTTGGGTAAAATCCTCGGAGATGCGGTCCCGGTCCTCTGGAGCGATGAAGAAAGCACTTTGCGCAAGCTCGTTGGGCAGCTCTTCCACCTCACATCCAATGAGGGCGGCGGCGTTTCCCGACCAGAGCGCCGTTCCGGAGATGAGATCTCCCTCCCAAGCAAACATGTTCGCCGCTTCCGTGGCCAAGCGGAGTCGCTCCTCGCTCGCCCGCATGCGTTCCTCCGCGAAACGCCGTTCACTCACGTCCATGTGCGCCACCACGGCTCCTTGGACCGGACCGCTTCGCAAGGGCACGACCGACATGTGATACCACCTCTGCTCCGTCAGCGTGTCGCAGGGATACTCGTAGACAAATTGCGGCGTTTCTCCCGCGAGCACCGCGCGGATTCCCTCGAGCGCCCGGGCGCCATCTTCATCGCCATCCTGGGCCGCCCGGCTGCAGACTTCCAGATAATTCGCGCCGATGCTGACCGGGGGACCCGAATGCCCCGAATTGCCTTGAGCGAATTCCTCCCACTTGAGGTTGACGGCACGGACCACCCCCGCACGGTCGATCACCGCGATGTTCGCTGGCAACGCCTCGAAGACCTGTCGGGTAAAGGCATCGCTCACGGCCGCCACGGGCCCATCGCCGGAATGAGGAGGAGGAGGAGGAGGAGGAGGATCCGTCATTGGAATGACTCTTGACAACTAGGGTCTGAAGATCCGGGTGCGGCAATGAGATTCGCGTACGGATTCCCCGTAATTCACCGGGTCTAACCCGATTCTCCTCCCCAAACCGGCGGCCATGCCTTGACACCCCCACGATCGGGGTCAGGCTGGATTTCCCCCTGCTTTCGCGCGCCCAGATCCGTCCCTATGAACCACGAACCTCCGACTATCTTGATCACCGGCAGCCCCTGCGGGATCTGCCACCAGGTGGTGCGCCTCCTTGCGGAATGGGAGTGCGATTTCGTCGTCACCGGCCGCGACCGCGGAGCATTGGCCAAAACCGCCGATCTTCTGTCGCACGAGACGGGTCAGTCCGTCTCCTGCCTGCCGCTCGATGCCACGAATCCGGAGAGCCTCACGGAAGCTGCCGCCGTTTTTGGTCAAAGCCATACCCACTTAGACGTGCTCATCACCCAAGCGGGAATCGATGACCAAACGGATCGATCCATTCTCGACGTGGAACCGGAAACAATCCAAGCTATCTTACTGACCAGTATCCTTGGCCCCCTGCTCACCGCCCGTGCATTCCTCCCGTGGCTGCGACGCGCCAGCCCCGGCGGACGGGTCATCCATCTCGCGCCCGATGCAGGCGAGCTACGGCCGCACATGGCACCGTCATCGCCAATCTCCGCCATCTCAAAAACGGCGCTCGGGGCGGTCACGCGCCAGCTCGCCCAAACCCTGCGCCCGGAACGCATCGCCGTAAACTCCGTCTGCCCCAGCAGGGCCCGCACGGATCAAGCCGAACAACCCGAGAACTCCAACCTACACGGAGCCGAAACCGTCGTCTGGCTAGCCACCGAAGCGCCGCTGTCGGTCACAGGCCGCATTCTGGCGTAGCGTCAACCAGGCCAAGCGGCCCCTCAAGACGGTAGCCCAAAATTCACCGCCGGTGCTGCCGTCGCCGCGCGTTCTCCCTCCGGCCGGGCCGCACCGCCGCTTTCCGCGGAACTCGGCATACCTCCAGCCGGAACCGGCAAACCCTTCTTCGCCACCCGCAGCTTCTCCTCCATCTCCTCACGAACCGCGGCCCGCTGCGCTTCCTCTGCTTCCTGGCTGGCCTTGGCCGCCGCTTTCCGCGCCTCCGCCTCCTGCTTCTCTTTCACCTCCCGCACCGCGTTCTCCAGCTCCTCATCGGAGAGCGGACGCGTCGCGTTCACGTGGACAATGCTGCGGTGCTCCCGGTACCCCGCCACAAATTCTGGATGCGTCTCTTCCAGGGATGGGCTAAGGCGATCCATCCGGCTCAATTGCAGATCCGCTTCGTGGAACAATTCGGTCAGGGAGCGATTCGCCGTCTTGCGCTGCAAAATGATCGCCCGCGGCCGCCCGATCAGATCGGAAAACTCCTGACAGAGCAGCTCAAACCGGTCCAAGCGCTCCTGCGTCACCGCATATTTGCCCAAATGATCCACATGCGCAGAGGCCAGCAGAAGCAGCGAATCGGCGAGCTCCGCTGTTTCGAGCTCCCGTCCACCTAGCATCGCCGTCTTCGTGACATAGGCTTTCTCCGCCAGCACCGCATCCCCTTTGACCTCGGCCAGGATCACCAAGCCCGCACTGATCTTGGCCGCCTCAATCGCCAGACTCTCCCGGACGGTCTCCTTGGTTTGGGTGGTTCCCCCAGTCACTAGGTCACGCGAAGCCACGGCCTGCTGCCGGATCTCGTTCACCACCGGGAAAAACTGGTCCCAAGCTTCCTGGAAACCCCCAATCTTGCCCCGAGCCTCGGCCACTTTTGGATCCGCGACATACCGGCGGACGCCGAGATACATGTTCAGTTTGTTGAGCTGGCGCGTGTTCATCGTCTTCGCCAAAACTACGGCTTAGTTGATGTTCTGCAAGAGTGAATGAGTAAAAATCTCCTGCCGCACCCAGTGGCCGCCCAATCGACCACCCCGCGCACCCAGCCATCCTGAAAATCTAGTAAATCGGATAAATGACAACAAAATGCAACGCACTGGAGCGACATCTTGAATGTCACACCCAATCCATTCACCGTAATAGCAGGGAATTCCATTGCCGGCACGGTTCTGTCCGCTGCGCGCGCCCTTTCGTCCGCCGTCAGCTCGCATTCCTGCGATGCTTGCTCCGATCCATCGCCCGTCAGCTCGCATCTTTGCGCTGTCAGCACGCGTCCGTCCACTGCGCGCTCGAATCCCTCCGCCGCAGCTCGCATCCCTGCGAAGTCTTCTCACCCCTTTTCACCGCAGCTCGCATCTTTGCGACGTCAGCGGCCCCCGGTTCACTGCACGCCCGGGGAAATGCGCTGTCAGCAGCGGTCCACCGGCGTTCCTGCGCGAGATCGGGATCATATCATGAAAACGCGTTCCACCACCAATGCGCCAAATGGTCGTCCCAGAAACAATTCGATTGTGCCTTAAGTGCGGCGGCCCGGTGAAACCGCAGCCCGCCCACCCGGAACTCGATCTGGGAGAAGGCTGAGTCTTGGTACTCGATGACGATCCGACTCCGGACGATTGGCCGGTGTTCTCGAACAACTGAATCCGCGCCCCGAGGGGAAGTCCCCCGTTGACGTCTTCTCGCTTGAGAAGACGCCACCGGGTCGTGCCCGGAATGGGGCAACAGACCCAGAAAGGGGCGGGGAATCCACCACCAGGACGCCGAAAACCTTGACGAGACAACCAGTCAGGGCTCAAATCACCCCAAGATGGAAGGACTTTTCCCCAGCTTCCGCCTGAACCCCCTTCATCCCCGGGCCGACGTTGATGCAGTGGCCGCCAGGCTCAAAGAGAAAAGCCTTAGCAGTTAGCCGGGGCCTCATGAAATCGTTTGTCGCGCTGATCGCCCTGTTGCTCGTGGGAGTTTCCGCTCACGCCGCTCCGCCCAATATCGTGGTCTTTCTGCTGGATGACATGGCCTGGGCGCAACCGGGCTGTTATGGCGGGAAGCTGGCGCCCACCCCGAATATCGATGCCTTGGCGGCACAGGGCGTCCGTTTCACCCAGGGCTATTCCTCCGGTTGCGTTTGCTCTCCGGGCCGGGTCGGCCTGCTCACCGGACGTTACCAAGCGCGCACCGGGCACGACGCCAATCCGCACGATGCCGGTGAAGATCTGCCTCTGAGCGAAACCACCATGGCGCAACGGCTCAAAGCGATCGGTTATCGCACCGCACTCGTGGGCAAGTGGCACCTGGGCGTCAGCGCCCCGGAATTTCTCCCCACCGCTCGCGGTTTTGATTTCGCCATGGGCACGACGGGAAATCTCGGCGAAGGCAAAGGACCTTCGTTCTTTCGGGGAAAGGAACTGCTCCCAGAGCTGGAAGGCGCGCCGGTGACTTCCCCGGTCTATGCTCGCGAGGCTTGCCAATGGGTGGAGGCCAACCGGGAGACGCCCTTCTTTCTTCTCTTGTCCTTCAACGCGGTGCACTCGCCCAATGTGGCCTCGCCCAAATGGCTGGAGAAATTCGCTTCCCTGCCCAAGCGGGAAGCCGCCTATGCTGCCATGATCGCGGAAGTGGACGAATGCATCGGTACGGTGATGGAAACGCTGCGCGCACTGAGCCTGGAGGAAAACACGCTCATCTTTTGTCTCAGTGACAACGGTGGGGCGAACGCAGCTGGAGAACAACTGGGCTTGCACGGCCGCAAATGGACCGTTTGGGAAGGCGGCACCCGGGTGAGCTGGATCGCGCAATGGAAAGGAAGAATCCCGGCGGGCCAAGTATCCAAGGAACCGGTCATCCAACTCGATATCCTCCCCACCGCACTCGCCGCCGCCGGGGTGGGAGCAACCGAGGATGCACAGCTCGATGGCGTCAATCTATTGCCCTACTTGGAGCAAAAGCAAACGCGCGTGGAACGGCCCGCCCTCTTTTGGCGCTTCGGAGTGCAATACGCCGTCCGTCAAGGGGATTGGAAACTGGTCAAAGCGGGCCTCAATCTCCCGCCGATGCTCTGCAACCTGGCCAGTGATCCCGGCGAGCAGACTGACCTCACTGAACAGCACCCCGAGAAAGCCAAGGAATTGCAGACCCTCTGGGATCAATGGAACGCCGCCATGCAACCGCCCCGCTGGGAGGACCGGCGCTGGAATGGAGGGGACTTTCGCCAAGCCCGCAAACCCAAAAAGTCCGCCAAGTGACAACCTGGATCGCGCCACTTTTCCTCCTGGCTTGCGCCATGCCCGCCTTGACCGCGGACCCGCCCAACATCATCTTCGTCATGGCCGATGACATGGGATGGGGCGAGACCGGGTATCGGCAACACCCCATTCTCCGCACCCCCAACCTGGATGCCATGGCGGCAAACGGACTGCGATTCGAGCGCTTCTATGCAGGATGCGCCGTCTGCTCCCCCACCCGCGCCAGCGTCCTCACAGGCCGTTCCCCAGATCGCTGCGGCGTACTCTCCCACGGCTATGCCCTGCGGCATCAGGAAAGAACGCTGGCCCAAGCCTTGCGCGGCGCTGGTTATGTCACCGGTCATTTTGGCAAATGGCATCTCAACGGCCTCAAAGGCCCCGGCGCCCCCATTCTTCGCGATGACCCTTATCATCCGGGCCGGTTTGGCTTCGATGAATGGGTTTCCATGACGAACTATTTTGACCTCGACCCCATCCTCTCCCGGCAAGGCGAGTTCGTGGAAGCTCAGGGTGATTCTTCCGATGTAATCATGGAGGAAGCGATGCACTATGTGGAGCGGCATCGCGCACGTCGCTTTTTTGCTGTCATCTGGTTTGGATCGCCCCACAGCCCCGCCAAGGCATTACCAACGGACAAGAGCGCCTTTGCCAGCTTGGATGCGGAATCGCAAGATCACTACGGCGAACTCGTCGCCCTCGACCGGAGCATCGGAGCGTTGCGCCAAAAGCTGCGGGACCTGGGCATCGCGGAGAACACGTTGCTGGTCTTCCATAGCGACAACGGCGGCTTGCCCAACATCGCGCCAGACACCGTGGGCGGGTTGCGGGGCTTCAAGGGGAGCCTTTTTGAAGGTGGCCTGCGCGTGCCGGGAATCCTGGAGTGGCCCGCAGGCATCCCCCCTCGCGTCACCAGCTACCCAGCTTGCACCATGGATCTCTTTCCCACGGTGGCGGAGATCGTTGGCTTGCCTGCGGACGCCCTGATGCAACCTTCCGACGGCATCAGCCTGAAGCCGCTCTTTGCCGGTGAGCCGGGCACCCGCTCGCGGCCCATCCCGTTTCGCTTTGGCAAGAAAGCGGCGCTCACGGGAGCCCAATACAAGATCGTGACGGAGGATCTTTCCAGTGGGAAGTTCGCCCTCTACGATCTCTTGGCGGACCCGAACGAAACCACAGACCTGAGCAGCTCGCATCCGGAGCTCTTTGCCCAGCTCAAGACAGAGTTGCTCGCTTGGAATGACCAAGTGGAGGCCAGCTTTGCCGGCAAAGATTATCCCGAAGGCAAACTCGCCGAGCCCGACCCCAAACCCATCTCCTGGCAAGAACATCCCGGCTACCAAACCTTTCTCACCGCTTGGAAGGAGCGCCCGGAGTATCGCGGCACGTTCCGTAGAAAAGCCAAATGACCGCACCATGAACCTGTTGCGCCCGATTCTTTCGCTCCTCCTGCTTCCCGCCATGTTGCCGGCGGCGCCGCTCCCAGGAAAGAGTTATGTCTACAAAAAGACCGGGGACCGGGAGCTGACGCTCACCGTCCTCAACCCACCCGATTGGAAAGCCAGCGATTCACGCCCCGCCATGGTCTTCTTCCACGGCGGCGGGTGGGTCAGCGGAAAGCCGGGGCAATTCACTCCGCATAGTGAATATCTCACGACACGCGGTCTGATTTGTATTCAGGTCGAATACCGCTTGCTCGATCCCAAGACCAACGAACCACCATTGACCTGCGTCCAAGACGCCAAATCCGCCATGCGCTGGGTGCGCAGTCACGCAGCGGAACTGGGAATCGACCCCCGCCGCATCGGCGCAGGCGGGGGCAGCGCGGGCGGACATCTCGCCGCGTTTACCGGCATGGTGGATGGTCTGGATGACCCGGCGGACGACCTCAAGATTTCCCCGAAGGCAACCGCCTTGGCCCTCTTCAATCCCGTCTTCGACAACGGCCCAGACCAAGGCTGGGGCACCGCACGTGTCGGCGACCGCTACCCGGAGTTCTCTCCTGCTCACAATATCACTCCGGATGATCCGCCCGCCATCGTCTTCCTCGGCACCGCGGACAAGCTGATCCCGGTGGCCGTCATGGAACGGTTCCACACCAATATGCAGAAGGCTGGAGTGCGCTGTGATGTGTTCTACTACAAGGATCAGCCGCACGGATTCTTCAATGCCGGCAAAAGCGGCACGGAGCGCTACTATTTGGAAACACTGTTGGAAACGGACAAATTCCTCGCGTCCCTCGGCTGGTTGACCGGCCCACCCACGCTTCCAGAGCTCCCCAAGCCATGAAACGGATCATCCCTTTTCTCCTCATCCTCACACCGCTTCTCGCTGCTGATCCGCCGGGCGCCACATTGCTCTTCTCAGACAGCTTCGATCGCGACGAACCCACGCCCGGTCAGGAGTCGATTGGCGGAGGCTGGACCAGCAACAGCCCTTGGCGGGCCAAAGGCCATCAGCAGGTTGACCTTGTCAGTGGCGCCATGCAGGTCACGAAACATCCTGAGGCGGACCACGGCGTGGCCATTTTTCACGATGCCGCTTTCCAGGACGGATGCGTCGAGCTGCGCTTCAAACTCGGTCCCGGGGACGACCTCGGCCTCGATTTTGTGGACCGGGAGCTGAAGACAGTCCACGCGGGACATCTCTGCATGGCCAAGGTGACGCTGAAAAACCTCACCCTGATGGATTCCAAGACCGGCGGCATGAACATGGAAATCCGCGAACGCCGCCTCAAGGGCGACAAGTCTCCAGAGCTGACCGCGCTCCTCAAGAGCAAGACCAAAAGTCTTCCGCTCGACCTGACCGCGAACGAGTGGCACACCCTCCGCGTCACCGTGGAAGGCGATGTCATGCGCGTCCGCATCGACGATCAGGCGGCTGAGGAATTTTCGCTCCAGAGCGAAGGCATCGCCCATCCGACCAAGCGGATGATCACCCTAGCCGTCAGTCAGACAGCGACCGTGGACGACGTGCAGGTTTGGCGGTTGAAGTGACGAGAGGCTCCGTGCCGGTGGCAAAGGCGCGGACGAACCCGCTGCGGTCGTGCAACCGCCCCCCTTCATTCCCGGGCCGACGCTGATGCGGTGGCCGCCAGATTCAAACAGCAAAGCCTTAGGAATCAACAATCATCCCGCTTGACTGTTGGTGTTCGTAGAAGCAGCGCACCACAGGCTCGCGTGCGGAGGAAGCGAGGAACACCGCCATACCACTTGCGCCTTCGAGCTCAGGCCAAATCGGCCGCGAGCGTTCATCATGGCTCAGAAAAGCGCCAGAAAACGGCCCAAGTGTCCATGCCCGTCCGCTCCGAGCCTGAAGGAGGCCGGATGTTTTGCTATTTGGCTTGGCGGGGAGTTTGTCGCCAGCTGCACGCTGGCTTCGAATTCAGCGATCAGCGGGCGGCGCCGATCACGTTGCGGCGCAGGTCTCGCAGCCCGCAGAGGCCTCCCCAGTTCCCGTGACGCAAGGGACGGGCGCCGGTTTGGCGCTTGGGCCCAAAGGCGTGGCGGTGGAGGCGGAAGTGCTCCTCGCAAAAGGCCCGGGAGCCGATCACCAAGCTGGCGGTGAAGTAGCGAATCCGGGTGCCCAGCTGCCCGGCTTGGCTGAGCTTCGAGCCGCCTTCGGGTGCTGCAAAGCCGCG
>CAMCXS010000099.1 GCA_945883495.1 Akkermansia muciniphila
GCGACCCGGACCAGTGATGGCGCCGATGTGAGCGCGCTCTTCACGGTGACGAGCGACGGCGTGACACGCTCAGGCGATGGCTGGAACTTGGCGGCCGGAGACTCAATTCAGATCAATTATCATGCTACGGCGCTGCCGACGGTGATCGATGGGTTGGTCCTGGATACCCAAGCCGATATTGAGTGGACCACGATCAATGGCTCCACTGCCGATGAGCGGACTGGTGATGGCGACTTCGACACCTTGGTTGCTCCGTCGAATCCAGACGATCAGGAGAGTCGATCGAGCATCGCGATCACCACCGAAGTGACTCCTCTCTACGGTTTTAGCAAAACGGTCTTCGCCACTTCGGCGACGCATACCTCGGGGGCACAATTGGTGGTGGGCGAGACGGTGACCTACGAACTGGTGGCACAGATTGGCCGTGGAACAACCGCAGGTGTGGTGATTGAGGATCTATTGGCGTTGACCAACGGCATCTTGGATGTGCGAGCCGTCCGTGTCGAACTGGGTGCCGCGATCAGCGCGACGATCCCGTCCGCAGTCCTGAACGATAGCAACAGCGACAGCTATCTCGATCAAGTGCGATTGGAGTTCGGGACAGTCGTTAACAATCCGGCGCTCTCGAGCTCTGCCGCTGATGAACAGATCCGGATCTATATTGACGCGGTGGTGGTCAATGTCCTGGCGAACCAGGGCGGAGATATCGTCGCCAATACTGGACGACTCACCTTGCTCGAGGATACCGATGATGACGGCGATGCCGACAATATCGTGATTCGAGAGGCCTCCGTCAATGTTGAGCTCATCGAGCCGACACTTACCTTGGGCAAGGCGATCACGAGTCAGCCGGCGAATCCGGATGCTGGCGACACTGTGTCCTATGAAGTGGTCATCACAAATCCGTCGGCGGTGGATGGCTTTGACCTCCGCTTCCGGGATGCTCTTTCTGCCAATGTCGCGCTGCAAAGCGCGAGTTTCGTGGCTGTTCGGTCCAGTGATGGCGCCGATGTAACGAGCTTCTTTTCTGTCGCGGCACATGGGCTTGGGGCGGACACGATCACGCAAGCGGGCAGCGGGTTCACCTTGGCGGCGGGGGATGCGATCACTCTGCGCTACGATGTGGTGATCCGCGAAACGATCCAGGATGGAAGCCGCGAGACGAACCGGGCGGGTCTGGAATGGACGACAACTCCCGGCGTGAATGCCGACGAGCGGGGTGGGGACGGAGACTATGCAAACCCTGTGCTCCCAGTCAATCCCAACGACCACGAAGCGGGCGACGAAACCACCTTTGTTTCCAATCTCACTGGATACGCATTTGAGAAGTCGGTTCACTCCACTTCGCACGCGCACACCGGTAGTGGCGAGCACGATCCAGCGATCACGGACCTCACCATTGGGGAAACCGTAGTGTATGAGCTGCGCGCCACCTTTGCCGAGGGAACGACAACGGGCGTCACCATCACGGACGTTCTCGAGGTCACGCAAGCGATCCTGCAACCGGTGAGTGTCACGGTGTCTGGAGGAAACAACCTGACCTTCACGCTGGATCCCTCCGCGATCTCGTTGATCGACGGGGACGGCGACGGCTTCTTTGAGCGTATCGCCATCGATCTTGGCACGGTGGTGAACGATGTGGGCAACTCCATTGATCCCGAAGCGGATCAATTGGTTGTGCTCGTCCATGCACAGGTCGTCAATGTGGTGCCGAACCGCAGTGGAGATCAGATCGTTAATCGGGCGGTGTTGAACTATCTCGAGGACACCAACAACGACGGGCTGATTGATGGTGCGGACTCGCCATCCGAACTGAGCGATACCGCCGTGGTGGAGCTAGTCGAGCCGCGGGTGACTGTGGTCAAGGCGGTCGATGACGATCAGCCGAGGCTTGGGCAGGTCTTGACCTACACCCTCACCATCAGCAATACGGGCGCATCCACGGCGGACGCGTTCGACGTCGAAGTTCTGGACCGATTGGCGGAAGGGCTGACGCTGGATCTCGCCTCCATCCAGATCGTCCACGTAGGTTCGCCAGCCAATCCGGCGGTGATCGCGGTGGACGACAGCAGACCTGGGCAAGTGCATCTGCTCCTGGATCAATTGGATCAAGGTGATTCCATCCAAATCATCTACCGCGCCACAGTGACGTCCGATATTTCCTTCCACGCCGCCGTGCTTTCCAACGAAGTCGATATCGAATGGACGTCCCTCCCTGGCGACGCATCCGGCGAGCGAGGCGGCGATGGCGATCCGGATCAGCTTGCGGACCCGCTTTCGAATCCCAACTTCTATGAACACGGTGACGAGCGCTCGGTGGAAGTTTTCCAACCTGACCTGACGGTGGTCAAGGACGATGAAGGCGCGAGGGTGCTCCCCGGTCAGTCGATCACCTACACCATGACGGTGACCAATCAGGGGCGCGCTACTGCCTTGGGAGTCATGGTGACCGACGACATCGGCCAGTATTTGGATCAAGGCTTCCGCTTTGTGGAGGCCTCCGATGGTGGTTCCCGCTCTGGGGATATCGTCACTTGGAACCTCCCCGACTTGGCGGTGGGCGAAACCCGGGTGGTGACTCTCACGCTCCGGGCTCCGGCGGTCCTTCCGGCGGGTGTGGAACGGGTCACCAACACGGCTGTGGTCACGCATCAGGACATCGACCCGACTCCGGACAACAATCAGGAGGATGAGCGGTCGCCGGTTCTGGCTTGGCCGGACCTGACGGTGAGCAAGGACGATGCCTTGGCCGAGGCGACGGTGGGCGACTTGGTTACCTACACCATCACCTTTGACAACATCGGCAATCAGGTGGCCTCGGGCGTGGTGATTACGGATACCTTGCCCCCCGGCGTGGAGTTTGTTTCGGCCACCAGAGGCGGGACCTACGACGACGGACGCGTCACGTGGAACTTGGCGGAGCTAGCGCCCCATGGGGGTGGCAGTTTCCAGGTCACGGTCCGGGTGACGACGGCCGGCATCAAAGTCAACAACGTGATCATCCACGACGATGGTCGCGGCGGCTTGGATCCGACACCGGACAACAATGAAGACAGTGACGAGACGTTGGCGCGCATCGGGCTCCGCTTCGACTTAAACCAGAACTTCCTCTTCCGCGGAGGGAATCTGCAACGGCCAGGATTCGGACTGGACGGATGGCGTGATCAATTGGCGCGCCTTTATCCTGAAAACGCCGCCATTCGGGACTCCCAAGTGCCGCTGGTGCTGGCGACGCACATGAATTCCGGCCTGGCGCAGCCCGGTTCCACGATCACATTGGAGGTCTACAATGCCCGGGGCGAACGGATCGCCGAACAAAGCGTGATCGCCGATGCCGGTGGCAACTGGTTGGCCACCTTCACCACGCGTCAGCTGGACGAAGCCCCGTCGCGAATCGTCATGAGGCAGACCTGGGCGTCGCCGAATCCGATGATGCAGCAGGGTTACAACTACCGGACGTACTTCGCTCCCGCCTTCAGCACAGCGACCTACTACACCGAGGAACTCACGGTTTGGAACGTCACGGAGAAGCGGGCCGCCACCGAAGTGCTCGACCTCTACGACAGCTGCGAGTGCATTCTGCAGATGGATTGGAACCACGCGACCTACGAGTTTCATGCCCGAGGGGCGTTGCAAAGCTCAAGCGGGAACTGAGCGATTCCTGATACTTAACGTGTCCGAAATACATAAAGAGCTTGATTTTATGGTTTTGTAATGGATCTCGTGTCCTAGCAATGCCTCGACGTCTCTTTGCCCAGCCTTCGCCATCACTTCCTCAGTCTCACGCAGTCTGGATCCTGCTGCTGGCCGGTTCGCTCGGTTCTGTCGGGGCCGAACCCCAGCAGGGAGCGGTTCCGAACGACCCGATCAACGCGCTGATGCAGAAGTATCAGCCAAAATCCAAGCCCGAGCAGGAGTTGTCTCAGGGGATCGGGCAGGGCGTGGTGGATTTCGAGAAGGAGGCTCTCGACGTGGGGGTGGGTCAGGAGTCCTCCGTGACGGCTTCCTTTGCCCAAGCCGGGGTCATTCCTCAAGCGGATTGGTGGAGCGGCAGGCCGTTCGGGCAAGTGCTGGAAGGTCCTCGCAAAGTGGCCGCCGTCGGCTTGGATGACGTGTACCAAAGCGCTCTGGCGAACTCTTCGCAGATCCGGGTGTTCGCCTCGCTTCCGTTGATTCGCGAGACCGCCATCGGTGAGGCGGAAGGGGTTTTCGATCCCGAACTGTTCTCGCAATGGCGTTACGACAACACCAGTGAACCGACTTCGACGTCGCTTGAGACGGGGCAGGTGAACGATTTTTTCCGCGAGCGCGGGTGGCTCTACCAGGGCGGTATCCGCAAGCGATTCCTCACCGGGACGACGGTGGGGTTGGTGCAGGAGGTTGGGGCGAGGTCGAACAATTCGCAGTTCTTCATTCCGTCGCAACAAGGGCGGGCCGCGCTCAGGCTCTCCGTGATGCAGCCGCTGCTGCGGGGCGGTGGCGTGCGCTACAACCGCACCTTGATGCAGATCGCGAAGCTGGATGCGGAAACGGGTTACGACGAGTTCATCCGCCAGTTGGAAACGCACCTGATGGAGGTGAATCGCACTTATTGGTCGCTCTATCTCGCCCGTGCGGTCTACCTGGATAAACAGCGCTTGGTGGGCATCACGCGCTCGGTCGTGGATGAACTCTCCGAGCGGGGGAACTTGGACGTGATCGACAGCCAGCTGTCGCGGGCCCGAGGTGCCTTGGCCACTCGACGCTCGGATCTGGTGCGGTCGGAATTGGCGATCCGCAATGCCGAGAGCCGTTTGCGCGCGCTGCTTAACGATCCGTGGTTCGTGGAACAGAAGATCGGTGAAGTCATTCCGGGGGATCTGCCGGTGGCGGTGCCGATTTCCTCGGACTTCTCGCGGAGTGTCCAAGCATCCTTGGCGTTTCGCCCCGAGATCAAGCAGGCGGAGCGTCACCTGAAAGCGGCCGGACTGCGCGAGGGGATGGCCCGCAACGAGAAGCTGCCCACGTTGAACGCCGTGGGCGAGATTGGCATGTCGTCGCTCCAAGGGGCGGGCGACTACAGCGCCGCCTACAACGATCAGTTTGACGATCAAGAGCCGACTTGGGGCTTCGGAATTGTGGCGAGCGTTCCGTTGGAGCGTCGCGCCGCCAAGGCGGTCCACCTGCGCACCCAACTCGAGTTGCGGCAGAAGGCGGATCAATTGCGCTCGGCGTTGGACACGGTGTTGCTGGAGGTGCAGATCGCGCACCGGGAGGTCGTTACCGCTTGGCCAGACGTGGTTTCCAAGTGGGAAGCCGCCGTGGCCGCAGATCAAGAATTGGCCGTGCTGCTGGACCGGCGCAAAGTGGACGTCGATGGCGCCGATGCTTCGACGAGCCTGTATCTGGAGAATTTGATCGATGCCCAGCAGCGCGGAGCGTTGGCGCGGGAGGATTTCTTGCGGGCGCTGGTGGTTTACAACTCGGCGCTGACGAATCTGGAGCGGGCCAAGGGAACCCTTTTGCAGAGCGAGAACGTGGGCATTTACCGCGAAGAAGACGAGGACGGAGTGAACAAAGAAGCATTGCCGGTGATCCGCGCGGTGAAAGCTAATGCGGCGGCCCAAGCGGAGGCGACCTACGCGTTGCTGAAATGACCCGGGGCACCGTGCCAGCGCGGTTGCGGGCGAACTGGTCGGCTCTGCGAGGTCAGTATGCCGTGGCCGGCTACCTTGGTTGGATCGGCCAGGAAGCGGCCGGTGCGTTCTTAGGCCGGCGGCCGGCCAGCTGGGATGACCGGGAGATGTTGGCGAGGATCAACATCCTGGAAGGCACGCTGCTCCGGCTGCCGGACGAAGCCCTCCAAGCTGCCAGCCGCCAACTGCTGGGCGGGAAAACGGACGAGCCATTTGAAGCCCGGGTCTCCGATGCCTTGGCGCTGGTGAGAGAAGCCTCTCGGAGGGTCCTTGGGTTGCGGCATCACGATGTGCAGATCCTTGGGGCGCTGGCGATGTGCCGTGGGGCGGTAGCGGAGATGGCAACTGGGGAGGGCAAAACCCTGGTGCAGAGCTTGGTCGCCTACGTGAAGGCACTGGATGGTCGTGGGGTCCACGTGGCCACCGCGAATCCCTACTTGGCGGCGCGGGACCACGAGTTCGCGCAACCGCTGTTTGCGTTCCTGGGTGTTCGCTCCGCGCTCTTGCCGGAACGGCAAACTCCTTCCGTGAAGCGCAGCGCCTATGCCGCGGACGTTACCTACGGCACGGGCACGGAGTTCGGCTTTGACTACCTGCGGGACCAGCTCGCCCGCCTGCATTTTCCCCAAGATCGTCCGGGGGATCGCTTCGCGCGCAACCTCTTGGGGGCCACCTCCGCGGAGCCACCGGGGACGTGCCAGCGCGGATTGATTCATACCGTGGTGGATGAGATCGACAGCATCCTCATCGACGACGCCACCACGCCCTTGGTGATCAGCCAACGGGCGGGGGAGACCCATCCCGCTCCCGAACCTTTCTCGGTGGCCCGGGATCTGGCCGGTCAGTTGCAGGAGGGAGAAGACTTCGAGCCCGGTCCGCGCAAAAACGCCCTCCGGCTCACCCCAGCCGGACAGGAGCGGATTCAATCTCCGGGCCTTCCCGTTCCCTGGTCCCAGCTCAAGCGGCCCTGGGTTACCTACGTCGAAAATGCCTTGCGCGCCCGTCACCTCATTCACCGGGATGTGGCCTACCTTGTTCGTGAGGGCAAGGTGGTGATCATTGATGAGGCCACCGGCCGCACCCGACCCGACAGCTCCTGGCGCGATGGGCTCCACCAAGCCGTCGAGGCGGAGTGTGGGTTGACCGTGAGCGCGGAGTCGGAAACCGTGGCCAGCATTTCCCGGCAACGATTCTACCGTCTCTACGAGTCGGTCACCGGCATGTCGGGCACCGTGATGCCTTCGGCCGGAGAGTTTTGGGAAGTCTTCCGGCTGCCGGTGACGACGATTCCACGGCATCGCCCCAGTCTGGCGCAGCGCCTCCCGGATCGCGTTTTCACGAGTGACGAAGCCAAGTTCCGCGCGGTGGTGGAAGACATTGCGGAGCGCCATCGGCGTGGGCAACCAGTTCTGGCCGGCTCCCGGACCATCAAACAGAGCGAGGTGCTGTCGGAAAGGTTGCGCGAGCGCTCCATTCCGCACCAGCTCCTCAATGCGCGTCAAGACGCCGAAGAAGCCGCCATCGTCGCCTCTGCGGGGCAGCTGGGCGCGGTCACGATCGCGACCCACATGGCGGGGCGCGGCACCCACATTGGACTAGGAGAGGGCGTCGCGGCACTGGGCGGGTTGCACGTGATCTGTCTGGAAATGGAGGAATCCTCCCGGATCGATCTGCAACTCATGGGCCGGACGGCCCGGCAGGGGGAATCAGGATCCGCGCAGATGTTCTTGGGCGCGGAAGACCACATCCTTCGCGCCTATGCTCCCGACGATGCCTCGCGGTTGGCCAGTGCGGTCAGCGATGCCTCTGGCGAAGTGCCGGCAGCTGCATGGAGCCCGGTGTTCGCGCGGGCGCAGCGACGGGTGGAATCGGCACGCTACGGGGAACGTGTCGCCTTGCTGCACCGGGATAAGTGGCTTTCGGAAACTAAATTGAGGATCGCTTGAAATGAAGATGTACGCTTCCTGGCTGTGGATGACGCTGCTCTGTTTGGGGAGTCTGGCGGGCGCGGAAGTGACTGGAGTCACCGAGCCGGTCCGGCAGGTGGATCTCTCCTTTTCCGAGCCGGGAATTCTGCGCGCCTTGGAGGTGGAAGAAGGGGATGCGGTCACCGCTGGGCAAGTCCTGGGCAGCCTGGACAATCGAATTTTCGAGGCGCAGCTCAAGATCGCCCGGATCCGCTCGGAAAGCTCCGCCCAATTGGAAGCGGCCCAGGCGGAACTGGAGATGCGGAGCCGGCGGCTGGCCCAAATCGAGGAGTTGGCGACCCGGCGCAGCGCGAATGAGGATGAACTGGCCAAGGCTCGATCCGACCACGCCACGGCGGATGCCGCCGTCCGGCTCGCCCGAGAAGAGCGTGAGGCGCTCCGGTTGGAAGCGGCCCTGATTGAGGCGCAAATCGAGCAACGCACCTTGCGCAGCCCGATCTCCGGCGTGGTCACGCGGGTCTATCGCGACGCCGGGGAAAACGTCTCCCAGGCGGATCTGGTGGTCTTGACGTTGGCCTGTTTGGATCCTCTGGAGATCGTCATCCATGTGGACACGGCCTTGGCGCAAACGCTTCAGCCGGAGCAAGTGCTTCCGGTCCGGGAGCGGGAAGGAGGCTTGGCCGGGCAGGCCTCGGTCGCGTTCATTAGCCCCGTGACCGAGGCCTCCAGCGGCACGACGCGAGTCCGGCTGCGGCTTCCCAATCCGCAAGGAGCTCATCGCAGCGGTCTCAAATACACCGTCGAGATTCCCGCAGGACTGGCGGCGGCTAGGTGACTCTGCGGCTTACCGTCCCAGGGCTTGGCGCAAGACCGGCTCAAAGACGTCCGCTTGCCGCATGAACCCAAGATCGCTGGCGTGGGAAGCGTCCGTGGCGCCCTCGGTGTCGTCCCCGTAAAGGTGATCACCCGGGATGTAATGCAGGTTCTTCACGCCCTCGGCTACCAAGCTGTCGTAGGCGGCACGGAGCGCGGCGTGGTTCTTGGTGTGGAAGTCCCGCTTGGCCGGTAGAATCCAGTCGTTCGTGAAACGGCGATCTTCGACGAGGATGATGGGCGTGGTCGGCTTGGCGGCGCGGAGCTGCTTGACCAGCGGAACACACTTTTCGGTGACCGCTTCCGCATTCATGTTGGGCAGGCAGTCGACCACGTAAGCGGCGGCGTCGATTTGGACGAGATACTCCCCCACGGCGGCATCCATGCGGCCATTTCCGGAGAAGCCGAGATTGACCACCGGCGTATCCAATCGGCGGCCGAGAATCGCGGTGTGGACCATGCCGGGGCGGCTGGCACACGCACCGTGGGTGATGCTGGTTCCGTAGAACACGATTGGGTTTGGCCGGGGGGCGAGCCCTTCAAATTGGCTTCCTTTGGCGACGCCGATCTTGAGGAATTCGACCCCGTTATAGAGCGGCAGGTAGGCGGCGTATTCGCGGAGGCCGGGCGCCAAATCCTTGATGATTTCCGCCTTTACCTCTTGGGCGTCTGGCTTGGTGACTTGGACCCATTTCCACTTTCCTTCCGCATCGCGGGCGTAGAGGTCGATGCCGCTGACACCGGTGGCCGGCATGTGTGGTTGGCCGAGGCGGTTTTTGGTGAGTTGATAATGGACGCTGATAGCGGTGGCGTCGGTCTTGAAGCGGACCATCATGCCCGCGCTGTCGCGGCTGAGGTTCCACACTGGCGTCGTCACTTTGCCTTCCGCGCTGGCGGGGAGTCGATCGAACCACTTGAGACGGCTCTGATCCGGCAAGATTCGGCCTTCCAAGCCCCAAGTGGTGACATCGTGCCACTCCAAATTGTCCTGGGCACCGGCATTGACCCCCATCGCCGGGTCGAGCTTGGAGATTTCCGGGGCGGCTTGTTGGGCCGGGGCTTGGATCGCGAAGCCGAGAAGGAGCGAGAGCAAGAGGATGAAGCGCATCAAAACGCCTTTCCGTCTGAAAACGCCGGTGGACATCGGCGAAGCAGTCAGTGCTTTACCGCCATGACATAGCAGGCCATCAGGAGAATGGCCAGCGGCGTGGTCGCCAGGCGAAGCCGAGTGAGGCGACGGATTCGCCGCTTCCTGGTTTCGGGGGTATTCTCGCGGACGATCGAAAGTCCCAGCATCAGGCAGATCAGTGCCTCGGTAAAAATGAAGATTTGATCAGAGATGGTCGCGGTCTCCTCATCCACTTTGGGATTTGTCATATAGAGCGCCACGGTGGAGAGAAGAGCCGTGACTTGAATGGCCACGATGCTGTCAAAGCGATGCTCCGGAATGAACACCGTGAAATAGGCGACGATCAGAATGAGTGCCAAGGGGACGACCACCCGGAGCGCGAAGTCGAGCTCATTGCGTTTCGCCCTCCAGGAGAAGCTGAACTGGTGAAGCGGGACGATTTTCTGCGCGGAGCCGTAGTCGTGCATGACGGAAAGGATGCCCTCGTCCCAAGAGACATCGGCGAGTTCGCCGCCCCTTGGCAGTGTCCAGCCGTCGATTTCAAACCGATGTCCGCGGAGGTGGGGCGCGGGCGGCTGCAGGAGAATGGTCGTCCCGTGCCCGGCCGAAGGTCGGAGGGAAATCGAGAAGCGCTGCTGATCAAAGGGATACGCTCGCAGGTCTGGCTCGAAGAAGAAGCGGCCGGAAATCTTGTAGACTTGGCTTCCCTGAGAAGAGAGTCGTTCGATGCGAAGCAGCGGCTGCCCGTCGTCACCCCGGCAGGCGTTGGCGAACTCGAGGAAGTCCAAGGACTCGCCAAGTGAGTGATCGAGGGAGATGTGGAAATCCGCGTCGAAGGTGTCGTTCGCGCTGTCCACAGCGCGGATCCGGCCCATGTCGATGTTGAGGTAAACCGGAAAGACACCGGAGGAGAGGGGCGCGAGTTTGCGATCCGTGCTGCCTTCGGGGCGCCAGAGAATCATGCGTTCCCGCGCGATGGAGCGTTGGGGAGTGAAGGCCCAGTCGCGCCAGACTCCCTGATGCACGCGCTCGCCCACCTTCAGCTGGAGCAGACGGTTCCGCAGGTGCGTCCGCAGGGAGGCCGCATCGTGCTCCGGCGCGTCTTGGGCGGTCTCGACAAGCATCCCGAGCATATCCGAGTAGATCAGCCCGTAGGTGAAGTCGTCATCGGAAAAGAGGCTGGCGAGCCGCCGGTAATCCCGGTGGCGCCGCAGCTTGGTGAGCCGCTCGCTATCCACTCCGGGAATCTCGCTGCCAATTTCGTAGAGACTTCCGGAGTAATTTCCTGATTCGAGATTGCGCAGCACCCGGCCGATCGAACCGGTGGCCAGGAACACTGGGGGATGAAGCTTGGCCTCCTCCAAGGCGCGGAGAACGCTGGCACCACGATAACTCCCAATCGCGAGGCAGAGAAGCGAGGGGTTCTTCTCCCGCACGCTGGCGACGATCTGATTCACTTGATCTGGGTCGATCTCGTCCTCCGGGCCGATCCAATGCTCCGCCTGGATCTGAATCTTTGGGTCGGTCAAGGCATCGCGGAAGGGGGCGCCAAAGAGATCCTCGCGCACGCCGGCAAAGACGACTGTTGGGTAATCCAGGGCAAACAGCTGGAACAGGGACACGTCCTGACGGGCGGCTGTCGCCATGCTGAAAATGTTCGGGTGCTCCGCGAACACCGTGTCCAGCGAGATCTCGGAAATGAGGGGAATGCCGCTCTTTCCCAACGGGGCGACGACTTCCGCCCCGCTGGAAGAACTCCAGATGCCCAGCATGCCGATCACGCGTTCATCGGCGATGGCTTTGGCGGCATTCGCCTTGGTCTCCTCCTCGTTGCCGTGGTCATCGAGATAGACGAGTTGGACTGGCTTGCCATGGAGACCTCCCGCGCGGTTGATCGAGGAGATCCGCTTTTCCGTGAGGCGGCGGATGGCTTCCACGGTCTGGGCGACAGCCCCTTTTTGAGAGCTGACGAAAATGACGATCCGGTGGGCATCCGCCTGGTTGCGGTAGGTCCAGAGCCCCGCCGCCGCCAGGATCGAGGTGGACGCGATGACCAGAGATAACAGCAGCGGAGTGCGAAACGGAAGCGACTTGAGCATGGAGCCAGGGAATCCGTCCGCGACGTCACGCCGAACGTCAACGACGCGGTGAGTTTCCGGCACGAAAGTGAGGGCGTGGCGCATCCCGAAGAGAAATCGCCCCGGATGTCGGCTCATCGAGGGCCGTGATTTCGCCCTGGTTTGCGGGCGTGCGCACGAGAACCCGAAAGAACGCGGCGCGGCTAAAGAACCCACCCGTCCCGATACGTCCGGCTCAGAAACGTCTCGGCGTCCGGCGCGTTGGGGAATTTCATGTGGGCGCTGTTCCATTCCAGCTTCTTGCCGGCGCGGTAGGCGACATTACCGAGGTGATTGGCTTCGGTGAGCGGGCCCGAGTAGCTGGCGAAGGGGCAGGTCGTAGGGCTGCCGGTCTTGCAGGCCGCTAGCCATTCCTTGTGGTGACCGACGGAGGGCGGGATGGATTGCGGCGGTCGGGTGAAGTTTGCGAACTTGGCTTCTGGGAGGAGGAGGTGTTTGCTGTAGTCCGCCAGCAGCATGCCCTCTGCGCCGACGAAGAGGACGCCGTTGCCCCAGGGCGGGATGCCGCCGTTCTTCAGAATCTCGGGTTTCTCGGCGCCTTGATACCAGGTCAAGGTCAATCCCGGGCGAGTGCCGCGTGGGCCGTAGGTGTAGCGAGCCAACATTGACGCCGGGGCGATTTCCGGATGGGGCGGGGGACCACCGGCTTCGATGGTGAGCGGCGCGTCGAGATCGAGCGCCCACCAGGGCAAGTCGTTCCAATGGCTGCCAAGATCCGACATCGTGCCGTTGCCGAAATCCCACCATCGATACCATTTCGGACCTGGGAAGTAGACGGAATGGAAGGGCCGGAACGGGGCGGGCCCGATCCAGAGATCCCAATTCAATCCTTCCGGAACCGGTTCCGCGGCGGCGGGACGCTCGGTGATTTGGACGATATCCTTGTTCGCCACGGCCTCGGTGGCGCTTTGCCGGCCCCAGGCGCGGGAGACCCAGACGTGGACTTCCTTGACCGGGCCGATGGCGTTGGCTCGGATCAATTCGACCACCCGGCGGTAGTTTTCTCCGGCGTGGATCTGCGTCCCCATTTGTGTGGCCAGATGGGGCTTGGCGGCGGCGGCTTCGATGATCCGGCGACATTCGTTGATGTCCCGGGTCAACGGTTTTTCGGAATAGACGTGCTTGCCCGCGCGCAGGGCCGGGAGCGTCACGAAGGCGTGGGTGTGCTCCGTGGTGCTCACGACCACCGCGTCGATCTTGTCCATTTCCGAGGCGAGCAGCTCGCGAAAGTCGGAGTAAGGTCGCGCCTCGGGACAAAGCGCCTTGGCGGCATCCAAGTTCTTGGCGTTGACGTCGGCCAAGGCGACCACGTCTTCCCCGAGCATTTCCTTGAGGTTGCTGGCACCACGGCCACCGCAGCCAACGACGGCGATCTGGAGTTTGTCGTTCGGGTTGCGGGCGCGGAGGATGGCAGGAAAGGCCAAAGACGCCGAAACCGAGACCGATCCAGCGAGAAACGAACGACGTGAGGGCTTCATCCGCGCAAGCCTAGGACAATCACCGGTGCGGTGTCAGCCACGATTTTCCTCGATTCCGCGCGTCACCGCAGTTGTGATGGACGCTGGAACGGAATTCTTGGGAATTCCGCTACTCAGAATTCATTCTCGTAGCGGAATCGCCCACGCATTCCGCCCTTTCTGACCATCCGTTCCATTCACATGGCGCCAGTCGGAACTCAGTGCGGTCGCCACATGCTGACTCTTCCGCGTCCCAGCAGTCCCCCTGATCAGCCCACTGGCAAACGCCCCCACCTCCGAGGCGGAACAAACCACCTCCGAGGCGGAACCGACCACTGCGCTGCGGGTTGACTTGCGGATCAGGACGCCTTGACCGCGTGAGGATACGGGACCTCGCCGGGGATCGGCATCGGGTGAACCGGGAGCGATGCGTTCCAGTCGATGACATCGGGAACGAGTTTTTCTCCGCTGTTCATGACCTCGTCGTAGGTCAGTTTCTGACCGGTGTAGGCCGCCATGCGCCCAATCAAGCCAAACATGGTGGAGCGCACCATCCACTCTTCGTCGGAGTGGCGTTGCTGCTTGCGGATGTTCGCGAAGAATTCGTCGTGCTCCGTCTGGTACATGTTGCGCGGCTCTTCATCGCGGCGCGGGCGGAATTTCCACGGGTTCTTGCCGGTGATTTGCGCCGTTTTGAGGTCGTATTGCGCCTCGCCATCGGTGCCGATGATGTAGTCCGCGTTCTCCTTGTAGGGACCGGAGAAGTATTGGCTCCAATCGACGTGGCAACGGACTCCGCCGGGGAATTCGTAGGTGATGTGGAAGTGGTCGTAGGTGTTGCAGACGTGGTTGGGACGTTGGCGTCCGCCCATGCCGTAGACCGCCACTGGCATTTGATCGCCCATCGCCCAGAAGACCTTGTCGACGCTGTGAATCGCTTGTTCCACGATGCCATCACCGCCGAGCCAGGAGTAGTTGTACCAGTTCTTGATCTGCCACTCGGTGTCGCTCATTCCGGCGGGACGGGCGGACTCGGGTTGCATCGGCTTGACGACGTTCGTCCAGTACGTGGCGTGGATCGACTTCACATCGCCGACGGCGCCTTTGAGGACGCGGCCGAAGAGTTCCCGGGCATGGTCGTTGTAGCGGTAGCAGAAGCCGGCCAGGACGGAGAGGCCCTTTTCCTTGGCCTTGCGGGAGGCCTCGATGATGCGCTTGACGCCAGCGACGTCGGTGGCGACCGGCTTCTCGACGAAGCAATGCAGACCCGCGTTCACGGCGGCTTCGAACTGCATGGGGCGGAACCCGGGAGGCGTGCAGAGCAGGATGACATCGACGCCGCTCTCGATCACCTTTTGATAGCCGTCGAGACCGACGAACTTGCGATCGCCGACATTGATCTTGGTGGCGGCTTTGTCGCCGAGGGCGCCGGAGATGTTGCGCAGCTGGTTTTCGACGATCTCGGGATAAAGATCCGCCACGGCGTGGAGTTCGCAGTTGTCATCCGCCAAACAGGCCTGACGGGCGGCGCCGCTGCCACGACCGCCCATGCCGACCAAGCCGATTTTCAGCTTCTTGTTGTCCTGGGCCATCAGGTTTACGTTCGGAAACAGCACCTGTGAGGCGGCTGCGGCGCCAGCGGCGGACCGGATGAAACCGCGCCTGCTGGCGGGCGAAATGATGTTGGAATCGCTCATGACGGCAAGGGTTGAAGAAAGATGAGTTGGAAGTTCGGTTCGCTAATCTTCCCCACAGCCGCCCTGAAATTGGACAACGGCCTACGGGGGCCGTGAACATAGACGGAACGGATGCCTGTGCTCAAGCCCATTCAAGTCACCGGTCCAAAGGGCCTGCGGTTCTCGGTGAATCGTGGCGATCGGGGTTCACAGGTTCCCGCTCTGTTTCTTGGCGGCTTTCTTTCCCTTTTTGGGTTTGCCGTCTTCCTTGGCAGAAATGGCTGGTGCCTGCTGGGCGTTCCACTGGTCCCAAAGTGCCTGGAGTTTAGCGGCTTGTTCGGGGTTTTGGGCCGCGAGATTCTGTGACTCGGCAACATCCGTGGAAAGATCGTAGAGTTCGGGAGTGGGGCCACCACCGTTGGCTTTGACGAGCTTAAGATTTCCGTGGAGAACGGCCATCTGTTCGCCAAAGCGCCAGTAGAGAGTGTCGTGAGGGCGGGCGGAGTTTTCCCCGGTAAGATAGGGAAGAAGATTGACGCCATCCAAGTTCCAGGCCGGATCCGCGGGGACCCCAGCCGCGGCCAAACTCGTGGGCAATATATCGAGCTGGATGATGGGGTGGGTATAGGTACTGCCCGCTGGCAGGTGACCTTTCCACTGAACACAGAAAGGAACGCGGACGCCGCCCTCCCAGGTCTGCGCCTTAAACCCATGGAGTGGGCCATTCCGGGAGGTCGTGCTTTGGGTGGGCCCGCCGTTGTCCGAAAGGAACCAGATGAGGGTGTTCTCCTCTTGGCCGAGTTCGCGGACTTTGCTGAGAATCCGACCGACCGCGTCGTCCATGGCGGACATCATCGCGGAGAAGATGCGGCGTTTTTCGTCGGCTACATTCGGAAACCGCGCGAGATACTTTTCGGGGGCTTGCAGAGGGCCATGTTGGGCATTGAACGGAACGTAAAGCAGCCAAGGGGCGTCCTTACTGCGCTCCAGCCAATCCACGGCGCGCTCCGCATAGGCATCCGTGGTGTAGAAGTTCGCATCGGCCGGGGGCTGCACCTCCCGGGAAATGCGGGAATCGACGAATTGGGCAGGCTTGAAGAACGGCGTATTCGCCAGCGTGCCGTAAAACTCATCGAACCCTCGCTGCACGGGGTGAAACTCGGGAGCGGCGCCGAGGTGCCACTTGCCGATCGCGCAGGTTTGGTAGCCCAACGTCTTGAAACGGACGGGCATGGGCGTTTCTTGGAGCGAGAGCCCGCGCTGCCCGGAAGCGGCGGAGTTAAACTCGTGGCCAAAGCGGGTCTGGTAGCGTCCGGTCATGAGTCCAGCGCGTGTCGGGCTGCAATACGGGCCACTCACGTAGCCTTGGGTGAACCGGACGCCATTCCGGGCGATGGAATCAATGTGCGGTGTCGGGATGTCCGTGGCCCCTTGGAACCCGGTCTCGCCCCAGCCGGTGTCGTCGCACAGCAGAATCAAAATGTTCGGCTTCGGTGGGGAGCTGGCTTGGACGCCGGGAGCGATGGTCCAAAGGGTGGCGATGGTGATCAGGACGGGAACGAGCTTCATATCGGGCCGGGGTTTTGGGGTGAAACCCCCGCAGTGGATGAAAGTTGTTTGCGATTCTGGCGGGGAACCAAGCATCCAGTCGGAAGGGGAGGAATCCGGCCGCGCCTTACTTGATCAGCGTCGCAGGGGCGCCGTAATTGTCGGCCCAACCCGCGTAAACAACGTCCGTTGCTCCGATATTCCAGGTGACGACGCTCCAGTTCCCGTTCTTCTTGCGGAGCAGCCCGCTGAAGTTGTCATCGAACATGCCCAATTCGACCTGTTCTGCGTAAGGGGTGCCCGTGTAATTCATCGGCTTGCCGTCCCGAGCTTCTGGCACGCCGCGCACAAACGCCCAGCCGTTTTCCACGTTCACCTGATTGGCCCGGAATTTAGCCGGCTTGCGGACTGCTTTCTGCAGGGGAGCTCTCAGCGCACTCATGATCGCCGAGATTTCCGCCTCCGTGATCGTTTGCGCGATGGTGCCAAGGAGCCCGTTCCCTCTCTGATACTCTGTCGCGTACTGGTAGCCAAGGGACTCGTCAATCTGGTGAATTGCTTCCAGTGCGTCGGCCCGGAAATAATCGCGTTCGCTGTGGGCTTTGAGGATCGATTCCAACTGCGGAAGAGCGCGGCGGTCACCGATTTCGCCGAGGGCGCCAATTGCATAGCGGCGGTATTTCATGTCGCGGTGGGCGACTGCCGCGGTGATCGCGGGCGTCATCGCGCGTCCCGCCTTGATCAGCGGGACGCTCAACTCAGCTTCGTAATCGCCGGCGTAGAACCGAGTCCATACTTTGTCCACGGCCGCGCCTCCCGGCCGGTACTCGACCTCGGCTGGCTGAAAGAGCGACGAAAGACCAGCGGCGCCGGAGGGTTGCGCCAGGGCCAGCATAAGTCCGAGGAGTCCAGGAACGAGATCGATTTTCACAAGATACAGTGGTAACAAGAGATTGGCCGGATCTTGGCAACGTTTTGAGACAATGTCATCAATTGTTTTGCCAAGCGTGGGACCAAGAGGCGGAGCCAAGGGGATACCATCCACCCAATGGGAGCGGATCAATCCGGCCGCTTGAAGAGAAGCTGGGAATTGAAGTCGTTCAGGCGCGCCGGTTTCAGCTGAAACCAGGGGAGGACTTGAACAAGCCGATGGGTGCCGCAGCCCGGGACGTGGCATTCGGGTTTTCCTTTGGGGCACTGGTTGTAGTGGCAGACCATGCCGAGATAGCGGGATCCGGGTTGCTGGAGCAGGTGGATGGAGAAGGTGTGATGGGCGATCCCCAAATGGATATCCTGTTGATTCAGGTCGTTGACCAGTTGAGAAGCGGTCTTGCGGATCTGGGGCGCGATTGCGGGTGCGGTCACCCAGACAGCGAGATCGATATTGGCGCACTCGTGGAACGTGCGGATTCTTCTGTGGCGCAGGCGGGAATGCCGGGGAACTTCCTTCCACAATGGCAGGGCCACGGAGCCAAAAAGGCGCACCTGCGACACTTCCGGCATTTGCGCGAGACGCCCGGTGAGGGCCACGGCGGCTTTGCGGAACTCAGATTGCCTCCGCAGCATGGCTCGATCTGCCTCCAGAATTTCTCCATAGCTGACTGGGGTCTCGCGCTCCAGCCTTTCGATCAGTTCGCCCGCTAACTCATAGCCCCGATCGTCGTCCTCATCCATGTCGTGCTCGGATAGCATCTGGCTGATTGCGGTGCCGGGATCGATGAGGAGGGAGTTTTCGGCCGGATGCTCGGCCTGGGAATCCGGGGAGGCATCGGATATGGGAACATACTGGCCATGTTTGGCAAAGAAGCGATCCTCTACCCACTCCAGCAGCAACAAATCGCCTCGATCCGGAGCCGTCGCATGTTCCTGGACGATCGTCTCCGCGTGCAGCCCCAAGTCAAGAGCCATGAGGACGTGACGCTCCTGCAAGTCGCCTTCGTCCTTCAGTTGCCGCCAAGTGACGTAATTTGGTTTTCTTCTGCGCGCCATTTTCTTTGAAACCGGGCTAAAGAGAAAGGGGGAACGGCAGTCCAGGCGACGCAAGGGAAAAATCTGGTAGGGGCCTACGGACGCAAATACACTGGTTCGTGGCCCAGGAACAGCCGGGAAACGCGTTCCTCCGTCATGGCATTCCCCATCATGTCCGATGCCAGCCAGGCGCCAGGGAGCTCGATTTCACGGGGAGCTTCGCTAGCTTTCATCCAAGCGATCCGCAGAGGTTCTCCTTCCCGGGTGCGAAAGCGGTAGGTCCAGGTGCCGGCGATGGCTTCCCTTGCCTCAAACACGCAGCCGTCCAACGCTTGTGCCAGCACCGCCTGCGCGGCTATTTGGCTCATTGGTCATCTCCCAAGCCCGAATCCGGTCACGGTGCCGTTCCACGACCCGGCGGGCGTAGTCGCGCAGCTTCCCGTAATCCGCGGGCGGGTACCAGCCCCACGACAAGGGATTCTCTGGGGGCGCTTGATCTCGCCGTGGCGGGACACCGAGCACCGCCAGGATCTCCATGCCGGCCTCTCTCCAGGTCGCAATGCTGTTGTCGCGAGCATACACCCATTTCCCGGGCTCGGGCTCCAGGTTTTCCCAACTCAGCCACCAGCTTTTGGTCCAACGCCCCTCAACCCGCTACGCACAACCTTCAACCCGCGCGACCAGCTCGCCCCCGCGGAGCTCCCGTTCGGCATCGTGCTCGTGCTCAGCGAAGCGGTGCTCGTAATCACAATCGAATTCGCATCGTTGTCGATCTGGAAAACCGATGGTTTCGAGCACGATTTCGAGCACGAGCACGAGCACGAGGAAACGGCAGTAACCCAACGCGGATCGGAGGTTTCCCGCAAAAATATCCGTCGTGCCAAATCCGGCTTGAGACAAAACCTTTCGACACAAGGTCGAGCCGGAATTTCCATTCGCATTCGTGCGATGTTTCAGGCCTGGACCGGGCGCGGCCTGGGACTTGGTGGCGCTGAAAACTCTCGGGACGGAGTTGGATGGTTGGTTTTGCGAAGCAAAAACGCCACGAGCAAAATGCGACTGTCCCTTGTGCGAAGCAAAAACGCCACGGACAAAATGCGATTGTCCCTTTTGCGAAGCGCAAACGCTCGTGGCAGCGAAGATTGCGACAAAAACCAGCGCGCCAACTCGCCGTCCCATTCCGCCTCGCGCGATATCCGTCGAAAGAACGGCCGTGCGCATTCTGGCTTTCTCACGGGTGATTCAACAAAGTCAAAAGCCGGATCTGCCCTCTCAAAGGTGATTGTTTCCAGCGTGGCGGCCAGGCACGGCTCGACATTTTCACACAAAATCATTTGCCTGATTTGACAAGTGTTAGCATGTTCCGCGAAAACGAACACACATGAGCGACTCCCACCGCATTGAGATTCCCGTCCTGGCGCATCGAGACTTGACCAGCCTCCAGTTTTTGGATGGTTGCCGCCGCATCACCGCCAGCATTTTGGAGGGCACGGAGCGGATTCCGCTGATCGAACATTTGGTGCGCGAGCTTGCCTCCGACTGCGCGTCGGTGAGCGAGGAACTGTCCGCCCGGCTCATGCTCGATCGCAAAGGCGAGTTCACCCGGGACAAACTTCAGGCCCACTCCACGCGGCTCAATTATGTGCACGCGGTGCGGCGGGAGTTGAAGACCCTGTTTCGCAACCCGGACCCGGCCATCCCCGATTCCAAGCGGACGGCGGCCAAAGAGTTGCTCGTTATCATCGACACCCACAAGATCGCCGCCAAGCGCCGCAGCCAAGCGGAAGTCAGCACCCTGGTGCAAGCTCTGCTGACGGAAGCCGCGGAACCGGAGACCCAACAAATCATCAGCCGAGCCGGCGCCGGTCGATTCTTTGAACTGCTCAAGCAAGCGCAGGCGGAGTATGCCGCGGTCACCAAGAGAGAACAAGAGGCCACGGTTCAGGGCTCGCTCTCCGAGCCAGCGTCAGGAGAGGTCGACACCGAGACCGGCGGCCATGCCCAAACCGCCGCTGCGCCCGCCAAGCCGGTGCCCAAGCCACGCTTGGCCCGTGAACTGAAAGAAGTTCTCAGCAGCCAGCTCAGCCTCCTCTTCGATCTCATGGCGCACCTCGCCCGCAAAGGACGCGAGCCCTACGCGCAACTCCTCGCCGAAAGCTGCGAAACCGCCGCCGAACTCACCCAAGTCGCGAAGACCCGCGAGACTCGGGAGAAGAAGGCCGATGAGAAGCGGAAGAAGGGAAAGGAGGCGCCAGCATCGGGGAGCGTCCGTGGTGCCGTGGAGCCGGCGACGGGATCGTCGCGTGCGGATGGGGTGAAGCCGGTGAATGGGGATTCCGCTTTGGCTGGGTGAGGTCGGGCGGTGGAATGGAGAACCGGCGCAGCCGATGAACCAGTTGGATTACCATCGGGATCGGAAACGGGATCGCGATCGGGACCGAAAAACGGGACCACCCGCCGCGGCAGCGGCAAACCTGGAGGCCGAAGGGGCGCTCGGGGAGCCTGCGATCAGCAGGATAAGCGGGGATGAGCCGCAGATTGCGCAGATTTCCGCAGAGAAACCTAGATTCAGGAATGATCCGGGCTCGCACAAAGGCGCCAAGACACAAAGAATGCGGTGGGATATGAAGTTTGGGGAACTTGCCAACTCACCCTCAGGGTGGGCTGAACTTCCTGCCCGAAACCTTTGTGAACTGGCTTCCTCTTCGTG
>CAMCXS010000100.1 GCA_945883495.1 Akkermansia muciniphila
CGCTATGCCTTGGCGGCGCGGCTGCAATATGGGGCGGGGTTGCGGCTGTCCGAGCTGGTGCGGCTACGGATCAACCTTGAAAGGAAGATAGTAGCCTCGCACAAAGCCACTAAGGCACGAAGTAGATGCAGGATCACATGGCTTGTAGGTAGGATCTGGGGCTCACCCGATAGATGAATCGCCAAAATGCCCAAATGTGATTTCCCACCAGATTCTTTGTGCCTTCGTGGCTTTGTGCGAGCCCAAACCATTCCCGGATTTAGGTTGAAACGCACGAGTTTATCCCGGAAGGATCGCATCTTTTCGTCAATGCCGACGTCGCGAAAGGCCGCCTCGCGGTGGAAGTGCGAACCATGGACCGATCGTATTGAATGATGACGGTGATGGCCGGAGCTGGATTCCTTGCCCCGCCGCCGACTCCAAGCGAAGGCTCATGGTGCCATGGAACTGGTTCCTCGTGAGCCGAAAAGTTACTCGGGGTTCCACATCCGCGAGCGAGGCGCGAAACGTTCCCAAAACGCGGAACGCGCCGCGTCTTCGTACTTGGCTCATCCCAAAATTTGGAATGGCTCATGTCACGATGCATGGGCCATTCCGCAAATGGGGAATGGGCCAAGTATCAAAATTTCATTCATTCCGGAAATTGTGAATGGCCCAAGTACGGATACTTGGGCCATTCCGCGTTTTGGGAATGGCTCAAGTACGCGTACTTGGGGCATTCCGCGTTTGCGGAATGCCCCAAGTTTTTTCGTGGGTTGGCTAGATAGCCGCCCCGTTGAGGGGGGGGAGTGAAATTCTTGTGCCCGGAGCGGTCCGCAGGATGGGGTCGGCTGAAGCCGCCCCTCCGGGCGAGGCTCCTTGTTGCGGCGATTCACAGTCTGTGATGCGACCAAACCTCCATCAATCGGACCGGCAGACCGGATGGTGATCCATGGCCGATCGTGAAATTCTCTCTGTGCCCGCTATGTTGCGCACAAGCAGACTTTTCCCTGTATGTTCGAGAGACCGCATCGCATCTTCCGGCCGTCAACTCTTCGGGCACCGTTGCGCTGACGCGCAGTTAAGGGTTGATGGAGGTCATTTCGGTTTTTAAGGGTTACTCACGCCCGCCCGGCAGTTGACCTCATGGAGCTTCGGCTTTCTTCATCACCCCATTGCCGGCCAGAACGTTGTCCGTGCCTTGATCGGTGACCGGGAAAGCCGTCACGTTGTCCCGGACTATGTTGGATTTGGCGCCGGCGGCGATTTCGAGCGTTCCATTCACATGCGTATTGCCGGACCAGATCCAGTGGCTCGCGTTCAGGGTGATGGTTCCAGGCTGGCGCAGCAGGTTCCCCCGCACCACCACATGGCTCGAAGCCATCGCCTCTTGCGGTTCCGAGAGCACCGCCCCTTCACAGATATTGTCCGCGAAGATGATATCCTGGACCGTGCTCCTGCCTGAAGTGCGGACGTCGTAAATCTGAACATCCCCATCGAAAATATTGCCGGAAAACGCAATGCTCTCATACACGCAGGAGAGCGCCTCTGGGCGGGTCACGAATCGCACGGCGCACTTTTCATTCGTGTGCTGGTTGCGAAACACATTGCCAGTGATGACGACTTCGTTGATTCTTGAGTGCAGCGGCAGCGGCTCCGTGCGGAAGAGCAAGCAGGGCAGCACCGCTTTTTTGGACACCTCCGGCATGGGCTCCACCTGATTGCCACTTACCCGAATGTGGTGCGAGCCTTCGCTAATATTAATACCGGTCCTGGTGAAATAGACAATGTTGTCGCGGATCTGGACGTTGCGACTGCCGAAGATCACTTGCGGCCCATCCACCACATTGACGATGTGATTGTCCGCGATGAGGCCACCGTTGCATTCGGCGAGTTCGATCGCCTTGTTCCCGCACGTCTCGATGTAGTTGTGATACACCTGCCAGTTTTTGAACTGAGTGGCCATGCGATCGGCATCGAAGTAGCCGGTGCGTACGGTTTCAGGGTCCACCGCCGCCTCCTTAGCTTCTTCTGCGGGGATGACGCGCTTGGCTAGATAGATTGCCGTCGCTGGCTTGGTGCAGCCTACCGCCTGCTTGGCGTCATAGATCCAGCAGTTGCGCACCGTGACGTTGTCGCAGGAAAGCAGCAGCGATTCCTTCTCATCGAGACGCGCATTGAATCCCATGATGGAACCACCACTAATGGCCTTGTCATTGCCCGTGTAGCGCAGGTGCTCGATGACTATATTGTGCGCCGGCACGCTTGCGGAACCAATGCGCATCGGGAAGTAGCGCAGGTCATTCGGTGGCGTCTTGGGGTCCAGGTAGATGTGTGTCGCATAGCCCTGTCCGCGCAGCGTGACGTTGCTTTTGATGATCACGGTTTCATCATCGGCATGACGCGACAGTTTGAAGTCACCCGCTCCGAGCAAGACCACGCCGCCTCCCAGGGAAGCGACCTTGTCGATGGCTTCCTGCAGGATGGCGTCGGCGATGACATCGGGCCCCGGGGCGGGAACCCGCAGCTCAAATCCGCTCGAGGAGGTCTGGAGTTGGGCCTGCTCAATGGGACCCGCGGCGGATGCGAGGCCCGCGTTGAACAGGAGAAGGCTGGTGAGGGAAATGATTTTCTTCATCACGAAATGGTTGTTAGACGACCAGTCAGGTCTCCTGCGGCGGCCAAGCGAGGACTTGCTTGTGCCGAATCAGGACGGTCTTGAGGGCCTCGTAGTCCACATCTTGAACGGCTTGATCCGCATCCATGGCGATCACCGCAGCGGCGGCGGCGCTTTGGCTGGTGCCCATGAAGACCGGCTCCATGCGGGTGCTGGCAAAGGCGACGTGGCTGCTGCTGAGCGCGAAGGTCACAAACAGGTTTTCACACTCGCTCCGCTTGGGCACGAGGGCGTCGTAGCCGACGGCATATGGCGGTGCCCCATCGCGGCCCGTGGCGATTTTTCCCTCACGAATGACCACGCCATCCTTCACGATCCGGCGGATTTCATGCACATCGGTGCCGTAGCTGCCGAGGCCGACCGACTTTGGAACCGCCTTACGACCGAATGTGTGGTGCTCCGTCATCACGAAGTCGCTGACCATGCGCCGCGCCTCGCGGACGTAGATTTGATGAGGCCAGCCGCCGGTGCCGGTGAACTCGTCCTTAGGCAAACCGAAGCGGTGCATGTCGTTGCGCACCTTTTCCGGCACGCGTGGATCCGTGGCTAGGAAATGCAGAAGACCGCGATGGTAGATCTCGTGCTGCTTCGCGATCTTCTCCCGCTCTGCATAGGATGCCTCCGGCCAGGCGTGGCTCGCGCCCGGAAGATTTCCTCCGAAGGTGGCCGTGTTGAAATCCCACTTGTCGTTCGGAAGCGGATCGTGCTTGGTGAACCAGCGCAGGTCCATGTCATCGCCAAGGGCGAGACAGGCTTCGATGAACCGCGCAACGATCTCGTAGCGCTTCGGATCGTAATCCGTGGGTGGCGTGATCGGGATCCTGTTCGCCGGATTCGTGGTCAGGCAAAGGCGGTAGCAGTAGGCCTGCACGCCCGGTGCGGGATCCCCCTGTCTCCCAGGATCGCCTTCGTTGATGAGCGGCAGCAGTCCGCTCGCCGGATCGCCTTTGACGACATACGGATCGAGCGGGAAATCGCGATCCCACACTCCCTGACCGCCCGGCACGCGGCCATGCGGGCCGGGTTTGAGGTGATTCGTGCGAGGCTGATACTTCTCCGAGTAGTGGATGCCGTTGAGCGTCTCCCCATACTTGGCGTTTCCCTCGCGCAGGAGGGTGTAGCCCACGCCAGCCTTCGCCATCAAGTCGCCCTCATAACTCGCGTCGATAAAGATCTTCGCCCGAATGACCTCGCCATTCTCCAAGACGAGTTCGGAGATGCGCGCCCCGTCCTTTCTCACTGCGGAGAGCCTTGCGCCGAACTGCACCTTCACACCCGCTTCCTTCGCCAAGTCATCGAAGACCTGCTCCGCCTCGTGCGGCTCGATCGCATACGCACCGCCCGTGGCCGGGCCGCCGCCTTCACTTTGGAATGCCTGGTCCCAGGCAAGGGTGACGCCTCCCGTCGCGGCGAGCTTGGTGAAGTATTCGCGTGCAATGCCACCTACGCTGCGAGGATCGCCAATGTCCACCGCGCTGAGTCCACCGCTCGTCATGCCACCGAGATGACGGCCGGGTTCCGCCAGGGTCACCACCTTGCCCATGCGCGCCGCTTGCACGGCGGCCGCGACCCCGCCACTGGTGCCGCCATAAACACAGAGATCGCATTCGATCAACGGAGCGGAAAGGAGCAGGGAAGGAATGATGAGGGTGAGCAGCAGCAGGGGCAGTTTCATGAAAGGCAGGACGGATCACAGACATCTTTGGACAAGCCGGACCTTGGGGGCATTGCGGGTGAACCGGGCTGACCAGTACTACAAGCCGCCCCTCCATGCAGCCACGAGCTCGCGCCCTGAACGTTCCTTCTGCCTGGCGTAGAGTGTCAAGTGGCTGCTCGCAGCGGTGCCGTCCGGTCGTGGGCGGGCGGGTCCTTTGTCGCCGGTTGCCGTCCCCTTGCGGCTTTCCGATCCCATGGCGGGCCCCTTGGTGTAACGCGCGACCTGCGAGAAGGGCACAGACAAAAGTCAGGATCCAAGGCCGGGCGGCATGACGCATGTTCTCACTTCCGCTTCCATCCGTCCGCCGGCTCCAGCACCGATCGCACGTCGTCTGAATTCAGCCACGCCTTGGCGGTGGCATCGCTCTTCAAGTAGGCATCCCAAAAAGCAGTACTCAAGGCCAGAATCGCGCGGTGATGATTCGGGTTGCGCGGCTCCTTATCCCCGGGAAGCGGCCGCTCAGTGAACGCGGAGTGCTCCGCATTCCACAAGACCAACTCGTATTTTCCGCCCTCGGGCAGGGCTGGAAACACTTTGGCCCGGCTCTCCGGGGTGAAGTCGGCAACGATCGCTGTATCCTTGGTGCCAGTCATCAGCAGCCAGGGGATCTTGACGCTGCCAAAGGCCTCTTCCACGCTCCCCCGCCCCGGTGGGCTCTGGCTCATCGGTATGGCCGCCTTGATGCGGGGATCAGTGAACCTTTGGCCTGCCCTCCCAGTGGATTGCCCACTGACAGCTTGGGTTGTGATCGCTCCGAAGGAATGCCCACTCATGCCGACCTTGGAAAGGTCGAGCCGCCCTGCTAAGGGATGCCCCGCCGCCGCATGCCAGACCCCAAGCTGATCGAGCACGGCCCGCACGTCCTGGACGCGCAAGAGAAAATTTTGCAGAGAGGCCGCCCCACGGAGGGACTCCAGCCGCTGCCCCACAGGCACATCCCGCCAAGCACCATCGTCGCTCCCCGGATGTTGCAGAAAGACGCTGACATACCCCCGCCCGGCCCAATGCCGTCCCAGGAATGCCGACCCCTCTTTGCTTCCTCCCAGCCCATGGCTGAACAGCACCACTGGTGCCGCCTCCCGGGCTGAGGGCAAGTAGACTCGCAGCGGGATCTCTCGCTGGCGATCGGCATCGGAAACCGTCAGTTCTAAGCTGCTTCCCGGCACGATGGCCGCGAGCGGATCATAAGCCGCGCAGGTGCCCACTGATAAGACAACAAGAACAGCGGTGAGAGGAGTCTGAATCATGTTTCTGCCGAAGGGATGGAGATTCGTTCCTCTAGACGGGACCAAGGTGTGGCTCGTTACAAAAGGTTTTGGTGGCGACATCGAGACATAGGAAACGCCGCGGAGTGATCTTGGGACCCAGAACCACCGAGGATGCATCGAGACGGTGACAAATTCGCCACAATTTTCATTTGGACGCCGCTCTCCTTGTAGAGATGCATGGACTAATGGACGGGTCCCCACTCGAACGTGTGCAGCAGAGTCGAGTCTTGACCTTCGGGGGGATCGCCCTTTGCGCAATTTTTGCCTGGGCCTTTTCCGGCTCCATCGCTGTCAGTGATCCGGCCCCTAAGGGTCATGCGTCTCAGGCGATTCCTTATGATCCAGCGTCGGAGGAACCGCCCGAGGAACTCGCTGAGTATATGTCGAGGCTGCAGGTCTATACCCACAAACTCTCCCTGTCCGTCAAAGCGGGTAACGATCAGCTGGCCGGACTTTACCTGCACGAGTCGGTGGCCCTCTTGGAGCAAATCCAGAAAGTCTTCCCTGAGTATGAGCGAATTCCCGTCGCCGTCTACATTGCACGTCTCGCCTTGGGCGCGTATGAACCGCTCAAGGCTTCCTTAGCCAAGGCAGCCACCGAGCGTGCCGCTGGCGAGCTGGACGCGGGAATGGACATCGTGATGCAGGCATGCAACGCCTGCCACACCGCCAGCCAGGTTCCCTTTATACGCGTCGTGCGGAATGACTTTAATCCCTTCCTTCAATCCTTTGATCCGCTTACCTCCTCCAAACCATGACTCGATCGCCGGAACGGTGGCTGCCGCTGATCCCAACATCGTACGCGTTGAGGCATTCCGTGGCGCCGGGTTTCCAGTGCTACTGGGCATAGAACGGAGGCAGCAGATAGAGCATCCCGGGCTGCAACACCGGAGCTTGCGATGGATGGAGGCGCAGCTCGATGGCTTGGGGATGCGCACTGGCTCCGCGCTTGACCGCTTGCATGAGCCCAAGCGCTTCGAGCAGGCTTTTCTCTTCGTGGATCCGGATCACTTCCGCGCTGGGAGCCTTCGCCAACTCACGGGCCCGTTGATGGGCGTCCTCTAGGTAGCCATTGGCGTCGATCAACCCGCTGGCCAAGGCGTCCTGTCCAGAGATGATCCGTCCGTCGGCCAACGAGGCGCGGAGTTTTTCTTCGGGCACTTTGGGACGGCCTTCCTTCACGACTTCCAGGAAGCGTTCATAGGTTTGGTTGACCATTCCCTGGATGAGTTCCTTTTCCTCCGGCCTCATGGCGCGGGAGCCGCTCAGGGTGTCCTTGAATTTCCCGCTCGTGAAGACCACGGACTCCAAGCCCAACTTAGTAAAGAGCGTGTGGTAGCTCATGGTGCTAATAATCACGCCGATGCTCCCGGTCATCGTGGTCCGGTTCGCGATGATTTCATTGGCCGCGCAAGCCACGTAGAAACCGCCCGAGGCCGCCATCGAGTCCATGTAGACCACGACGGGCTTCACCGCCGCCGTCTTCTTCACGTGATGATAAATCGTGTCCGCCGCCGTGACTTCGCCTCCAGGGGAATTGATGCGCAGCACCACCGCCTTGATGGTATCGTCCTCCCGCGCCCGCTTCAGGTCCGCGGCCAGTTGGGTGACCATCGATTCATCCGCGTCGCCAAACAGGCTTTCCACCGAGGCGGAAGAAATCACTCCATCCAAATCGATCTGGGCGATTTTATCCCCGTGGGAGACTTCGGAGCCGGAAACTCCGAAAAGCAGGACAAGAACCACCGCGCAAACGCCCATCATGGCGAGCCCCGTGGTGGCAAGGGCGATGATGCAACCGGCGGAAGGACCTTTTCTCTCGGACATGGCACGATCAGGGTAGTATGGAAACGCTCGCGAACAAGCATGGAATCGCGGGCATGAATGGCTTGGTTTTCTTCTTTTCTCTAATAGACGCCACGGCGCAGGTGTTGCATGGCGCGCGGGATCTGTGCGGCCACGTCCCCGGCAGTGACTCCTTCCGGCGAGATCCCGGGGAGTAAGGCCAGCTCGGCGGCATACCCCACGAGCCAACTTCCCAAACACGCCGCTTCATACATCGGCACGCCACCCGCGAGCAACGCCGTGCAAAGCCCGGTGAGAACGTCCCCAATTCCCCCCGTCGCCATCCCGGGATGCCCCGTGGTGTTGTACGCCACCGGTTTCCCTGGGGCACCGATCAAGGTTCGCGATCCCTTATGCAATAACGTAACCCCATACCGCTCCACGACGTTCCGGGTCGCCTCCAAACGCGACAGCTCCCCTGCCCCAGGCCAAAGGCGTTCCAGTTCCCCTGGATGCGGGGTCAACAAGCGCCGGTCCGCCACCGGCTGAAGCGAATCTAGCCCCCCGCCGCGAGCGAGGTCATTGAGGCTATCCGCATCCACCACCATCGGCAGCGGTGACTGCGACACCACCGCGCGGACTGACGCCGCATGATCTCCTAAGCCGGGTCCGACGCCGAGGGCATGGAAGTTCATCCCCAGAATCGCCGCCGCGGAATCGATAGGCCGCACCATCACTTCCACCGGCGCTTGAGCGGCGACCGCTGGATAGGCTTCCCGGCAGCAAAAGACCGTCACCAGCCCGGCCCCGCCTCGCAAGGCGCCCCTCGCGGCCAAGCAGGCGGCACCCGTCATCCCCGGCGACCCCGCGACGATCCCCACCCGTCCGGCTGCCGATTTGTGCGTAGAAAATACGCGAACCGGCAGCCATTCCCGCAATTGGGCGGCGTGCAACACCGTCCGGGTCGCGTCTCCGTCCGAACTAACGATTTCCCGCAACGGAATGAGCGCGATCCGGCCCACATGATCCAGCGCCCGATCCTCGATCAAGCCCGCCTTCGGGTAACTGATGGTCAACGTGACGTCCGCCACCACCGCTCCCGGATACGGCTCACCGGTATCCCCATCCAGCCCGGAAGGGAGATCGATCGCGAACACCCGTGCTCCGAGAGCCCGAAGACGCCCCATCTCCTCCGCGAACGAAACCAGAGAATCCCGTAACGGCCCGCGAGCACCGATCCCCAACAATCCGTCCACCACAACGATGTGCGGCGGAATGACCTGCTCTGGAGCATCCGGCTCCGCCCGGAACAGCTCCCATTGGGTCCGGGTCAAGGGCGCCAACTCTTCGACCGGACTTGCCAATTTGGCGACGACGTGCCAGCCGTGTGCCCGCAGCCAACGGCCCGCCACCAGCGCGTCCCCGCCATTGTGGCCTCGCCCGACGAAAAGGATCGCGTGCCCGGGCTCTGGGAAAAACTGACGGATCGCCTCCGCGCAGCCGCGGCCGGCGGTTTCCATCAGGGGGCGAGGTTCGATGCCGGTGGCAAAGAGCGCCTGTTCCGCCGCCTGCACTTGGGAGCAGGTGAGAATCATGGGGTCACAACCGGCCGTTTGCCGCATCGCCAGCATAGACATCAATGCCGACGGCGATGCTCTCAGCCAAAGCTTGCCGGTACCAAGGCTGCAAGCAGCGTTCCCGTTCCTTCGAGTTCGTCAGGAAACCTCCCTCCACCAGGATGGCCGGAGTCTTGGTGTGGCGCAACACGGAGTATGAACCCTTCTTCACGCCGCGATCTTCCGGACGCAGCTTGCGGCAGACCGCGCTGTGGACCCGGGAGGCTAGTTGGTAGCCGTCGTATGAATAGTAAAACGTCTCGATCCCGTAAGCCGAGGTGCGCCGTGCGGAGTTGAAGTGAATGCTGACAAAAACGGAATCCCGGACCTTGTTGGCGACATTGGAGCGCTGCGACAAGGAAATGAATTCATCCCGGGTGCGCGTGAGGATCGTTCGATAGCCACGGCGCTGAAGTTGGATTTCGAGGCGGCGGGACACATCGAAGTTCAAATGCTTTTCGAACACGCGGCCCTCCGTAGCGCCGCCGTCATCGCCCCCGTGTCCGGGATCAATGACAACCGTCTTGATCCGGCCAAACGCGGCTTGGCCTTCCGCTAGAAGGAGGCTGGTTAGCCCAAACCCCGTCAGCTTTTGCAGCCAGCCTCGAACGGCTTGCCTCCGGCTCATCAAACTCTGGAGGTTTGGTTCCACTCTCAGGCAATCTTGGACCCCATGTTAGTGAAAGCAACCTTCGTCGAGCTCTCACACAAGAAAAATTGCGCGGAATCGCTCACCCAACGGGCGACGGATACTTCGGACGGCGTCACTGGGGCGTCGCGGATTCGGACGGAGACGGAGTTGCGATGCCCGGGCCGGCAAGTCCCTCAGGGCGTTCGGAGATCATGTGAATCGCGGGGCCCAAGGGGTTGCGGTTTGCATCCTCTTCGGAAATTCCACCGGCCACGACAATCTCCCCGGTGCCCGTGGGCACCAACTGCGGCTTCTGGCCCGTCGCCTCGTAGTAAACCTTGCGGGCGACGATCTGGCCATCAACATTAATAATGGTATGCGCGTAGGTCCGCGGCGCTCCAAGTTGCAGGATGTGCAACTGATTCTGCCCATCAATTGTCCATTCCGGCTCCCGGATCGCGATAAACTGACCCAGGGAAAACGTAGCGAAGACCGCTCCAGATCGGTCGTCTTGGACCCGGACGTAAAGCAAGCGTTCTGAACCGGTATTGAAGCTGAGCAGCGTGTACCGCCGGTATGTCCCTTCTCCTTCCTGGCCCTCGGGCACCCCAACGACTTGACGCCACAACTCCCGTCCATCGGAAATCTGGATGGTGGACGGCTGGCTCTGGAAGTAGCGGTCGAGCTGCGGGAAGTAGACGCTGGCGCTAACCCGGTAGATTCCCTTCTGGCCCATGGGATACATCGAGTTCACGTTTATCTTCCGGCTCAGCATCTGTCCCGCGGGGATCATGACCGGCTCGAACGACGTCGATCCTCCAGGCGAAACGAGGTTTCCGTTGGAGTCCGTCACGCTGAAGCTCAACCATGGCGTGCCCCGGGAAGCCAACACGATGTCGCGCCCCGCCCGGTTGGTGATGGAAACCGTGACCGTGACCGGCTCATAGGCTACGAAAAGCTTTTTCGTTGGCTCCATGGTTACCGACATCTGCGCTCGGCTCGCACCGGTCAAGCCCAGCCAAAGCCCCGCCACGGCGAGGACGACCATGGGCTGAAAGGCGGCGGCCCGCGCCGTGCAGGCTCGTCGTGTCGGAATCGGCATGGTCCTTGGGACGGAAAAAAAGGCGGGTGAATTCACGGGGGACATCAACGGGTTGCGGGCGGAGGGGCTTGGTCTCTTACGATCCGGAAGCCCGAAAGCAAACTGGTCTCGCCGGGTTCCGAGGAAATGCGGCGGCTCGTGAGTTGCAACTCCTCCGCCACCCGGGTGAGAAACGCCCCTCCGCGGCGCACCGGCACCTTGACACCCGGCTTATCGGGGTGATCCTCCCAGGAACCGGTCCACTCGCTTACGTTCCCCGCCATCCCCTTCACGTTATAGGGGCTGGTGTCGGCCGGACCACCGTCCACCTCGCACCAGTAGACCGTGCCGTCCGGCTTCAAGCCTTCCGCGACGGCAGCTCCTTCGGGAATTGGCGCATTCGGGTGATCCCCTCCCGCGTTGGCTTGACCCCAATCCGGCTCGTTACCCCACGGATACACATTGCCTTGCCGTCCCCGGGCCGCCTTTTCCCACTCCTGCTCGCTCGGCAGCCGGCCGCCTCTCCAGTGAGCATAGGCATAGGCGTCCCACCAATCCACCCGCACCACGGGCATGTTCAGGTCCAGCTGGATGTTCAACGCCTTGTCCTGGTCCTGGATCGGCCACGTGCGCCGGTGCGCTGCCGCCTTGTAGTAGGCCTCCCATCCCGCTGGCCGGTGATCCTTTTTATAGCCTGGTTGGTCCGGGTGATCGTGCGCCTTCGGGTTCGAGTCTTTCGCCAAGGCGTCCAAAAACCGGGCATACTGGCCGATGGTGACCTCGTACTGATCGATGTAGTACTCTGGCAGTTCCACCTGCTCTCCATTTTGGTAGATGAACTTGCCCGGCGGGATCCGAATCATCATCGAATCCGTGATCCGGGATTTCGAGCTCGTCGCCGCCTGAACGGCCGAGAAGATCCCCGCCGCCAATCCCACCAGAATCAGCACCGCCCCCGCCATGCCACCCACGTAGATCGCCAGCTTGCGAGGCGTGAGCCCAGCACTCATTTCCTTCCATTGCGTCTGGATGTAGCGAATTTCCTTCTCCAACGATTCCCAGGTCGTGATCGGCTCCCCGGTTCCCGTACCAGACATATCGTAGAGCAAGTTCGGCAAGGTTTCGTTCCCAATCGCTTCGTTGTCCAACAACGGATGGACGCACTTCGCCAGATTGCGAATCTGCTCAGCCTCGGCGATCCGGTAATCCGGCTCATCCACCTGCACCGTGTTCGCTAGCTTCACCGTCCCGTCCGCGAGCAAATAGAGGTGCTCCGGCCAAACCGGAAGCATGGGGAGATTCTGCTGACGCAGGGCCGACAACGTCTCCGCCGCCGACTCGATGACCTTCAGCGCAGCCTCTTCGTTGAGCTGCTCCCCGGTGCGAATCAACGTTTCGAATCCCTTCCCTTCGATCAACTCTTGGGTGTAGAACAGCGCTTGCTCCGTATCATGCGCCTCGAACACCGAGGCCACACGCGGATGCTTGACCATGGCTTGCGCTCGGGCCTGCGCCAAAAACCCTTCCCGCGTCTCCACCAGATCCTGGAAATCCCGGCGCAACATCCGCAAGCCGACCCGCCGGTCGATCGAACGCTGCAACGCAATAAACCGGTCCGACGTCCCCCCCCGAGACACAAACGCCAGCAGCTCGTAGTCTCCCAGACGCGTGCCCACCGGCAGCGGCGGCAATCCATCCTCCGGGTCCACCCCGGGCGGAACTTCCACTGGGGCGGTGTCCTCCTCCGGCGCCAACTCCTCAAGCGGGTAGGGCATCGCTTCCGGCTCCACCGCTTCCTCCAAGACCGGCACGACCGCCGGCACCACCTCCATCGCCGCGAACGGAGCCAGCACCGCCACCGGTGTCGGCGGCGGGGGCGGCGGAACCACCCAATCGACAATCGTCTCGGGATCGACCGCCTCGGGCCACAACGCATCCCCAGGCAGAACCCGATGCAGGAACCAAGCCGGGTCATCGGCGGTTAGGAACAGGGCGCGCAACCGGGGAAATCGTTGCCGCAGGCGATCCCGCAGCGAAAAGACCTCCTCCTCCCGACGCAACGGCAGCACCGCGACCAGCACCTCCAACTCACCGAGCGACTCCCCGAGCAAGACGCATTCCTCTAGGGTCGAGGCCGGAAGCGTCAGCGCGGCGGAGCGGCCGCTGATGGCCTTGGCCAACGCCGTACGGGCGGTGACGTCTTCGGAAAAAAGCAGCGTGGTCATCGTCTCTTCGTCGTTGCGGGCCGGGGCTCGTCCGGATCAGGGCTCGTTCTCGGCGGCCGGGGAGTTGGCGGAACCGAATCGCGCCAATTTGCGCGGAGCCGCGACGAGATCCTGGAGCACGTCATTGTAATAAAGCTCAATCAGATAGCCGTAGTATTGCCGCCGCCCCAGTTGCGCCACCTGCTCGGGGCTGAGCTCGGGCAGGTGATACTCCACCTCAATGATTTCTTCCTCCCCGTTCCTCCAATCGTAGGGAGCGCTGATGTAATTCGGCCGGGTGTCAGCGATGGTCTGCTCAAACCGCGCCTCGTTAACCATGTCGTAGAAGTAGACCTGCAAATACATCCGGCGATAATCCACCGGCTCCTTGGTGACCGCCTCTACCTGGATCCGCAGCACCATTTCCTGGGCTTTCCCCGCTTCCCCAGACACGCTGCGCACCAAGTGACGGCTCACGCGGAGGTAATCGTTCACCGGCGTGCTTTCGTCCAGCAACTCGCCCTTCAGCGCCATGTCCGCCAGGTCCCAGTAGGTCCCCGCGTTCTGCGGTCCCATCTTGTGGACCGTTTCCCAATACGCAGCCGATTTCGCTTCCTGGCCAATTTGGGAATACGTAGTCGCCAATTCCGCGAGGATCTTCGGGTGATCCTTTTGCAACTCGCCCGCCTCCTTCAGCGCTTGCAAGCAACCCTGCGTATCGCCCTGCTCCCTCATCTGCAACGCCTTGGTCACCAACTCCCGCGCCACGTTGTTCGGGACTTGATGCGCTGGGTGTTCCGGCATCGCACCCAAATTCAGCGGTCCGGGCGGGATCAACGGAGGCAACGCCGTGACCGTGGGCAACGGCGCGAGGGCTCCACTCACCACATCGCCAGAACCAGCCGAAACCGGTGCCGGGACCGGAAGTGGAAGAGGCAGCGGCAGCGGCAGCGGCGCCAAGTTCATCGCCGTCGCTTCGGGCGTCACTGCTGTCGCCGGCTGCGCCCCCTCCGCAAACGACGGCGCAAAGCGGCTCCACGATTCCGCCGCCCCCGCGCGTTCCTTGCCATCAAACCGGATGAGAATCGCCCAACAGCAGAGCACGATCGTCCCCACCGCCAGCACCCCGAGAAGCCGGATCGCCAGTCCGAAGGTGGAACCTTCGCGTTCCGGTGCGGTAAGGAGCTTAGCGGACATGCCCGGGCATTGTAGGGACACGCGATGGGAGTGTCAACGCCCGCCCTCGATCATGCCGCTCAACCGTTTTTCCCCTTGCTTCACCCACCGTTCCGCGTAGCTGGATTTCCATGCCCAAGCGCATTCTTCTCCTGGCCGGTGACTTCGTCGAGGACTACGAAATCATGGTCCCCTTCCAAGCTCTCTCCATGCTCGGCCACCAAGTCGATGCCGTCTGCCCCGGCAAACACGCCGGCGAAAAAATCCGCACCGCCATCCACGACTTCGAGGGCGACCAAACTTACACCGAGAAGCCCGGCCACAATTTCACGCTCAACGCCACCTTTGAGCAAATCGATCCCGCAATCTACGACGCCCTCGTCATCCCCGGCGGCCGGGCCCCGGAATACCTCCGCCTCAACGAGCGCGTTCTCGATCTGGTCCGCCACTTTTTCGCCTTCTCCAAGCCAGTTGCGGCCGTCTGCCACGGCATCCAAATCCTGACCGCCGCTCACGTCCTCGAAAACCGCCGCGTCACCGCCTACCCCGCCGTGGCTCCGGAGGTCCGCGCCGCTGGCGGCACCTACGTCGAGGTCCCCATCACCGGCGCGCTGGTCGATGACAACCTCATCACCGCCCCAGCGTGGCCCGCCCACCCCGCTTGGCTCGCCCGGCTGATGGAAGCCCTGCGTGAGGTTTGATGGAGTGATGGAGTGATGGAGTGATGGAGTGATGGAGTGATGGAGTGATGGAGTGATGGAGTGATGGAGTGATGGAGTGATGGAGTGATGGAGTGATCCACAATCCCATCCCTCATCCCTCATCCCTCATCCCTCTCCAGCGCCCCCGAATCCGCTCGATCGCCCACCTCGCGTGCTCCGCGATGATCGCGTCTGGATCCCCGGCGGCGCGTTCCAAGGCAGGCAGGTCTTCCGTCGTTCCCACGTTTCCCAGCGCCACGCAGACGTTGCGCAAAAATCCCGACCGCTTCGTCCGGCGCACCGGGGACTTCCGGAAGAGCGCGCGGAATCCCTCCTCGCCCAACGTCAGGAAATCCCGTAAATCCCATCCCGTCACATGCTCCCGGGCCGCGAAGACCGCTTCCCGCGATGCCTGGGCAAACCGATTCCACGGACATGCCGTCAGGCAGTCATCGCAACCGTAGATGCGATCTCCCAGCGCCTCGCGGAATTCCTCGGGGATCGATCCGCGATGCTCGATCGTCAAGTAGGAGAGGCAACGCCGGGAATCGAGCCAACGGGGCGCGGTGATCGCCTGCGTTGGGCAAGCAGTCATGCAACGTGTGCACTTGCCGCAATGATCAGACTCCGGTGGATCCGGCTCCAACTCCAGCGTGGTGAGGATCACCGAAAGAAAAAACCACGTTCCCAGCTTCCGGTGGATTTGCACGGTGCTCTTGCCGTTCCAGCCCAGTCCGGATTCGCTGGCGAAATCCCGCTCCAAGACCGGCCCGGTATCGACATAAGCCCGCTGCGTCCCCCCGAGCGCCCCGAGCGCTGCATCAAAAAGCTTGAGTCGTTTGTCGATGACCTCGTGGTAATCGTCTCCCCAAGCGTACCGGGCGAACCGGCCGCGTCCCGCCGGTTGCGCTTCGACGTAATAGTTTGTGGCGAGCACCAGGATGGCACGCGCTCCGGGGAGAACTTGTTGGGGATCGACCCTCCGTTCCGGGTTTCGAGCGAGCCATTCCATCGTCGCATGACGGCCCTCGGCGATCCAGGCCAGGAACTCATCGGCGTGACGTGCCCGCTCCGCCCGGGCCACCCGGCAGGCATCGAATCCCAGCGCGGCGGCTTGGGCATCGACCGTTTGGCGCAAGCTCTCAGGCGGCGTGCTCATGAAGGTGGGCGGCGATCTCCGCCACGATCGACTCCGGCTCGCGCCCCGCTGTGTTGAGGCAAAGATGCGCCGTTTCCCGGTAGATCGGCTCCCGCTCCGCCAACATGCGGCGGATGGCGCCCTCGGGATCGGCGTTGTGGAGCAACGGTCGATGCGTTTCGTGGCGAACCCGTTCCCAAACCGTCTCTGGGGAAGCCGCGAGCCAAACGCAACAGCCGCCCGCACGAATCGCCTCCCGGTTTTCCGGCCGCAGGATCAGCCCGCCCCCGGTGGAGATCACTTGGCGCTCGCTCCGCAATACGTCACGGAGCACGGCCGTCTCCAAATCCCGGAACCCCGGCTCGCCCACGCTGGCAAAGATTTCGGGAATGGTCTTCCCGGCGGCGGCCTCGATCCGGGCGTCGGTGTCCACAAACGTGAAACCAATCGTTTCGGCGAGAAGCTGCCCGGCAGTGGTCTTGCCGGCGCCCATGAACCCGATGAGGATGACGTTTCTTTCCATTGCTTGCTTGCGCGGTTCTCCCTGGGCTTGCCGCTTGCCAATCGCCCCCGCAGCTTTGACCATACGGATTCTCTTCCCGCACGCAACGCTTCGCATTCATGCAGACCCTGATCCTGCCCACCGATACCTCCGAATTCGCCAAAGATGCCGTCGCCCGCGCCGTGACCTTGCTCGGAACCGGGGATGTCGTGGCCTTGCCCACGGAAACGGTCTACGGATTGGCGGCGGATGCCCTCAATCCGGAGGCCGTCGCCAAGGTCTTCGCCACCAAGGAACGCCCGCTCTTTGACCCGCTCATCGTCCACATCCGCCGGGCGGATTATCTCGCCACCGTGGCCGCCGTGCCGGAGGAGATCGAGAAAGAGATCAACCGGCTCACCCAAGAATTCTGGCCCGGCCCCCTCACGCTCATCCTGCCCAAGCAACCCTGCGTTCCCGACATCGTCACCGCCGGCCTTCCCACCGTTGCGGTGCGGGTCAGCGCCCATCCCATTTTCTCCCGGATCTTGCGCGGCCTGGAACGGCCCATCGCCGCCCCCAGCGCCAACCGCTTCGGGCGCATCAGCCCAACCTCCGCCTCGGCGGTCATGGAGGAACTCAACGGACGCATTCCCCTCATCGTGGATGGCGGAGCCTGTTCTTGCGGCTTGGAATCGACGATTCTGCGCGTTGAACCCGCACCAGATGGGAAAGCCAAGCCCCTGTTTCACATCCTCCGTCCCGGCCCCATCACCCCAGAGCAACTCAAGGAGTTCGGCAAAATCGTCAAGGCAAAGCCACGCACCAATCCGAAGGGAACTGAAGCTGAGCTTGAAGCCCACGCCTCCCCCGCCCCAGAGGCTCCCGGCATGCTTGCCAGCCACTACGCTCCCGCCACCCCTCTGCGGCTCCTCGAACGCCCCGAAGACTTCCGCCCCGATCCCACGAAACGCTACGCCTTGCTGAGCTACCGGGGCGATGCCAAGGATGGCTTTCTCAACCTGCACGACTGGCATGAAGTCGTGATTCTCAGCCCCGGCGCGGGAAAGCTGCCCGAAGCCGCCGTCCGTTTCTTCTACGTCTTGCGCCAATTGGATCGCAGCGGAGTCGATGAGATCATCGCGGAACCCGTCACCGAAGTGGGCCTCGGCGTCGCCATCATGGACCGCCTCCGCCGGGCCTCCGCTCGGGCCTGAGGCAGCGATCGGAGCCTCAATGCCGACCTGCCTGGACACTGGAGAGTCAGGTCAATCGCGGCCTTGAGCTTCAGCTTCACGGTTGCTGCCCTTCTCCTCAGCTGTCCCTGGACACGCGCCCTACATAACGGCGCCCAGGGCCAAGCGGTCCGGGAATTCGCCCGGTGCAAAGAAGGAGATCTAACTAAGGTTGCGCGAGAACCAGGGCACGATCAGCGTCGCTCAGTTTGGCGACAGGGAAGCTGTATTCGCTGCCATCCGCCTTGCGGAAGCGCGCCATCCGCGGCTCCTCGCTCGTGACGCTCAGCAGGGCCGCCGTCATGGTTCTTCCTTGATGATCCGTCCAGAGACGTTCCCCGGTTGAAAGAGAGCCGGGGACTGAGGCGGGAGCGTCGCCGATCGCCATCGGCGTGCTCGGGGGAGAAGGCGAGGCTTCTACAACTGGAGCCGGAGCGCTGGCGGGCATGGGAGCGCTGGCCGGTGCATCGGTGGCAGCGGGAGACGAAGCCGGTTCTGGCGAAGGAGGTGTGGGCACTGGAGGCTCATTGACCGAAGCAACCGCCGGAGACGGAGCTTCCAGCGTTGCGGCGGGAGGGGCATCGGCAGGGGTAACTGGCTCGGCCGGAACCTCCTCAGCTTCCACTTCGGGAGAAGGCGTGATGGAAGAGCTCGCAATGGTTGGATTCGGATCCGCTGGACCGGTGGCGAAAAAGACGATGGTCACAAACACACAGAACAGGCCGAGCAAGTAGGACCAGAAGCGAACGGGAATGAAGAACAAGGTGTGCCGAGTGCGACTCACGACGGAAGCGCCCGTCGCGGGGTCCATATGAACGTGCTCTTCGGTTTTGCCCAACGTGGAGCTAAAAGCAAAGGCGGCTCCGAAGGCTGCCCAGAACATGAGGGGAGGACCGTAGCGATGCTCCGCGGAGGAGATATCGATGCCGAACACGGATAGAAGCCAGACCATGAGGACGGCCCCTGCAATCGCACAAATAGGCCAGAAAATGCCGCGTCCACTCCAGATAATCACGGTAGTAAAAGATGGTTGGGGGTTGAGCCTGCACGTGGCAGGCTGAGGTAAGTACGATGGTAGAATGCCGTTTTAGGCGGATGCTATCGTTGGCGCAAGCCATTTCGCAGTCCGGATGGGGAAAAGATAAGGCTGCCTGGGAGGGGCTTACTGAACTCAAATGGCTTTTCGCTGAAAGGATTGGCCTACTGCAAATGGCAAAAGTTGCCAGGCGGGACCGAGCCGGTGGCTGATCTCGCCTTTCCCCAGCCTTGCATCGCCAACCGGACCACAAAACGTTAGCGCCCTTCGCCCTTTGTCCATCCATCCCCAGGCCGATGGTGATTAGGTGGCGGCAGGGTTCAAGATCAAGTCCAGCTCCAGCTCCAGCTCCAGCTCCAGCTCCAGGTCCAGCTCAGTTGCGGGCTATTCCTTCAAAGACTCAAAAAAGATCCGGTCCTGGTCTCCCAAACTGGAGAATGGAATGACGAACACCCTGCCATCCGAAAGCCGCTCGAGTCGAATCGAATCACCGCTCACGGCTAGAATTCGTGCCTCTAACGATCTGCCGCTTTTGTCGACGATAATCCGCTCGAATGGGAATGTCCGCTGAGCACTCGAGGCCGAAGGAGTTGAGGAGTGCACCCCCTCCGAACCCGCAAACAACTCCTTAGGTTCGTCTCTATGCAGGGCAAAGGCCACAGCCGCGCCAATGACGAAGCCACTGATTGCCAGCAGATTTGACTGAACGGAATGCTGCTCAAACCTTAAGACGAGGTTGATGACACCAGTCAAACAGACACCCCAGAGCAGATACGACATGAAGTAAAGCAATCGACTCATCCGCATCTCGGCCGCCACACAGTCACTGTAGGAAAGAATCTCTTTGCTTGGCCCCTCCCCCTCGTTCACAACCAATCTCCATAAGCGACGATGATGCCGAGTTCCTTCGGGGGCCATATATAGGAAAGTCCGCTCGGAAGTGGATAAGGCTCGCGCCATTTCCTCCAATTTGGGCCCGTTCACACTGATCTGCTTACCGTCCCCAACGTCAATGACAATGAATTCTCGGGACCTCCGGGAAGGCCCGCGTTGGACTTGAGTGGGACGAGATCCCGACAGGGTGACACAAACCAACTCGGACTCCGCCGGCGGTGGAGCGAAGATCCCCTCAATCTTGTCGTTGAAGTGCATCACTCCGCCCAGGCCGAGAACCACGATGATCGCAATGATTTCGAGAACTCTGTTCACCAGGAGACGGTCCTCGGGAAGCTTTCACTAATGACTCATATTGTCAAGCCCCTCCCTGACACCAGACCACAGTCGCTACCTCGATTGCTTTGCCTGCTTGGCAGACGTTGTTTGAGTCACTGCCCCTGTGCGGGCGTAAATCCGTCATCCTCCGCTCTTGCCAAACCCCAACGGTTTTGAAACAGTGCGCCTCATGAGTGCACCATCTGATCCCCCTCATCCTCAGCCCTCACCCCCAGCTGGCACCTGGTGGATCATCTGGGGCGCGATCGGGTGCGGGCTGATCGCGATCTCGGTAGTCATACCAAGATCTATTGAAGACGAGTTTGCGGGCGCAATCCGCTACTTGCCACTTCTCCCGCTAGCCGCATCGGCGGTGGTGCGCTGGGTGATCTTGCCAAGGACCTTGGAGGCGCCGGCGGCACGGGCCTTTGTCTTGTTTGTCGCCGGATTGGCGCTGGCGGAGGGCTCCGGTATCATGGGGATCGTTCTGGGTGGGCCGTTGCGGGATGCCTACCTTACCCTGGCCCTGCTCGGCCTTGCGCAGTTTGCACCGTTCTTTGCGCGCTGATTGACGTTTTAGCCCCCACTCCACCAAGCTTGTCCCCTGGCTCCCGCCGCTCAGCCTGAGAAAGCTGCGCACCCATGCGATCTTCCTGAGCCAAAACGGCGTCGCGCCGCCGTCGAATCCAGGCTGACTTCGCAAAGATGCGAGCTGACGGTCGACAGA
>CAMCXS010000101.1 GCA_945883495.1 Akkermansia muciniphila
TTTGAACTTCCCGTTCTCGAAGGGGCGATCCACTGGCTCGAGCAAAAGCGAATTCGCTTCGTCTATGCAGAGTGCGTCTACGCCCCGCACCCGCATGAGCCCCACACGAGCTTTTTTGATCTCCACGCTTTTTTAGAAAAGCACGGCTTTGTCTTCGTGTGTGGATACACGCAGAGTTTTGGATTGAAGGCTGGTTGCTCCATGGGCAATGTCCTCTATGCCCATCGGGAACATCTCCCCACTGCGGCCCCTGGCAAAATCGTCAACGTTTACTAAGATAATTGCCCGCAATGGAGTCTACTGGAAGTAGGGATCACCACACCGAGCCTCTATTGATTGTCTCTCCCAGCGCCACGTTTCGCGGCGGCGCTGACGGCTCCTTGCTCCACCTTCTCCGCCGCTTCCGGCAGTTCCCACAGCCACTCATTGTGGTCTTTCTGGAATCCGGTCCCCTCGTCGAGGAAGCTCGATCCCTCGGACTCCCGTTTCATTTGATTGAAGCGGGGCGTCTGCGGGAATTCAAAAGGTTGCTATTCTCGGTCACTCGCCTATCCCAGCTCATCACCGATTTACGCCCTTCCGTAGTGCTATCCTGGCAGGCCAAGGCCCATATTTATGCCAGTGCCGCCGCCACCTTGGCGCGCACTTCAGCCAAGCTGGTATACTTCCAAAAAAACACTCCCGATAGGTCTTGGCTCTCCCGCTTGATCCGCGTTCTCCCGGCCACGGGCGCGCTCGCTTGCTCAGAATATGTCGCCACCCGGGAGCGCGCCCTCACCCGCTTCCCCGTCCTCGCTGTACCGTCTGCCTCTGAGTTCGTGGAGTTATCCCAGTCCGCCATCGAGTCCTTGCGGGCCGAGGGGAAGAAGCTTCGGGTCACCCTGCCGCTGCCAGAGGGCTGCAAAATCGCGATCATGGTAGGAAGATTGCAGAGTTGGAAGGGCTTCCATGCATTCGTCCAAGCCATCGCCACGTTGCGTCAAGAGGGACTGAACATCGCAGGGATCATTGTCGGGGGGAGCGACGCCCACGAATCCAACTACGAACCCGTCTTACGTGACTTCATTGAGAGTCTCGGCTTGACCCGCCACATCTATTTGGCGGGCTCCCAATCGAGTGTAGCTACTTGGTTTCTGGCGGCTGATCTTTTCGTCCATGCCTCTCGAGAGGAACCATTCGGCCAAGTGATCCTTGAAGCCATGGCGCTCGGAGTTCCGGTGATCGCCTGTCGTCCGGGCGGGCCGGAAGAGATCGTCACCCATGGACAGGACGGCCTATTGTATAAGCACGGACGCCAAAACGAATTGGTGAATTTTATGAGACAGCTCGCGCTCGATTCCGAGTTGTGCTTGCGCTACGGCCAACAAGCGCAAGCGTCCGCACGGCGCTTCGCCCCCAGAATCTTTCTCACCCGGCTGCACGCCGCGCTGGCCGAGCTCCCGGGGGCTAGCCCGGACGCCTAACCTGACCAGGACGCGGCGCAGGGACGCTGTCTGGGCGCATGGGAAGCCGCCTCGGGAGCGGACTCACCACCAAACCACAGCCAAAAGCCAGCCAAATAAGGGAAAACGTCATCAGAACGTTGCCCGACAACGAGGCGATCAGCACGGTGATGAACAAGGCCCGGCCCAGATAGACGTGTTCATCGAGCGTCTGGGGAGTGCGAAATCGTTCATCGAGTGCCCGCCAGAGCACCACTAAGGCTGCGGCCAGCATGAGGGTTCCAGGAATGCCATATACCAAAATGATATTGAACCACCCGGCATCCATCACAGTGCCCTGGTTCTCCATCGTACCTGTGTTCACGCGGGTGGCCAACCCCCACGCCCCTAAGCCAAACCCCTGTGGATCACGCAGCACCTGCGTCGGACCATACGACATGATAGCGATTCGCGTCTTCAACGATCCATCCTCTTCCAAGTTCTGAAGAGTTTCGAACCGCTTGATCACCTGCTCGGCGTTCGGAATCCGGTCACGCAGCAGCAAGGCGGCGGCCGCTAGCACGACGACTCCGGCGATCACTTGCTTAAAACCCTTGCCTCGATTGATGAATACATAGGTCACACATCCAAATGCCGCAATGATAACGCCGGAGCGAGACATCGTAAGCACAATTACATACCCCACGAGAATCACTCCAGCCCAACCGAGGAGACCTGGAAGAGCGCGCCACTTCCGATTCACGACCATGGGCACCAGCGCAAACGCCAAGAAACTCGCCAGGGGGCCCCGTTCCGCCATGGTACTGAACACCGTCATCTTGGTCGGCTCGGGAATTCCCATATAGCCGTACATCTTGCTCTGAATAAGCCACGCTGCATCCCAAGGCGGAATTACCCAGTACTGATACACCCCATACGCGGACGCTAGCAGAGCCGCCCACGTGAAGCTGCGCATCCAGCGATTCTTAACCTCCGTCGTGGGCCGCAACAAGAGCACATAGGCAAACAGCGCCAAGGGCGCCAGCGCCTCCGCTAGCGCATAAATCGCCGCAATCTTGACGCGAAAGAATCCAACCATGAAGGCATATATGACGCCAAGGAAGGTGCAGTAAAACACCGGCGCCGCCCTACGTGGCAGCTTCTGAATGTTTAAGATCACGGGAATCAGCAAGGCTCCAGTCACCAACAACGGAGTCAAGCTAATCGGCGACAACGGCTTCATCCCGTGATTCACATAATAGTCAATCACCCGGCGCAGTCCGCGATTGAACACAAACACGAACACCACAAAGTCGATCGCTCGGTTGGAGCGAGTCATCGCTAACCCCAGCCCGGTGCCGGCGATCAAAAGGCAGATAAACCAATCCATTGATCTGAATTACTTGGACTTTCCCTCCGTAGCTATCCGCCACACTCAGACGGAATTCACCTGCGGTCGCCCCTGCCCCCGCCTACTCAGAACTTCCCGATACACCTCGCAAGTGGCCTCCACCATGGCTTTGACGTTGTATTTGTCGATCAGACGATCGCTATTTTCGCGCAGTTTGTCAGCCAACGTCGGAGAGGAGAGCAGCCGGATGACCGCTTCGGCAAGGCTAGCGCTGTCCCCTGGAATGATCAGAAGACCATTCACCCCATCCTGGATCAGCTCGCTGGGCCCGTCCGCCGCCGCTGCGATAACCGGCACCCCGAAAACCATCGCTTCCAGCAAAACCAAACCAAAACCTTCCGACAATGCGGGATGAATCAGGCAAGCCGTCTCCTGGTAAAGACCCGCAAGTTCTTCCTCGGTGACAAACCCGAGAAACTTCACCCTCTCCGAGATCCCAAGATCTCGAGCCATGCGCTGCACTTCACCCAAATATCGCTCCTGAATCACACCGCTAGGCTTCCCTGCAATCGCAAACACGGCATCCGGATGGCTCGCGAGAATCGAAGGAATGGCCTTGAGCAGATAGCGATGTCCCTTGTGTTCCTGCAATCTCGCGACCGTTAAGCACAAAGGCCCATCAGCCAGCCCGAACCGGGCCCTTACCCCTTTGGCGGGAACAATCGCACGCAGCGCGGTCACTTCCACGCAAGCCGGAGCAATCACTGAGGCTGGACAGCGCCGAAGACTGGGATAGCCGCTCTTTACTTTGCCGGTCGTAAAGATCACGCAGTCCGGGCGCAACCAGGAATTGATGCTGGTAATCCAGTCAAAAGCATACGGATAATCGTGAAGGTGCCACACTTCCGGCACTCCCGCCAGCCCGCAGGCCAGCGCGCCATAGAGATGAGCCGAGTGATTCACATGCACCAAACTTGCGCTGGTTCGACGGACAACCTTCGATAGCCAGGTTCCACCGCGCAGCGTCTTGTGAACCTCACGATAGCGATGCGGCACGTATTCGTGCACCTCGATCCCGATCCCACGGACAAACGCCACCAAAGGCCCCGGCCGCATGCTGACGAAAATGGGCTCAAATCCAAACAACGGCAGATGTTTCGCCAAACTTACCAAGACACGTTCTCCTCCGCCGATCTCCCCGATCGGCGAAACCAGCAACACCCGTGGCTTGCTATCGTGAAGTGTTGCCACCTGAGCGAAGTCGCAATAACTCTCCCCAGACCTCCTTCACGGCCGAGCCAGCGATTCCGCAGCGCCCCCAAGCGTTCTTGTCCCCCCGCGAACTCAGCACGATCGCCCGGACCAATCCAGGCGCTAGGCGACTCCCCCAGGCGAGAGTCCAAATCAGATAGAAAAGCCGCAGAGCCGGTGGAGCCTTCGTAGCCATGATGAGCTGGTCATTGTAGACCATGTTTCTCAGACCGATAGGATCGAATGCTCCACGGTGCAAAGAATCCGAGTCATGGCGTGGAGCCACCCAATGGATCACCTCAATGCCAGGATCATACACGAGCTCCCCCCCTTCCCGTCTCACGTCAAAGGCCAGGCTCAACTCCCACCCCACCTGGGCCCCCGCTCCGAGCAACCGCTCGTCGAAGCCAATCCGGCGCAGCAGAGCGCCGCGGTAGATGCAGTTACATCCTTTCAAGACATGCACCTTACGCGCTGGCCCAGTTCCACGATGATGATTCCCGATCGGCCGCCCATACCAGGTAAAAATCCCCACCTGTCTCGCCAAAGGCTCCTTCGGCCGCCACTCGGGATGATCCTGCAACAAATCCCGTCCGCCCACGCCCGCCACCTTGGGATCCGCAAAATGCCGGTGCGTCCGCTCCAGCCAATTAGCGGGTATTTCCACGTCATCATCCAACAACGCCACAAACTCCCCCTGACTCACGCACACGCAGGAGTTCATTGACCCGATCACCCCGATCCCTAGCGCCACGACAACCCGGACCGGGAGTCGACCCGTGAACTCGGCCACGACCGCAATCGACTCGGCATCGTCCGGTCTCACGCCAACTAATACTTCGGTAGCCGAAACGGTTTGCCCCGCCACCGCAGCCAAACACCGCCGGAGATGATCCGGACGGCGAAGCGTTGGGATGATGAAGGAAGTAGTCAGTTGGCAGTCATCTCAGCTCACTCAACACTCAACCGCCTAGAGCCCAAATAGGCAGCCGCTCTTCGCAATTGGATCGCCAACGCAATGGGAAGATAAAGGAACCCCCAGATCCCGCATTGCGCCACCTCCTTGGGCCATGCTCGAACGGTGTAGCGGACTGCGTCCTTGAAGGCGCTCCATGGATTGAACATTCCCCGGAGCTCAGGATGCAGTTCCACCGTGCGCAGGGTCGCATCCAACAACCGCGCATGCGCTTGCCAATGCCCATGCAGATCCCGCTTCCGCCAGGGATGTATCACCGTTGCCTCCGGCGCAAAATCGATGCGATGCCCCTTCTTTTGCAAGCGGTAGCGAAACTCCCAATCTTCCCCGGCTGCGTTGGGAAACCGCTCATCGAATCCCCCCATCTCCAAAAACAGCTCCCGGCGAATCGCGAAGTTGCAGGACCAGAGATTGCCGCCCTTGTCGTTAATGGGACATTCCTCCAAAGGATTGCGCTTAGCTCGATCCGGCTGAATGCGCCCTTCCAGCACCTCGCAGCCGGGCGCAGACGCTAGGCGTCGTGCATAAGCCGATAACAACCCCGGTTCAGGAAGACAGTCGTCATCGAGAAACAAGATCCACTCCGCACATGCCTGCCGCACTCCGTGGTTCCGGTTCGCTGCGGGACCTCGCCGGGGCCCCGCCGTCCAGCGCACGCCGGGGAACTCGGAAGCTAACAAGTTCTTCGTTCGTCCGTCTTCCCCGTCATCGGTGACCCAAACCTCCGCCATCCCGCTTTCCGCGTGCGCCAGAAGCTGTGGCTCCAATCGCCGAAGACATTCCCCCAGCAACTCTGGCCGCTGGCAAGTGGGAATCACGATTGATAGCTCCATCCCTGTCACGATTCAGAGCTTCCCAAGTCTCCGCCAACTCGGCTGACGATCACAAACTGCCAACCGAAAATTCCCGGTGCCAACTGCAGCGCTACCTTGTCGAAGATCTCGGCGAACGGATTGAGGCGGCGGACCAATCCGCCCTGCGGGAATCCACCATCAGCCACTGCCGAGACGATGGAATACCCATTTGAGGAAATGAGCTCCCTCGCGGTCGACCAATCAAAAAACCGAAAGTGCGTCCGATCCATCAATCCGTAATCGGCATAACGGAACCTACCCTGCAGAAACTGCACTCGCTGTTTCCAATGGAGAATATTCGGCAGGCCCACGACCAACACGCCCTCAGGTGCGAGACCGGCGCGTAACCTACGAAGCAATATCTCCGGCCAGCAGAGATGCTCAAGAACATGGCTGCAGATGATGCAATCATAAGAACCAGTCCCTTTGCTTTCAAACTCGTTGAGATCGGCGACGATGACCTCATCGAGGTATTGTCTGGCCAACGCTGCTTCCGGCTCGCTAAGGGTGACTCCCGTAATGCGACAATCCCCGCCGGATCGCCTCTTCAACGCCCTCCCCAGAGATCCACTTCCGCACCCCAGATCCAGGATCGACCGCGCGGTTGCAGGCACGGCTTGGAGCACCAGCTGGTTGACCGCGTCGTAAATCTTGCCGTTCTCGATCCCTGCCTTCATCTCACGTCCCTCAGCGGATTGGCATTTCCGTCGCGACGACTCCGCCATCGGGCCAGAGCTCCGAACACCTTGCTTCCTCCTCCTGGCCAATACGCCCACAGAATCGTCACAAGCCCCCTAGCACTGAAGATACGACTTCCTGCTTTTGCCAGAGCTCGACGCGCTTCCCTAGCATTCCCCGCTCGCAAACAGCGCCCAGCGTGGAACAACCATGCGTGCTCGCTCTTCCGCAGACATTGCCTCCGCATCGACTTCGCTTCAATGCGCACATGAAGCCAGTTCCAAACCTCCGCAGCCCCACGGCTCCAGGCGAGCGGACCTTGGCTGGTAGCCGAAGCCTCGTGCGTACGCCAAGCGCTCAGACGCTCAGGCACATAGCTGCTCCGCGCCCGGTGCCGCACAAAAAGCGCCGTGATCCAAACATCATAGGCCGGCCCAGCATCGAGCTCCTGATATCCGCGGAGCAACTCCGCCCGGAAGATCGAGGCCATCATACCAGGAATCGATTGCGCGACGACCAACGCTTCCGTCGAAGGTTGCAAGCCTCCCTGAAGCTCCGCCCGCCCCCATCGATGACTCGTCTGATCACTAAGCTCCGGCAAGGGGAAACCTGCATCATCGATGATCTCATGATCAGAAAACACCACGTCCACGCCATCCCGTTCCGCTACCGCAAGCATTCGTTCGAGAAATCGCGGCCGGTAGACATCGTCTTGGTTCAGGATCGCGATCCAAGCTCCAAGGGCGAGCTCCATCGCTGCTCCATGATTGCCATAGGCGCCCAACGCCTCCGAGTGCGCTACATAGCGGACACGCGCATCGCCTAGTCGAGCACAGAAATCCGCAAGCTCGGGATCCGCCGAATCATCGCTCACGATCAGCTCCCAACGGGGTTCGGTTTGCGCCAACACACTCGCGATCGCCGCCTCCACATGAGCCCGTCGAGGCCGATGCGCGGCGCACAAAATCGAGATCAGCGGTGGAGTTGGTGGTCCCATCGCGATCTCATGCCCGCTTCACCAGGCCGCGCAGGCCGCTCTTGATATAGATGGCTCGCAACGACATGATCACCCGATGGCGCATCTCGCGCAAATGAAAGAAACGCACATCTTCCCACATTAGCCACGCCTCGCACAGAAACGCCGGACTGATTCGACGGCGCCAAAACTCTCGGCGGTAATAGCTCATAGGCAAAGTATACGACCCATTTTGACCCAAATGGGGTTTCGTCACCGGATAATGAAAGACCGAGGGCGATCCCTCGATTGGCTCCTGGCGCAAGCAGGTTTTAAATATTTTCTCCAGCACCGGAGCCGGATGATCCCGCGTCACGAATTGATACGGCACCCCAAAAACTCGGCACCTATTCTGGTCCTGCGCCTCAAAAATCATATAATTGAGCAACCCCATCTCCCAAAATTTGAACACATTGGGATGAGCATCCACAAAATCCAGGAGCTCTAGATAACGTTCCATCCGCAACGCGTTGCGCCGCGCGAAGAAGGTTCCCGTGCAGAAGTAGTCTGCCCGATGTCCAGCCCAATCGAAACCCGGGAAATACCGCGAAACCGCAACCGGATCAAAAAACCACGAATTAATAGCATCATCGTCAGCCCAGCCTCGCCGGTCCACGATGAGATCATAATCCTGGAAATCAGCAATCTCGCGAAGGTCGCCACAAACCGTCGTATCGGCATCCAAATACAAAAAAGTCTCGAACGGAGATTCGAAAAGCGCAACCATTTTGGTCACCCCTGGCCCGAAGCTGCGTTCTCGCAATGCCTGTGATTGGACGTTGTCCCGGGTCAGCAAATGCAGGCCTTCGTCATCTCTGAAGTAAACTGGGACATCCTCCCCGTCATAGAGAATGCAGACAGGAACCTCTGGCATGAAAAAGCGCACGCTGGCGACACAGCCAGCTGCGTAGTGTGCATCAACACTGCAGCAGGCGATCACAACGCCAAAAGCATCACTCACCTCAGGCATTCTCTGACGATTGAGACCATTCCGTGCAGCTCACTCAGTAGCGAACGAGCCCTGCATGCCCGTAGTGGCAATCGTCAGAATATCTCCACCAATCTAGTTTGTAACCGAGGCGGGTCACCATCTCTCTGAAGTCAAAATGTGTCTGCTGATCAAACAGATGATACTCCATCGTGATTCGTTGGATCTTCTCCCAACACTGGGCCTTTCGGAACATCTCCCACTCGGCGCCTTCGCAGTCTAGCTTGAGGAGATCCACGGTCCCACCAATGCGTGCGACCGCCTTTTCTAACGGAATCTTAACAATCTGACCGGCATCCACGTCCTCCACACGGCCTAAATTGGTGTCCGAACCACGATCAAAAGACATGGCAACAAAGCCAGAGTTCGCCCCGGCCGCTTCACCGAAGCATTCGAAATTGAATTGTCTTCCTTGGTGCGATAGATAGGGGAGCAACGCTGGATTAGGTTCATAACAGTGAATAACGGAATCAGGGAAGGTCAGCCGCGCCGCGACGGAAAAGAATCCGACATTGCCGCCGATGTCGATGATGCGCGATGGCGGTCCCACGATCTGGCGCAATCTATACTCGTCCGCCAATATCACCCCAAGAAAATCCCACTTCACCCCCTCATCCCGCGGGAAGGAAAGCGGTCGAAAAGTTCCACCAACTGCAATCTGATCCGGTGGCGAAAACGTCGCCCTCCGCGTAAATGGAACACGCAAACGCCGGGCGGCGGCCTGAATCTTAAGCCAAGATCTTAGTTTATTGAAGTCCGCCATTCTGGGCATTGGATTCTCGCATTTCACAAGCATTCCTAATGAGCCGCCCGATGGAAGCCCGAAGACATTCATAGGAATGATTTCGCAAATATTGCTTCATTTGTGAATGATCTTGACTGCCCCAGCCATCGCCGAGCAGCTGGTGTAAAGCAACCACAAGGGCATCCACATCCGCTTCGGGCACGACGGCTCCCAATCCGTATTCCCGCACACGTTCCGCCATCAAATAGCCATCGCTTGCCACGACAGGCTTTTCCAGGAAGGCTGCTTTGGTAAGAATATTGCTACTGTGAGGAAAGTTCTCGTAGGCAGCGAAGATCACCGCGAACTGATCCAGTACCCCATTGAAGAGCGGACCATCCGGAACTCGCACGAAGCTGACAAAAACGTTCGGCAGAGCAAATACCCGGGCCAGGAGAACCTCCTCCTCTGCCGAGTAAACGCCTTGCAACATTTCGCCCACAAAGGCGAACACCACGTCCGCTTCTCGCATCCGCTCCGCGACGCGGGCCAGAGTGACGATCCCTTTCGTCGGCTGCAGAAAGCCAGCGACGCCCACGATCGCTCGGCCTGCTGCAAACTCCTTCAGCGCGGCGGCTACCCCTTCGCATTTCGGCGGACTTTCATCCGTGAGATCCGGAAATGCCTCCACGTTGGGACACCTAGTCACCTCTCGCAAATACCCCAGAGCACCTTCGTCCAGCACCCCCAAACCACAAAGCCTGGGAGACCTGAAGAGCCGGCGTGGATCCGGGACAAAGTTCGTGTAAGGCAATGGCTGCCCCGGCATCCGAAACGCCCGAACCTGCAGGTAGAGCCCCGCCCAGGGCCAGGGGAAGCGCAGGGGAAAATGCCTCAAATAACCGTCGTAGAGGCACGCAAAAAAGACCAAATCGAACCTTTGCCCCGCTCCCCTCTCGATGCGCGTCAACTCACGGACCATCCATCGGTTCACGTAAAACAAATGCACCGCTTCCGCAAAGCGCCGCGGCCAGACCCTCACCCGCGGAGGATTCCACCGATACACCGACAACCGGCTCGCGGACACTGTCTCGCCCCCCATCGCTTTACGAAACTCCTCAGGCTCCGGACAAATCGCGTGAACATCATAGCCCAATTCAAGCAGCGCAGCCGCAAACGCTTTGAAGTAGGTCGGGTGATGACCGGCCCAGTTGGAATCAAGCAAAACAATCCGACGCATAAAGCCGTTGCTTCTCAGCGCTATCAAGAAAGCTTAACTCCCGATTCACGACGCCAAAGAGAAGAGCCCCTTGATGAGTCGCCCAGCTCGGTACTTCAACCGCCGGAGCCGCATCCATATCGTAGGCTCGCGCTCGATCGCTTCCTGCATTTCGGCACTAACGACATCGGCTCCATAATTCCGAATGACGAGCTCCGGGTGAATCAAGGGAAATGTCATCGGAAAAGACGCTAAGTTCGAGTAAGGGGCATCGCGATTGAAGGTGTGGGTCGCATCGACGCCACAGCCGATATTCGAAACTAGGTTTCCGTTTGGAACAATTGAAAGCCCATGTTGCAGCCAACACGCCAAAGCCCATTGCGCGTCCCATGTATCAAACGATCCGTTGTGCACTGAAGTGAAAAAAGTGCGCCAATACCGAGCGACGTCGGGTGTTCCAATCCACTTCTCCAACCAATTACCATCCGCAACCTCAGCCCACGACCTCATGTTCACATCGTAGCTCGCCCAAGACCGTCGCCAAGTCGCCCATCCCCACCAGTGATTGTAGATGGAAAAATAATAACTGGCAGCGCAGTCTGCATGCTTTTGTTGAAAGGAACTCCCCGAAATACACACGATCCGTTCATCATCGCGATACCGATCGAGCAACTGCTCACAAAAAGGAAAGAAGCTAAGATCAGGCACGCAATCATCCTCCAGAATCACTCCCGCCTCCACATTCGCGAAGAACCAATCAATCGCCGAACTCACCGCGACCTTGCAGCCTAGGTTGGCATCCCGGTAGAGTCGCTTAACTTCGCAATTCCAATCCACACCTTGATCCACAATCGCCCGGGTGACGGCACAGAGCTCCGTTTCCCCGTCCCGATCCGCCCTCGGTCCATCCGCCGCGACGAACAACAGCCGCGGCTGGGCCTCGCGGATCCGCGCGAAGACCCGGGCCGTCAGATCTGGACGGTTGAAGATGAGGAAAAGAACCGGAGGACAATGCACCGGTTCCGAACCCACGCTGGAATCAACATCAAAGCTCATCAAGAACATCACAGTGCATAAACAGGCCTGATTTCCAGAGCTTGGCCACCAAGCGAAAGCTGTGCAATTGCAGCAATTCCATCACAGGATCACTCATCAAATCATCCAGCCGCACGGTCTGAAACTCCACATACACAAACCGCACGGGGAAACGTTCAAAGTCGTGGCTGCGGAGAATCCGTTCATCAAAGCCTTCAGCGTCAATGGAGAGAAGATCAATCGGTTTTCCCGTCCCCCAGACGGTATGCAGGACTTCCCTCAGGGGCCTGACCTCGACATCAACCGATTCTCGAAGGGCGGAAATCTTTCGTGATTCCAACTCCATCCGGCGCTCTTCACAGAACGTGTTGTAGAGCGGTTGATCAAATCGGTGATATCGCAAGATGCCCCGCTCATCACTGATTCCGGCATTGACAAAGACATCCCGCGGCCGGCTCGCCGCAAACTCGTCGCCAAAGTCTGGATTGGGATCAATCGCGACCCCGGACCACCCCTTCAAGTAAAACAAGGCTGTGTTTGAATGCGACCAGGGGTGATTGCACCCCACATCCACAAATGTTCCAGGCCCGTTCTGATGATTTTCGATGATACGCCAAAGCAGCACATCCTCTCCTTCCTGAGCAAAAGCCACTTTCCCGTAAGTCACTTGCTCGTAAACGCCAAGACTCGAAAGAAGCTTCCGGCGCACATGTTGCTTAAACCAACGAATCACACTTTACCTGGGTAATCGGTTCGCGGCGCTTCCGTGGAAATGGCCCATTCAGCCGGTAGGATTAGGGAAGCTCGTCCACTGTGCGCAACAGCGCTATTGCCTCCATATGTTCCACCATCGACGGTCAAAACCGCCACCTGGAACTTCGGCCAATCTTCTTCGTGCCCCTTTACAAGCACTCGCGCACCGATCGCATACATCCCATTGGCCAGCGGAATCGAAGACAAGCTAGCCGTGATCAAGGAGCGCCCAGGTGGGAGAGAAAAGCTTGTGCCCTCGTAGTCGCTGTATTGGATGGCCAAGATATCCCCGCTAGACGTCGCAACGGAGTACCCGACACTGACGCCATCGATCTTGACACCGGTTCGGTTCTCACAAACAAATCGGAAGCTCACCGGCATGCCGCATGCGGTCACGGCCCCATCTACGCCGCCCGAGCCAAGAACCGCGACTTCACGGATGCGAATCCGTCCCGTACCAGCTCGATCAGCCTCACCAAGTAGGGCGGTCGAATCTGCGAGCTCACTCGTCATGGATCGATAGGCGTCCAAGGCTTGAGAAACCGGTCCCCGGAAAGCAATCCGCCCCCCAGACATCAGTATGCCTGAATCACAGAGCTGCTCTACTGCTCCCAGGTTGTGACTGACGAACAAGACCGTCCTCCCACCACAGGCTACATCCCGCATTTTCCCGAGACACTTCTTCTGGAACTCGGCATCCCCCACCGCGAGCACCTCATCTACAATCAGGATTTCCGGCTCCAAATGCGCCGCGACCGCAAAGGCCAAGCGCACATACATCCCGCTGGAGTATCGCTTTACTGGCGTATCGAGAAACTTGTCCACCCCGGAGAAATCAACGATCTCATCAAACTTGCGCGTCACCTCCGCCCGGGACATTCCGAGGATGGCCCCATTTAGGAAGATGTTTTCCCGGCCGGTCAGCTCTGGGTGAAATCCCGTTCCCACTTCAAGAAGACTGGCGACCCGTCCCTTGAGACCGATCCGGCCAGAGGTAGGTTCCGTAATGCGGGAGAGAACCTTCAATAGCGTCGATTTCCCAGCCCCATTCCGACCGATGATGCCGACAACCTCGCCTTCATTGACAGTGAAGCTAACGTTCTGTAGAGCCCAGAATTCCTCGAAGGCTGGAGGCTGGAGGCTGAAGGTTGGGTTCGCGGAACGCCGGAGGCGACGAAAAGGCGCTGCGATCGCGTCCTGGACCGCGTGACGCAAGCCGTCGCCGGAATGCCCCTGGCCTTGATGCTTCAAAGTGTAGCACTTGCCAAGGTTTTCGGCTCGAATCACCTTCATTCGGCAACAGAAATCCGCAATCTTAAGAGCAGCGCGAGTTGATGACCTACAACTTAACGTTCCCCGAAGCTGCGACCATCTGCCGGATCGTCTCTTCTAGCGAAACGGAAATGTCCCAGTTCGGGTAATGGGCGCGCAGTTTTCGCAAGTCTGAGTAGTAGCAGATATGATCGCCGATGCGGTTATCGTCAAGATAGGTGTAGACTTGTGGACGGCCCGTGAAGCGTTCCACGATCTGGAAGGCTTCGAGGATGGAGCAGGTGTTAGCCCTCCCTCCCCCGAGATTGTACACCTCGCCACAACGCGGGGCGGAAATGAACTCCGACATGAAGCGAGCGACATCGAGACTGTGGATATTGTCTCTCACCTGCTTGCCCTTATAGCCGAAGACCTTGTACTCTCGCCCCTCCAGGTTGCATTTCACCAAGTAAGACAAAAATCCATGCAGCTCGACACCGGAATGGTTGGGTCCCGTGAGACAGCCGCCCCGAAGCGCACATGTGGGCATCCCAAAGTAGCGCCCATACTCCTGGACCATGATGTCGGCAGCTACCTTTGAGGCTCCAAAGAGGCTGTGCTTGCTCTGATCGATCGGATAGTCTTCCCCGATTCCATGCTCATACGCAGGATCCGCAAAGTCCCATCGAGTATCCAGCTCAACAAGGTCGATCGTATTGGGCCGGTCGCCGTAAACCTTATTTGTAGACATATGCACAAACGGCGAGTCCGCACAAAACTGGCGGGCCGCTTCGAGCAAATTCAGCGTTCCAACGGCGTTGGTATCGAAATCATCAAACGGAATCGCCGCCGCCCGATCATGACTCGGCTGCGCGGCCGTGTGGATGATTGCACCGGGACGAATCTCTTTGACTAGGTCCATTACGCCTTGGCGATCCCGGATATCCACCTCATGGTGCCGGAAATGAGGCAGCGTTTCCATTAAGCGCTTCTGATTCCGCCTCGTGTCACCTAGTGGTCCAAAAAACACAGCACGCTGATTGTTATCCACTCCATGGACCCCCATTCCGAGCGAGGCAAAGTGGGCACAAACCTCAGAGCCAATCAAGCCGGAGGAACCGGTTATCAGTGCCTGCTGCATGGGATCGGCAAGTATTGCGCTGAGCAGAAGGGATCCCCCTCGATTTCAAACAACGTCAGCAAACGTCCGCTCGGTCTTTCGGAAGTAAACGATGCCAGCGAGGAGCCACACTGCGACAACCGAAAGCGAAATCATCAACCCTGGCAAGTAGAGGCTCGACACGCCTCCCAATATCGCCCAACGAAATCCATCAATGACGCCGACCATCGGATTTAGAGAGTAGATCAACATTCCCACTTCCCCGAAGCGGTCTCGGATGAGCTGGGTGCTGTAGCCGACTGGCGATGCATAGAGTCCAAACTGAACAATAAAGGGGATCACGAAGCGAAAATCGCGATAGCGCACACTTAAAGCGGTTAGCATTAATCCAGGACCAAGCGCAGCGAGAAACGAGAGAATCACAAATCCTGGCAGCAGCAGCAGCCGGGGATTAGGCCAAAACTGATACCACACCATGAGACCGCCAAGGATCGCGAAGGAGATGAGGAAGTCGACACAAGCCACGACTACGGCGCTGATCGGAACGATCATTCTGGGAAAGTAAACCTTGGAAATGAGATTTGCATTTCCCACCAAGCTTTGGCTGGAAGAAGATACCGAGCTGGCGAAAAATTGCCAGGGCAGCATCCCGGCGAACACGAGAATGGCATACGGTGCATCCCCCGGTGTGGGCAATGCCGCTACCCGGCCAAAGACCACCGTCATGATGATCATCGTTAAGAAAGGCTGGAGGACCGCCCAAGCCGCCCCGGCCACGGTCTGCTTATAGCGGACGGCCACATCTCGCCAAGCCAGGATCGCGAACAGCTCTCGGTAGCGCCATAGATCTGCCCAGTAATGATTCTCCATGCGCCCAGCCTCAAGCCACAGAAAGCCCGAACAATCCACGTCTTCCGATGGGAAGTTTTCCTTTTGATTTACTGGTATTTGCACTTGATTGATCCCCCCCTTCTTAACCCAGCGTGGTATCGCCCCGAGCCGAACCTTCCCCTCGCACCATAGCAACCGCCACCTCGCTCCCAGCAGTCCGCGCCGACCACCCGAAATCGCGCCTAGCCTTGGTCGAGTCGCCTACCAAACGCGCTGGATCGAGTGGACGGTAGTACTTCGGATTTACCCGAAGCAGTGTCGTCCCCGTTCCCGCATCGCGGCCAATCTCGGCGCTATCCTCTCCTTCAAATTCGAGCCGCAGGCCCACCGCAAGGAAAGCAGCTTCGGCAAACTGGCGAACCGTGGTGGCGGTTCCCGTGGCAAGGACGTAGTCGTCCGCTACTGGCAGTTGCAACATTTGCCACATCGCTTCCACATACTCAGGCGCATAGCCCCAATCACGATAGGAATCAAGATTACCCAGCTCCAAAACCTCACTACTCCCCTGGGCCAACCGCTGCGCCGCCGCGCTAATCTTGCGAGTCACAAAACTCTCACCTCTCCGAGGAGATTCGTGGTTGTAACAGATTCCGTTGCATACGAACAACCCATGCGCCTGCCGGTAAACCCGTCCGAGCTGGGTCGCAAACGCCTTGGCGCAGCCATACGGATTCATGGGCCGAAACGGCGTCTCTTCATTTTGCCGGAGAACTTCTGGAGTGCCAAATACCTCCGAGGACGAGGCCAAGAAGACTCTTGGAGGATTGTCCAGATCCCGAAGAATCTCAAGCAGGGAAAGGCAAGCCGTCCCTGCCTCCCGGACCGTGGACTCCGGAATCTCAAAACTTAGCCCCGGCTGGCTCTGACCCGCCAAATGATATAGCTCATCCGGTTTGGTTTGGACCAGAACACGCCGCAGCGTCGTCGTGTCATCAAGATCCCCATAGTGAAGAAAGAGCCGGTTCCCGTAGATTTCGGAATCGGCACGCAAGTGTTCAATCCGCGAACGGTTGAACGAACTCGCCCGTCGCACCATTCCGTGCACAGCATAGCCGCGATCCAATAGCAATTCAGTCAAATAGGATCCATCTTGACCGGTGATCCCGGTTAACAAAGCGGTGCGCATCGTTCTCTAGCTGTTCAGAATGCCGACCTGGGAGGCTTCAACACCAGCCAAATTGTTTTCAATAGAATCACAAAGTCGAGCTGGAGAGACCAGTTCTCCATATACTCGAGGTCTGCATAACTGCGCTCCCTCACATCCGCACGGCACTGGGTCAATCCTCGATACCCCATCACCTGAGCTAGTCCAGTGATGCCGGGCTTGAGGAACTTACGGAAACGGTAAAGCGGATCCACCGAGGCGAAGTCTTCGTCATGCTCTACGTAGTGCGGCCTGGGTCCGACCACACTCATCTCGCCAGCAATCACATTGAGAAATTGAGGAAACTCATCGATGCTGGTCCTACGGAGCCATTGTCCCGCTGGGAAGATACGGCTGTCGCCGACGACCGCCTGCTGCCCCTCACGGCCGTGACCGCAGTGCATCGTGCGAAATTTATAGACCTGGAAGACCCGGCCGCCTACACCGCGACGCTGCTGTCGAAAAAACAGCGGTCCGCGGGATTGCCTCATGTGGATCACTCCCACCAGAAGCATTAGCACAGGCAAGACAAGAAGCACGACCGGAATGGCGACGGCGAGGTCGAATATCCGTTTTAAGAGGCGGCTCAAGGGCGATTCGAGTGGCTCACGGCGAAACACTGCTAAAGCGTGACCGAAGTCGGTATAAATTCCGGAAGCTCCTCCCAATCCAGCAACACGATCCAAGTGGATAGCGAAGCGGCTGCCCGCATTTTCCGCGGCGATCCGAATTCGGGCGAGCTCCTCGCGCGATAGGTAGGCATCACCGCAAATCACCACTTGGGGAGACAAGCTGGCAATCGCCTCCTCTGGGGTCGCACCAAAACGGCGGGCATCGAGCTCCGCGTATTCTTGAGGTAGCCGGGGCGAGAAGACACCGGCCAATTGCAATCCCAAGTGATTGTAAGCCCGCAGCCAATCAATCAGAGGATCATGAGATGTTACACTGGCGACCACCAGGGTGCGCAACCTCCACGGACCTTGAAACAGCCGGGGAGCTACCACACGGTAGACGACTAGATGGGTAAGAATCAAAATCACCCAGATCACCGGGAAAATTGTCACCAGGAACAACCGCGATATTTGGATATCTTTGGTAAGCACTAGGCCAAGAAGCAGAGTGATCCCCATGAAGCCAGTCTGCTGGGCAGCAAGCCAAAGAGGAGTGCTCTGCGCAGTGCGGCGTCCGATCTGCAACGGCGCATTTTCGGCAAGGGAAACCTTTACGCAGAAGAGCAAACTTCCAATAACCAGGAGACTTGGGTAAATGACGGAGTAATTCCATCCGATCGTTCCGTGCATCCTTACCGCCGGATGAAGCCAAATCGTTCCAAAGTAAGCCGCAGCAATCATCAGCACCGAAGCCAACGTATAGAGCGAATGAAGCCCTTGGAACCGCCCGTGAAGGAAACTCATTTCAACACTCCTCCCGCCATGAACAGGCCAAGCTGCCGCCCTTGGTAATCTCCCTTAGAGAAAAGGAGGGAACCATTTCGCGCCCCCATCGCGCAGCCGCACCGAAGGTGGTAACAATCAAATGAAGCCCGAAAGGTTCCTTTTGAATGAGGGACGAAAGGGCTTGGTCCGATTTAAATTATTCCCTTAGCAGTGTAAACCTTTTTAAGACTTCGACCCAATCGACGTGACCGACCAGAACGAGATCGACTAAAGACGCCGAAAAATTTCTTTTCTTGTGGCGGAATTCAGTACAAAATCGTCCCGGTATTCCCGTTCATGTCCCTCCGACCTCTCCGCCGTTCGAGCGCCACTGCCCGAATCCGTTTTGGCCTGCTGATAGCCGCCGCCTTGATCGCGATAGCATCTGCCGAAGTAGACCCCTCCCCATATTCAGGACGGCTGACCCGCATTCCGATTTTCTTGGAGGTCTCCAGCAACCTTCTCGATTCGATTCCAATTCCAAGCCCGCAGACACGATGGAGCCTTCCGGTAGATCAGGCCGATGCGGCCGCGATGATCTTCCTCAAGGCCGGGCTGCCCCCAAACGTCGTCGAAGCAATCACCACCCCCTCAGTTTCGGTGCGCGCGGACGGTTGGATTCATTTCTTCCCGAGCAACATGGTGGTGGAGTCGATGAGTCGGGAGACTCGCGCTGCACTCTACACGATGCTCGGGCTCTACGAAATTAACGAATTCCAGGAGTCCCCAGTTCTTATCCTCACCGACACGGTCGATGAATGGTATCGGCAAAGCAAGCTCCCCCCGGACATGATCGCCGAGATCTCGCGGCTCGCCTATCGGAGAGGAGACGTCTGGGCATTCAGCGACGTCTCACTGCTGGTCTCGAAGTCACCAAACGAAGAGATTCTGAAGGAATTCTTCAAAACCCTCACTCGTACACGCACCTATTTGGTGCGCATGTCTATTGGCCCAGACACGGACGCCGCAGGTGTGAAAGCCTACTGGCGGCCTAATGGCATCGGATTTAGGCGTAAAGACATCGAGCCCTTGATCGAATCTCTGAAAGAAACCGGCGCCGAAGTCCAGCTGGATTTGGTCCACCTCATGCCGCCCTTGGCTCGCAAGCTTCTTTACACCTACCCCGGACCGGAGAATGCATCCCAGGGAATTCTGCCGGATTGTCACTGGACGTCGTTGAACTACTTCAACTACGAGCCTCACGGTTACCTCTTGGACTCAGGTCTAGCAACGTCAAAAGTGCTTGAAGACTACCAAGAGACCCAGCCGCCATACCGGTATGGCGACATCCTATTCTTTGTCGATAATGCGACCGGAGACGCGTTTCATTCCTGTGTCTACCTGGCGGAGGACTTGGTCTTCACAAAGAACGGACGCAATCAGATCGCTCCCTGGATCATCAGCACGAGAGAGGACATCGCCCGGATTTATCTCTCCGCACGAACCGGTCGCATTCAGGCCTATCGCCGACGGGGTTCCGAAGGCACATAAGTCCCCCTCGCAGACCTTTACTTTTTTCTCAACCAGCGGTACCCCCCAAGCAACGAACCCGATACATCCCCGCCCCGCAGCCCAAGGAGGATCGGAAGCTCTCGCTCTCTAAATCCGGCATTGATGCTGATATGTAAATCATGCCGGGTCACCCGGTTGATGCCCAAAACCCGCAGCGCGTAGCCAGCCCAGTGAAACCGGGATCGGCGCCAGGGCTCATTGAAGGCAAGGAGCGGAAACGGCTCGATCGCGGTCCCAATGCGTCGCAGAGATTGATCATCGAAATGATGCAAAAACAGGTTCGCGATCAGAGCATCCCCCCGCAAGGCCGGAAGAACCTCAAACAAATCCGCTTGGTGCCAGTGACATGCAGCCGGAAGGTCCTCCGGGGCAGGTGCCAGATCGACCGCGTCATATCGCAAGCCCGGAAAGCGACGGCAAAGCCGCTTCGCCAAAAAACCATCGCCGGCGCCAATTTCCACGACACGGAAGCCTGATCGCAGACGTCCCGAGCCTTCCAGAACCCGTTCAAACCAGCGATAGTTCCCCATCAACCGGTTGATCAACCGCAAATCCGCCCGGCTACGCACTGCGTCCGGATGA
>CAMCXS010000102.1 GCA_945883495.1 Akkermansia muciniphila
CGTTCCGCTCTCCGTCACCGCCCGTCCGGCAGCGGCCAGTTTCTTCGCTTCTTCCTGCTTCTTCCGCTTGGCTTCGGCGGTTTTTTCGCGGGTGTCGCGGGTTTTGGCGACTTGGTTGAGTTCGTTGGTGATTTCCCGGCATTGGGCCAGGAGGCGGGCGTAGGGTTCGCGGCCTTTGCGGGCTTGGCGGGCCATGAGGGTGAAGAGAAGGTAGAGTTCGGCGCTGAGGACGTCTTTGAGTTCCCGGACCAAGCGCGGTTTGCCGTCGGTGGTCACCGACCAGGCCGCTACCGCTAGCGTTCCTGCTGCTGATTCTGATTGATGAAGCGCCGTTAGGTCCACTTCCGTGGTCTCGGGCGATGGTGGTTGGATGGCGGCTTTTTCTTCCTTTGCGGTGACGGCGGCGAATTCCTCTTGAGCGGTTTTGAGCAGAGCGAAGATGCGGTTCAAACCGGTGGCGGCGATGAGGCGTTGGACCTCTGGGCTGGCCGACTCCACGAGCAGGCCGTTCACCGCGGTGCTGACTTCCGCCTGGCTGCGGCGCGTCACGGGGAGCTTGTGTTTGTCCAGGACCCCCAGCAGCTCCTTGGCCGCGGCCCGCTTTTCATCACTGATTTCCGGGTCGGGATGGCGGAGCAGGTTTTTCACATCGCGGCGCAGCGCGGAATACACATCGAGCCGTTTGGTGTTCGCCTCCTTTTTCTGGCGGCCAAGTTCACTGGTCCGCTCCAACATCAACCGGCAGGCCAACTCCTCGGCGGCCTTCGCGCCATCGAGCGCCACCTCCCGCAGCCAGGCATCGCTGGCCGGAATTTGCGGGCTCCCCAACAAAACGGCACTGGTGATGCGGCGACAGCCATCCAAGAATTGTGGGCTGGTCAAATTGCGATGCGTGAATTCCGGAATCTCAAATTCTGGGATGGTGTGCATGATGGGCGAGTTGGAGAAATTCATACTAGCACTTGTCAACTCTCTCAAACGGATTTTGGGCAAAATCCCGAGCCCCTCCGTTCTCCTCCCGCCCAATGCAATCACACCTGAGAATCCAGTTTGGATTGTGCCTAAAGTGAATCACTCTTGAGAATCCCAAATGCGCCCAGCCGTTCTTCTTCCGGATTTGGCGCGAGCCGATTTGGCCGACGGCGTTTGGGGATCGGATTTGGCCCGAACTGAGTTTCGACGCGGCGTTGCGGCATCGGATTTGGCCCGAGCCGAGTCTCGCCACGGCGTTTGGGCATTACATTTGGTTCAACCCCGATTGGCTCGTGAGAAAGCGCATCGCAAACTCGCAAGTCCGCGTTGGGACGGAGCGTTGACGAGACTCCGATGTCCCGGCCTGGGCGCGGCTTGGGCGGTAACATGGATCAGAACTGAGAAGTCCATTTTGGATCGAGCCGATGTAACTGGTTTTTCTATGGATCCCAATTTGGATCGGGTTGAAAAATCTGTGAATATGGAAAATCCGAATTCTCCCGAAATTCAGGAAAACTCATTCTCTCCCGCTCTGAAGCGGGATTGGAGTGCGCGACGGGCGGCGACACAGCGCCGCGCTCCGGAGCGGCCTAGTCTCCCGCTCTGAAGCGGGATTGGAGCTGCGCGACGGGCGGCGACACAGCGCCGCGCTCCGGAGCGGCCTAAATGGACGGAGATAGGCGACGCAACTTGATCCTGGCAGGCTTCATCACTGCGGCCCTGCTCACGAAAAGGTCAGATCGATGGCGATCAGCTTCACACCTGCTCCTTCGCGGAGCCGCACGGCCACCAGACTCTCCCCGGGCCGAATCGCGGACCTGGGGCAACGGAAACAAGCAAACTCGTCTGGCGACCCGAGATACGCCTCGTATGGGTGATCGACCGGCTTGGCGACGAAGGGTGCGGGTTCCAGCGCTTGGCCGTTGATGCTGACCTCGAGCATGCTGCCCGCAATCGCCCGGAAGGCGCGCAGGCGCAGCAGTCCATCGGCCCCGGCGGGATCCTCCGCCAGCAACGTCAAGGCAAACGTTCGTTCCTCCTGCGGCTTCAACAGCGCCGGTAGTGGCCACGGTCCGAGGATCGGGTCGCGGCGGCATTGGGTGAGAAAGTAGCAGCCTGGCTGACAGGCCAAAAAGGCATTGTCGTTCAGCTGCGGCAAAACGTGAAACGGCGGTTCCGTGAACGGGCCCAATTCGGGCAAGCCATGCTCTCGGAAGTAAGGGAAGTTGAACAAGCTCAGCCCCGCCGCCCCTTGCTCCCGGGCCAATCGCGCCGTGGTGAAAAACTCCGCGTCCGTGGTCCGCAGATAAGGCTGGGTCCCACTGCCCGCTAACGCCGGTCCCGTCATGGTGGTATGCGTCATTTCCAAATAGACTGGCGTGTGCGGAATCAGAGCCCGCACCTCGGCCACCCGGTGATCTTGAACCGTGAAATAAGAATACGAGAGCGTCACGAAATCCACCCCGGCCTGCGCCAAGGCTGCCAGATCAATCCCCTGAGTGGCATGGATCTCGGTCCGGGCAGGCACGCGAATCCCCAACCAGCGCTGCCGCCCATCCTTCCCCTGCAAGCCGTCCAGCATGCCCCGCACGTCCCGGACAAATCCAGTCGTCACGGCGATCCTTTCCTGCTCCGGAGTCCGCTCTGGCGAGAACCGGTTCCAATGCCGGAGAAAATCGAGCTCCAACCCGGCCAACGGATACCCGGCGCAAGCCTCCGCAATGAGGTCAAACTTGTGCGCCCGCACCTCAGGAATCGCCCAATCGAAGACGCCATCGTCCCAGTTCGCCGGATCGGGCCCCAAGCGATACCGGGAATAATTCTCCCAGTAAAAGCGGGACATGTCTTGGGACGGCCGGCCCCCTTCTAGTGCGGCTTTGAGGCCACGCACATGATGGCCGTCATTGAGCCGGAAGGAAAGCACCGGCGCCACGCCCAAGAGACGGCACTCGTCCACCAGCGTCGCCAAAAGATCGCCGCCTCCCAACAAATATCGACCCACGGCATGCGGCTTCACCGGCCCATACTTCTCCAAAAATCCTTCAAAATGTTCCCGGGGAGAATAGAGCCGCGATTGCCACCACGGTATCCAACCGAGCCCCGGTTGAAGAAAGTGCGCATCCGCCCCCGCCGCTTCGCGGATGCTCGCCCGCACGTGGCCATCGGTAAACCCATCCGCCGGGTTCCGCCATGGGTTCCGGTTCGAGGTGATGTGGGTCGTATCGTTGGAATAAATCAAACGGAACGGCGGAGGCTGAGGCGCCCCAGTTCCCGCCCCTTGCGCCGTCGCGGCCAGACCGAGCAACGAAGCCTGGGCGAAACGTCTCCGATCCATCAGGCGGATCGTCGCCTAGCCCAGCACGAAACGCAAGCCTGCAGACAGCGCCCCCCAGGAACCTCCGGTGGTGCTTAGCCCGCATTTCTCAAGGATCGCGTCGCGAGGCGCCGCCAAATGGCATTGCCTGCAAGGCGCGGGAAGGATTCCAGGGTGAGCGGTATGCCGACATACCGTGAATCCTGGAATTCGAGCGCAACGCAGCAGGAATGCCATTGGGCAAGCCGCAGCAGCGAGAGCTTGAGAAATGCGGGTTAGCGGCTTGCGGCCCAAGACTCCGCCAACGTGGCTTGCCCTGGCTCGCGGTGGTGCAGGGTGCCGTGGACTTCTTGAAAATGGGTCCGGTACTCCGCGGACCGATCCAAGAGCAGGGCGTGGGCAGCGCGGAGGTGGTAGTGCGGGATATTGGGGTAGATGTGGTGGATGAGATGGAAATCATTTCCATAGCCCAGCAACATCCAGCGGGTGAACGGGTCCGCGTAGATGATGCGCGAGTTGTCGAGATTCCCCGTGCCGAGGTTGGCGTGTTGATACAGTTCCCGCAGCAGCATGAGATAGGGAAACACATAGAGCAGCGGCACCAACCAGAAGAGCAGGTAATAGAGACCAAACTGGAGATCGAAGAAGAATCGTGCCCAGGTGGCCACCATCATGATGCCGGCATACATCGACAAGCGAATCAGTGCGGCCACTTTCTTGCTGTATCCGAGGGTACCCTCTTTGCGCTCAAATGCGGTTTTCGGCAGGCTAGCCCACACCCCCAAGGCCAAAGCGTGCGCGAGTAAAGGAAGAACCATCATCAACGCAGGATCTCCAGATCGGCGAGCGCCAAAGAGCACGACAAACAGCGTCATCAAATACACGATCCCGAGCGCACCGGGAGACGGGCCCTGGGAACGGGCGGCCGTAGTCGCCGCGGCTGCCACTTGACTCTGTCCCAGCGCAGAAGGCGTACCGACGCCAAGAACACGACCCATTTGGATCAGATTGCGCAGCACGAACGGCGGCCAGAGGAAAAGAGCGTAGTATTTGTAGATACAAGACGGCCGCCGCATTGGAAAGCTGGCGAAGAGCTTCTCCGCCTCGACCGTTCCGAGGTTGGGATCTTTTCCCGGCTGGTTTGGGTAAAGATGATGGCCCGTGTGCTTGCGGCGGTAATTCACCAAGGAACCCCAGAGCGGGAAAAAACAGAGCAAATCCGCCGCGATCTCGTTCCACTTTCGATTGCGCAGCAACAGATAATGCGAGCTCTCGTGGCCGATCAACGCGATGCGGTGGATGATCCCGCCAGTCAGCAAGATGGTGCCTAGCGCCACCGGAATGAGGATCCAGGCTGGCCATCCCCAGACGCGCCACTGTTCAAAGACCAGGATGGCAGCGCCATGGAGGATGGTAAGGCAGAGATAATCCAGAAGAACATGGGCCAAGTTCCGGCCCGGAATCAGGTTGGTGAACTTCCGCAAACTGGCGGCATCCAAAAGACTTCCCGAGCTCTTCATCATGGCACGAATTTCACGTCCGTGCACCCTTTGACAAAACTCGCCACCTGCAAGCGCCAATCGTGGCAAGCTGGGTCTACGGCAAAATCCGCGCAGCGGTTTGGAGGCAAACCATGAGCTGCTCTTCGCAAAGCGAATCAGCGAAACGAATCACGCCCCGCTTCCCTGTCTGCCAATCCCCTGATCCACGCTTACGGTCAATCTGAATGGCCAGACCCCATGCGAGCGGGTACGGTGACATCCAATGTTGGTCCCGGACCCCGATCTCCAACCGCCGATTCGCCCTCGGGCCAAGCCTCCGCGCCGATATCCCGTGGGTGCCGAACCGCTTGGGGATGGTCAAACCCACTTCCGGGTTTGGGCACCAAAGGCCACCTCATTGGGTGTCGTCATCGAGCGGTCTGGCGCAGATTCCGCCCTCCACCCAGAGCCCGAAGGCTACTTCTCGGGCGCGGCAGTAGCTGCTCCTGGGGATCGCTACCGCTTCCGCGTCGATGGCGGAGAGTCGCTTTACCCAGACCCGGCCTCGCGCTTCCAACCCGAAGGACCGCACGGCCCTTCCGAAATCATCGATGCCACCGCTTTCCCATGGAGCGACGGCGGTTGGAACGGCGTCTTGATGCAGGGACAAATCCTCTACGAACTGCACGTCGGGACTTTCACGCCGGAAGGCACTTGGCGCGCCGCCGCCGAGGAACTTCCCCGCCTCGCCCGGCTCGGGATCACCCTGATCGAGATGATGCCCGTCGCGGACTTCGCCGGAGAATTCGGCTGGGGTTACGACGGCGTCAACCTCTTCGCTCCATGCCGGCTGTACGGAAGACCGGACGACCTACGGTCTTTCATCGACCGCGCTCATGCGTTGGGAATCGGCGTCATCCTGGACGTGGTCTACAATCATTTCGGCCCTGAAGGCAACTATCTCGGCATCTACGCGGATCACTATGTGACCGACCGCCATCTCACGGACTGGGGCAAAGCGATCAACTTCGACGGCGTGCACCATGAGCCCGTGCGCCACTTTATCCTCACCAACGGCATCTATTGGATCGAGGAGTTTCACTTTGATGGATTTCGCTTCGACGCCACCCAGAATATCTACGACGACAGCGCAGACAGTATCCTTGGCGCCTATGCACGGACAGTCCGAGCCGCGGCGGGGAAACGCTCCATTGTATTGATCGCGGAGAACGAGCCGCAAGAAAGCCGCTTGCTGCGTCCCCGGGCCCAGGGCGGAGAAGGGTTTGATGGGGCTTTGAACGACGATTTTCATCACGCCGCGATGGTAGCGCTCACGGGGCGCAACGAGGCATATGGCATCGATTACCTGGGGACGCCGCAGGAGTTCATCTCCTCGGCGAAATACGGCTATCTTTATCAGGGGCAAGCCTACCGTTTTCAAAGGTCACCCCGGGGCCAGCCCGCCTTGGATCTGCCACCTTCCTCCTTCGTTGTCTGTTTGGAAAATCACGACCAAGTGGCCAACAGTCTTTACGGTGACAGAATTCGCCTGCAAACCTCCCCCGGCCGTTACCGGGCCATGACGGCGCTCCTGTTATTGGGGCCGTGGACTCCCTTGTTGTTCCAGGGGCAGGAGTATGGCAGCGCAACGCCCTTTTTCTATTTCTGCGATCTCAATGGCGGCCTGCGCGAATCTATCCAACGCGGCAGAAGCGAGTCGTTGCGGCAGTTCGAATCGATCGATTCCGAGGACGCCGTCTCGCGGTTGGCGCCGCCTGGCGACCCGAAGACCTTTGCGTCCAGCCATCTCTCCGAGGTCGAGCAGGATACCTTTCCGGAACTGGCCCGCTTGTTCGAAGACCTCTTGCGCCTGCGACGGGAGGATCCCCGCTTCCGTGAGCAGAGCCCCGGCGGCATCGACGGCGCAGTGCTCGACACGGAGGCGTTCGTGCTCCGGTTCTTTGATGCAACGGGCGACGACGACCGGCTCTTGATTGTCAATTTGGGCCGCCGCCGCTCTGGACGGCCGGTGCCAGAGCCGCTGTTGGCCCCTCCATTTGGCCGGCGATGGGAAACGCTCTGGTCCAGCGACTCCCCGGACTATCACGGCCCGGGATGCGCCCCGGTTGCAGGCGAGAGCGCCTGGACCATCCCGGCCGAAGCGGCGGTAGTCCTCTCCCCATCTCCTGCGGCCAACACCCGTGAAACCGCGCAAGGACGTTGAGTTGCCCCGCCAATCTGCGACAATAGGGAAATCCATGGATCTGCACCGCGCCGATTCCGGTGAGTCCACTCTGGACTTCCGGGCCATCCTGGCGGCGACTCCGGTCGCGATGGTGGTGTGCGGTCTGGAAACCAAGATCGTATTCTGCAATCAAGCGGCGGAGCGGCTCCTCGGTTCGGCTGCAAATGAGCTGACGGGGCAGCCCTTTTCCGCACTCTTGCCCGAGGCCACGGATCACCTCCTGGAGAAATTGGGAAGTCACCGGGCAGTGGACCCGCTGGAGTTGCACTTGCGGCTTGCCGACGGCCGGGAGATCCCCGTGGAGCTCGGCGGCAGTCCCCTGCATGAGAATGGGAACTCCCTGATGCTCTGGACGTTATCGGAAATCTCCGCTCGGCGCGAAGCGGAAAACGCCCTGCGGGAAAGTGAGGAACGCTTTCGCACCCTGGCGGACAACATTAGTCAATTCTGCTGGATGGCGGATGCCCAAGGCGATATTTTTTGGTACAACCGCCGGTGGTATGAATACTCCGGGACCACCTGGGAGGAGATGCAGGGCTGGGGATGGCAAGAACTCCACCATCCGCATCACGTCAAACGGGTCGTGAGCCGATGGCGCCGTTCCTTGGAAACGGGTGTGCCGTGGGAAGACACCTTCCCCTTGCGCGGCCGGGACGGTTCCTGGCGTTGGTTCCTTTCACGAGCCATGCCGATCCGCGATCCAGAGGGCCGGATCGTCCGTTGGTTCGGCACCAACACCGATATCACCGAGCAGAAAGAGGCCGAGGAAGCCCTCCGGGAGAGCGAACGCAGATTCCGCGCCACCATTGAGAACGCGGCGGTCGGGATCGCTCACGTGGCCACCGATGGGCGCTGGCTCCGGGTGAACGAAACGCTCTGCCGAATCGTCGGTTACCGCCAGGAGGATCTGCTCGGAAAATCGTTTGCGGAGCTGACCCACCCTGACGACCTCGAGGCGGACTGGGCCCACGCACGCCAGGTCTTGGCAGGTGAGCTGGAGAGCTACTCCATGGACAAGCGCTATTTGCGTGCCGACGGCACCACGATTTGGGTCTCTTTGACCGCTTCTCTGGTCCGCACGCCTTCCGGGGACCCTGAATATTTCGTCGCCGTGATCCGGGATATCTCCGAACGCAAGCAGTTGGAACAGAATCTCCGGGAAAGCGAGACGCGGCTGCGGCGGGTCATCGATAACATGATTGGCTTCGTCGGCGTGCTCGACACCCAAGGAACTCTCTTGGAGGTCAACGACGCCGCTTTGATCGTAGCCGGGCTCACTCGGGAGGACGTGATCGGAAAAGAGTTCTGGAATTGCTACTGGTGGAATTACGGCCCAGAGGTCGCCCGTCAGGTGCAGGAAGCCACGGAACAGGCCGCTGCTGGTGAAACAGTGCGCTATGATGTTGCGGTCCGGGCGGCCAACGACACGAGGCTAGACATCGACTTCATGATCGCCCCCGCGCGCGATGAACGGGGAGAGATCGCATTCCTGGTGCCATCGGCGGTGGATATCACTGGGCGGAAGCAATACGAAAACGCCTTGCGCGAGCTCAGCCAAAACTTGAGCCAACAAGTGGAAGCGCGCACCAACGACCTGCGCGACGCCCGGGACGCCGCCGAAGCCGCGAACCGGGCCAAAGGCGAATTCCTGGCCAACATGAGCCACGAGATTCGCACGCCGATGAACGGAATCATCGGCATGACCGAACTCCTTTTGCGCATGCCGCTCCACCCAGAACAACGTCACTATGTCGAACTGGTCCGGCAATCGGCGGATTCTCTGCTGCTCCTCATCAATGACATTCTCGACTTTTCAAAGATCGAAGCGGGCCGGCTGGAACTTTATCCAGCGCATTTCGACTTGCGCGAGACCCTGGGATCCACGCTGCAAGGATTGTCCCACCGCGCGGCCGAAAAGGGCTTGGAGCTCGCTTATCGCGTGGGCCACGAGGTGCCTGTGGTGCTGAGCGGCGACGCGAGCCGGCTGCGCCAGATCGTCGTCAACTTGGCCGGCAATGCTATCAAGTTCACCGAGCAGGGCGAGATTGTCGTCGAAGTCGGACTCGCTTCCCGCAACGCGGAGCGGGCGACGATTCATTTCCAGGTGAGCGACACCGGATGCGGCATCCCGCCGGCGAAGTTGGCATCAATCTTTGAACCGTTCACCCAAGGAGACAGCTCCGCGCAACGCCGTCATGGCGGCACCGGCCTGGGCCTCTCGATCAGCCGGCAATTGGCCCAGCTCATGGGGGGAACGATTTGGCTAGAAAGCGAGTCCGGGGCTGGAACCACGGTTCACTTTACGGCGCAATTCGGCGTGGTGGAGAACAACGGCTCCGCTTCTCCGCAACCTCCGGAATCTCTGCACGGACTTCGCATCTTGGTGACCGACGACAACGCCACGAATCGCGACATCCTCGTGGAAATGTTGCAGGGCTGGCAGATGCGCGCGGAATCGGTTTCGACGGGGTCGGAGACATTGAGCCGGCTTCAGGAAGAGCAACGAGGGCCCGATCCCTTCCGCTTGGTCTTGCTGGATACTTCGATGCCGGAGTGGGACGGCCAATCCGTCGCCCTGGAAATCCGCAAACGCTTTGGCGATGCTTGGCCGAAGCTGCTCTATCTGTCTTATATAGGCGAGCTGCATTCGGCCTCTCAATGGGAGTCGCTGCGCGTGGAGCGGGTCCTGAGCAAGCCCGTACGTCCCTCGCAACTTCTGGATGCCATCACCCGGGCAATGGGCACCGGCGCTGGGGACCGCCGCTCCGAGCCCGTGTCCCCCGAGCCCGCCCCTCGCCCTTTGCGCGTGCTCTTGGCGGAGGACAATGCCATCAACCGGCTGGTGGCCACCAAGCTGCTCGAAGACAGAGGACACACCGTCATCGCCGTGGAGGACGGGACGCGGGTACTAGAGATTCTCCAAGAGGCCCAGTTCGACGCGGTCCTCATGGACGTGCAAATGCCGCAAATGGATGGCATCACCGCCGCACGGGAGATCCGCAAAGTGGAAGCACGCAACGGCGAGGCCCGCGTCCCCATCATCGCGCTCACCGCCGATGCGATGCAGGCGGACCGGGAAAGATGTTTAGAAGCAGGCATGGACGACTATTTACCCAAACCCGTGCGTTCGGCGGAACTCTACGCCGCGCTAGAGAGGATCCCCCTCCCGTTTTCCCCCCCAGTGCAAGGCGCTGAGACGGAGGCTGCACCGATCCCGCTCGATTCCTTCGTCACCTCGATCGGGGATTCCGGCCTCGTCATCGCCATGATCGATGCGTTCGGCGAAGATGCGGATCGCTGGCTCAAGGCCGCGGACCAAGCCCTGGCCGAAAGCAATGGGGAAGAATTGCACCGGGCCCTCCACAGCCTTAAAGGGATGATTGGGAACTTTACTCTCTCGGAACCCTTCCAGATGGCGAGCGACCTCGCCGAAGACACGCGGGACGGCCAGCTCGACGAATTGATCCGGAAGCGCTACGCCGCATTCCTCAGTCAGCTCGAACGCCTACGCCTCGCTCTTACCCAAGAGCGTCAACGCGCGCTTGGGCACCTCTGATGCCATCACCCTGGCGGATCCTCAGGGAGGCGAACGGAAGCGCCGAGCTCTTGCGAAGCTGGATTCATCACCCAATCGAAAGCAGATTTAGGGCCTGGGGGTGGTTGGCTATCACCATTGCGGCACCGCCTCCCCAGCTGGAGGCAGGATCACTCGAAAAGGGAGGCCAAGGAGGCAAAATCAAGTAGGGAGTGTGATCACCAAGATCTGCGTGTCCGGTTCACAAGGCCCGAGCAGAATCGCCTGATCGGAAGCTGGCAGAAGGAACACACTTCCGCGAGGCATCACTTCCGCTCCACAACTCACAGCCCCTGCAACAACTGCAATGATCGCAAATCGCCCAGTTGGCCGCGGATCAACCTGCCCCTCCACGACAATTCGCTCCACACGGAAGTAAGGACAGTCAGCGATGATGGGGGCGGTCGCCGGTGCCACAGTGGCTTCGACGTCCAAGAAGTCGATGGAGCGCAAGGACTCTTCAATATGGAGGGTTCGAGGCGCACCATCAAGCCCCGTTCGATTCCAATCAAAAACGCGGTAAGTTGTGTCGCTATTCTGCTGAACCTCCACGATCAGATTGCCCTCTCCAATCGCGTGCAATCGGCCACTCGGTATGAAAATACTCTCTCCCGCTTGTACCGGGATCTCGTGCAAAAGAGACTCCACGTTCCCAGAACCCAACTTGGTGGCGAACTCCTCGCGCGTCGTGTCGCAACGAAGTCCTGCATAAACACGGGCGCCGTTGTCAGCATCCATGAAGTACCACACCTCGGTCTTCGGTTCACCGCCCAGCTCGCTGGCAAGGTGCCCCGGTGGATGCACTTGAACCGAAAGACGCTCCCGGGCATCTAATATTTTGATCAATATGGGAAAGCGCGGAGCTGGGTGCAATTCATATTCGACACCAAAAACTGCGCTGCGATTCCGACTCCACAGCTCATGAAGATCTTTACCCGCGAGCGGGCCGGATTCGATCATACTCTGCGCATCTGCACGATCAACGACTTCCCAAAGCTCCCCAATGGGAATTACTGGCGGAAGACGTTTTCCTAGGAGCGACTCACAACGTCGGCCTCCCCACACTCTCTCTACAGCTATTGGACGGAAGTGGATCGGTGAAATCATCATGCGAATCAGCAAGCTTGCTCATCGCTTAAACGCAACAAAAATCGTGTGTCAAAGCATGACATTAATCGCTAAAAATGAAAAACACCAACGTCCACCCAACCCTGCGTAGCCACAAAGTCAAAAAATATCACTTTGGAGATGATTTTCGCTGGATCTCGCTTTATGCATGATTCGTCATGCACTTATCTCCAAACCGTTATGTCCTTATCCTTGCGGGAGGAAGCGGGACGCGCTTCTGGCCTCTCAGCCGTGATGCCTCTCCAAAGCAACTCCTGCAGTTCTTCGACGAGCAAACTCTACTCGAGAAAACAATCGATCGACTTGAGGGTCTCGTACCACTCGAACAGATTTTTGTATTAACGAACACAATCCAAGAGCAAGCTGTGCGTGCGGTAGCTTCCATGCTCCCGCACGACAACATATTCGCCGAGCCCGAAAAGCGAGACACCGCTCCCGCGGTCGCACTTGGTCTTGCTTTGATTGCCCGGAAAGACCCGGATGCGGTCATGGCGGTGCTCCCTTCCGATCAGTTGATTCAGGACCAAATAGCCTTCCGTGAGACCCTTGAGGCAGCCATGGATGTAGCGCACTCATCGGGAAACATCATCACGATCGGTATCAAGCCAACGTGGGCCTGCCCGAGCTATGGCTACATTGAGCGAGGCGCAGAGGTGGAAGGAATCTCCTCCATGGGCGGCGTCGTTCCACGCCGAGTTCTCCAATTTCGGGAAAAGCCCAGTACTGAGGTCGCTCAGGATTACCTGGCAAGCGGCAACTTCGCTTGGAATGCCGGAATCTTTGCTTGGCATCTACCCGCAGTCCGCCGTGAGTTGAGCGTCCACTGCCCAGCCTTGGCGGAATTTGTGACCCAGGTCACCGACGTCGAAGACTTGACTGGCTTTCTGCTACGTGAATATGGACGTCTCGAAAAAACCTCAATTGATTTCGCCCTCATGGAGAAATCTTCACGAATTCTAAATGTCCAAGCGGAGTTTGACTGGGATGATGTAGGAGGCTGGCTGTCGGTTGCCTCCTATCTTCCGATGGACGCCCAGGGAAACCAAAGTCGATTGACGTTCTCGAATCACGACGCCTCCGACAATGTGATCTTCTCTACCGCTGGACAGCACATTGCGCTGCTTGGCGTTCGCGATCTGATTGTGGTCCAAACCCAGGATGCACTCCTCATAGCGCGCAAAGATGCCGCAGACGACATCAAGAAGCTCGTTGAGAGCGTCCCGTCACAGTTACGGTAAGTTAACAGCGCCCCCCCCTTGGGGAGATAATCGATCTCTCTGAGGGGAAGCCCGAATTCCACCATGCGCCTCAACAGCACCGGGGCAAAATCCTAGTGTTCTACCAAGTTAAGGGAATCGGAAGTCTGAGAATTCCCGTAAGCAGCAGGGAAGCACCGACGATGAATAGGACACCTAGGGCTGTCTGAAAGCTGGCAAATCCCAACTGAAAGGATGAATACTCACCAAATCCCGCCTTTTGATTGTTCCTATTGGTCCAACGCTGGAGCGGCAAGCGGCAGAAGATAAAAAGCTTAATCGCCGCGCCAGCAATCTGGTTCACATACATCATCAAGGGAAACCACATGTTAATCCGACCGTGGTAGAAAAAGAGCATGATCGACTGGACAAGCCGGGTGGTTGCCGCCCAGATCACATAAACCAAGAACAGTTCCCATTCCCCCACCAGAGCCAACAGGAGTCCGCCGCAAGCGCCAATAAGCGATGTCCAAATGGCAATACGTTGATCGATCAGACACCACCATAAGTAGAGACCGAGCCGTTTTGGCCCCAAAGGAATGGCGCGGGTACCGCTACGCAACATGTTTCCCGACCATCTCATTAAGTTCTGTTTGATCCGCTCTCCTGCCTCACTATCCTCTATCCTTTCAATGGTATAGACCATCGCATCAGGAACATAGAGAAAATCGGCCCCCCGGGTAAGAAGGTAGAACCAACTGCTCTTATCATCTCCGGATAGAAAGCGAAATCGTCCCCAAAACCAATGCTCCAGGTGGTCTTCTTCAATCACGCTGATGAAGTCTGGATGAATGGCGTCGTCTGCTCTAAGAACTGACATCCGTCCGGTCAAGGCGGTGAGCCGGAAAGACAGCGCCATCGAGCGCATATGCACATCGCGCACGGCAAAGCGCATGTGGAGGAAGTTCTGGACGAACCGGGAGCCCTTGACAATTGGGGTTTCATTGGTCGTCACCCCGCGCACTCGGGGGTTGGCCTTCATGAGCTGGACACACTTTAGCACGGAACCTACCCCTAAGATGCTGTCGCCATCCATGAACACGACAGGATCGCTTCCTACCGGAAAATTCGCCATGTGCCGCAGGACGGCGCCGATAGCATTGCGTTTTCCTGGCTTTGACTGGCGAACGAGGTGAAATTCAAAAGATGCCGGCGGGTTATGCTGCCGGAAGAACTCCCGGATCACGTCTTCATCTTCTTCGGCTCCGGTTCCTATCATCAACGTCGCGGGCAGACCAATGAGCCGGACCTCGGCAAGAATGGAAGTAAGCACCTCTGCTGTAGTTTGAGGATCTTCATGATAGGTGGTCATCTGAAACCAAATGCGATCCGGGCGGTGGCCTTCGTCCCAAGCGGTCATGGCGGACCGCTTGAGAGCAGGGTATGCTACGTGCGTGTAAATCATACTGCGCACGTGATGCAAGGCCCACCACCCGTAGCGCCACGTGCCTAGCAAGCCTAGGGCGAGAACGACGCTTCCCTCGGAGTACCTGGCCACGGCTCCAGAGAGCCCAGATGCCGCCAGCCAGATTGCGCACATATACATCACCAGAGTGAGGGCAGGATGCCCCGGACCGGACTCCTCTAACAAGGCTTTGTACTTCTTCCGGACCCAGAGGTCCGTCGATTGGGATTCCACTGGACTCATCTCAGAATCCTTTCAAGCGCCGGGCAAACTGAATCGTGGCCGGTTCTCCAGAGGTGAGGGATTCAAGCGCTTCACTGTCAGGCAGGGCGAGCTGCACTACAGCGACGGCGTCGGTGCCACCAGCCCATCCAAACGTTCCAATACGCTTGATCTGCTCTGGATCAGGAGAGTAATCGATGTTTTCGATCCTGGCCTCGATGGATCGACCCAATCCCGGAATGTGCACGCGTGCAGGTTTATTCGCCGCGATACGGGCCATCTGTTTGCGATCGACGAATGCCTCAGCGACCCGCTCACCATCCTCCTCAATGAGGGCAACCGTCTGTCCGTTCTCGACTCCACTGCCTTCGTTCACGAAGACCTTGAGAACCTTCCCCTTCTCAGGAATTCGCAATTTGAGCAGCGACCGCAACTCGCCGATTCGTCGCAGATTCTCCTCCTCAGCCTGAATGACCTTATCCGTCATTTCGCTAGACTTCTTGGCGTCGAGAAAGCCACGGTCGAGTTTGCCGGCTGCAAAGAAGTACCCTTGCCGAGCCCACTCGAGAGAGCTTGTGACTTCTAGAAGTTCGGAACGTAGCTGCACCACGCGTTCCTTAGCAATGGCGGAGTCCTGAATGATTCGCTGCATCTGGCCGTAGGTTGAGATTTTGCGTTTGAAGAGCTCGCCAACCTCAGCTTCGTAAGCCACATACTGCTCAGATTTGCCTTCGAGACCCTGCAAGTTTTGTTCTAGCATACTGGACCGATTTCGCAGATCCTGAATGTGCTGGTCGAGCTCCTTTCGTCCCTCGGCCTGCCGCTGCATCGCCTGTTGCCGTTCGACTTGAGCCAAGCTCAGTTTGTGTCGCGACGCGAGATAGTCCCGCTCAATTTCTGGACTTGCCAGATCGATTGCTTGGTCAAGCTGATTCACCAGATCGCCCGGTTTAATCTTCACAGCACTGACGATGCCATCCATATTTGCCCGGACCAACCCAATAGGTGCGGTAACGAGTCCGGGAACCTGCACTGTAGTCAAATTGAACAATATGCTAAACGCCATGGAGCCGACCAGCACAACGCCCGCTGCGTAGTAGAGTCCAATTTTTACGCCTTTTTCGATGCTCATAACTTCTGATGCGATAAAATGATCGGCAGCTCCGGAGTGGAGCTGCCTATCTTAAAGGACCTGGGGATTTACCAGCAGAGCCCCGTGTAAGTGGCGTTGCCTTGTTTCAGATCTACCCATCCGTTGACATCGACAATATGGTGGCTCTCGTTGACCGCCGCGAGCATGTCAGTGGAAGGGACGATCTTCCGGAATGCGACGATGGCGCACTCGCCTTCAACGCTCTCTTCCAAGCTATCAACCTGAAGAGCGGCGAGGTGGGGGAAATTTCGTGAAAGTCCGCTATTCGGATCTCCACAAAGAAGTGGATCGAAGATCTTGACAGAGTACCCCTGTCCGAGAAGAGACTCCGCGAGAGCAATCATCGGGCTCTCGCGAATGTCGTCTGTGTCTGGCTTGAATGCGATTCCGAGAATGGCGACCTGCCGCTTTCCAGTGGCCTCAACCTTGCGCATCAGATGGTCCTGATGGGCGCGATTTGATTCAAAGGTGTTTTCGAGGATTGGCACGGAGATGTTTTGCAGACGAGCAAAGCTCTTTAGAGCCTTCACGTCTTTGGGCAGGCAAGATCCGCCAAACGGGTTTCCTGGGCGCATGTAGTAACGGGAGATATTCAAGCGATTGTCCTGACAGAGGATGTCCATGACGCGGGCGCTATCGATGCCCATTTGATCTCCAAGCCGACCGATTTCGTTGGCGAAAGAGACTTTGACTGCATGAAAGAAGTTGCAAGCATACTTGACAAGCTCTGCCGAGCGCCAATCAACGATTTGTGGGGATTGCCCCAGCAACGTGCGAATCTCTTCCGACGCTGGCTCGCCACCGTCGACTGTTCCCATGACTTCGAGGGATGGAGTCTCAAAGTCTTCTAGCGCCGTGCCTTCCCGGAGAAACTCAGGGCAATAATAGACTTCCAGTTGCTTGCTCTTCACCAAATCGAGGAAGTACTCCCGCACGAGCATGTCCGTGGTTCCAGGAAGCATGGTGCTCCTGAGAATAAGCTTGTGTGGCTTCTCGTTTGCGCGAAGAACCTCAGCGATTTCGTTGGCAACCGCATGTACATAGCCCAGATCTAGGCTTCCGTCCCTAAGAGAAGGTGTACCAACGCAAACAATCGATGCATCGGTGGCCAGGAGGGCCTCTGCTGATTCGCTTGTCGCACGGATTCGGCCATCGGAGCTGCACTCTGAGATAATCGCTTCGAGCCCTGGCTCGAATAGCGGCGTACGGCCTCGGTTGATCAAGTCGACTTTCCGCGCGTCGAGGTCAACCCCCCAGACCTCATGCCCTTTGCGGGCGAGGCACGCGGATGTGACGGAGCCGACATACCCCAGGCCGAACACGCTGACCTTGATGGGACCGGTGGTCCGCAACCGCCTTTTCCGGCTGGATGAGGCTGGATTAGGTCCAGAGGCCGTTGTAGTGAAGTTAATGTTTGTGGTGATCATAGCTGTCGTTGGTGAAGTCAATAGCGCCACTGATTCTGATAAGCATTTTTGCTTCCGATAAATGCGGGCGCTATCAAACGTGAGAGCAAATCACATGCCAACCGTTGAGTATCAAATCACTCGTTGAAACGTTTTCGTCACTTAAGCTGGAATAGTCCGGTTCTTCATATGAGTGAAGCAGGATACCGCATACGCGATGACCGCTGCGTTGGATGGAGTCTCGGTGGTTTGTCCAAAATCTGCCAAACCCGCCCACACTTGGAGCAGACGTGATCGAATCGACGCAATCCGAGCTATGCTCCTCCGCTGTTGGATGGATGCACCGAGGAAAAATACTAGGAAAAGCTTAGGTATTCCGGCCGCTGCTGAGCCGACGATTTTCATTTGGAAACCTGGCCATTCGCATCACGGCGGCCACGCGCACTGAAACGACGAACCGCAACCTGTGGATCTGATGTCTGCTTCAGGGCACCGGCGAGATAAAATTACGTACTTTTAAGTTGTCAATGTTCCTTAAATACATAACGTAGGAGAACTTTATCAGCCCATCCGATGGAATCTCACTCTCCCTGGCGCCCGAGGACGCCTATCGCTGTCCTGATAGCGATAGGCTTTGTTTGTTCCTCAGTTCACGGGCCAAGGCTCTATGCTCAGCTAAGAGACGCTCGATCCTCCGTAGATCGAGCGAAAGATGAAGGAACGCTGCCACCTCCCGTCCTTCAGCCGGTGTCTGGCGGTTCTCTTGGGGCTAAAGTGCTCTCCCGTAGCCCTCGGTTGGATATTCTCGATGAGGACGGGGCCGTTCAGTTCGCCATGGAGCATAATCCCGAGCTGCTGCGCATGCGGCAAAACACAGAGTGGGCGGACGGCGAGGCAAAGCAAAGGCGTTCCTTTCTGCTGCCACAACTCATTCTTGAGAGCGACGTGGCTGGGGAACAAAGCCGTTTCCCAGCGGCTATTGAGCGAAACCTGAACAGCATGGGCATTAATCTTTATGTGCAGCAGAATCTCATCAACCGCGCGGCGCGCCTGCGTTATGAATCGGCCAAGTATCAGCGAGAGGCGACTCTAAGAATGGAGCGGGCGGCCGAAAATCAGATCGCCTTTCTGGTGAGGAGGCAGTTTATTCAGGTCAGGCAGCTGGACCGTACCGCGCTGGCATACCGGCAGAGGCTAAGGGAGATGGAAGCATTGCTCGAGAGTGTGAATGAGCAAGTCAATCGTAACGTAACGTCTCGCCAGCAAAGGGCGGAGCTGCAGAATCGCATTGCGCTTCGGCAAGCCGAGCTGGAGATCCTTGAGCGTCAGCGTGATGTGGGGCGACTTGAGGTTCTGAACTTAATTGGAGCTCCGTCGGGGCATAGTCCCCGAATGATTGAAGCACTTCGGACGCCATTTCAGGCGCCGGTTGCGAGTCGAGATGGTCTGGTATCTGCGGCAGTGGAAGGGCGACCCGAGATAGCGGCATTTGAGCTTGCGGTGCGGGCGGAAAACGAGGCTGCCCGGGCCGTTCGTGCGGAATTCATGCCGCGGGTTGTACTCTCATCCGGCCTAAGTTCCGTGGTGCCGTTTGAGGAAGGAGATCAAGCATCGGAGCTAGTTGGAGGAGCTGCCATACGTTGGACTCCGATGGACTCTGGGTCACGAAAGGCTAGAAACCAGCAAGTGAATGCTCGCATCGAGCAGGCGAGGATTGACTTGGAGGATGCGAAGAGAACGATTGCGATAGAGATCGACAATGTTCTGGTCACTGCCGAACGGGCTGCAACAAGATTGCAGCTTACCCATGAGCAACACAACGCCGCAACCGAGGCCTTTGAACTATATTCTGAGTCCTACCAGTCTGGACTTGATCCCCTAAACCGCCTCGTAATTGCTTTGGATGCGCTTATTGAATCAGATGTGGCGGTGGCCTCTGCTCAGGCAGATGCAGAGCAGGCAAATGCAGCGATGCAAAGGGCTTTGGGGCGCAGTGCCTATCCTAAATAATGCTGGGTGGCCAGCACCACCCAGCATTTTTCCGGTCCGTGCGTTAACGCTGTACTGAATAGGTGGATGTCCCGACGGTGGAAAGGGCAGTGAATGAGACAGTGCCATTAGCGCTGGCTGGAACATTTGCCAGAACTGATGTACCCTTGCGCAGGGTGTAGACACTCCCCGGCGTGAGATTGGATACCTCGAACGTGACGTTGATTCCCGAAGCGGTGGTGTTGAATGTCCACTCACGGAGACCTAGAGCCGTCGACGACCAACGGATAGGATTGACGAGTGCCGTGCCCGAAGCCACACTGGCCTTCAGTCCTGGCATGGTAACAACACTGGGCCCCCCGGTCTGCGCAAAGTCCAGCAGCAGCAAGGATGAAGGATTGCTGACAGTGGTGGCGAGATTGCTCTCTTCGGGGTCGAAGATGGAACCATCCACACTCTCAAAGCGAACACGGCTAAACGCGTCCACCGTAACCCCCAGGCGCGGCTGGTTACGGACAATCGCGAGACCGGGAGACGCGGAGGTTCCTACAGATTGCAACACCGAGGAAGCAGGTATCTGATTGCCGGCAAACACATTGTTTGTGCCCCTGTCAAAGCGGAACTTCAACGAGGAACCGGTAATCTGATTGTTCTCGATTATATTGCCCACGGAGTCAGTTGCCTT
>CAMCXS010000103.1 GCA_945883495.1 Akkermansia muciniphila
AAAACAGGAGGCAAGACAGTGCCTTCGCCATCGAGGAGGCTGGCGTAGACATCGTTGTCGAACGGGTCTTTCGAGGCATCGAGGCTAGCGTTCCCTGCCTTGCCCTTGGCTCTGGCCTTGACCCACTCGCTCAAACGGCTTTGCCGGTGATCGCTGGCGTGGGCGATGGCAATTCCGTTCGCGGTGCCGCAGACCGCGGGACGATGGTAGAGCACGTTGTCCGAGTGCGGGACGAGGACGGGGCCGGTCCAACGCTCGCCGCTTAGGCAAGAGGCGTAACTCATCCAAACACCGCCGAGCGGAGTGTGGAAGGTGCCTTCCCGGGAACGGCTCAGAAGCCAAATCCGTCCAGAGGCGTCGGCGGCGATCCGGGCCAGGTTGTTGAAGACGGAGGCACCGGCGTTCTTTGCTTCTTCGCCCGCTTCCCGGCCGGACTCGGCGGCGGAAGGCTGGGCTTGGGCCGCCGGGTTGTTCCGGGGCGCCTTTGGGTTGGCCGGTTTGCGCAACGCAGTGGTCACATCGGCCACCGGCGTCTTCCATTCCGCCCCGTCGAGGACGCGGAGAGCGACCTGGCGTTGCTTGTAGAGACCGATGCCATCGTTGGGATCGTACGCGCCCCAGTCTTTGCCCCAGGACGTGCCGCCCTCTTCGAAGGCGATCCAGAGCCGGCCGGAACCGTCATACGCCAAGCTTGGGCGCGCTTCGTGTCCGGGCGAGTTGGCGACGTCTTGGACGGGCTGCGCGGTGCCATCGAGAGCAAAGGTTCGGAGCCGGACGTCGTAATCGCCTTGGTCGTAGGTGTCCCAAGCGATCGCCACGCCATTCTTTCCGGCGGCGATGGCGGGGGACCAGGCATTGCCGGCTGCTGGGCCACTGACGTCGATTGTTTCGGACCAGCCCGACTCGGTTTGGTGGCGCGCGAAGATGCGGAAGAATTTCCCCTCGGCGTCTGCGCCTTGCCAAGCGATCCAGACCTTGCCGTCGGCGGCGGTTCCCGCCACAGGGGCCGTTTGGTTGCCGAGGCCGGTGGAGATGATCATGGCGCTGTCCGCGCGATCGCGGGAGGCCTTGATTGTAAAGGCTCCAGATTCGCGTTCGGACCAAACCACCCAATTGGCGCCGGAACCATCGATGGCCACGGCGCACTGGAAGAGGTCTTTGCCGGCGTCCGTCACGGGGACGGGCGCGCTCCAAGTGCCATCGATCGCCCGGGTGCGCCGCCACAGCTGATCGCCGCCTGTGGGCTTGGCGAGGAAATCGAAGCTCTGCGGTGCCGCGTCCCAGGATCTTGCCCTCTCATCGCGGTCCAATCCGGGGGCGAAGCTGATCCAGGCCAGTTCCCAGCGTCCATCCGGCGCGATGGCCAGGCCGGGAGAGTCGTCGTCCGTGCGGTTTTCGCTGATCCGGCTGGTGTCGGCCACCAACTCGACCTCGACCCGGCCGTCCAAGAGTTGGAGCGGCGCTCCGAGACGTACCTGCTGGCGGGTGAAGGAAAAATCACCTCCGGAGGTCTTGAAGGCCACGACGGTGTCCGGGGCAGCGCCGGTGACGCGTAGAAGCACGCCGTTGTCGCTCATCGGAATGCGCACTTTTCGCTGGGCGCCAGGCTTGAGAGCTTTGGGATTGCTGTTGGCGCGGGTTTTGCGCTGGGTGAGTTCGCGGCTCGAAGCCTTCCAAGACGCGGGGCCAGTCATCTGATCCTGTTGCTCAAATCGCCAACCTTCCACGGAGTGCAGGCGAGCGCCGGGCCCGGTGACGTCCACGGAACCATCCCAGGACGAGGCTTCGAGATCCTTCATCCCGAAGCGGACGCGGAAAGAGGCGTCTTCCGCAAGAACCGCCGCCGTGGAGCCGGCGACGGCGAGAAGCAGCAGTAACAGTGGGGTTTTCATGAAGCGCTAGGGCCATATTCGCCCCTGGTATCTAGCCTCGGCGCCGGCGGCGGCGGACAAAAAAGTAACGATGTCTTCGAGCCGGTGCTTGTCGCAATTTCTCCAACAGCACAGCCCGGGCTTGTCGTAACCAAGGGCGGACCACGCCTGGGTTTCGAGCGGGGGAGGCGTTTCAGACCATTGCAGAGCCCAGTTCCAAACTGCGTCGGCTGGGGTGATTTTGGAGGCATTTTTACTCTTTGGTTGCGAATCGGGAAGGGTTCACGTTGGATTGCCTTGGCGTCCTGTGCCCGCCACCTGATGAAACTCGTTCCTTTCGTTCTGTTCTGTGCTGTATGGATGGTGTCCACTGCGGCTTCGCTGCTCGGAGCGCCTGTGCGGGACGCCGTGGGGGGAGGCTTTCTGGCTCCGGGGCCTCGCGGGGAATATTTCGCAAACTCCGATTTATCCGGTTCTGCCTCGTTTGATCGAGCCGAGGTGCGGCTTGATTTTGATTGGGGAACTTTCCTTCCCGTGGGGGGCTCGATCGCTGAGCCGTATCGATCGTTTCCTCGGGACCATTTCTCGGTCCGCTTCAGTGGGCAAGTGATGCCCGCTTTTTCAGAGACCTATACCTTCAAGCTGATTGCGGACGATGGCGCCCGGCTTTTCCTCCGGCCGGCTGGGACCGGGGAATGGATTCCGGTGATTGATGCCTGGGCACAGGCGGGAACGGTGCTGGGAACTTGGTCTATGGAGCGGGGCACTGTCTATGACGTGCGGGTCGAATACCGGGAGCTGACGGGCGATGCCAGGCTGCGCTTGCTCTGGTCAGCGCCGTCGTGTCCTGAGGAAGTGATCGATCCGGTGGCCCAAGTCGGCTTCAACCAAGTTGCGTGGCGGCAGACGTTCGCGGATGTGACGCAATGTGGGCGCAATGTCTTTGATGTCTTTGGAAATGGCGCGGTACCGCAAGATGCGCAGGGATGGCCGTTGAATGATTGCATTTATGTCATGCAGGAGACCTTGAATCAGGGACTTGACCTGGACCCGCTGCTGGAGGGGCGCGTGACCTTCTCGTTTAATGGGCGGGCGGACTTGACGATCATTGGCAATTTGAACCGGAACTCCCTGGTATATTCTTATGATGCCGCCGAGAACCGAACGAGTGGCTCGTTTCTTGCCCTTCCGCAGAGTTGGAACGTGGTCACGATCGGTTTCACGAATAGTGACCGTGATGGGCAGCAGCCGCCGCGCCGCAACGGCATTACGAATCTGCGCTTGATGCGGCCGGTGAGTCCTGGGGCGAATACGAGTTATCCGGAGAGTGCGCTTTTCATCGGTGAAATGAAGCGGGCTCTCGAGTACTTTACAGTGCTGCGGGTGGATTTGAATAACGCAAGCCAGGAGAGTCATTGGTCGGACCGGACGCTTCCTTCCTTCTTCAATCAGTCGAATGGGAGTCGCGTTCCCTGTGTGTATCCACCGGATAACGGGCCCGTGAACAACGGTCCGTCTTGGGAGTATTCAATCATGCTCTGCAACGAAACGGGGCGTGATCTTTATATCAACGTGCCCCTGATGGCCACGGGCTGGGAGCCGGGAGATACCGGAGCGTATGTGAATAAACTGGCGCGTCTGATCAAATACGGGTCTGATGGCGTGGAACCTTACAACCAACCGGTGGCAAACCCTGTCTATCCGCCGTTAAATCCGAATTTGAGGGTTTACGTGGAGATGTCCAACGAGGTTTGGAACTTTGGAGGGAACGCCTTCCGGCAATCGATTGAAGCGATGCGTCTAGTGCAAGCTGATGGCGAGGCGTATCTGGACGGTAAGAATACGGATCCCCGCGCTCGAGGGGTCGACTTTCCGATATTGAATTACGACAACCTGTCCACCGCGCGGCAAGCCAACGGCGAGTTTGTCTCCGTGGGGACATGGAGGATGCGGAAGGTGATGCTGCGCATTCTTCAAGTCAGCAATATCTTCCGGGCGGAGTTTGGCGACGCCGTGATGCATACCCGCGTCCGGCCAGTCTATGAGTGGCAATATGCAGATCTGAATGGAACGGCATCGGGTCAGTTGGCTTTTGCTGATGATTACTTCAACAACGGAAATGGCAGGAACAATGTCGCCATTCCCCGGCCAGTGAGTTATTACCTTTGGGGTGGTGGCGGCGCCACCTATTACGGGGCCGCCAATCCATACGGCGTCACGAACCAAATTAGCGATCCAGGGTTTGAGCAGCCCGTATTGCCCGACGGCTATCATCAAACCCCAGCCGGGAGTAGCTGGACGTTTAGTGGAACCGCGGGAATCGCTCGGGATGGCGGAGGCAGTGATGATATCCCTCCACCGGCCGCGGGAGGGCAGATGGCCTACATTGATGGAACGGGTGCGATTGAGGTGAGCGTTCCGATTCCGGCCACGCAGACGTCCAATCGCTATGCGTTTGTTTTCCGGGCGGTGCAGCGGGTGCGCAGCGGAACCACGACGCCGGATGGGCAGAAGTTGACGTTGTCCGTGAACGGGCTGGCTCAAAATGCACGATCCTTCAATCAGTCAGGCGGGTATCAGCCAGTGGCGTGGAATTCTCAATTCCCGTGGGAATCACATGTGGTTTTCTGGAGTCGTGGCACGACTTATTATTCTTCTTTGGCGTTCGAGGCGGCTCCGGGATCGACGGTGACGCTCCGGCTCGCTGGGACGGCCGCCCCTGGGAATGTTGCGTTCGTTGAGGATGTGCGCTTGGGTTCCGTGGATACCCTCTTTGATTCCGGTCTGCCGGGGGGAGGAGAAGCCTTTGGACAACCGCCCGGAACCAACTTCCGTCAAGGACTCAACGCGCAGGGCAGCTGGGCGTTTGCGTATGGGTTGAATTACATTGCTTACGAAGGGGGGTGGTCGCTGGGCAGCGATACTGGCGGATCGGGGATGCAGAATTACGCGAAGTATTTTGATCCTCGCGCTGGGGACGCGAACAGTCGGGCGTTGGAGGCGTTTCAACTGTCGGGTGGAACCGTAAATACGCTGGGGACCTATGCGCAATGGTCAAACTGGGCGGATCTGACCAGGATGGAAGGATTGCTGTCGTTAGAGACCAATCCATTGCTTGTCGGTCAATTGAGCCGCATGCGAGCCCTTCCTCCTCTCCCGGACAATGGTATCCGGCTTCCCGCTATCCTTTCGCTCGGAGCGGCGAATCTTGCCCGGAATCGCTCCGGAAACAATCTGAACGCCGCTGGATGGGCGAGCTGGAATATGATTGCGCCGGTCACTGGCCGGTATCGGATCGATTTGGACGGAGTGTCGGGTAATACGTGGCGAATGCTCTTGAATGACTCCGAGGAAATTGGAAGGACGGACAGTGGGGCTGCGGTGGAGGTTGAGCTGACCCGCGGGCTGCACACGTTGAAGTTGCGGGGTGGAACTAGCGTGACCACCGTTGCCTCACTGACGGTATCGATGGTGGGTGCTCCCTCTGTCCCGGAAATTACTGGAATCATGGATCGCGATTTGGCGTTTGAGGTGACATGGACCGCCGCAACTGGAGCGACTGGTTACGTGCTCTCTTGGGGAACGAGTCCGGGTGCGTGGACGAATTCGCTGACTACGACGGCGAATTCTGGGCGCGTCTCCGGACTGGTCCATAACACACAATACTTCTTCAGCGTACGGGCGTTGAATGGAGCACTTACCAGTCTGCCATCAGAGGAGCGAGGGGCAATCGCTTTGCAGCCGGACCAGGTGGGAGTTTTGGCTGCTTGGGATCTGCAGGCGGCAGGAAGCATCAATGGGGATGCTCAGAGCGTGCGACCCACGGTCGTAGCGGGCAAGGTGGAGGCTGGTTCGATCAAGCGCGGGGGCGCCTACTATCCCGTTCAGCTGATTCGCTCCAACTCAGGGGGGCTACTTGACGGAGAATCCAATTTTCTTATCACCACAAAAGAGTCGGCCAGAAATCTGGATTACTACTTTGAGTGGGAGGTGGCGCCATCGGGGGGAAGTGCACTGAATTTATCTACGTTGCGGCTATTTGCGTATGACGGCAGTTCGATCTTGGGAAGCAAAGTAGCCGTCGATGCGTTGGTGGACGGCGTGGCCGACCCGGTAGTGGTGGGAGAAGTGGCTCTGTCCGCAGCGAGTTATGCACCCAATGAACTCGTTTATTCATTGGGCGGTATTCCAGCTTTGCAGGGAGTCACCGGGAGGGTTCGCTTCCGTGCTTATTTTTACGGTATGCAGCTTTACGCGCATCGTGGGATTGGGATGGTTCCAGGAAATAACGCGGACGTGGAGATTCAGGGCAGCGTGACAGCCGTGACCCTGCCGGAGACATCTCAGCCGTTGGTTTCCTTGTTACCGGGGAGTTATGGCACTTCCCGGACGGTGAGGATCACTCATCCGTTTCCGGATGCCACGATCCGGTTTACGGTGGATGGGAGTGCGCCAACGGCCGGAAATGGACTGACCTATAGCGGGCCATTGCAGACTGCGGCGGGCGCGATGCAACTGCGGGCTTACGCCGTGCGCCCCGGTTTTGCACCAAGTGGCGTGGTTGCCTCCTCGTGGGAGTTCTCGGCAGCTTCGGGGGCTGTGGTGGTGGAAAGTGATTTTAGCGGGACCAGTCCGGCTTTGAACCTTCCTTGGACCAAAACCAAGCAAGTTGCCCCCGGAGTGACTTTCGGTGGCTGGACGTTCGGCCGTTTTCAGGCGTCGGGCGGGTTCGATCAAATCTTCGGTCACGAAGGTAACGATGGACTGGTATTCAGCCATATCTTGGACGGCGAAGTGACGCTGGCTCGCAACCTTGCGGATCGTAAGTATCTCACTGCTACGGTTGAGTTTGCGCATCCCGTCGATCTGCGCGGTTCCACCGTGGATTTCACGGTGCATCGATTGGACGGGCACGCTCCGACCAGGGTCGCTTGTCTCACCAGTATTGGAGGGTTTGCCAGTGGACGGGAGCTGTTTAGTTCGTATCGCTCTCCGGTGACGGCGACTCCCACGTCATACCGGTTCCGGTTTCCTTATGAGCCCGCCTACGCCGCGGTGAGTGGGCCCGTTGAGGTTCGACTCTGTTTCTTCGACGGCGCGTTTGCGTTCCATCGGGCGCGATTTTCGGCCTTTCGTTGGGCGTTGCGGCCCGTGCCGCCGTCTCCTGGTTTGGCGATCACTGGGCTGCCGCAAGGCCGGGTGGGGGCGGGCTTTGCGGCGGCCTTGGAGCCGGTTGGAATCGCGCCGTTGCAGGTGGAGGCCTCGGGGCCATTACCCGATGGGATGGCCGTTCGTTCTGAGAATACCTTGAGCGGACGGCCGCGCCTTGCGGGAGATTTTGTGATCCCCATCCGCATTACGGACGCGGATGGCATGGATGGCTCGGCCTCGGTGCCTTGGACGGTGGTTTCGCCGTTCGCGGAGTGGCGGGCGAGGCAAGGGTTGCCGTCCGGCTTTCCTGAGGGCATGGATCCTGAAGATGTGGGGATTCCGGCCCTACTGCGTCACGCGCTGGCGGTGGACCATGGATGGGACGGGCTCCCCTGGGGAACAAGGGAGTCGGGGCACAGCAACTTTCATTTGCGGAGAGCTCTTGGCGCCACAGACACAGTGATTGAGATTTGGCGTAGCGAGGATTTGAACGATTGGGAGTTGGTCTACGAGATCGCCCCTGAAGGCGAGGCGGCGAAAAACGGGTTTGCCGCCCCGGTGGATCGTCACGTGGCTGGGCAAGTGGAGACAATGACTTTTCAGGTGGAGGGAGCGACTCCGGAGCAGCCGGTCTTTCTGCGGGTCAGGGTGGCAAAGTGGGAATGAGACGAGGACCGGCTGCGAGGAGCAACGATTTCCCTTAAGAAGGTGCTTGGCGTTTTTGGAATCGCCAACACGGACAGGTAGGGGGCTGTACCGCAAACAATGCGAATTAAGGAATCTTCACGATTGCCATCGCGGCAAAGATTGGGAGAATTCGGTTATGAAGTTCCGCATTCCGGCATTGGCCTTCGGAGTTTTGGTAGCGTTTTCGTTCGCTTCCATGGAGAGGGGGCGTGCACAAGACGACCCCATGACAGAGATTGCCGCTCTCAAAAAGTTGGTGGAAGAGCAGGGCAAACAACTCGAGGCGCTTGCCGCCCAGGTCGCGGAGTTGCTGGCCAAGCAGGAAGCTAAGGCGGCTACGCCTGCTACACCTGCGTCTGTTCCCGCAAGCCCGGCAGTCGCCCCGCTGGTGGCCACCCCGTTACCCATGCAACCCGAGCCCAATGTTTATGTCATTGAGCGTGGTGATTCCTTGGAGAAAATCGCCAAGAGCTATGGCACAACAACCGCCGAGTTACAAAAACTCAACAATATCAGCGATCCGAACAGGGTCCAGATCGGGCAGAAGATTCTCCTGCCGGCGGGATTGGTTTCCAAAGAAGAATAAGCGCCGACATTCACGTGGCTAGACAGGGATCGATTCCCAAGTCCTGAAGCCTTTTTCGCAACGTGGTGCGACTCATGGCGCGCTCGGCGGCCAATCGGCTTGGCTTTTGATGATGTCGGCGCAAGAGGTCCCGATGCGCGGAGGGCTCGCCTGGCTCCGGAATGGCTTTGCCCTGCACCTCGGGAGGAAGGTCCTGAACGTCGATAGTTAGCCTTGCACCCGTGGCTACGCAGGCCCAGGTGAGGGCGTTGCGAAGTTCGCGGACATTCCCAGGCCAGGAGTGTCGCTCCAAGGCGTGCAAGGCGGCAGGCTTGAGGCGAAAGGCGATCGCCGGACGAAGTTCTCCGAGAAACCAAGCGGCTAGTGCCGGCAAGTCGCCGAGCCTCTCCCTCAACGGTGGCAGCATGATGCGGGTCGGCAGCAAGCGATAGTAATAGGGCTGCCGAGAAGGCGCCGTCGCGAACCAGTGGCCAAAGCGGGACGGTAGAGGTCGCCACAAGTCGATTTGCAGTGGATTCTTCTGCTTCGAGACGGTGAGCGAGGGGCTCCTGCAGATCCTCAGGGAGGGCGGAGATCTCCTCCAGCAACAGAGGTGGGGTTGGGGGGGGGCGGAGGAAAGCTTCACGTAGCTCCGCGGTTTCGGTGGCGGCAATTCGCAGATGGGAGGTGAGGTGGGGATCGCGCCGGAAAATCAGGTTGCCCGTGGTGGTTTTGCCGGTGCCCGTCTTTCCTTCAATCAAAACGGGAGAATGGCTGACGTAGGATTGGGCGATGGTCTGGAAGACGGACCGCATGGACTCGGAAGCGCCGATGTAGGTTATGGGGGCGGAGGGAACTGGGCGGCAACTGGTTGTCTCTTGGATGGATTGAAGCGCACTGGTGAGGAGTGGCTGGAGGGACGCGAGATCCACTGGCTTTTCAAAGAAATCAATGACGCCTGGGCGCCGGGTTTCGATCGCGTTCTCGATAGCGCCGTGGGCCGTCAGTACAATGACCGGAGGCAGCGGACAGGCTTTGGTGACGCGTTCACGTAGCATGTCGAGTCCATTACGATCAGGCAGGCCGATATCTAGAATCAGAAGACCGATACCTCCTTCGTCGAGGGCGTGTTTGGCCCGGGCGGCTGAGTGGACCGAGACAGGGACTCCACCCCCTTTGCGAACTGCTACGCTGAGAGCGGCAGCCAATGCTGCGTCGTCTTCAACGATGAGGACTTTGGTGCCATTGCTCATGCTTGGGCCGCTCCCCCGCGTGAGCCCGGGTCGTTTCGGTTTTTTATGCTCATTAACCCTCAACTCGCGCGCCAGCGTCCCGGCAGGCAAACCGCCGTTTCCACAGTTTTTCTGACAGATCCCAAAGTTACGTCGATTTCTTTAGGCGAAGTTTCTCGAGCTGCAAAACCGGTGTGATTTCTTCCAGCGGAGTTCTTTGCTCTGCGAAGCTGGGCTGGGCATTTAGGCGCTTTGGGTTCCGGGCTCGTTACGGGAGTCTCTTGACCTCGACGTAGAAGCGCTCCCAATCTCCGTCGCAGGTTTCCAGCAGGTTTTCGAATTCGGGGACGCTCAGGTAGTAGGCCGAAATGACGTTGAGGTGCGCGTTGCCGAGTGGGGCGTCGAGCCAGAAGGAGTCCGTCGCGCTGTTTGAGCCTGAGCCCGTGAGCAGCTGACGGATGTCGGCCTGCAGGGCGTCGAGGATCTTGCGCTTTTCGGTGCGTTGAGCTTGTTCCGGCAAATCGCTCGCATAGAGAGTCTTCAGCGTGTCGCGGGCGGTGAGAACGCGGCGCACGAAATCGTCCACGGCGCGAAGGCGGCGCTCGTAGGTAGCCAGTCCGTCCACATCGTGGTGATCGCGGAGCCACCGACGAACGCCCTCGCGTTCCACGGCGACGGCCAGAGCTTCGCTAAAAGCGGTATCGCCAGCGCGATAGTATCGTTTGTGGGTCAGCTCATGAAAGATCAAGGAGGCCAACTGACGGGGCGGATCGTTCAGGAAAGTGTTGAGCAATGGATCGTTGAACCATCCAAGCGTGGAATAAGCCGGGACCGGGGCGATCGCGACATCGAGGCCATCGGCGCGCTGCTTGTCCGCAAAAGTCTGCGCTTGATCGGGGGAGAAGTACCCTCGGTAGGCGAGGGCTCCCACCACCGGATACTTCCAGGTGACCGCTTCGACGCTCAGTTCGGGCGTGGCGAAGACGCTCCAGAGAACGGAATCACGTTTCAGGTCGGCGTAGGTTCTGTAATTGTTGCCGGCGGGAAGGCTCAGGTGTTCCTCGGCAAAAGCGACGATCTCTTGAGCCAACAACAGTCTGGAGCGGAGATCGCCGGGGGTGGCGGGGTTCTTGAGGAGGTTAGCGACGGGGCGCTGCAGGCGCCAGATTTCCCATTGTCCTTGGATGGCTTGGCTGTAGTAAGGGACTTGGCAGCCGGGTAGAGCGCTCACTGCAAGGAAGGCAAGAATCATCCGGAACATGAGGGCAAAAGAACTGCAGAAGAACTTCCTTGGCCAGGAATTTGGAGGACGTTTCCGACTGGCGAGATTGGACTCGCCGCAAGCGGCCGGAAGGAAAAAGGCCGGTGTGAGGATTTTTGCACCGTTTGTCACGGGAAAAGCGTTGCGAAGAGAACCTGCATCCAATACGATCGAACCATCCCTGGCCGGGGATTGGTAGCGATGAGGTTATCCCCACTTATTTGTCTGCTCAGTGCCGCTCTTTCCCTTGGTTTGCATGCGCAAGGTCAGGGGGTTCTTCGCGAAGTTTGGACAAATCTACCGGGAAGCACCTTGGGTGACTTGCAAAACTCCCCCAACTTTCCTGGGGCGCCGATTTACCGGGTGATTGATTCGGATTTCCGGGCTCCGGTCGGTTGGCGGGACTCCTACGGGATCCGCATGCGCGGCTTTTTGTCCCCGGCTGTGAACGGGACTTACACCTTCTGGATCGCGGGAGATGACAATTGCGAACTTTGGCTGAGTTCGGATCCAGCTCCGGAGAAGCGAGTGCGCATCGCTGAGGTGGCCTCTTGGACGGCTCCAGAGAGCTGGACGTCCTTCCCGAGTCAGAAGTCCGTCCCGATTTCGCTGAACGCAGGTCAGCGTTACTACATCGAAGCCCTGATGAAGGAGGGCTCGGGACAGGATGCGCTGGCCGTGGCTTGGTCCCCGACTCCAGATGGGGCACCCGTCATTATTCCTGGGACGGTGCTCACGCCCTTTGAGGTGCCAGCCACCGTGGCGCCAGGCTTGTTGGTGGAGGCCGGGCAGGAGATCCGCCAGTATGCGCCGAATTTGCAGGTGGACCTGAGTGCTCAAGCACTGGATTTGCGTACGCCCAGCCGGAGCGCGACGTTTGCCTGGACCCAGGTGTCCGGCGCAGCCGCTTTGATCCGCACCCCGGCAGCCGGTGCCACCCAAGTTGATCTTCCGGCAGTCGGAACCTATGTGTTTCGCGTGACGGGCACGGCTTCTGGCGGGACGGCGGCGGATGATGTCACCGTGACCATTCTGCCCAAGCTGGCGCCGGACGCGGGGACTGCCCTTTCTGAATTTTGGTTTGGGCTGGACGGGAAGACAGTGGCGAGTCTGACGGGCAGCGCGGATTACCCGGGGTTTCCCCATGCCCGCCGTTTGGTGACCTCGCTCACCGCGGTTGAGGGAGCAGCGGAGCAGTTCGGTTCGCGCACGAGGGGCTTCCTTCTGGTTCCCACGAGCGGCACCTACCGGTTTTTCCTAGCGGGGAATGAATCGGCGGAGTTTTTTCTTAGTTCGGACGATTCTTCGGTAAACCTTCGCTCGCTCGCGGCGGTGACGGTGCAGCAGATTTCTTCGGGAGCGGTCAGTAGCTTGGGGCAATCGACGAACTTGGTGGAGTTGGTTGCTGGGCGTCGCTACGCGTTTCAGATTCTGCACAAGGATGATTGGGGAGGCGACCACTGCACGTTGCGGTGGCAGAAACCTGGATCCGGTTACGCGGAAGAGATCACCACGGAGTTTTTGGCGCCGCCGAGCGATGGCTCCTCCGTTGCTGCGGGAAGCCAAGAATTCAAGTTTGACACGGATTTCGTGCTCAATGCAGGCCGGGACCAGGTGTTGTATCTTCCGCGGCAGTCCACCGCCTTGAGCGCCTATGAGCAAAGGCGAGCTGGTAGCGAGCCGCCTGTGCGCACTTGGAAGCAGGTCTCGGGCCCTGCATCGGTTTTGTTCTCCTCACCGGGGACGGCCCAGACAGGGGCGACCTTTCCGCGCGCCGGAGTCTACGTTTTGCGTTACAGCGTCGTCACACCTCGCAACACCTCGGCGGACGAGGTGCGTATTGAAGTAAAAGCGGCGCTGTCTGCCTCCACCGGGGCCTTCACCCGTCAAGTGTGGTGGCGTCGGAATTTCGCAACGATTGATGCGCTTCGAGCCGATCCGGCATTTCCTGATTTTCCCGATATTGTCGATAACATCGGGGAGCTGAGACAAGCGGCGGACTGGGCGGACCAATACGCGACCCGGATCACGGGGATTCTGCGGGTGCCACCGGGACCTGAGAGTTTGGTAAATTACCGCTTTGCCGTGAGTGGGGATGATGCGGTGGAGTTTTCGATTAGCGGTGATACTGGTCCGGGAAGTCTGCGGCGGATTTGTTTCGCCACGCGGCCCAGCGGCCGGGAGAACTGGAGAAGCGAGGTCTCGCAGATCTCCGAACCAATCGGTTTGAAGCCAGGCGGCCGTTACTTTGTGGAGTTGCTGCATCGGGAGACATGGAGTTCCGACTACTTCGGGGTGGCCTGGGCGCGGGAAGGGGACAACCGGTTTCAGGTGATCGATGGAAGTCTTGGTGAGCCGGTGCTCAACGTTCCTGAGTTTTCCGCTGGTGTGAATGTCTACGCGAACGCCGGGCGTGATCGGACCTATTGGTGGCCGCACTCGAAGACAAAGCTCAACGGTGCGTTGATTCGGGTGCGGGAGACGGGCAAATCTCCGGTGCTGGCTTGGCGTCAGACGGGTGGGCCGTCCGCTACGTTGAGTTCCAAGATCGAGGCATCTCCAGAGGTTACGTTCAGCGGCCCGGGACTCTACAGCTTCGAGCTCGCGGTGACCGAAAGTGGAGTGGTGCATCGCGATGTGGTGAGTCTCGATGTGAAGCGGGCACAACCGGGGGTGAGTGGGTATCTGACACGGTCGGTTTGGCTTGACGTGGATGGATCGACGGTGGCGGACTTGCGACGGGTGGACCCACAGTTGGCTTTTCCTCATTTTGAGGACCTGTTGCCGGGAGTAGAGCCTCCAATGAACTGGGCAGACTTCACAGGGACCAGACTCAAGGGGACGCTCACCGTACCGATCGGTGGGGAATACACCTTCTGGATCGTCTCCGACGACGCTTCCGAGCTAAGTCTGGATCGCAAGGACGGGAGCGGATTGCAGAAGATTGCGTCGTCTGAGCATGGCGAGACTCCGATGGCGTTTGATGGGCACAGCTGGCAACGCTCGGCGGCGATTCCTCTGCAAGCCGGAGTAGAGTTTCCAATCGAAGCGATCGTGAAGGAGTTGAACGCCAATGACCATTTGGCGATCGCTCTGGAAGGTCCCGCGACCAATGGCCGTGAGATTCTTTCGCGGGGCTTTTTGCGCCCGGCAAAGACAGTGCCGGTGTTCAATCCGGAACTTACCGTGGCGCTGGGCGTAGATCGGACGTTGTTGTGGCCACAACGAGAGTTGGCGCTTGCTGCTTTGGTTTACGACCTGAAGCCAGGGCCTGGCGCAGTGACCTATCGTTGGAGCAGTTCGGGGCGCGGAGTGGTTTTTGACAGCCCTTCGGCGCCGGTTTGCGGAATCAAGTTCCCGGCGCCTGGGACCTACGAGGTGACGATCACGGCGAGCGATGGGACGAATTCCGGGGCGGATACAGCGGTGATCACGGTCCGTGATCCGCTAACGTCGGGATCGGGGGGGATTCTACGGGAAGTGTGGACTGGAATTGGTGGAGGAGGAGTGAACGATCTCAAGAACTCCACTGCTTACACGAGCCGTCCGCCCTCCGTGCGTGACGTCATCCCTTATTTCGACACTCCCGTGGGATGGGCTGACAATTACGGCCAGCGTCTGACAGGTCTATTTTCGGTGCCATCGGAGGGGGACTATGTATTTTTGCTGGCCAGCGACGATGAGTCTGAGTTGTTCTTCAACGCGGTGGGCGAGACTGCGGAGGGGGCAGTTCGGGTGGCGCATTGTCCGACGGCGGTGGGACGTTACAACTGGAGCGCGAGGGCCTCGCAGCAGTCCGCTTCGTTTCGGTTGGTGCCCGGGAAACGCTATTTCATGCAGGCGTTTCACAAAGAGGGCGGCGGGGATGACTACCTGGCCGTGGCCTACCGCAAGGCGGACGAAAGCAATGCACAGGCGGTCGTTATTCCCGGTGTGTTACTCAGCCCGCCGACAGGGACGCAGGCGGCAGCTTTTGATGCGCAGATGCTGGTTCAGGCTGGTGACGATATTCAGGGACTGTGGCCGCGGACCACCTACAACTTGAAAGCCACGGCGGTTGATTACGCCCCTGGGCCGCAGCCGTTGGTTACGAGATGGTCGGTGCTCTCGGGGGCCGCTCCAGCGGCGGTGAAGGGAGTCCGGATCGTGGCGGCACCGGCGGCAAGCGGCGCTAAGGTTGCATTTTCCGCTCCGACTTCCCTGGAGACGCAGGTGGAGTTCCCGGGGCCTGGGCGCTATGTCCTGCAACTCTCGGTGACGGATGGGCTGGTGGTGCGGACGGATACGGTGAACGTCAGCATTGGAAGTCCGCTCGCTGCCGGTACTGGTTCGATTCTTTGTGAAACGTTCCGGAATGTCTCCGGAAGCTGGGTGACGGATCTTCTGCGGAGCAATCGGTATCCCGGGGAGCCGGATGAGCGCACGCAGCTGTACCGCGCGGAGAGCCGCGCAAACTCGGGCGACAACTATGGGATGTTGATCCGCGGTTGGGTGCATGCGCCCGCGACAGGAGTCTACCGGTTCAACATTTCCTCGGACGAGTGGGGAGAGGCTCATTTGAGCACGGATGACAAACCGGAGAACAAGAGCTTGCTCTGCTTCTCTCCAGCGGCGGTGAACTACTATGAGTGGCGCCGGTTTCCGGAGTATCAGATCTCCCGGCCCATAGCTCTCCAAGCCGGCAAGCGGTATTACTTGGAGATCCGGCTGAAGGAGAGTGGCTGGAATGATCACGTAGCCCTCGCTTGGTTAACACCGGGCGCCACCGCTTTTGAGGTCATCGATGGCGCTTACCTTTCTCCTTGGAAACTTTCTGACAGCCAGCCGCCCGCTATCGTGCTCTCGGGGGGCTCTGCCGTCACGATGGAGGTGGGTGGCGTCTTTGTCGATCCGGGGGTGAGTGCGTCCGACCTGGTGGATGGCGATGTGTCTCAACGCGTTCGGACCGAGGGGAGCGTGGACGTCAATACGCCAGGGACTTACACGATTCGCTACACGGTGAGCGATGCGGCTGGCAATGTGTCTGCCGTCACGACGCGCACGGTGACGGTGGCCCTCGCGAAGAACACCGCGCCTGTTTATCCCCCAGATGCAAGTGGGAAGCACTCGACGGCCCCGTGGACCCCGCCCGCATCTGTCAGTGATCTGGAAGCGTCGCGTTTTTTGCGGCAAGCTACCTTTGGTCCGACCGAAGAGAGCATCGCGAGAGTCAAGCAGATTGGCTTTGCCGCGTGGATCGACGAGCAACTGGCGCTGCCTGGGAGTTCGCACTTAGAGGCGATGGATCGAGTGGCGCGGTATCAGGGAGCACGCACGGAGTTGCTAGCTTTGGCCAAGGCGGCGAATCAGCTTTCCATTCTGCCCGGCTCCATGATGCCGGTGAGTGGCGGTACGCTGCGCACCGATGATCGACTCTGGACGTGGTGGACGATGGCGGCCAGTGCTCCAGATCAATTGCGGCAGAGAATTGCGTTCGCGCTGAGCGAGGTTTTGGTCATTTCGGACCGGAGCGGAACACTGCGCAACTATCCGCGAGGAGTCGCGAACTACTACGATTTGCTGGTAAAGCACAGCAATGGAAACTATCGGGCCCTTTTGGAGGAGGTGACGCTGAATCCCATCATGGGGATGTGGCTGACGATGGCCCGCAGTTCCAAGCGGCAGCCGGACGAGAACTATGCCCGCGAAGTGATGCAGCTTTTCAGCATCGGCCTGGAACACCTCAACCGGGATGGCACCTACAAGAGGGACGCAAATGGGAATGCGATGCCGACCTATACGCAGAGGGAGATCAACGAATTGGCACGTGCCTTCACTGGGTGGACCTTTGCCGGATCGAATGCGTTTACGTGGACGAGCAGGACCGACGAGATCAATGCCATGATTCCCTTTGACGGGGAGCATGACCGGGGCCGAAAGGTCATACTGGGTGGAGCCACCCTGGCCGCTGGTCAAACTGCGCAACAGGATATCTCCCGGGCCCTGGATGTCATCTTTGCGCATCCCAACGTTGGGCCTTTTCTCGCCGAACTATTGATCAAGCGGCTGGTGACGAGCAATCCAAGCCCGGCCTACATTTTCCGGGTTGCCGCCAAGTTCGAAAACAATGGCAAGGGGGTTCGCGGTGACTTGGGGGCCACCGTAAGAGCGATTTTGCTGGATCCGGAAGCCCGTAGCATGGCCACGAAAGCGGGAGATGGGAAACTCAGTGAACCGGTGGTCCGGCTGACCCGTTTGCTGCGCGCGACCGCGAAGGCCCCGGCGAGCAATCCGCCTGTGCTAAACCGGTATCTCGTGGGGAATCCATTGGAGGAGTTCAATCAATCTCCATTGCAAGCAGCTACCGTATTCAACTTCTTTCTACCCGACTACGCCCCCCCGGGATCGATTCTCAGCGCGGGCAAAACAGCTCCCGAGTTTCAGATAACGACTGAGCTTTCCACTGTGGATACATCGAACTACTTTTTCGACACTGTGGTGAGCGGTGTCCGGACTTCCTCGGGGCCCCGTCTTGGGTTGGACTTGGCGCCCTTCGAGGCATTATGGACTCAGCCGGATGCGCTGTATTCCCGGATGGAGAGGTTGCTTTTAAGTCGGCCAATGTCCGCTACCCTGCGAGATTCCATGGAACGGGTTCGCAACGCCAATTCGAACGCCGCGGAGGGAATCAGGGCCATGCTTCAGATTGTGCTCTCGACGCCAGACTTTAACATCGATCTTTGATCGCTACCAGACTCGAACCTTTCCTGAAGATGAACCAGTCCCCGCGGCCCAGCACGATAACCAGGCGCAATTTCCTAGGGGCTTCGGCGTGCTCGGCGATGAGCACGGCGGGACTGCTGAATACGATCCTGGCCTTGCGCAGTCTCAACGCGCAAACGATTGAGGGGTTGCCTGCGGACGCGCCGTACAAGGCGTTGGTTTGTGTTTTTCATTACGGGGGCAACGATTCGAACAACCTGCTGATTCCCAGGCAATCCACCGCTCACCAGACCTATTTGGCGAACCGGACCGTAATCGGACTGCCGTTGACGGGGATTTTGCCGTTAAATTCCCTGAATGACAATGGGATGGAGTTGGGGCTCCATGGATCGATGGCGGGCTGCCAGGAACTCTACAATCAGGGGCGTCTGGCGCTGCTGGCCAATGTGGGGACCCTGATCGCGCCGACCACCTTGGCTGATTACCGGAATGGTACGGCGGCGGTTCCTGACAACCTGTTTTCTCACAGCGACCAGCAGATCGCATGGCAGACGAGTGCCGCCACGATGAATGCGGCATACAGCCAGACAGGCTGGGGCGGGCGTTTGGCGGAGGCAATCATGGCTGGGCAGGAGCGTCAGTCGATTTCCATGCTGATCTCTCTGAGCGGAACGAATTTCTTTCAAGTCGGCAGAACCATGTTGCCGTTCCGTCCAGGACCAGGGGGCACACCAACGTTTCGGTTGGGCCAAAGCAGCCGCTCCCAAGATGTCACTCGCTACGCGGCCTTCCGGAGCGTTCTGGATGCGGAGCATGCCAATTTGATGGAAGACGCCTTCGCTGATTTGTCGAACAAGTCGATCGTTGAGGCGGATACGATCAATGCCGCCCTGCAGGGAACAGGGACGTTTCCCATGATTCCGAACAACGATTTGGGGAACCAGCTGCGGACGGTGGCCAAGTTCATCCAAGCTGCTGGGCCGCTCGGGATGAGGCGGCAGATTTTCTTTGTCAGCAACGGAGGCTACGATCTGCACGGAGATTTCATCGCGCCGCACGCGCAATTGATGGGCGGCGTCAGCTCTGCGCTCAAGGGCTTCGATGACGCCCTGGGCAGCATTAGCATGAGCAATGCCGTTACGACATTCACGGCGTCTGATTTCAACCGAACCTACGATTCGAACGGGCGAGGCTCGGATCATGGATGGGGAGGGCACTACATGGTGATGGGCGGCGCGGTCCGGGGACAGAGGATTTACGGCGCCTATCCCGACCCAGATATCCTGGCCGGGACGAACCCATTGGATACCGGCCGGGGGCGATGGGTGCCCACGTTGGCCGTGGATCAGTACGCGGCGACAATGGCCAAATGGTTCGGACTTTCTTCGAGCCGGATGAGCGAGGTATTCCCCAATATAGGGAACTTCGATGCTGACATCGGCTTCATGAATGCTTGAGACCTACCCGGCCGAGTGAAGGGGACTTGGAGGAGCGCAGCGTTGAGCGTTTCGGTGGCGGTGGTCATCGTTGTCGCCGTTACTCTGATTTGGCCGAGGCACGAGGGGCAAGGACCGCTTGGAGCACTTTTTCGCAAAGGCGCTCGGGTGCCATCTCACTCGCTGAGCCCGGATGATCCGGTCTTGCAAGTGCCTGTGCCGGTTCCCGATCCCTTGGCCGGGCTTGCTCCATCCCCCTTGAATGAATTCCTGAAGCCGGGCATCACGCCGCTTGAACAGACGGAAATCATCGGGCAACTGCTCCTCGATTATTGGAGCAATTTGCGAACAATTCCGGCCGGCACCTGGGAGGAAACCTGCTCCGCTTTGGCAGGTGGCAACGAGAAGGGAATTGTCTTTGTTGACCGCAACCACCCGGCGCTAGCCCGTGATGCCTTCCGTCCGCGACCTGATGCTCCTGGGATTCACATCCACGTGATCTCCGCCAGTGGCGGCGCCTTTCAACTCATCTATGACGGACCCGACCAGCGGCCATTTACGGGCGATGACTTGATCCGTAACTTCCCCGCTGATCTGCAATATTGATAAGCGGCAAGCGAGGCGGCCTACGCTGGTCTGCGTGCGAGTGACGCGCTGTAGGCACCATCGAAACCATCCGTCCAAGGTTGAACCCTTGATTGAGACACCAAGTAGAAGTCCGGATGGGCCGCCAGGAATGCTTCAATGACCTGCTCAT
>CAMCXS010000104.1 GCA_945883495.1 Akkermansia muciniphila
TCCCGGATGGCCAGGAGAGTTTTGGCCTGTTTGCTGCGCAGTTGGCAGAGCCCGACTTCACCGGGGAAACGAGCTTCGAACGCCCGTACGGCTTCGATACAGAACGGGTCCAGCGGTTTGCGCTCAAAGACCAGTTCCGTGTTGCGGTAGCATTGAACGACGGTTTCGCTTATTGGCAGGCGGCCGATGACGGTGAGATCGCTGGTTCGGCGTTCCTTGCGTTGATCCCGTTCGCTGCCAAGCACGCGATTGTAAATGACGCTGACGCCGCCCACGCTGCGGCCGATCTGCTGCGCTAGGGAGCGGAGCGAGTGGACAAAGCTCATGTCCTGCTTGCCCGCGACGTCGCCCGGTTCGGTGACGATGACGATGGAATCAGCGATCACGGCGGCGACGGAGGCGCGGGTATCGGCGCCGCCTCGGGAATCGATGATGATGTAGTCGTATTCCTGCCGGAAACGGACCATCAGTGCCTCGTAGTAGGGCAACAAATTGCGATCGATGAAGCCTTCCGCGTGAGGCTCGAGAACGATTTCGGGCTGCTCATCTTCGCTGATGGAGCCAGGCAGCGGAGCTCGCCACCAGGCCAAGCTGTTGAGCAGCACGTCGACCTGAAATTCCCCGGCCGTCTTGTCCTCAAAGAGAAGTCGCAGCGGAGTGACTTGGTTGGGCGGGATGTGGTTGGCGTAGCAATCGTAAAAGCAACTGGTCGGCCGGATCATCGAGCTTTCGCCCCCGGAGCGGAGCCGTTCCCCGCCTGCGAGCAGGTAGGAGGCGCCGCCGGTGGCGTAGTCGTTGTCGATGACAAGGACGCGGTTCTTCGACTCCAAGATCTCGCCCCGGCGGGCACGGGAGGCGCTGGCAAGCTCGACGGCGAAGTTGGCGGTGAGAGTCGTTTTGCCCGTTCCGCCCTTGCCGCTGACAAAAGCGACTACAAAACACTCGTTGGTCATGGGGCTGGACTTTGGTTCTGGGCGGATGGCGAGGCGACGGGCTTTCGCGATCACGGTAGGGGCCGATTCCGCGCGGAATCAAGCTGATTTTCGAGGCGTTCAAGCCTCACAAAGCATGATCCTGGAAGTAGATCAGGGCCACGGATACGGCCGCCTGGGCGAGGACGTAGCCGACGCCGACGAGGATGGAGTCCCGCCAACTCATGAGCATCCAAAAACGCGCCGGGAGGGTGATCGCCGCGACTACGACCAGGAGGCTGAGCGCCGCAAGCGCAGTTTGAATGCCCGGATTCCCAGCCAGGCCGATGATAAGTTCGGCTCCGACTCCGGCGATGGCGCCCGCGAGCACCACGGCCACCGCTTTCCACCACGTATAGCCCTCTTCTTGTCGGGCGACGACAGCCAAGCAAACCGCGAACGCGGCGGTGACACTCAGCGAGGGAAGAAGTTCTTGCAGTTCGGCGCCCATGGGGAGGATGCCCGATGAGAACGCAGGTAGGGCGATTTGTAAAGGCGGGATTCCGCGTCCTTACTTGGCTTCCAGGCAAAAAAGGTGATCGACCCCACGCAGCAACAGCCGATCCCGGACCGGAACGGGCGCGGCCACGATGCGCTCGCCCATCTCGTTTTGCGAGAGCACTTCCATTCCGGTATTGCTGACTTTCACCACCGCCACCGATCCGTCCTCCCGGGCGCAGTAAAGGAGGTCGCCAGCGAGGATGGGTGAGGAGTAGTATTTCGCCGCGGCGCGGGGAATGGCTCCGCTCCACCAATCCTTGCCGGTCTTTGCGTCGAGGCAGTGGATCTCTCCCCGATCGGAAAGGACATACATCCGGCCATCACGGCCCACGGGTGTGGGGCAGTCCGCTCCGAGGTCGTTGCGCTCCCAGAGGCGAGCAGAGCCGGTGATATCGCCACTGCCGCCGAGCTTCACGCCAGCGGTGAATTTGGTGCGGCCGTAGGGCACGACCGCGATGCCATCGACGAAGCCAGGAGAAGCGATGACGCGCCACATCGGCTCGTCTTTGGGATTGAATCCACCGCAGGTCCAAAGCAGTTTGCCGTCCTTTGGATCGTGGCCAGTGAGCTTATCGGCGCCCCAGATGACGAGAGTCTCCTGGCCGTCGATTCTGGCGAGATACGGAGTGGTATAGGATTGGCCGCTCTCCTTTTGCACGGGGAAGGTGCGATCGACTTTCCAGGTGACCTTGCCATCGGCGGGATTGAGCGCGACGACATAGGATTCGCCTTCCTGCATGACCGCAATGACGATGTGGCCACCGGCGAATACGGGCGAGGTGCCGAGATCCCACCACAGCGTGTCTTCCCCGAACTGCTGTTGGAGGTTCGTCTTCCAATTCAGTTTCCCGTCGTGCGAGAAAGAGGCGACCGTGCCGCTTTTGTAATAAACGATGACGTTCTTGCCATCGGTGATCGGGGACGGGTTGGAGCCGCTGCCGTTTTGGTGTTTGCCGGGGCGCTCGGGGCCAAGTCGGTGGCGCCAGATTTCCTTGCCTTCCCAATCAAAAGCCAAGACGCCGTCCTCGCCGTCGATCCCGCAGGTCACGAAAATGCGATCCTCCCAGACGGCGGGCGTGCTGCTGCCGACGCCTGGTAGCTTGACCTTCCAGAGCACGTTTTCGGAGGCGGAAAACTTGGTGGGATAGGTGCCGGTCTGCGCCAAGCTGGTGCCGTCGGGGCCGCGCCATTGGGGCCAGTTCGCGGCCGGAAGACCGGTCACGAGGCCGGCGGATGCGGTCAGCAGGGCGAAAGTCGGCAACAGGCGTTGGGGCTTCATGGAGTGCACTCTAGCCGAAGTTCCGGATTTGAAAACAAGAGTGATTTTCCGAGGGAACGTCTGTAGCGGGCAAAGCTCCGGCACAAGATTTGCTTTCGCCGTTCCCGAACCTCGGTTTCTTGTCCCCATGTCCGCCATCCTTGATTCCCTTCGTGACCATCCCGTCCGTGAATTTGCCGCCGGTGACGTGGTGCTAGGCCAGGGAGAAAGCACCGGTCTGCTCCTGATTCTGATCGAGGGATCCGTGGAAGTGGTGAAAGAGGACGTTACGGTTGCCAAGGTCTCCGATCCCGGCGCTGTGTTTGGGGATCTCTCCGCGCTTTTGGGCGTGCCGCACACGGCTGCGGTGCGGGCCTTGACCTCTTGCCGGTTCCACGTGGTGGACAACCCCCGCGAGTTTCTCCAGCAAAGCCCGGCGGTTTGCCTCCATCTTTGCGAGCTCCTCGCCAGACGGCTCGACTCGGTGAACAAATACTTGGTCGATGTGAAGCACCAGTTCGAAGGGCACGACCACATCGGCATGGTCGACTCCGTGCTGGATACGTTGATGCACCGGCAGCCGAAAGCCCGGGTGGTGCCACGGAAATCAAGCCTTCAAGTCTCGGAATGACCGTTCATACGCGGAAATCCACTCCGCCGTCATCTCGTCCAGATCGATCGTGATGGAGGCCGGTTCTGGCCCGAGCATGCGTCCGGGATTGAAAACCCACGTTTGCCCGATCCGGTCGATCCAGGAACCTTCTTCGTGAAACGGAGAATTGTGGATGTGGCCGCTGAGGACCATCTCGGGTTGAAAACGGTCGATCCAGGCGCGCAGGAATTCATCTCCGACAAACTTTCGCCCGGTCCAACTCGTCTTCGAGCCCTCGGGAGGCGCGTGGTGAATCCAAATCCAGCGGCCGCCCTCTGGGACTTGCGTCGCTTCCCGTTCCAGCATCGCCGCTAATTCGTCCCGGGTGAGTTCGCCGTCCCACCAGGGGCAAACCGTGATGCGCACGTCGCCGATGTTGAAACTGTCGCCATCGACGTGGAGCCCTTCGTCGCGGGCTCCTTGGATCCATTCGGCGATCGATTCGTCGGCCTCGTTGCGGCTGTCGCCGTCGTGGTTCCCAGAGCTGACGACGAGCCGGGAGCGCTGGCGGAGGAGGTCGAGGTATTTCTCGACAATGGTGATCTGGACGTCGGGGTCGAGCGCGGAGGCGAGGTCGAGCAGATCTCCTCCGATCACGGCAACGTCGTAGTTCGCCGCGTTGGCGAGCAGCCAATCGAACTGCTTGAGGGAGTAATGAAGATCAGCGACGAAAAGCAGGCGCATGCGGGAGGAGATCAACGGTCGGAATGAGGGGCGGCGCCACAGGTTTCCGCAGGAAATGCAAACGGAGACTTAGGATATTCCTAGGTTCGGGGAAGCACGCATGGGTGGAGTCTGTTGACAGTCAGTCAAGCCGTCCGTAGGTTTCTGGCTACCCCAATGATGCCGAGCGGAAAAAAAGCCGAACCGGTGAGCCGACGCACCGAAGAAAAGGAGCGACGGCGGCTGGAGATCCTTGAGTGCGGAGTCCGCCTGATCGCGGAGCGCGGTCTGGATAAATTCTCGTTTGGTGATTTGGCGCAGGCGACTGGTTTAAGTCGGCCGCTGATTTACTTCTATTTTGCGGATAAGGAAGCGCTCTATCGGGAGGCGGTTTGCGAATCCCACCGCCGCTTGCACCGGCTCTTCGTGGAAGCGACGCGGGCGCATCAGTCTGGTTTGGAGCAAGTGACCGCGATGGGGCGCAGTTATATCGAATATTACCAACGCGAACCGCACTGGTTCTTCCTCTGCGCCGACTACGAGTCGCAGCCGGAGAGTCTCACGAAAATGGATGATTTGGGCGAGCAGATCGTGCAGCACAAACGCGGCGTGATGCTGGTGATCGAAGGAGCTCTGGAGAAAGGGATGCGTGATGGCTCAATCCGCCCGGACTTGGGCGATATCAAACTCGTGGGGCTGAATCTTTGGGCCTTCTCGATGGGGCTCATTCAGACGGCCGGCGCGCGACGGCTGGAGATCGAAGCGGTCAGTGCGGTCGCTAGCGAAGCGATGATCGACCAAGGCTTTGCCCTGATGCGGTTCATGCTGTCGGGGAAGGCGTAAAGCCCGCTCGCCGTAATTTCGTTGACAGGGCGTCAATCGCTGACAGCTTGTCAGCCGTGAAGACGGTTCCCCTCCCTGTTTGGTGCTTGGCATTGCTTGCCGTGTTGCCTTCTTGTCTCCCGAAAGCCCATGATTCCGCGAGTGCCGGATCCGGGGCGAAGTCACCACCAATCGCCGTCCTGGCGGAACCTGTGACCTGGAGTGACGCCGCTCCTCCGGTGGTCGCGCCTGGCTTGTTGGCTCGCACGCTGGAGGCGGATCTGTCCTTTAAAACGGGCGGCGTCGTCGCGGAGGTAAACGTTCGTGCCGGGGACGACGTGCGCGCTGGTCAGGTTCTCGGCTCTTTGCGGATGGAGGAGTTGGATGCGGCCGTGGTCCAAGCAGATTCGGCCTTAGTCAAAGCTCGACGGGATTTGGAGCGAATCTCGACCTTGGTGAGCAAGAATGTCGAGCCGTTGGAGAAGGAACAAAATGCGGCATCGGACGTGGAACAAGCGGAAGCGGCGTTGCAGGCAGCACAGTTTAACAGGCAGACGGCGGTGCTCTCCGCGCCAGCGGCTGGCCGCGTTTTGGCCCGGTTTGCGGAGCCTGGCGAGATTGCCGCGGCCGGGCGCACGATTTTGCGGTTCGCGTCGGATGCTGAAGGTTGGCTCGTCCGAGTGGGACTTTCCCAAAGGGACGTGGTGCGGATTCAAGCGGGTGATGGCGCGGACGTGGTTTTGGCCGGTCTGTCCGGATCGTTGCGGGCGGAGGTGGTGAGAATTGCCGGTGAAGCGGACCCGGCTTCGCGGACCACGCTGGTGGAGTTGCGGCTGGCTGGTCCTCCTCCAACGCAGCTTCGCTCCGGCATGGTGGCCCGAGTCGAGATTGAGCCAAGAAAACGGGAAGCTCGTCCAGTGCTGCCACTCTCGGCTTTGGTGGAGGGAGATGGAAGGACCGCGCACGTTTTCGCGTTGGCCCCGGCTTGTCAGAATGGGGAGACTACCGTCGTGCGTCGCCTGCCGGTGGAGATCGATGGCGTGAGCGAGACGGGGGCGGTGGTCAGTGCGGGCCTTGAGGATCGGGACTTGCGCGTGGTCACGACTGGAGCGGAACTGCTTTCGGACGGGGCCGAGGTGCTGGTGAATCCGCCATGGCCGCTGGCGAGCAAATAACAACTGAACGGTGCTCGCTATGGACATCACTGGATTCTTTCTGCGCAATCGCCCATTTGCGTTGGTGGTCTTTCTCTTCCTGCTGGCACTCGGGGCGCAATCGTTCCAAACGATTCCCCGTTCTGAAGATCCGTTGCTGGATGTGCCCGCCTACCGGGTTCTGATCGTGGCCCCGGGGATGGATCCGGTGGACTTGGAGAAGTTGGTCATCCGTCCTTTGGAAGATGCCATGAAGGAGCTGGATGATATCAAAGACATCGCCGCGACTATCCGGGATAGCGTGGCTGTACTGCTGGTGGAGTTCGAATACGGAACAGACACGGACAAAAAGTATGATGATGTTGTCCGGCAGGTCAATGTAGAGAGGCCGAACCTGCCAGACAATATCAACCGGATTGAGGTGCTCCGGGTGCAAACGACCAACGTGGCGGTGATTCAAACCGCGTTGGTCTCAGCGACGGCTTCGTATGCGAGATTGCAAGATCTCTCGGACAAGTTGCGGAAGCGTTTGGAGAGCGTCTCAGGCGTCCGTAAAGCGGAGGAACATGCTTTCCCTGAAAAGCAGGTGCGAATTTCTCTCGATATCACGGAATTGTCCCGGAGACGGATCAGTATCGCCGCTCTGCTTGAATGCATCAAAGCGGCCAATGCGGTGATTCCTGGTGGAGGTGTGGAGATTGGCGATCGCCGGGTGAATCTGAAAACCAGCGGGGCGTTCACCAGCCTGGAGCAGATCCAGAATATCCCGCTGACGGCTCCAGACGCGAATGCTTCCGGGGTGGTGTATTTGCGTGACGTGGCGGAGGTGAGTTGGGATTATGAAGAACAAGTGACGTTTGGACGCTTCGATCGCGAACGAGCGGTATTTGTAACGGCCATGATGCAGGAAGGGCGCGGAATCTTTGAGGTGCGCAAAGGGCTTGTTTCGCGTTTGGAAGAGTTCCGGAGGGAGCTTCCCTCCGATGTAAGGCTGGAATTGGGCTTCGATCAATCTGAAAATGTGGAACGTCGTTTGAGCCGGTTGGAGCATGATTTCGCGCTCGCGCTCGGGCTGGTCTTAATCACGCTGGCTCCACTTGGGTTCCGCTCCGCGCTGATTGTCATGATTTCGATCCCGCTCTGCTTGGCGCTCGGGGTAGCTGCGTTGCAATGGTCCGGCTTTAGTTTAAACCAGTTATCCATTGTCGGTTGTGTGATTGCGCTTGGACTGGTGGTGGATGACGCGATTGTGGTGGTCGAGAATATCGCTCGATTTCGCCGGGAAGGACATGCTCCACTTGAGGCGGCGCGGCTGGCTACTGACCAGATTTTCGTGGCGGTGATTGGCACGACGGCAACGTTGCTTTTCGCCTTTATTCCTCTTCTGTTATTGCCGGAAGGAGCGGGCCAGTTTGTCCGCAGCTTGCCAGCCGCCGTGATCTATTCGGTGTTGGCTTCTCTGTTTGTCGCTTTGGCGATTGTCCCTTGGCTGGCCAGTGCGATTCTCACAGGCAAGGAAGATCCTGAGGGCAATGTGGTGCTGCGCATGTTTCATAGTGGGATTGGTGCCTTTTACCGGCCGATTCTTCATTGGTGCATGGGGCACCGAATGATCACCTTGCTGTTCGCTGCTGGCATTTCCGCCGGGAGCTTTTCGTTGGTGCCATCGATCGGTTTCAGTCTGTTTCCCAAGGCGGACACGCCGCAGTTTTTGATACAGATTACGGCGGAAGAGGGCGCGAGCGTCGCAGCGACGGACCGGATCGTGCAGAAGGTGGAGGAGCTGCTGCACAGCCGTCCGGAAGTGAAACATACGTTCAGCAATATCGGGCAGGGGAATCCGCAGATTTACTACAATCTGTTTCAAGGGGATGAGAAGGCGAATGTGGCGGAGATTCTTGTCTGTCTCAATTCCTTTGATCCGGTGAAGACTCCCTCATTGATTGATTCTCTGCGCCGCCAAGCCGACGTAATTCCAGGGGCCCGGATCGTCTTCAAGGAGTTCGAGAATGGGCCACCGGTGACGGCACCCATCGAGGTGCGTATCATTGGGGAAGACTTGGGTGTTCTGGCGCGGCTCGGAGCTCAGGCGGAGGCATTGCTCCGAGCCACCAACGGGACGCGGAATGTGGACAATCCCACGCGAGTCAGGCGGACGGACCTGGAGGCCCAGCTTGATCAGGATCAGCTCGCGGTTCTTGGGATGACGGAATCCACGGCGGAACAAGCCGTCCGGCTCGCGTTTGCGGGATTGGAGGCGGGAAAGTTCCGGGAGAGCAACGGCGATGAACGAACCATCCGCGTGGTCTTGCCCCAGGGAGAACGGGCGAGCCTGGCGTCTTGGACCGAAGTTCAGGTGCCGACGGGATTGGGAGCGTTCACACCGGTCACCCAGGTGGCGGATCTTGTGCTTTCGGGAGCGCCGGCGTTGGTGGAACGGCGGAATCGCGAGCGTTTGGTGACGTTGAGCGCCTATCCGCAGAATGGATTCAATACCGACAGTGTGACCCGGGAACTCAAAGAGAAACTCGATGCGATGGAATTTCCGGCTGGTTATCGCTATGAATTTGGCGGGGAGGTGGAAAGCCGCGAAGAGAGCTTCGCCGGATTCGGCAGTGCCATTCTCATTGCGGTGTTCGGGATCTTGGCGATTCTTGTTCTAGAGTTCAAGAGTTTCCGAGGCACGCTCATCGTGGCTTCGGTAATTCCACTGGGCGTGATTGGCGGATTGATTGGCCTTTGGCTGACTGGTTATACTTTGTCCTTTATGTCGATGATCGGTTTCGTGGCATTGATCGGGATCGAGATCAAGAACAGCATCTTGCTGGTCGATTTCACGAACCAGTTGCGGGCGCGGGGCGTGGCGCTCGATGAGGCGATCGAACAGGCGGGAGAGACGCGATTTCTGCCCGTCGTCTTGACGACATTGACCGCATTGGGCGCTCTCATTCCCTTGGCGACCCAAGGTTCCGCGCTGTATTCACCGTTGGCGATTGTGATTATTGGTGGTTCGATCAGTTCGCTGCTGCTATCGCGCTTGGTCACGCCGGTGCTTTACCGGGTGTTTCCTCCAGAGGAGGTGGGTGCAGTCTAATGGCCTTCCGCACGGCCAGGCCGATGATCCGCAGGCTGTTTCCGGTCTGGCCGACGGTGGCGGTGATCATTGGACTTTATATAGTTGAGAATGCGTGGGCGTCGATCCTCCTCTATCACGCGGGGACGTTGGTAGCTGCTTGGGCATCGCCTGGCGCTTGGGCAAAACTGCGTAAGGGATTCGATCCATTCTGGGCAGCTGCCGCGATTCCGATAGGGCTGGGCACTTTCTTGGCAATACGAATGCTCCTGCCATTTCTGGCCGGAATGGAAGCCAATGAGCTCTGGAGTGGTTTGCGCGACCGCTTGGCCGATTTGGGATTATCTGGCCCGGGACTCATCGGATTTTTCGCGTACTTCGTGACAGTGCATCCGGTCTTGGAAGACGTGGCATGGCATGGGGTGTTGAAGCCGCAAGAGAAGCTTGATCATACTCTTTTTCCTAGGTCGAGCGATCTTTCATTCGCGCTGTATCACGTACCCGTGTTGTTGCGCATCTTCCCGGACGGGTATGGTTTGGCGGTCCTTAGCTTTTTGGTGCTGGTGATTTCGTCCATCACTTGGAGGAAAATCGCCAAGTGCACGGGCGGGTTACAAACCGTCGTGGTCCAACATGCCACCTCAGATGCCGCGATCTTGGCGGCGGTTCTCTGGCCGTAGCCGGTTGGCGTTCAGTGGCTGCTAAGGGCGACCGTATCCCAGGGGTGCCAATGAAGTGGGCGACCTTCGAGGATGTTCGTCAGATTGTTTTCCACGGCTGCGAAGAGACTGCCCGCAAGAACCATCCAGAGGACGGCTAAAATCGCTGTCTGGAATCGCAGGTTGCGGTCGTTGGCCGGAGCCGTTAGTAGCATCGTGAGGCTTGTGACTCCCAGGAGGAGCGTTTGAAGCCACACCAACGGATAGAACATTTGCAACACGAAGCCACGGAGGCGGGCCGGATAGAGATCGTGGTCGATCCAGAAGGCGCGGCTTTCGCGAAGCTGGACGAACTCCACAATCAATGCGCCGAGTAAGCCCCCTAGGATCAATAGGGCCCACCGGAGTGACTTGTCCGCGCCTGCTTGGTCCGGAAGGAGACGATCAGGAAAGAAGGCGGAGGCGTGAGGAGCGACACTGGCCACGTAAGAACTCATGCGCAGATCAATTTGTTTCGCAAACAATACATCAAGGTTTGCGAAAGTTCTAGAAAATTATAATAAGAGCGGCATATCTGTCTTTTTATGGCTGTAATAATCTTCGCATTCTTGAGCAACCCACCGGGATCAAGACACCGCAGCTGGATTGAAGACGCCAGCAAGAGCCCGGAGGGGAGGGCGGTGCGGGGAAAGGGAAGGGAAGTCCCGGAAGACCGCGATGGCGAAGCGCCATAAGATATTGACTCCGGCAGTAGGATTCGAACCTACGACCTAGTGGTTAACAGCCACCCGCTCTACCGCTGAGCTATGCCGGATCAAAAGGTGCGGTCAAGCCGTCTTCCATAAGAGAGACGGGCGTTGAATCTCCGCCGTTGGCGCCGGGATGCAAGGGAAAATTAGCTGAATCAGAGATCAACCCGGAGGCCAAGTCAGTGGACGGCCGGCCAAGAGATGAACGTGAAGGTGCGGAACAGCTTCTCCTCCAGCGCGGCCATTGTTGATGACCAATCTGAAGCCTTCGGTGGTCGAGTTGATGCCAAGATCGGCCGCCACTTTGCCGGCGGTCAGGAGCAAGTGACCGAGAATCGTTTGATCTTCCGGGGCTGCCTCGCCCACGCGGGGGATCAATTTTTTGGGGACGATGAGAAGGTGAATTGGCGCTTGCGGATTGATGTCCCGGAAGACGATGCAGTGACCGTCATCGTGAAGGATGTCCGCAGGGATCTCGCCGACAATGATCCTTTGAAAGATGGTCATTTGGAATATGGCGATCTAGGAGACGATGGCGGAGAATTTTCCGGTGGTCTCCCGGACCGTGAGTTCGTTGGAGACGAAGGTGAGGATCTCGTCCCGCAACTGGTCGCAGCGGCGGCCCCAGCGTTTGGTCTGGCAAATCCGGGACACGGCGGAGCTGAGTCCGGCGCAGTGAACTTGGACGGAGCCTCGGTCGCGTGCGTCCCGGAGTGCTTCGGAGAGCAATTGGAAGAAGCTGAGTTCGAAGCCATTGCCCGCCTGAGCGGCCAAGGAGTCGAGGCTCATGGTGGCTGGAGGCGCGGAGGGCTCCAGCTCTCGGGCGATCTGTGGGAAACCGACGACGTGGAGAGTTTGCGAGATCTTCTCGAAGAGTTCTTCGATGCCGATGGAGGTTTGAGAGAAGCGTTCGCGCAGGTAGATGACGATGCCGCGAGCGATGTGCTCGGCGAACCAGACGTCTTTGATCCCGGCGCGCTGGGCGGCTTCCTGGATGATGGCGAGGAACCACGATTCCTCATAGCGGACGATTTCACCGCGAGGCATCCGGAGGACGGGCAATTGTTCGGCGAGCGAGATCAATTTGGTGGGTGTGTTAGGGTAGTGAGGAGGGGGTGGCGTGGGAAAGGCGGTGGAGAAGCATTCAGTTGCTGACGGGGGCGAAGAGCTCCGGCTGATCCTTGAGGGCCCTGGGTTGGCGCTCCAGGGACTGAATCTCGTCGATGAATTCGCCGACGGCTTCAAATTGGCGATAGACGCTGGCGTAGCGAACATAGGCCACAGGATCAATCGACTGCAATTCGCGCATCACAATGGGACCAATCAGCTTGGTCGGAATTTCCTTCAATCCACTGGAAGTAAGTTCCTGAACCACGGAATCTGCCGCGGCTTCGAGGGAATCAATCGAGACCGGGCGCTTTTCGCAGGCCTTGACCAAGCCGGAAAGGAGCTTCGCGCGGCTAAATGATTCGCGCGTGCCGTCTCGCTTGATGACGCGGAGCTCGGTTTGCTCGAGCTGCTCATAGGTCGTGAACCGATGGCCGCAGTGGAGACATTCTCGTCTCCGGCGGATCAGGTCCCCGTCTTTGGACATCCGTGAGTCAATCACCTTGTCCTCGACGCTCTGGCACTTCAAGCAACGCATCAATCGCTGAGACTTCCATCAACATATTGGGGCGTCAATGCCAAAATGAGCCCAATATCTTGATTTCTGTTGGCCCCTCTCCGGGACGAACGGTCAGGAGCGATTCGCAGGCTGCTTCCGGGCCGCCTTGCGGGCGGTCTTTTTAGCGGGGGCTTTGCCGGATTTGGCCGGGGCCTTGCCTTCCGCGCCCGCCTCCTCGCCGCCTTTTGGCTCGCGTGGGGGGAACTCCCAGTTGAAGAGACGATTGCCTTCGCGATTGAGGACGAGGTGGGCCTTGAAGGGCCGGTTGCGCTTGGAAATGAAGTCCGTGATCAGCGGTGTGCGGCCTTCCTCAAAAAAGGCACGGGCGTCTTCCGGAGTCAGGGCGCGTTTGCACATTTCTTTTGGGAGCCGCGCCTTGCACTTATTTTTCGCGTTGTTGCGGCAGACGTAGGCGGTATCGGTGTCGTGGATCGTGCTCTGGCAGATCGGGCACTGGGCCACGACATTGTCTTGCCGCTCCGTTTCCCCGGCCTCGCGCTCGCGTTCCTGGCTTTTTTCGGTCACGAAAGCGACCTTGCCCGCTTCGTCGATCTCCAATGCGGCCGTAAATTCGTCACCTCGGCGGCTACGGAAGCCTTCCATCGGCTCAAGGAACTTGCGGGTGAGGAGCTGGACGATCTCGTGCTCCTCCATGGGCCGACTGGCGATCGTTTTCCAGATAGAGAATTTGCAACCGGTGCACCGGTAGGACCCCTCCTCTTGGCGCAACGGGCTGGTGCCGCACACCGGACAGGCGACGTTTAGGGGAGCAAAGGTCTTTTCCTTGGCGTCGCGGGCCGAGGTCTTGGCTTTGGCTACTACCTCATCAGTGAGCTGGCGGATCTCCGACATGAAGGTGTCCCGGCGCAACTCACCGTGCTCCATCCGCTTGAGTTTGTGCTCCCACTGCCCAGTCATTTCCGGGGAGGCAAGGATATCGACACCGATTTCCTGGAGCCGCTCGATGAGTTTGCGACCCGAAGGCGTGGGAATGAGCTCTTTCTCGCTGCGGATCACGTATTTGTCCGCGATCAAGCCTTCCAACGTGGCGGCACGCGTCGCGGGAGTGCCGAGACCGCGTTCGGACATGGCGGCGCGCAATTCTTCGTCGTCGACCAGTTTTCCGGCCCCTTCCATCGCGGAAAGGAGGGTCGCTTCCGAGTAACGGGCCGGCGGCTTGGTGACTTTGGCTTCGGCGGAGACTTTTTCGGCGAGAGCCTTCTCCCCACCGGCGACCGGCACGAGAATCTTGTCCTTTTCGGAGCCGACTTCGCCGCCGTAGACCTCGCGCCAACCGGCGACGAGCATGATTTTGCCCTCGGTCTTGAAGGCGTCTTGGGCGATTCGCGTGATCCGGGTGGTCAACTCAAACTCCGCCGCTGGGAAGAACACGGCGATGAAGCGCTGCAGCACCATATTATAGAGCTTGTACTCCACGTCATCGAGCTTACCGGGGAGTTCCCCGGTCGGGATGATGGCGAAGTGGTCGCTGACCTTGGTGTTGTCGAACGTGCGTTTGTTCGGCTTGATCCAACCGTTGGAGATCGCTTTGGCGGCGTGCTTGGCGTTGTCCCCCACGGCGGCTCCCGCGCCGGAAAGCTTCTTCATGGTCTCAGCGGCCACGGAGACGTAGTCCTCAGGGAGATAGCGGGAATCGGTCCGGGGATAGGTGAGGACCTTGTGTTTTTCGTAGAGGCGTTGGGCGAGTTCCAGGGTCCGCTTGGCGCTGAACCCGAAGCGGCCGTTGGCTTCCCGTTGCAAGCTCGTCAGATCGTAGAGAAGGGGAGCGGACTCTTTCCGAGGTTTCTTCTTCTCCTCCACTTCGCCTTGCTTACCGCGGCAACGGGCGACAATGGCATCGGCCATGGCCTGATCCCAAATGCGTTCGGCGCGGTCATGGTCGTCCTCTTCTTTCTTGAAATTCTCATCGAACCACCGTGCTTGGTAGTTGCCCGCTTTGACCGCGAAATCGGCCTGGACCTCCCAATAATCCCGGGGGACAAACGAGAGGATCTGGTTCTCGCGCTCCACGAGGATGGCCAAGGTAGGCGTTTTGACCCGGCCCACCGGCGTTTTGGTGAAGCCGCCGTAGCGCGAGTTGAACGCGGTCATCGCCCGGGTGCCGTTGATCCCGACGAGCCAATCGCTCTCTGAACGGCACATCGCGGCATAGGCGAGAGGGAGCATCTCTTCGTCGCTCCGCATGTGCCGGAAGGAATCGACGATGGCTTGGTTGGTCATCGACTGCATCCACATTCGCTTCATCGGCTTGTTGATCCCGGCGATTTGCACGAGGTAGCGGAAAATCAGTTCCCCTTCGCGGCCGGCGTCACAAGCGTTGATGATCGTGCCGACGTCCTTCCGCTTCATGAGCTTGGTGAGCATCTGCAAGCGGGGCTTGCTGTCCTCAATCGGCTGGAGCTCGAAGTGGTCCGGCATGATCGGGAGGTGCTCGAAGCTCCATTTCAGCTTGGCGCCCGTCTGCTGGTTCGGCATGCAGAGCTCGACGAGGTGGCCGACGGCCGAGGAGACAATGAAATTGTCGCTCTCGTGGTAGCTGTCCCGCTTGGAAACTTCCACTTTCTCAAACTTGCCGACCTCGGGCAACTTGCCGAGAGCGCGGGTGAGATCGAGCGCGACACTGGGCTTTTCGGCGATAATCAGAGTTTTCGACATGGTGCGGACTACAAGGGAGGAAACGTGCCGTGAGGCGGGTCAGATCAACTGCGTCTTGAAAAGGTCATCCCGGGGTTTTTGCGAATCAACTGCCGGATTTCAAGGCGCAGGAGAGTAGAAGACACCCTAAAGGAGGGCAAATCGGTTTTTTCCGCAATGGAATCTATGGTGAGTCCATCCCCGTCCAGAGCCTCATAGATTTTCCGCTCATCGCCTTCTAAATCAGGCGGAACCGGTGCTGGAGGGGCCGTCGCAGGCTCGGCAATTCGCGGCGATGGCGGCAAATCCTCCAGAAGATCTTCCACCGACATCACCAGCTTGGCCCCGTCTTGGATCAAGCGATGCGGGCCGATGCTGCTTTGCCGGTCGATCGGCCCTGGCACGGCAAAGACCGAGCGGCCCTGTTCCATCGCGGCGGTGGCGGTGAGCATCGATCCGCTGCGGGCGTTGCCCTCGACCACGAGAAGGCCGTGGCTCATTCCGCTCACGGTGTGGTTCCGCTGGGGAAACTGGCGGGCGTCTGGCTGGGTGCGGCAGGAATACTGAGACAGCACGGCGCCGTTCGCCGCGATCCGGGCGGCCAGCGAAACGTTTTCCTTCGGATAAATTTCCGCCAACCCGCTCCCGAGCACCGCCAAGGTCCGTCCGCCGGCCGCTAAAGCCGCTTCGTGGGCCACGGTATCAATCCCGTGTGCCAAGCCGCTGACGACGGTGTAGCCTCGTTGCACCAAGCCAGTGCTGAACATCTTCGCGCAATCGCGACCGTACGGAGAGGTCCGGCGTGTCCCGACCACGGCGACAGCGGGGAAATCGCAGGGGCGCACCTCGCCCCAAACTTGGAGCATGAGGGGCGGGCTGTGGATTTGCCGGAGCAGGGGAGGATAGGCTTCATCGGCCCAAGTGAGATAGGTCCAACCGCGTTGCCGCAACAGCGCATCCTCTTCTTCGTGCGGGCTTTCTCGTTTCCAGCGGGCAATGATGCCCGCGGTTTGTGCCCCGACGACTTTGCGGAGCTCGTTCTCCGAAGCGCTCAGAATGCGCTCGGGGCTCCCCAGGACGTCGAGGAGTGCCTGAATCCGGCGTGGGCCGATTCCCGGAAGCAGCGCAAGCACGAAGTAAGCGGTCCGGGTGTCCATGATGTTTCAAAGGAGCGGCTCAGACGACGAAGAGCCGGTTCACTTCCCGGGCGATGTCGTCCCGGGTGATGTCCGCGCTGACGAAGGCGTCGCCCAAGGCGCGGAGCAGGACGAACCGGATGGCTCCATCCACGAATTTCTTATCGCGGGCCAATTTTTCCATGATTTTGTCTGCGGAGAACCGCGCATCGAGCGCTAGGGGCAGCTCGAACTCGCGGAGCAATGCAACGACCTGATCGGCGTCGGCCTGAGGCAAACCGGCCTTGGCGACCGACAGCGCGAGCGCCGCTTTGATCCCAAGACTGATCGCTTCGCCGTGGAGCAAGGCACCTCCCGCGGCGGATTCAATCCCATGGCCGATGGTGTGGCCGAAATTGAGGAGAGCGCGGGTACCGGTGGTTTCCCGTTCATCTTCCTTCACGATAGCGGCTTTGATGCCGACGTTGCGCACGATCAACGACGTGATCCCGGCTGGGCCATCGCGAAACTGGGCGATCTCATCGAGCATGGCTCGATCCCGGATGGCGGCGTGTTTGATGATCTCGGCGAATCCTTCCCGGTAGGCTCGCATTGGGAGCGTGGCCAAGGAGTCGATATCCGCGATCACGGCGGCAGGCTGATGAAAACTGCCGAGCAGGTTTTTCCCTTCGGGCAGATTGACCCCGGTTTTCCCACCGACGGAGCTATCGACCAAGCTGACGATCGTCGTCGGAATTTGGAGAAACGGGATGCCGCGATTGAAGATGGCGGCGCAAAATCCGGCCAAATCGCCGATCACTCCACCGCCCAAGGCGACGACGAACGAGCCTCGGTCCAGCCCCGCTCGGTGCAATTCCCGGCAAACATGGGTGACCTGCTCCATCGATTTGGAGGATTCACCCGCCGGGACGACAATCGAGTGAACCCGGTAGCCCGCCGCTTCGAGGGAGGCGGTCACGGGGGCTGTGTGCAAGGGGCCGACGTTCGAGTCAGTGACCAATGCTGCTTTGCGGCCATTTGTGGTGGCGAGAGCCCGGGCAGTGGAACCAGCGCGCTCTAGCAGCCCATGGCCGACGATCACGTCGTAGGAGCGGTCCCCTAGATCAACGGTGATTTTCTGTTCCTGACTCTCTCTGGTCCCCGGCATGAGCCGCTACCCATGTACTCAAAGTGACAAGGGGGCAACGGGAAATCCATCAATTCCGCTGATTGACCAACTGGACGTAGGTCGACGCAGTTTTCTTGCCGTCCGAATAAGAAGAGAGGCGCATTTGCTCGGCGATGCGTTGGTCGCCGAAGTTGCGGATTTTCTGCACTTCCATCTTTCGGGCCAAGTTGCCGGAGCGGTCGAAGGCGTCGATCCGAAAGAGCGCGAGGCTTTTTTGGTGGATCCACACCTCGGCGGCGCCGTAGGAGCCCTTGTTGCTTGGATTGGTAACCGTGACGACGTGAAATTTGAGCCCGTTGGACATTTTGGAATCTGCTTGACCCTTGCTGGGCCAACTCAATGGCCACAGCGAGAGGTCCTCGTGCGTGACTCCGGTGTTGCGGATTTCCTTCGTGAATTTGTCCTGTGGAATCCCGGCGGACGTGCCCACCCGGATTTGCAGTGCCTCGGCGGGATCGAAGAATTTATAGGTGAACGTGCCGTCGCTCTTGGCGGTAATGAGGAACGGGACCTTGGTCTGGCCGTTGCCCACGATCATCCAGCCTTCGAATGTGCCGTTCATCGACCCGATCGAGCTCCGAGCGTGGGTCAGCAGTTGTCCGGGCGTTTGGGCCTGGGCGGCCGTCGCCAGAAGCAACGGAGCCAGGGCTGCAAAAAGGGGGAAGCGCATGTTACTTGAGGTCAAGGATTTCCAGCCAGGTTGTGCCGACCTTATCAGGGCCGTTAAAGGAGCGGACGCGGATGACGTCGGCGATCCAGACATCGTCCATCTTTTTGCCGTGGCTGACCTCGAAGTCTTTGAGCAGCTTGGGCTCCGCGTCGCGGCTGTAGCCCTCCATCTTGATCATGCCGCCGCTGGCTTTGTCGATCCAGACCATGACGTGGCCGTAGGGGCCTTTGTCGTCCGGGTTGGTCAGCTTGAGCTTCCAGGCGTCGCGAGTCTTGATGCTTTCTTGGGCGACTACCTGAGGGTTGGGCCAGTAGAGGAAGCGCATGGCCAAGTCCTCATAGGTCACGTCGGTTCCGCGGACTCCCTCTCCGTAGCGTTCCGCCGGAACCGGTTCGTTCTTGCCTGGAAGGACTTCGCGCAGGGCGAGCTCCGGTTTGTCGGTCTCCAAGTGGATCGCTTGCGGCGGATTCTCGAAGCGGAAGCGCAGATAATTCGGTTTCAGGGAAAGCTTGAACGGCACGAAGTCGAAATCTTTGCGGAGCCGGGCATCGAAGTCGCGATCATGCAAAGTGTAGCTGGCGCGGACCAGACGGAGGATTTCATCCGGGGTCAACTGATCCAGCGGTTTGCCGAAAGCAGTTTGGCCGAACGCAGCGCCGGGCACAAGCGCCGGAACTAGGAGCGACAGCGTGAGGAGTTTTTTGAAGAAGGCCATAAAGTGACGATAGGCTGCCAGACGCGTTTCTCAACAAAACCGGCGCGATCTCCGGCGTTTTCGTTGACATAGGGGCGGAAGCGCGGCTTTTGTCCGGTTTCCGAATCGAATCTTTTCCACCCTTGGATTCCATCTCAAGATCTCCGCGCTTGTCCGTCGTGATCCCCTTGTTCAACGAGGAGGAGAACGTTGCCCCATTACAAGTTGAAGTGGCGGCGGCCCTGGAGGGGATCGATTATGAATTAATCCTTGTCGACGACGGCTCCAGCGATGCCACGGTCTGGAAAATCGTGCGCGGAGAGCGCGTGAGGGTGTTGGAGTTTGCCAAGAACACTGGCCAAAGCGCCGCGATGTTTGCCGGAATCATGGCGGCTCGGGGCGAAGTCATTGCCCTCCTGGATGGAGATTTGCAGAACGATCCGGCCGATGTCCCGCGCCTCATGGAAGCCATCGTAAGTGGCGAGGCTGATCTGGTTTGCGGGTACCGTGCCAATCGTCGTGACTCGGGCTTCAAGAAGATTCAAAGCCGGATCGCCAACGCGGTTCGCAGCCGATTCACTGGAGATGGCGTTCGTGATACGGGTTGCACACTCAAAGCGATGCGCAGGGAATGCCGGGAAGCGCTGGTTCCCTTCCGGGGAATGCACCGGTTTATTCCCGCCCTCATCAAAGCCGCCGGATACCGGGTCGTCGAGGTCCCCGTGCACCACCGCGCCCGTCAACACGGCGAAAGCAAGTACGGCGGCGGCTTGCGACGTGCGATTCCAGCCACGCAAGACATGTTCGGGGTGCAGTGGCTGAATTCCCGCCGGTTCACGATCCGGTTGAAGGATTGATCCGCTCCATTCGCTGCAGATTCCAATCCTCTTCGCGGAAGGGGGCTTTGGTGGGTTCCTCTGATGGATACCCGCCGACCTCGTCTTCACTATCGATGATCTTTCCAGTGCCCGTCAGTGCGTTATTGAGAATGCGGGCGTCAACGGTATCTCGATCCCAAGGACGAGCGCCCACTTGCTGGGCGATGTAGGATTTCACCTGGGAAGAGGGGAGCGGAACCAAGTCTCGCGGCCACCAAGCTGGCTTCGCGGCGACGGAGGTGATGCTCTCCTTGTCTTCGTTGGAGATCGG
>CAMCXS010000105.1 GCA_945883495.1 Akkermansia muciniphila
TCCTCGATGGCAGCGGCGTCCCGCACAAAGGAGAGGGCGAAGAGATCGACCCCTTCCTCAATGCCGACCTGGATATCGGCGAGGTCCTTCTCGGTCAGAGAGGGAAGACGCACGTGGACGCCCGGAAGATTGATGTGGCGGCGCGAGCCGAGTTCTCCGCCGATGATGACCTTGGTGGTCACACTGAGAGCGGAGACGGCGGTCACTTCTAAGCGGATCAGGCCGCTATCGACAAGGACGGTATCGCCCGGCTTGAGATCCTCCGGAAGCCCGCGGTAGTTGACGGTGACACGGTGAACTCCGGCCGGCATTCCCTCAGGGATCGGGCTCGCCCAGAATTCCAGGCTGTCGCCAGCGGCTAGTTGGATCGGAGCTGGTACGGCACCGGTGCGGATTTCCGGGCCTTTGACATCCATCATCACCGCGATCTGGCGGTTCTCTTCCCGGCAAACCTGGTGAATCATGCGGATGGAGTCGCGCGTCCACTCGTGAGAGGCGTGCGCCATGTTGAGACGGCAAACGTCGGTGCCAGCCGCCACCAGTTTGCGGAGCAACTCGGGCTTGGCCGTGGCCGGTCCGAGAGTGAACACGATCTTCGTATGATGATAGGCGCGCCGGATCACGGACGACACGTGCCACACGGGGCCGAGGGGGACAAATCAGATTTTCCTAAGCTTTTCTCTGTACAAGATCGATTCGCGGCGACGTTTCAGTGTTTGCTGTCCAAGCCTCTTTGGAACTGGCAATTTTCCACGCAGCACCGCTCCATGCCGACGATGACCCCCGACACACTCGAAGCTCAATTGACGGCCTTCCGCTCGAAGTTCGCGCAGCTGAAGGCGGAACTGCAAAAGGCGATTGTTGGCTACGACGATCTCTTGACCGACACCCTCACGGCGATCTTCTGCCAGGGCCACGTGCTGCTGGAGGGCGTGCCTGGCCTGGGGAAAACCCACTTGGTGAAGATGCTTTCCCACGTGCTGGGGTTGTCCGCCGGGCGGGTGCAATGCACGCCGGACTTGATGCCCGCCGACATCCTGGGGACCCAGATTGTCAACGAGAACGAGGCCGGACGTCGCGCGTTGATTTTCGAGAAGGGGCCAATTTTCGCCAACGTTGTCCTCGTCGATGAAATCAACCGGGCCACACCCAAAACCCAGGCCGCCCTCTTGGAAGTGATGCAGGAGCACGCTGTCACTTCGGGGGGGGATCGGCATTTGCTGCCCGATCCCTTCTTCGTCATGGCGACGCAGAACCCGATGGAGATGGAGGGCACGTATCCGCTCCCGGAGGCGCAGCTCGACCGTTTCCTGCTCAAGTTGCGCGTCCCGTTTCCGAGTCAGCAGGACTTGGTCGAGATTTCCCGTCGCACAACCGGAGCGGAGGCTCCAAAGATCGAGCCGGTGATGACGGGCGAGGAGCTCATTGGTTTTCAAAAGGCGTTAGCGCATGTCGCCGTGGCGGATCCGGTTTTGCATTACGCGGCGGCCTTGGTGCTGGCCTCCCATCCAGATCAATCCGGGCTCGACCGGGTGCGCCGCTATGTGGCCTACGGTTCCAGTCCACGCGGTATGCAAGCCTTGGTTCGGGCTGCCCGCGTCCGCACCGTCCTTGATGGCCGCACCGCCGTCGTGGAAAACGATTTGCGCCGGGTCGCCAAAGGCTGTCTGCGGCACCGCATGATCCTCAATTTTGAGGGTGAAGCGGAATCGGTCGATGTGGATCGGCTCATTGATGAGATCATCGAGGCGGTGCCCGCTTCGGGAAGCGCTCGCAACGCCGCGTGAGGTCCGGCGCGATGATGATACGTCCGGCAGCACGCTTTTGGGTCCTGCTTTTGCTCTTTGGCGCAGTGGCGACGGGGGCGGATTTCGACATGCGTTCCCTCACCTTGCGGACGGCGTTGCATCACGATGCATCGTTGGAGGGGCCGTTCGAAGAATTGCGGGCGCTTTACCGGGAGGTGGGGCGGGAAGGGGAGTTGGTGCAACTTTACCAGAATCACCTCGCTCAATATCCGGCGGACGCCGGGGCGCGGGCGGTGCTCTTGCGGTTGTTGCTGGCTGGCGATGCGCCGGAAGCGGCAGCAGTGGCGGCGGAAGCGAGGCGCTTGCACCCGGAGAACGGCTATCTGCACTACCTCGCGTTTCGTGTTACGGGGGAACTGGAGGCCCTGTCACGAGCCATCACTTTGGAACCGCGGATGGATCGGCGTGGGTCGTGGCTACGGGAATTGTTAGATGCTGCGATCGGGGAGGCGGAGCGAGACTTGGCGGAGGCACGGCTCAGCGAGGAGCGCGACCAACGGTTGGCGAATGCGGGGGAGGGATTGCCAGAATTGCTGGGCTGGATGAATGCGGGTGGTTTTTTGGAGCTGGCGCGGGAGACGTTGAAGCTGGCGGACCGAGCCGCCGTGGCGCCGGAAATTGAGCTTGACCTTGCGCTCCGGGCGGCAGGCTTCGAGGAAAACCAGGCGGCCATAGAACGTTTGAGCGCTTTGCTCGCGCGCCTCACCGCCGATCATCCGAGGAGGGCGGAACTGGTGCGAGCTCGCCGGGGTTTGAGCGATGCTGAGGTGCGGCCGGATCCAACTTCGGCGGCGGGCTCCGTGGATTTAGCGATGATTCTAGAAGACGAGGGCAAATCGGTCGAGGCAGGGCAAGTTCTGGCGGAGGCGGCTTTACGGATGCCGCATTTGGCCTGGATCGAGGAGCGCGCTCGGCCGTTGCTGGAGCCGGAAGTGGCCAGGTGGCGGGACTACGTGACGCAGCGCGTGCTGCTCAAACCTGCGCGTCCCGATCTCGCGACGGAGGCCGTGGTTCTGACGTTCGCGGCCGATGGAGCGGAAGCCGGCAAAGTGGCGGTCGCGGCGGAGGTGGAGCGAGGATCCCCAGAATCGCTCGTGGCTCTGGGGAACGCGCTCCTGGAGCGCGGCTTCGCGGAGGGGGCCGTGGCGGCGTTGCGGGGAGCGGAACGTCGTGGGGCTCAAGATTTCGCGACCAGCGAGAGGTTGGTCCGTGCGCTGGCGGCGCAGGGCGATGCCGAAGGCTTGGCCGACGCGGTCAAGGAGCTACGGTTGCAAGGAGTGCCGGGAGAATCATGGGCCCGGTTGGCCTCGTTTTTGGAAGGGGAATCGTTCGGGAGCGAGGCCCGGGAGCTTTTGGAGCGCGGCTTGGAGGCCCAACCTGGGAACTTCGAGGCGTCGTTGGCCTTGGCGAAGGTCGCTGGCCCGGATCGCGGCGCGGCGTTGCTGGAACAGTGCCGAGGCTTGGCCGCCGATGAAGATGCGTATCGAGAATGGTTGATCGCGGCGGCCGAGTTCTCCGCCCGGCAGGGCAAGGCGGAGTCGCTTTGGAGTCGCGAGGAGGCGCGGCTCGGTGCATTCGCGGACGGGTTCGACGCGGTGGCGGTGCGACGCGTGAGGACGTTTGCGGAGGTGGCGTTGGAGCGCAGCCAAGAGGCCCGGGGGCGGCGAGTGGCGGCCAAACTCTTGGAAGGCGCGGAGGCGGAAATCGAAAAGCGGCCAGACATCCAGCGACTCGCCGTTGCGGTGTTCGCCGGGGATCCGTCGAAATCGCCCGACGTGGAGCGGTATCTCATGAGGCTTTTGGAGCTAGAGCCCGAATCAAACCCGGAACTGCGGTTGCGGCTCGCGTTGCTGTATCAGCTGGTGGGACGGCTGGATCTGCTGGGGGCGCAATTGTCCCAAATCGACTGGATGAAAATCGACGGAATCGCGCTCCTCGACGATGCGGCCGTGGCGCTTCCGGAGGTTCGAACGCGGATTTTGCAACGGCTGACCGAGTTGCGGCCCGCCGATGTCCGTGGCTGGGAAGAGGCGCTCAACGCCTTGTGGCGGGACGGCAGGGACGCGGAATTCCGGGCCTCCGCCGCCAAAGCCGGGGAGCTCGCCTTGCCCGCGGCGGTGCGGACGGAGCTGGAGGACCGGGTTCTCGCCTCTTGGCAGCGGGAGATCGAGGCGGAGGTGCAGCGAGGTGAGCTGGAAATCGCACTGCGCAAGGTGCGCGCAGTGGCCCGGGAGGGTGAGAATGAGTGGGCGCGCTGGACGGGAGCGGTGCTCCTGGAGCGAACCGGCCGGAGTGGCGAGGCGGACGCCTGGTGGTCGCAACTTAGCAGCGAGGGGGCGAAGGCCATGCGCGCCTGGCGGAGCGATCCAATCCCTCCGGAACCGGCGGAGGCGGAGAGAATTGGGCCGTTGAGCCGTGTTGGCTGGCGCTTTGAAACGTTGCCCGGCGCCCACATTGCCAATCTGGCGGCCACGGGATCGACGGTGGCCGTTTTGGATGATCGCAACCGGGTGCATGGCTTGGACGCCGCCACAGGCAAAGTGCGCTGGAAGGTCGAACTTCGAGGAAAGATCGCTGGCGTTCAGGGCGATACCTTCGTGGCGCCGGACGTGCTGGCCGGTGACGGGAAGGTTTTCGTCCCGGCGGGAGATCGAATCGTGGCGCTCGATGCCTCCACGGGGGAAACGCTGTGGGAAGGCCAAGGAGGCTCGGGGATGCGATTGGGTTTGGCGGCGCGGAACTTAGTGGTGGCCTTGCTTCCCAACCCCGCGAGGCTGGTTGCCTTGGATCGGGGGACCGGCAAACTGCAATGGACGCGCGAGCTCGATTCGGAAATCGCGGGCTTGTCGCCAATGTCGACTGGTTTCGCCGCTTTGGGGCGTTCCGTGGCCGTGCTGACGGATCGACTGAGCGTCTTCCGGGCTGCGAGCGGGGAGCGGTTGTGGACCCGGCGGCTTGGCTCGTTTGGACCGATCGATTTGGACGCCGGGACAGCGACTCGCCCGGAGTCCAGCGCCCGGCACGTCGCCTTTGACGGCGATCGCGTGTGGGCGATGGAGGCTGGCGGAGTCTCGTCGTTTGCGGTGGATTTTGCCGCTGGGAGTGGGACGGAGGTGGCAGGGATCTATGTGGGAGGCGCCTGTTTTCAAACGGCGAGTGGCGTCGAGATCTTGGACTCCCCGGCTGGCCTGCGGAGGAAACTGAATGGTTCGGGCGACGCTATTTTGGTCACAAAGCATCTGATCCTCAGGAACGACTCAGGGCGCCTCACGGCCTGGCAGGCGAAGAGCGGACGCAGGCTTTGGGAGACGGCGCTACATAGCCATCTTGCGGCGGTCCCGGGTGCGTCCCGATGGTGGCGCGGAACAGTCACGGAGGAACGGTGGCAGGGGTTCGTGATTCGCCGCTCCAGGCCGGTTGGCGCGGTTGCTCTTTCTGGGGCGGTGGTTGTCTCCGGGGAGACTAGCGTGGAGGCGTGGGTGCCATGAGCGAGGACGATCTGTTCGATTCCGAATTCCTTGACAAGCTCCGGGCGATGTTTTTGCGATTGCGCAAACGGAAGCAACTGCGCCGCAAAGGGATACAGCGCAGTCCCTCAGCAGGATTGACCCGGGAGTTCAAGGATTATCGCCATTATGTTCGGCAGGACGACTATCGCAGTATCGATTGGCGATTGTATGCCCGTCTGGAACGCATGTTTGTGCGGCTCTACGAAGAAGTCCAGGAGTTCCACGTTCATATCATTGTGGATGCGAGCGCCTCCATGTCGCGTCCGTTTCCGGAAAAGCGCCGGAACGCTCTGCGACTTGCGGTGGCTTTGTCGTATCTTGGCTTGATCAGTGGTCACCGGGTTTCGTTGTATGCGATGCGGGAGCGGATCACGGAGTTGCTTCCGGTGCAGAAGGGGCAGGGAAATATTCAGAGGTTGATCGATGCCGTGCGGAAATTGGAGTTCGATGGCGCGACGCGTTTGCGCCAAAGCCTCGCGAGTTTCCGCCCGAGCCGTCAGCGTTATGGGGTGATTTTCTTGCTCTCGGACCTGATCGGGCAGAACCCGGATTTGGTCGATGATGCCTTGCGAAATTTGGGTGGCTGGCCTGGGGAGAGTCACCTGATTCACATCTTCCATCCCTTGGAGCAATCGCCGGAGCTGGAAGGCGAAGTGGAATTGGTCGATGTCGAGACCGGTGAAGGCCGGAAAATGTGGCTGACGCGCCAAGATTTGGAGCGCTACACGGAGTCATTCAATGCCTATCTACGGGTTGCGGAGCGTGCTTGCCTTTCGCGTCAGGTGGACTATTTGGCCTGGCGGACGGATGGCGCCTTCGACGAGTTTTTCTTGGAACTTCTGAGCCGGGGATCGGTGCTTGCCGGTAAGGCGTAACGGGAATCGCGCATGCAGTTTCATTATCCCCATTTCTGGTGGCTGACACTTCTCGGGATCATCCCGGTGTCGCTCTATTTCTTCAAGCGCCGCTCCAGGACGGTCGCGGTGAGTACGATGGTGTTTTTCCGCTGGTTGGCCCAGGAGCATCAAGAGAGCGCTTGGCTGCGCCGTCTGAAGCGTTGGATCTCGTTCGCGCTGACGATGCTCCTGTTCCTCGTGCCTGTGTTCCTGTTGGCGCGCCTCTCTCTGGTTCCATTCTCCGGGGGTGTGCGGAACTTGGTGATTCTCCTGGATCGCTCCGCCTCCATGGCGGCGGTGGATCAAGACGGAGTAACGCGGTTCGACGCCGCGCGCCAGCTGATCCGGTCCCGGCTCCAAGCTTTGCCTGATCAAGTGGGCGTGGCCTTGGTGGTTTACGATTCCCGGCCTCAGGTGATCGAAGCTCGTGGGACGCAGCGTCGCGCCCTCCTGGCGGCTCTCGATGGCCTGAGGGCGGGCCCAGTGGCGGGAAATGCAGAAGCTGCGCTTGAGACGGCGCGAACCCTGGCGCGGCTCGAAACGCCCGCCGAGATTTGGCACGTCAGTGATCAGCCCTCTCGTCCCATCAACGACGAAAAGGTCAACCTCGTCCCCCTGTCAGTGGCCCTGCCCAAAGTCAGCAACGTTGGCTTCACCGCATTCCAAGTGCGAAAGGAGCCGATGCAGACTTCCCGCTACACCGCGTTCGTCCAGGTCGCGGCGAATCGCGCGGCTCCAGGGCCAGTAGAGGGGAGAGTCTCCGGGAAACTCGGCGAGGCCCCGTTGGCGCCCCGGAGTTTCCGGCTGAAGCCGGGCGACGTGCAAGGCTTCGAGCTTCCCTTGTCCGGTGTGAAGGGGCAATTGCTCCAGCTCGGTCTTGACGTGAGCGAAGATGCCCTTGAGCTGGACAACTCGCTGCTCGCGGCGTTGCCTGAAAGCCGTCCGGTGGTGGCGGTGCGGGTCGGGCACAAGGAGCAGGTCGATCCCTACGCGCACCTTGCGCTGCAATCGCTCGTCGAAGAAGGCGAATTGCGGATCTGGTCGGTGCAGCCGGAGAATTGGCCCGTCGCGGGCGTCGATGTCGCGATTTTCGACAATTGGCTGCCGGAGCAGTGGCCGGCGGATTTGCCCGTAGTCGTTCTCAATCCCCCTGGTTCCGCCGGGCCGATCCGGGCGAGGAGTCTCGGAAGCGCGGGCTTGCCGCATCGGGAAATCCAAGCAGTGGCGCCCGATCATCCGGTGCTTTTCCGGGTAAGTAGCTCACGAGTCTCGCTCACGCAATCCTGTGTAGTGGAGTCCGCCGGACCGTTGCAGCCGTTGTGGAGCGCGGATGGAGAGCCGCTCCTGCTGGCTGGGACAGTGAAGGGACAGCGCCTCGTGGTCATGGCCTTTTCCCCCAGGCAATCCGAACGCCTTCCGATGACAGCTTCGTTCCCGATCTTGATGGGCAACGCAATTTACTGGTGTGCCGAGGGGCATCGCCAGGCCGAGTCAGCGGGCCTGGGCGGGGGGCGCACGGGAGAGTTGGTGGAGCTTTCCGGTGGGCAACTGCGCTGGACGGCGCTGGGTGGTGGTGAACTCGTTCGCGAAGTGGAGAATTTGGATCGCAGCGTGGCCGAATTGCGCCGTTCCGGGATTTGGGAGGATTCGGTCGGAAAATCGGGCTCGGCGCATCTGCTATCCCGGGAAGAAAGTGATTTGGTGGCTTTCGCGCCGTCTCAGGCGATGGTCGAGCGGCGTGTCGGCCCATCTTTGGGTGCTCTCACGGGAACGGTGCTTGGCTTTCTGCTTCTGATTCTAGTGGCGGAAGCGGTGCTCTTCCATCGGTGGAGCCTTTATTGAGGTGGGTCGAAGTTTCTCTGCAAGAATGCCAGTCTCCGCCGCGAGTTCTCGAAGGAGATCCTTGTATGAAACCCCTCTGCATTCTTGCCGTCTCGTTTTCGATGGTGGCGCATCTGGTATCTGCGGCTGAGCCAAGTTCCGGCAGTCCCAAGTTCCGGGCCGGGGCGCACGCCGAAGACGTCTCGCCCACCACGTTTCCGGCGCCGGTGAACGGTGGGATGAAGGGGGCTTTCGCCAAGAGCATCCACGATCCGATGCAGGCACGATGCCTGGCGCTGCACGATGGCAAACAGGCGCTGGTCTTCGCCATCGTCGATGCGTGCCTGCTGCCGAGAGAGATCAGCGAGGAAGCCCGGCAGATCGCCTCCAAGGCCACGGGGATTCCGGCGAGTCAAATCTTGATCAGCGCGACGCACACCCACTCGGCGGCGGCGATGACCCCGGCGTTTCAGTCGGATCCGGACCCGGAATATGTAAAGACGGTGGGACCTCGCATTGCCAAGGGAATCATCCAGGCGGTGGCGAACTTGGAGGCGGCGGAGTTTGGCTGGGCTTTCGGGAGTGACCCAGATCACGTCTTCAACAGGCGTTGGTTCGTGAAGCCGGGGCAAAGCTATGAGAATCCGTTCGGGATCACCACGGATCGCGCCCAAATGAACCCTGGCCAAGTCAATCCCAAGGTCTCTGTGCCGTCGGGGCCGGTAGATCAGGATGTCGCGGTGCTCGCGGTGCGTGGAGCGGCCGATCATCGTCCCATCGCTCTGCTGGCGAACTACAGTCTGCACTATGTCGGAGGAAATCCCGCGATCAGCGCGGACTATTTTGGAGCGTTTGCGAAGGAGATGGCCTCTCGGTTGCAGGCGGCAGATCAACGTTATGCAGGCAAACCCTCCTTCGTGGGGATTCTCTCCAACGGGACCAGTGGCAACATCAATGGCATCAACTACGGGTCGCCGTTGCGCAAAAAGATGAACCCAGGCGAGCATATCCAGATCGTGGCCAACAGCGTGGCCGATGCCGCCATGGAGGCCTACGACACGATCCAATGGAAGCGCGAGGTCGTTCTGGATAGCGAAGAGCGGGAATTGCAGTTGGGCGTCCGCAAGGGCACAGTCGAAGAAGTCGCACAAGCCAAACAATGGCTCGAAACGATTTCCAAAGATGCCGACGGCCAATGGTCGAATCGCAACGCCATCTATGCTCGCGAAACGATCAAGCTCACCGAGTATCCCGACGTGGTGCCGGTGAAACTCCAAATGCATCGGATCAACAACCTCAGCATCGCCACGATTCCCTGCGAGGTCTTTGTGGAGATTGGGCTGGAATTGAAGCGATTGAGTCCCTTTGAGAGGCATCTCACGATCTCGCTGGCGAATGGCTACAACGGTTATTTACCCACGCCGGAGCATCATGAGCTTGGCGGATACGAGACGTGGCGCGCGCGCAGCAGCTATTTGGAGGTGCAAGCCTCACCCAAGATCGTGGAGGCGATGCAAAGCATGTTCGCCAATCTGAAAAGCCGTTCGGGCCAGCCATGAAACGCAGGGACTTCCTCGCGGCCACCGCCGTTGTCTCCGGCACGGCCTCCACCGCCTCTGGAGCTTCGCTGATTCGCGAAGAGAATGCCAAGCCGGGCACCACCGATTGGCAACTTACCCGAGTGAAGCTCGATAAGTCGACTGGGGTGCGATCCTCACTGATCGAGGGATATTGCTCCAAGCAATCGGTGCTCGCCGGGGAAACGATCGACTTCATGGTGAGCACGGCCCAGCCGGCCAAGTTCACGATCGAGATCTTCCGGACCGGCTATTACGGCGGCAAGGGCGCTCGCCTGATGCAGACACTGGGGCCATTCGATGGCAGGAAGCAGCCGGACCCGGAAATGGGCGACAAGCGCCTCATGGAATGCCAATGGGAACCCTGCGTGACTCTGGCGATCCCATCGGATTGGCCGAGTGGCGTTTACCTGGGACGACTCATTACGATTTCGCCGGCTCCGGATCAGCCGTATTGGCAAAATTATGTCGTCTTCATCGTCCGCGATACCCGGAAGGCCGACATTCTGTTGCAGTGCAGCGACAACACCTGGCAGGCTTATAACAAGTGGCCGGAAAACACGTCGTTGTATACCGATCCTCGCGGGGCGCATGCCCGGGGCGTGAAGGCCAGCTTCGACCGGCCCTATGGCAAATATGCACAGATTTACGAGAACCCGCAGTCGATCGGGTCTGGAGAGTGGCTTTGCTTTGAATTTCCGCTCGCCTACTGGCTGGAGGAGCAGGGGTATGATGTGACCTACTGTTCCAATAGCGATTGCCTGGAGGCGGCGCAGATTACCCGTGCGAAATGCTTTCTGAGCGTGGGGCACGATGAGTATTGGGATGTGCGGCAATACGATGCCGTGAAGGGGGCGATCGATGCCGGCGTGAATGTGCTTTGGCTCACCGGAAATGCGGTTTGCTCCGTGGTCCCGTTCAGCGATTCCAGTGATGGCCGGCCCAACCGGATCATCGAACGGACCGGACACTTCTCAGGGATGTCCGATGAGGAAGTGGAGATGGCCCGGCGTGTGTTTACGGAGGACCACGTGAAGATCGGTCCAGATGAAACGCTGATCATCGGCGCCCGGACCGTGATTCCGTTCAACGGCGGTGGGGATTGGATTTGCACCAAACCCGAGCACTGGATGTTTGAAGGGACCGGCATGAAGGCCGGGGACCGGATTCCGGGCTTGGTCGGTTGGGAGCACCACGGCGCGCCCGCCAAGATCCCGGGGCTGGAGATCGTCGCCGAAGGGGTGGTGTGGGCCAGCGGCACCACCCCTTCCGCCTACACGGCCACGATCTTTCCGGGCCCCAAGGGGAACTTTGTCTTCAACGCCGCCACCATTTTCTGGGCGCAAGGGCTGGCCTCCCCGCCGGGGCACATCATTCCCTGGTCGCACTGGAGCCGTCCCCATGGGCCGGACGAGCGAGTCCAGCGCATCACGGAGAATCTTTTGCGGCGCGCTGGGGCCACGGCGGCGAACGTGTAAGATTTTTTTCGTCCAGAATGGGGGAGTTTGGAAAGGAAGAACAAACCCTTCGAACTCCAAATGCACCGAATCCTTTTGCTCTGCTGGGGCGCGCTGGCGGGAATCTCCCTGGCCCAAGCTCCGCTTTCCACCAAACTACCGGCGGAATTGACCCAATCCCTGGTCGCCCATCCTGGCTTGGTCTATGCCAAGTATGGCGATCGCGAACTGCAGCTCGATCTATGGCGCCCGAAGGATGCGCCGGGCTCGCTGCCCGCGATTGTGTGTATCCACGGCGGCGGGTGGTTCAAGGGCGAGCGCGGGAACATGGCGAACTTGGCCCAGGCGTTGGCGGCGCGCGGGTATGTGGCGGTGACGATCAGTTACCGGCTGAGCGGTGAAGCCAAGTTTCCCGCAGCGATTCAGGACGCCAAGGCGGCGGTACGTTGGCTCCGCGCGAACGCCTCCACGTATGGCATCCGCGCGGAACGAATTGGGGTTACCGGATTGTCGGCGGGCGGGCATTTGGCGGCGCTCCTGGCCACCAGCAGCGGGATCAAGGAGCTGGAAGGCGACGGAGGAAACTCCGAGCAATCGAGCGCGGTGCAGGCGTGCGTGGCCATGGGCGCCCAAAGCGATTTGCAGTCCGATCGGATTCGCGACCTAAGCGCCAAGCCGGATGATCCGTTCTACCGGACGTTCCTGGGGGCCTCGCAAGCCGAGATCCCGGCAACCTACTCGCTGGCGTCGCCACGTCACCATTTGGACAATTCCGATCCGCCCTTGCTGTTCATGACGGGGGAAAAGGACGATCCGAGCACGCATGGCGACGACGCGCGCGCCGATCTCGAAAAGCTGGGCCTTCCCACGGGTTTGACGATTCTTCCTGGGGCGCCGCACGCGTTCTTGGGCCAACAAGCGGCGTTCGATCTGGCGGTCGCGGGCTGTGATCAGTTCTTTTCCAAGTGTCTAAAATGAGAACGCTTCTTTGTCTATTCGCCTTGGCTGCTTCGGTTGCAGCTGGGGAGAAGCTCAATGTGCTCTTCATCGCCTCCGATGATATGCGGCCGCAATTGGGCTGTTATGGGGACCCGGTGGTGAAGTCGCCGAATCTGGATGCCTTGGCGCAACGCGGGCTGGTGTTTCGGCGGAGCTATGTGCAGCAAGCGCTCTGTTCGCCATCGCGAATCTCCATGCTGAGTGGCCGCTATCCAGCCACGACGGGGATTTTTGAGATCGGCCGGCCGCTGCGGGATACAATGCCGGAAATCACGACCATGCCGCAGCACTTCAAGGATAACGGGTATGACGCCCGGAGCATGGGCAAGATCTACCACGTAGGCATCGACGATGACGCCTCCTGGACGGTGCCGGCTTGGCATAGCAAAAAGCCACGCTTCAGCAAGGAGACCGCGGCTGCCATGAGCAAGTATCTCGCGGAGGCGAAGGCCAAAGGCATCGAGTTGCCGAAGAAAGGCAAAGGCTCGCGCACCGCGGCGATTCCGGCTTTCGAATCGATCGACTGCGAGGATGCGGACCTGCTCGACGGAGACTGTGCCGTTCATGCCGTCGAGCAGTTGCGCGAATATGCCAAGAATCCGGACAAGCCTTTCTTCTTTGGCGTCGGCTTTGCCAATCCACACGTGCCCTGGATCAGTCCGAAGAAGTATTGGGATCTCTACGACCCGGCATCCCTGCCCCTGGCCGGGAATGAATTTCTGCCGAAGGATGCCCCCAAATTTGCAGCGACCTCCGGGAGTGATTTCCGCTGGTATGCCGGTGTTCCAGAGGGGGAGCTTCCGGAGTCCTACAAACGGCAGTGTCTACACGGTTATTTGGCGGCGATCAGTTACGTCGATGCCCAGGTCGGGCTGCTCTTGCAGACTTTGAAGGAGACCGGGTTGGAGAAGAACACCATCGTGGTGTTTTGGAGCGATCACGGCTACTACATGGGCGAGCACACTTGGTGGGGCGCGAAACACAACAACTATGAAGGAGCGACGCGCAATTGCCTGATCATTTCCGTCCCGGGGCAGCCGTCCGTAGGGCAGTCCACGGAAGCGCTCGCGCAGTCGGTCGATCTGGCGCCCACCTTGACGGAGTTGTGCGGGTTGCCGGCGAATTCGGGGTTTCAAGGGAAGAGCTTGGTGCCGGTCATTCAGGACCCAGCGGCTGTGGTGAATGAGGCTGCCTTCAGCTGGTATCCCAAAAGTGGATACTTGGGGCTGGCCATGCGCACGCACGATTGGCGCTATGTGGAATGGACCAAACCAGGGGCGCAGACGGAGATCGAATTGTATCACATGGGCCGGGACCCACAAAACGATGGCAATGTCGCCAGCAATCCGGAATACGGGGAGGTGCTGAAATCATTAAGTGCGCAGATGAGGCAGCGGTTCCCCGTTCAAGCTTTCGTTGAGCCATGAAGCGTCTTCTCGTCGCTTGGTCGTTGGTGTTGTCCGTGACGTTTGGCTCGGACACCCCTGAGGAGTTGTTTGTCCGGAGGATTCAACCACTGATCTCGGAGAAGTGTTTGGCCTGTCACGGCAACGATCCGGCTAAGATCAAGGCCGATTACGAAATGACCTCTCGCGAGGGATTCTTTCGCGGTGGCGAGAGCGGGGAAGCATCGATCGTGCCGGGCATCCCGGGCGAAAGTCCGCTATATCTTTCCATCTTGAGGAATCATGACGATTGGGAAGCCATGCCACCCAAGGAGGCGGATAAGCTTTATGCGGAGCAGATCGCCTGGATGGAGGCTTGGATCGCTGGCGGCGCGCCTTGGCCGTCGGTGGAGCGCGTGCAGGAGCTGAGGCGGCTCCATGCGGAGAAGTGGGCGGCGGAGGATGGGATCCAGGTCAAAACGAGCGGCGGATTGTCGGCGGACTGGACCAATCGACGCTACAAACCGGAAGGGCTGTGGGCTTACCAACCGGTGAAGAAGCCGGAAGTGTCCGAGACCGGGCCTGCGGCGATCGATGCGCTCATCCGCTCGCGAACGCCCGAGGGGTTGGCCGCTGCTCCGCCTGCGGATCCTGTGACATTGATTCGACGGGCGACCTTCGATTTGACGGGGCTTCCGCCGACGCCTGAGGAGGTGGAAGCATTTGTCGCCAATCCGGACATGACGGCCCTGATCGATCGATTGCTGGCATCGCCGCATTACGGGGAACGCATGGCGCAACATTGGCTCGACGTGACGCGCTATGCAGACTCCTCTGGCTTCGCCAATGATTTTGAGAGGGGGAATGCATGGCGCTACCGGGATTATGTGATTCGCGCGTTCAGTGGAGACAAACCGTATGATGAATTCATCCGGGAACAGATCGCCGGAGATGAAATCGATCCGGCGGATCCGGAGAAGATCATTGCGACGGGCTTTCTGCGGATGGGGCCTTGGGAATTGACCGGCATGGAGGTCGCCAAAGTGGCGCGGCAGCGGTTTTTGGATGATGTCAGCAACAGCGTGGGCGAAACGTATCTGGCGCACTCGTTGCAATGCGCCCGTTGCCACGATCACAAGTTCGATCCGGTGCCGACGCAGGATTATTACGCGCTCCAGGCGGTGTTTGCGACGACGCAACTTGCGGAGCGCGAGGCGGCCTTTTTGCCAGGCGAGAACGTGGACGGGTTTGAGGAGCGGAAGTATCTGGAGGAGACGCGGGCTGCTTATCAGGAAACGATGAGGCGCCTGGATGCGGTGCTATTGGAAAATGCACAGCGTTGGTTTCGGGAGAATGGCAAGGATCCGTCGGTTTGGAATGACGCGGTCGAGCAGGTCCGCCGGAAGGCCGATGTCTTTGGCGCCGCTCGGAATCTCCTCACGCAACGTGGTGTTTCCGAGAGCGAATTTCCACCCAAGTTGGTAGGTTTCACGCCGGAACAGTTCGGCCTGGAGCGGGTGGCGCGCAAAGGTTTGGAGCGATTGAAGTGGGAATTGGAGCGCTATGAGCCCTTTGCCCTGGCGGTATATAATGGGCGGACTCCAGAGGTGAAGGCGGTGTATCAGCCGGTGCGCTTGCCGGCGAAGCGGATGACGGAAGGGGAACTGGAGGAGACATGTATCCTGGTGGGAGGCGATCCCTTCGCCTCGGGAGCGAAAGTCAAGCCGGGCGTTCTCAGCGTGCTGGCGGACGTCCAAGCTGGGCCGATTCCTCAAGAGATTGAAGGGCGGCGCAAGGCATTCGCCGAATGGGTCGCCAGCCCGGCCAATCCGTTGACGACTCGGGCGATCGTGAATCGGGTTTGGATGTGGCATTTCGGGGAGCCGATTGCGGGGAATCCAAACAACTTTGGGAGCACGGGGAAGTTGCCGACTCATCCCGAGCTGTTGGATTGGCTGGCAGCGACATTTGTGGAGAACGGATGGTCCTTTAAGAAGCTGCATCGGCTGATACTGTTGAGCGAAGCGTATCAGCGGAGCAGCGAGTATCCGGACCTCAAACTGCTGGCGGAGAAGGATCCATTGGGGACCAGCTACGCCGTGTTCAAGCCTCGCAGGCTCAGCGCCGAGGAACTGCGGGATACGATGCTGGCCGCGACGGGAGAGTTGAATCGAACACTTGGCGGCATTCCGAATCGTCCGGAGATCAATTTGGAAGCCGCGTTGCAACCACGACAGGTGATGGGAACATTTGCGGCAGCATGGACGCCCAATCCATTGCCGCAGCAGCGGCATCGGCGTTCGATTTACGCGTTGAGATTGCGGGGGCTGAGCGACCCGGCGATGGAGGTATTTAACGCGCCGGCGCCGGACTTTTCCTGTGAACGCCGGGAAGCCAGCACCGTGACGCCGCAGGTGTTCTCCTTGTTCAACAGCCAAGCGAGTTCGGCCAGGGCTCTGGCGTTGGCGACCCGGGTGATGAAGGAGTCGTCGTCGGATCAGGCGATCATGGAGCACTGCTATCTGCTCTGCTATGGACGAAAGCCTTCGCCTGAGGAGCTATCCGCGTGTTTGGCTCATTGGCGCGAGATGGAAAGCGCGCAGGCGAAGGTTGCCCTGACGAAGGTGATGCCGCCCTTGGAAGTGCGCCGGGACGCCGTGGAGGAGAACACGGGGGAAAAGTTCTCGTTCCAAGAGAAGCTCTACGCGAACGCGGATTTTGTGCCGGACCGGCAACCGGCGGACTGCGATGTCCGGACGCGGGCGTTGGCGGATGTCTGCTTGGTGTTGTTCAACAGCAATGAGTTTGCCTATGTCTATTGAATGCGCGAGTCGGAGGTCCATGTTGTATGGACTGGGAGCGACGTTGGGAAGCGTCGCCTTTACGGCCCTGCTTGGGGAGGAGGAACGCAAACAGAACCCGCTGGCGCCGAGCCAGGGCCATTTGCCGGCCAAAGCCAAGCACGTCATCTTTTTGATGATGGAGGGCGGGCCTTCGCATATCGATACTTTCGATCCAAAGCCGAAGCTTGCGAAGTTGCATCTCCAGGAGTTTGTCCGGGAGGGCAAGCAGAAATCGGCCATGGAGAGCGGGAAGCGCTATTATGTGCAGAGTCCGTTCGCCTTTGGAAAGCACGGCCAGAGCGGCGCGGACATGGCGGAGAACTGGGTGCATCTCGCGAAGCATGCGGATGACCTTTGCTTTTTCCGGGGCTGCACCGTGGACAGTGTCAATCACCCCACCGCGATGTACCAGATGAACTGCGGGAATCGCTTTGGGGGCGATCCGGGGATTGGCGCTTGGATGACCTACGGTTTGGGAACCATGAATCAGGATCTCCCGGGCTTCGTGGTCTTGCCGGAGGTGAGTTATCCCCAGGGCGGTGCGGCGAATTGGAGCAACGGCTATCTGCCTGCGCAGTTTCAGGGGACGCCTTTGCGGCCGAAAGGATCGCCGATCTTGGACCTGAATCCGCCCCCGGGCGTCACGCCGGAGCACCAGCGGAAGAATCTCGATCTGCTGGCGAAGCTCAATGCCTCTCACGCCGCCGCGCATCCCCGGCACGCGGAACTCGCGGCGCGGATGGATAGTTACGAGCTCGCTTTCCGGATGCAGATGCAGGTTCCGGAAGTCCTTGATCTCTCCAGAGAAGATCCCCGGACCAAGGCATTGTATGGCATCGGCCAAGACGCCACGGATTCGTTTGGGCGGAAGTGTCTCTTGGCGCGCAATCTGGTGGAGAAGGGCGTGCGCTTTGTCCAGCTCTACAACGGATCGTGGGATAGCCATGATTATATAGAGCGGGCGCATGGGAATCTCGTGCGCGGGGTGGATCAGCCGATCGCCGCGTTGATCGCGGATTTGAAGCAGCGCGGCTTGCTGGAGAGCACGTTGCTGGTGTGGTGCGGAGAATTCGGGCGCACGCCGGACAATGGGGTGCGCGGCGGGACCGCCTACGGCCGAGATCACAACCCGAATGCGATGACGATTTGGCTCGCGGGTGGCGGTTGCAACGCGGGACACACGATCGGCGCCACGGATGAACTCGGGATGGAAGCGGTGGAGGGCAAGGCACACGTCCGGGATTTTCACGTGACCTTGCTGAGATTGCTGGGGCTGGATGACAACAAGCTGACGTTCTATCACGCGGGCCGTTTCAAGCAGCTCAGTCAGTTTGGTGGCACGGTGATCAAGGATTTGATCGCGTAGCCACGTTCAAGGCTCCCATTCTGGCTGAAAATAGAACTCGAGCTTGTCCGGAACCGCCGATATGATCGTGAACTCCAAAAACTCGGCCCGCTTGTCGAGCCAGATCGGCAACACCCCGTCCTGAAAGCTGCCTCCGATTTCGAGGTCGGGGGTGACTCGATCCCCGAAAGGCACCCATCCATCGGACACCTCAATGACATTGAGTTGACTGAGATCCAGTAGGCCTTTGGCCGGATCCGGTTTCAGCTCGAGCGTGGCGGAATCGTATCGCGCCAAGATCCAGTCCGCGAGCTTGTACCTCGTTGGCGGCGGGGCTTTGCGCAGGCGGATTTGCGCGATCGACTGGCCATTGAATTCAAACGGAACTACGGAAGCGGTGGCCTCGGTCCAGCCTGGCGGCAAGGGAATGCGAATCCGGCGAAACGCGGAAGGAGGGAGGCCGAAACCATGTGTTGGACGCAGCCAGAGCGTGAATTTTAGGTCGGAAGAATTCTGCCAGAACAGGCGTCGCTGACTGGACCACGTCCTATTTTGCCAACCCTCGGTGTGAGCGGACCACCCCGAGATATCGAAGCGGTGGCGATTTCCAAACCGGTCTTCCACCACCGCCCCGCCCCGCAGATCATCGTTGTCGGTCCACTGTCCGATGGACTTGCATTCAATTTGGAAGCCGAATCCAGACTCCGGTGGGCCGGACTTCCGCCAGCACTTGGTTGCCTCGAGGCTCACTCCATTCCACACGAGGGAAGTTTGTTTCTGACCCGCTGGCCACGACGGCTTGACCGCAAGATCGGCGAAGCGATTGCGAAAGGTTGCGGTGGCCACGGGCGGCCGACTCCGGTCGGCCCGGGTCTTTCCGTCTGGGAGTTGCCAGGCTTGCAGGGTGATTGTCTTGGAGTGATGCGGCACGTGGGCATCGACAAAGACCCAGCGATCCGCAAACACCCGGAATTCTGGTGAAGAGTCGTCGAGATCCGCCGCCACACCCTGCTCATCGGCGATGGCGAAACGGTAGCGCTTCAGCGTTTCCTCCGTGATCCCAGGACTGGCCGGGAAGAGCATGACGTAAGCCGCCGACGTGGAGACTGTCATGCTGGCTGGCGATCGAGGCACGGAAGGAACATGCTTTTGCAACTCGGGTGGCAGCAGCTCGTAGAGCTTCCGGGACAACGTCTCGTTTTCGGCCAAGACGGCCTCGCGACACCGGTCTTCCCACTCGTTGGTTTTGGGCCGGGGCCGGGTTTCCACGGGGACTGACGCGCCGATCCAGATCCCGTCCGGGAGACGCAAGACGTCATCGGCCAGACAGCATGGGGCGAATCCAGCGAGCACCACCAAGATCATCGGCAACCGGGTTCTCATCGCCACTAGGCTTATGCTTCCGGGGGAGGAGTCGTCAAGGAATTGGTCCAGGTGGAGCTAGCGCCGTCGCCACGGCAAGAACCCACCTTTGGAGATCCCGAAGGGAAGAGTTCTCACGGTTGCGGAACCGGGGAGTCTTATTCCGGCGAAGTTCTTCGCGTAGCAAAACCCGGGAGATTTTTTCCGGCGAAGTTCTTCGCGGAGCAAAACCCGGGAGATTTCTTCCGGTG
>CAMCXS010000106.1 GCA_945883495.1 Akkermansia muciniphila
ATCACGAAGACGAACTTCAACATCAACGGCAGCACGGTGACCAAGATCCCGGCCACGGACAGCAGCTTCACGCTGACCACCACGGCCACCACCGGAGCCTTCACCGGCACGATCCGCCCGAACTGGACGCCCACGGCCACGGCCCTGCCCGCGTTCAAGGGGATCATCCTGCAAAAAGGCGCGAACCAAGGTGGCTTCGGGTTCTTCCTGAGCAACATCCCGAACGACCTCGATCCCCAAAGCGGCGGCGTGAGCTTGACCAAGCCGTAAGGCAGTCATCGCTCGGGAGAGACCACTCAGGTGTCTCTCCGAGGTCCAAGCGGCTGTGCCTTCACCGTCCTGCGGTCGGGCTGAAAACGCGAGACAACCGACGGTTCTGCCAATTATCCCGCACCCTTCAGGGCGGGGTTGGTGTCACGGGGTTTCCCAGGGCTACGGTCGCCTGCGGCTCCCTGCGCCCTGGGCTGTCCTATCCCGTCCCGTTGGGCCTTTTGGAGATTGCGCCCCCGGCTTGGCAAGTCGCTCTCCGACTTGGCAAACTGCCCCTCGAACTTGGCAACCCGCCTCGCGAACTTGGCAGCCCGAGCCATCTGGGGGGGGCGGCTTCAGTTCCCTGCAAGATCCCTGGAAATCTCAATCCCCGGAGCATTGGGAACGAGGGTAAGCGGAGCTTGGATTCGCGGAGGTAGGCCAAGGGGCGCAATGTTACGGAGAGTTTACCTGGGAGCGCTTGGAGGATGGCCACGGCGTGGCAATGGTCCTTCTCCCATTTGCGCCATACCATGTCCTCCTCTCATCGCCCCTTCCGTTGTTGGCTCACGATATTGAGCGGATTCGTCACCACGGCGAGTCTCCAGGCCGCCCTCCTTACCGTCAATCCAGATGCCGGCACCTTGAGTCTGGACGGAGGCGCCTTTTCCACTTCGGTTACGTTCCGCGGAGTCCGGATCGCGGACGGCGGTTTGGAAGGAAACACCCGGGTTTATCGAGTTCATGGGGACTTCGAGCTTCTCAACGCGGATCGCCTCACCGCGACCGATGGCAGCATCCGCGCGGTCCGATTTGTCACCGGGGATGATGCCTCGATCGCATCAGGGGCCATCCTCGACTTCAGTGCCGCAGGAGCGGTGCGCCGGGCCGGCGGCGGAACTGGCGGGGAATCCGGCGCGGCGGGGAATCCGGCGACGCTGAGCAATGGAGGTGGAGCCGGGGCTGGCGGGTCTGCGGGAACCAGCGGCGGCGGTGGCGGCGCTGGTGGGAACGGGGGAACCGTCGTTCCCTCTGAGCTGGCCGACGGAGCGAACGGGACGGCGGGAGGCTCCGGGAGCAACGGCTCCAACGGTGGCGCCGGAACAGCCGGAGGCACCGGCAGCAACGGAAGTCAAGGTGGCGCGGGAGGAAACGGTGTGAACGGAACTGGAGGCGCAAGCGCGGTTTCCGGCGGATCGGGAGGAAGCGGCGGAGCGGGCAACAGCTCCGCAAACGGGTCCACCAGCGGCGGTGGCGGTGGGGGCGGCGGGACTTATAGTGATGCCAACACCCAAGCGAACGGTGGTGGCGGTGGCCAAGGCGGCATCTCCGGTGGCGCTGGCGGCAACGGTGCGAATGGTTTCCCAGGAAACACGGGGAACGTTGGAGCTGCCGGACAGGCCGGAACCAACACGGGCGGTTCGAGCCGCACGTTAGTGGGAGGTGGCGGCGGTTCGGGCGGCGGCGGTGGCGGCGCAGGCGGCCAAGGCGGTGGGGGCCAGGGCGGCGGCGGCGGCAAGGGTGGAGGCAAGGGCGGCGGTGGAGCCGGCGCGGAAGGCAACTACGATCTGGGCTTCTTCTCGCAAACCAATTACCGGGGCGGCAATGGCGGTGGCGGTGGCAATGGTGGCACGGGCGGCAGCGGCGGCAACGGCGGTGCCGGAGGAGCGGGCGGTGTTGGGGGCAGCGGCGGGAACGGCGGCGGCGGAGGCGGTGCTTTTGAATTGTATGTCGCCGGAGATTTGATTCTTGATGGCGTGCTTCAAGCGCAAGGTGGGGCGGGGTCAAACGGTTCCAGCGGCACGGCAGGCGCTGCCGGAACGTCCGGTTCTCCCGGAAGTCTAGGCGGGAACGGCAACGACGGCGCCCGGGGCGGCGATGGCACCAATGGAGGCGGCAATGGGCGCGGCCTGGGTGGAGCGGGTGGCAGCGGCGGGACTTCTCCCGGCAGCAACGGAGCTTCCGGCGGCGGCGGGGGCGACACCACCTCCACTTCGGATGGCCCCACCGGTGGCGGCGGCGGTGGTGGCGGCGGAGGCAAAGGCGGCACCGGCGGCACGGGCGGCACCGGGGGAATTGGCGGCAGCGGCGGCAATGGCGCCCGAGGTGGCGGCGGCGCGGGCGGCACCTTGGCGATCGTGGCCTCAGGAATTTCTGGAAGCGGACGAATCGATACCGCGGGCGGAAGCGGCGCCACCAACGGTGGCAATGGACGCATCCTCTTGGGAAGCGACATCGCCGTTCCAGGCAGCGTGGTCACGGAAGGCGGCTCGGTGATTCCCGTGGAAGGCCCCCGGGCGGTCAACCCATTCTTGAAAGGCACTTTCACTGGCGCTTCGACCCCCATCCTCTCCGGATTGGCGGGCGGTGCGGAGGCGTTTGGCCGGGCTCAAGGATTGAATCTGCACCAAATCCCGGATCCAACGCGCCCCACGGAGACCTTGGCCGTCATCCAACGCTTCGATGGCGGCGCGGCAGGGTGGGCGATCTCCTCCTTGACCAGAAGTTACAACGGCTTCGATCTCATTGTCATCTACCCGGTTTCCAGTAGTTTGTCTTCGGTGCGCATCGGACTGGGAGGGGACTCCGCCACCGACGTGACGGCCATTCTCGACGGCGGCTTCGCCAAAGACCCGGCTTTCGGAGGAAGTGGCGACAGCGTGATCGCGACGTTGCCCCTCGGCGAGGCTTACGTCTTTTTGGTTCCGGAAGCGGCTGGTGCCTTGAGCGTGGACGTGGATGGCGGTGCAGAACGCCACTCGCTGCGTTTGAGCGATTTCGCGGACGGCCAAACGGCTTGGTTGCTGCCGGACTTGGAGCCTGAGAGCGTGGCCCTTGCTCCCGCCTCAGTGCAAGAAAACCTGCCCGCCGGAACGGAAGTCGGTGTCCTCAGCGCCGTCGATCCCAACCCTGGCGAGACCTTTACCTTTGCGCTCGTGGCTGGCTCAGGCGATACCGGCAACGCCTCCTTTTCCATATCCGGAAATCGTCTGCTGACGGCCGCGCCGTTGGATCACGAAGCCACCGCTCGCGCTTCCATCCGGGTCCGGGCCACGGATTCCTCCAACCTCACTGCGGAGGAGATCCTCACGGTCACGGTTCTCGACATCGACACCGAAGACGCGGACGCCGATGGCTTGACCGAAGCCCAGGAGGAAGCCTTGGGAACGAGTGATCTCCATGCGGATTCCGACGGGGATGGGTTGCTGGACGGGGTGGATCCCTTGCCCACCATTCCCGGAAATCCACCGACCGCCATTGCGTTGAACGCGGCGCAGGTTCAAGAAAACCTTCCGGTGTCATCGTTGGTGGGGCAATTTTCCAGCACCGACGCCGACCCAGGCGAGACGTTCACTTACGCCTTGGTGGCCGGCCCTGGAGCGGATGACAACGATGCCTTCACCGTCTCCGGAATCGGTTTGCGTACGGCCGTGATGTTCGACTACGAGGCTCGGCCGTCCCGGTCCATCCGGGTGCAAACGACCGACAGCAAAGGCAACACGTTCGCGCAGCCGCTGACCGTCACCATCGTCAACTCCACCTCCGAAGACGCCGATGGCGACGGGTTGACGGAAGCGGAGGAAGCGGCGCTCGGGACCAGTGACACCAACCCGGATAGCGATGGCGATGGTTTGGCCGATGGCATTGATCCCGCTCCCACGCAGCCCAACCGCCCGCCGACGGCCATCGCCGTGCAGCCCAACTCGGTCCCGGAGAACAAACCGGTGGGAACCACCATCGGCACCCTCACGGCGACGGATCCGGATGCCGGGGAGGTGTTTACCTTCGCATTGGTTTCTGGGGCAGGCGCAACCCACAACGCCAGTGTATCCATCTCTGGTGGAAATCAGTTGCGCACCGCGGCGGTTCTTGACGATGCTGTGACGCCGGCGCTGTCGATCCGTGTCCGGGTGACCGATTCCGCGGCGCACACTTTTGAGCAAGTGCTTTCCATCACGGTCATCGATTCCAACACGGAGTTCACCGTCGTCGCCCTGCCGGACACGCAGAACTACAGCAACGGCTTTCCGGCGGTGTATGATTCTCAGACGCTGTGGATTGCCAACAACGCCGCGGCGCTGAATATCGATTTCGTGACTCACCTGGGGGACATCGTGAACAACCACGACGACGACCGGCAGTGGACCAATGCTGACCGCTCGATGAAGACTCTGGACGACGCGAACATTCCCTACGGACAAATTCCGGGGAACCACGACTTCCTCTATGGGAGCGGCCCGGACGATTTCGTGGGCACCCGTTACCTGGCGAAGTTCGGCCCGCAGCGCTTCACCGGGAAAGCTTGGTACAAGGGCCATTCTCCGACCAAGTTGAGCAATTATCAGATCATCGACTTTGGGGCTGGCGTGCAGATTCTCTTCCTCCACCTGAACCTGGAGACTCCGTCCAGTGAGCTAGCCTGGGCCCAAGGTATCCTGAATCAACACCGGGATCTTCCTGTTCACGTCTCCACCCACCGCTACATGCAAGACGCGGTCGCCTATACGGGAGGCTTGCCGTTCCAGGTTCCCCCCGTCGCCTCTGGACGTTATCCGGAAATCTGGTACATCGCGGAAGGGCAATACCGGCCGGACGGCATCCGGGCGGAGGTGTTTTTCAACTCATTCGTCGCCAACAATAAGAATATTTTCATGGTGGAGTGCGGCCACTTCCATGCCGAATACCGCCAAATCAGTAACAACGTCTTTGGCTTGCCGGTGCACGAAATATTGGTGGATTTCCAAGACGACCCAAACGGAGGAAATGGCTGGCTGCGGACGTTGACGTTCCGGCCGGAACAGAAGCAAATCTTTGTGCGGACCTATTCACCCTATCTCAACCAATATCAGACGGACAACGAAAGCCAGTTCACCCTCAATCTGGACCTGAATCAGTATACGTTTGCCGCAGGCTCCACTCAGATCACGTTGCAGAACGGTGTCGGTGGTTACTCAGGGACTCAGGATACCTATGTAAATAGCGACACGGGTGGCTTCGGTGAGTCCGACGGTCCTTTTGTGAATACGTCGTTCGGCGATAGCACCCTTCTCGTTGTTGACAATGACTTCGATAATTCCCCTTTCGGCGATGAGCCGACTCAAGCCTTGGTGCGGTTCGATAGCATGTTCCAAAACCCGGTTTACGAGGGGGACGCCGCGCCTGCGCGCATCCCAACGAACGCCACGATCAAGTCCGCCACATTGACCATCAACATTCTCGATGACGTAGATATTGGAGACGAAGACATGCTGCTCTACAGGGCGCAGGTGCCCTGGACGGAAAGCTCCACCTGGAACTCACTCGGCGGGGGGCTTTCTGGAACGGATTTGTCCAGCCTGCTCGCGGTGATTGAGGGCGACAACGTCCCGGACGGCCAGACCAGCCGCAACATCAATGTCACTTCCAGCGTCGAAGCGTGGCGCACCGGCACCCCAAACTATGGCTTCGCGCTGTTGCCGGAGAACACGTCCAACATTGACGACGGCATGGAGGTGGCCGCGTCGGAACATCCTGATCTGGCGCTGCGTCCCAAGCTGGCGGTGGAATTCTCCTACTCCGTGCTGAATCGCGCTCCCTCGGTCACCTCGTTGACCGCCTCCCGGACCACGGTGGACGAAGGCCAATCGTTCGTGCTCAGTTTGAGCGCTACGGATGCCAATCCCGCGGATCCACTTCTGGTCCGCCTCAATGGCGCGGATGTCTTCTTTGGCGCCGGCTCGGTTGCCTACAGCGGGCAATTTACCGCGGAGGATGATGGTAACCTGACCTACACCGCCCAGGTGCTGGACGATGAAGCGAGCGTTTCCGGGGGCACCGTGACCATCACCGTCCGCAATCTCCCTCCAGTCATCACCGGGCATTCTCCAGATCGCTTGGTGGAAACCGGGGAACCAGTGGCATTTGAAGTGACCGCCACGGATCCTGGCGTCCGGGACATCCTTTCCTACAGTTGGGATTTGGACAACGATGGCGCCTACGATGACGCCACGGGAAGCCGTCCCACCTATGTATTCACCACCGCCGGACTTTACAACGCCGGAGTCCGGGTGACTGACGGCGACGGTGGCTCCGCCACGGCGCAGATGCGGGTCCGGGTATTACCAAGCTTCTCCTCCTTCGCCGCTACTCATGGCCTGACTGGCGGCCAGGGGGGCGATCACGACGGGGACGGAACCACCAATGAAGCGGAACGAATCCTGGGGTACGATCCCACGGATCTCACCGAGTCGTTCACTCTCCAAATTGTCAAAGCCGATCCGCAAGCTGGCATGGTCTGCCTCCAATACAGTGAGGTAAAACCGGGGACCGCGTACCAGCTCTACTGGACCAGTGATCCCAGCCTTCCGCTCGATCAGTGGACCCTGGTGCCAGCGTTGACCGTAAACCCGACCAGCGAAGCTCAGGCCATCGAGGTGGAGCATCGAGACGCCGCGTTGCAGTCAATGAACGGGGGCTACTACAGGGTGGTGTTTAAGCCGACTCTGTGACCTGATCCAAACTGATGCCGCGCATCCTGCCATACTGTGTCGTCACGTTCTGGGCCCTGGGATGGGGGATGTCGTGGGGGCACGTGGTCCAGCCGAATCGTTCGATGCATGCTTCCACCGTTTTGGAACTGTTCGTGGAAGAACGGGGTGTCCGCCTGGAGCTGGAGCTGATCGAGGAAGACTGGCTGCCATTTGCCGATTGGCTTCCGCCGGGGGAGTTTGACTCGCGCCAGATTCCGCGGCCGGGCACTGCGGCTCAGTCCGTCCTGTCCGCGCCAGGTCTGCGTTTGAGCTTCAATGGTGCCCCAACCGCTGGACCGGAACTGCGCACATTGCGTTTGCGAAACCGCACACGGCGGGATAACGCGGATGGGATGCCGCGGCCACGTGCCCAGGAGGATTCCCTGGCGGCGGCGCAGGTTTATGCGGCGGAATTCTGGATTCCCTTCGAGACGCAGCCGGAAGCGATCGGGGTGGAGCCGCCCTCCCGGGAAGCCTTCCCCAAGCTGGAAATCGGGTTTCGGGCGCATCATGACGGAATCGAAGCGAACGCTTTCCAATATTTGCGGGCGCCCGTTACCTTATTGCTGGATTGGGATGATCCCTGGCACACCAAGTTTGCCGAGCCGTTCTTGGTGCGCGCGTTTCACGATGCCATCGATCTTCGTGTCTTCGCCGGTGAGCGGGAGGTGCGGTTGGAAGCTGCGGTAAGAGTCGCGGATTTCCCGTCCTTGACTCCACCGCCAGCAACCGGCTTGACCGCCTGGGAGACCTCTGACGAATTGAGGCAACGGTTCTTGGATAGCTTTGCGTTGGCCTTGGGGCAGAGCCTGCAGTTGCGTGTGAACGGTCAAACCGCTTCTCCCTCCTCCATGACCGCGCGCTGGATTCGCCGCGGCCTATCCGGGTTGCGGCAAACCCCCGTGAATGAGCCCGAGCCGTTTCGCCAGGCTGTCGCGGGCATCATCTGGAGCTTTCCGGCGCCTACCGGGGCCAAAGACACCACGTATCGGCTGAATGCGGCCGCGAACCTCTTTTCCGGCAGAGTGCAGCGGGTTCCGGTGACATGGGAAGCCGTCGGCAATCAGCGTGCGGAGGCGGAGCTCGGCCCAGATCTCGCTACGATCGAGTGGCGCTCGCTTCCCCAGCCGGTAATTGACGCCGCGGAATCAGGTTTGCTGCCAGTCCCTCCTGAGACGCAGGGATTGAACGTGGGGTTTCCTTGGGCGGTGTTGCTGGCTCTCGGGGGAATTCCGTTTTTGATGTTCGGACTGGCATGGAAACGCGCATCAGCGTCTCAACGGCTCTTGGTAGGGGTCGGCTGGGCCGGATTGTTCGCCGGAGCTGGAGTGCTTTCGGATTGGGCGGGCCCGCGTGTTACGCTAAGTGAGCCGCCCATGGCCCAAGCCCCACCGTATGTAGAAGCGGAGGCCAAGGAGGTGTGTGCCGGCCTGCTTCGGCACTCGATCTGTAAGGATCGCGAAGGCATTTCTCCGTTTGCCCAGCGCTTTCTCGAAGAAGGTCGTTTGCAGTGGGACTTAGCCTTGCCCCCGGCATCTCCCTTCGGCGGGACGTGGGACGGGCGCCGGGTTGACGTCAAGGCGATCCACTTCACCCAGCCTCCTGACACCCGGCGGATCGTCGCGGAGCTGGAGTGGACGGACACGGCCTGGTCGAACCACTGGCAGATCCGCTACGAAGAGGGGCGCGCCGCCGAGGCTTTGGTCTCGATTGTCGTCGAAAATGGAGCTTGGCGGATCGAGTCCGCGGAGTTCCGCGGGGGGGGATGGATCGCGCCGCCGCCCCCGACGCAAAGGCAAGCTCCAGCCAGCGGAGGCGAGGGCTGAATCATGTTTTGGTGGCGTGTGCCTGCATACGGCGCTTCGCTACTACTCTTTGAACCTAAAAACGGTCGGCTGGTCTGCGCAGGATTTCGGCGGACGCTTCGAGGTGCCTTACCAGGCTTTGCGGCGGGCGGTTTTTTTGCGCGCCGGTTGGGTGATGGGGGCGGGGAAGGTGAAATCTTCGGCTTCGCGGAGGGCGGAGATCTTGCGACCTTCCAGGTGGGCTTGCATGGCGTAGATGGCGCGGTGGAAGATGAAGGTCTGATTGGCGCCGCCGCGGGGCATGGAAGCGACGGCGGTTTCCCCGAGGAGCAGGCGTCGCAAACGCATGGCCGGATGATCTTGGGTGAGCATTTCACCGGTGCGTACGGACTCCAAGAACTCCTCACATTTGGCGGGATGGATCTCGTGATAAAGGACCGCGGCGGCGAGGAAGGATGCTTGGCTCAATCCCTTCACTCGTTTCGTCGAAAGGATGGCGCGGACGGCGGCGATGCTTTCCCGGTGGCACTCCATCATCGCTTTCACGGCGGCATCGGTAGGGACCACTCCGCTGTCGCTTCTCATCCTCATCCGGGTGAGGCAGGTAGCGATCTCCACCTCTTGCCGGGAGCTGGCTTTGCCGGCGAGGAAAAGGGCGTCAAATAAGGTGCGACGGCGCTGCCGGTCGACCTTCTCTTGGCTGGCGGCGGGCAATCCGATGGTGAGGAGCATGGGTACGGGCTGGTTGGCGCGGATAATCGCGCTGAGGCGGTGCTGGCCGTCGACCAATTCGCCCAATTCATTGAGGCCGATGCCCTGCGGGGTGAGGCGCCACTCGCCCGCCTTGATTTCCTCGGTGTATTTCTGGACGACTTTTTCCGAGATCTTGCGGTTGTGGACATTCCGGTCGAGCAGCCGTTTGGCGAGATCAGGGGTCAGATAAACCGCCATGCTGCGAACGCCGGGGACTTCCTCCAGGTCACGAAGGGCAAACGGGAGGGGAGAAACGGGAGCGGGAGCGGAAGCGGAAGTCACCTCGGATCCAGGCTTGGTTGGACGCGCTTCCTCCGGCGCGCGGCCATCAAGCCGCCGATCAGGAGTGCGGGGAGGATGAGAAACGTGGAGGGTTCGGGGACCGCGGAGATGAGCCGGATGGTGTCGCCCTGAATGCTGACGCTGAAGCGGCCATCTTGCGTGTAACCGCCGCCGGTGAGGTTGCTGAAGGCCCCGGTAATGAAGCTGGCCTGGGCGATGTCCCAATACTGGCCGGTGTATAGCGGCGTAGCATCGGTGCCGACCAGGAAGTTGAAGTTGTTCAAGTTGATCGAACTGGAGGCGCCGGAAAAGTAAAGTACGTCGGCCATCCCGCCGATGAGATCGACCAGCCAGGTGCTGGTGGTGGAAGCGGTGAGCGAGGCGTTGGGGTTGTCGAAGGTCAGGGTGCCGGCAGTTCCGTTGGTGCCGCCGGTGATGGTGCCACCGTCGAGCGTGATGGCGGAGGCGCCGCTGCTGCCCGTGCCGCCTAGGGTGGCGTCGAGATTCACGGAAACGGAGCCAGTGGCTCCGGACTGGGGCCCGTTGATGAGGAGCGTGCCGTCGGAGACGGTGGTCAATCCGTCGTAGGTATTGGCTCCGGAGAGGATTTGGGTGCTGTCGCCGTCCTTGGTGAGTCCGCCGGAGCCGCTAATGACGCCGGCGAAGGTGGTCGTGGCGAGGGCGGAGGGGGAACCGATGGTGAGGATGTAGGCGCCGAGATCCACTTCGGAGCTTGCGGCGCCGGTTAAGGAGGCGATGGATTGGCTGGCGCCCAAGTTCAGGTTGGAAGAACCGCTTCCGGTTTGGTCCATGATGACCTGAGTGCGTCCGTTTGCGGTGGGGAGGGCGTTGGGGACGTTGGCGTTGAGGGTGCCGTTATTGATGAGGAAAGTGGGGCCATCGTAGGTGCTGGCGACGTCGATGGCGGCGGTGGTGCCATCGACAATGAGGTCGGAGTTTGGGGAGCTGCCGGAGATTCCCGTGCCGCTGACGGTGACGGTTCCGCCGCCCGTGAAGGTGAGGGTGGTGCCGTCCTTGGCCACGCCTCCGGTGAGGGTGAGGTTTCCGCCGCCGGAGTGAATGGTGGCATGGGTGGCGGCGGTGATGGGGCCGGCGTAGCTGCTGGAGCCAGTGCCGCCGCGTAATGCGCCGCCGTTGCTTCCGCCGGTGCCGTTGAGGATGAGGGCTTCAGCGATGGAATATGCGAGGCCGGGGCCGAGTTCGAGGGAGGCGCCCGAGGACACGGTGGTGCCTTGCGTGGCAGAGCCGAGGGCTTGGGCATTGGTGACGACGATCTTCCCGGCGGAGATCGTGGTCGCGCCGGTGTAGGTGTTGGCGGCGTTGAGGGTGGTGGAGCCGGAACCCGCTTGGACAACCGCGCCCGTTCCTGAGATGGCGGAACCTGAAAAGTCGGTTCCTTGAACGATGGCGTTGGAGCGGTTGAAGGTGAACGTGGCGTTGTTGGTGATGGCGCTGGAGGTTGAAAGCGAGCCGGTGGCGCCGCCGTTGCCGAGTTGGAGATTGCCATTGGAGATCGTGGTGGCGCCAGTGTAGGTGTTGGCGCCGGAGAGCGCCCAGGTGCCGGTGCCGTTCTTGGTCAAGGTCAAGATCGGTGAACCGGTGACGCCGCCGCTGAAGACACCGTTGCCCGCTCCCTGGAGGGTGAGGTTGGCTGCGCTGGCCGGGGTCAGTGCGGCAATATTGCCCGACAGGGTAAGAGTCTGGCCCACTACGGTGTTCTCAATCACGCCATTTCCGCCAGTGGCCCCATTGCTGATGGTGATGGAGCGGTCAGTGCCGCCGCCAGAAGCACCAGTGAACCGCAGAGTGCCGGTGTTGGTGGTAGCTTGATTTTGTCCGAGCAAAATGGAGCTGCCGGCGCCAATGCTGGACGGCACACCGCTGTTGGCAATGGTTGAGAAGGAGAGGACACCCCCGAAGATTTGGGCGGCCCCGGTGAAGCCGTTGTTCGTCGAGTTGATTGTCCAGGTGCCGCCATCGGTTTTTCCAATGCCGGCAGTTCCGGTATCGATGGCGCTATTGATCACCGCGTTCGCGTTTCCACCTCGCAAGGAGAGTTGCGCGTTGGGGGTCGAAACCACATTGGCGGAAGACGCTCCGACGGTGAGGCTGCCATCGGCCCATAGACCTGGCGTGCCGGAGCTCGTAACGACCACGTCACCGGCCCAGGTGCCGGTATTTCCGCTGGCCACGTAAAGCGTCGTGCGGCCGCTATTCGGCACCATGAGAAGTGTTTTCCCGGAGACGGTGACACTGTTGCCCAAGGTGAGGCGCGGTCCGTGATTCGTGCTGGCCCCGGCTCCGTTCACCGTGACCGACGATGCTCCCGCCAAGGCATTGCTATTCGTGATGATCAATTGAGTGGTCGGGTTGGAACCGTTGCCGGCGATGTCTCCCACGCTGACCGCTCCGGTGTAGGAGGAATTGTTTCCCGACAGGGTGACGGTTCCGGCGCCAGTAATTCCGAGAGCGCCAGAGCCGCTGAGATTGCCACTGAGCGTGAGGTTGGTGCTTGCGGCGGAACCTGCGGTCACGGCGGAGGAGAGGGTGATGGGGGCGCTGATCGTGTTGTTGAGCAGGGCGTTGCTGATGACGGCCGGGCCACCGGTGCCTCCGTCCAAGGTCAGGTTGCCTCCCGTCGAAGCCAGGGTGAACGCCGCGGTGGTGGGGGCAAAGGTCACGTTCCGCACCGTGCGGTTGTCCGCGAGGTTCACCGTGCCGCCGGTGTTGGCGAAGAGCGCGCCGGCCGTGTTGCTGTTCGGGTCGGCGGCGCTGCTTCCTGTCCAGGCTCCGGCTCCCGCCGCGTTGCTCCAAGCGTTGCCCGAGGCCGCCCACTGGTTGGTCACCGTGTAGCCGCCGAGTTGCACCCGCTTGTTGGTGGCGTCCGTGGTGACGGTCATGGTGGAGAATCCCTCGTTGGTCGCCACGGTTTGGGGCGTCGCCGGATCGAAATGACTGCCGCCGGAGCCGGTGAGCGTACCAGTGGCGGTGAGGACGTTAAAGGTCGATGCCGACGGCCGGAAGCCCGGGGTGATGCCGATGCCAATCGAGCCATCCAGGGAGGCATTGCCGGTCACTTCCACGAGGTCGAAAGTTCCAAAGCCGGAGATGAAGGCGCTGGCGGCGGTGGTCCCGGCGAGGTCGACTTGCAACGTTCCGCTGGAACCTTGGGTATAGTTTCCGCCGATCTGCGTCCGGCCTGAGGGGCCGGAATCGCCCGGCACGAGGATGCCTCCGGTGTTGGTCAGACCGGTCGTGGAGAGGGCGGAACCGGCGCCATTCATCCCGGCACTGGGTGAGATGGCGGCTGCCGTCAGCTGCCCGCCGGTCCAGTTGAAGGTGTTGGTGGTGAGCGTGGTGGTGGTGGTCAGACTGCGCAGGGCTCCTGAGGTCACCAGCTTCCCTCCGCTGGCCAAGGTCACGGCATTGGTGACGGTTTCCGATCCGGTCTGGGTGATCGTCGCCCCGATGTTCATGTCCCCCGAGGAGATGCGCACGGTGCCGCCGTCGCCAACGGACAGGGAGTTGCTGGTGTTGGCGGTGACATTCGTGGTGTTGCCCAGCGTGACGCCGCCGACTACGTTGAGAGCACCGCTCCCTCCGCCGCTGTTGTTGACCGTGACGTTCAGTGAGCGGGTCGAGATATTGCCCTGCGCGATGCCGACCCGGAAGTTCATCGTTCCATCGGTCACGTTGTAGGTGCCAAAATGATAGGAGCCGTTGGTGGTGACATTGACGGTGGCCCCGTTGTCGAGGGTGAAGGTGCCAATGGTCTGGCCATTGGTGTTGTTCTGACCGAATTGTCCGATGTTCCAGGTGCCTCCATTGAAGGTGGTGACGGAAGTCTCCGCCCCAGCCACGGTCGTGTTATAGCCCACGCCGATGAAGCTTACGGGGCCTGATCCTGTTTGCTGCAAGGTCGTCGTCGCGTTGCTGCCATTCGGCACGAATCCGGCGAAGGAGCTTCCCCCCGCGAAGGTAAGGACTTGCCCTCCACCGGCGTTGTAGGTGCTGCTGTTGTAGATCGCGCCGGTCGCTCCGCTGCCGCTAATGGTGCCGACCGTCATGGCGGTGCTGCCGGTGAGATCGAGTCGGCCGTTGTTGGTGACGGCGCCCGTGGTGCTGCCGCCGGTTAAAACGGCATAGCCGGCCACATTCGTGCCAACCGTGTTGACCAAATTGAGGGCGGCCCCTGAGGTGGGCGCGGCGATGGTGAGGGGGCCGTTCAGGGTTCCGTTGTTCGTCAAACTCACGGTGGAGGTCGAGGTTGACAGGTTGGCGGTGACACTGCCGCTGATCACTCCATTGTTGGTGAGAATGCCGCCGCGTCCGGTGGTGATGTTGGAGGTGAAATCGGTGACGGTCGAACTCAGGACGAGAGTGCCTGCCTGAATCCGCGTGGGACCGGTGTATTCATTGTTTTTCGTCAAGGTCAACGTGCCCGCGCCGCCCTTGCTCAAGCCTCCGCTGTTGGTGACGTTGATCGGGGAATCCACAGTAAAGGTGCCCGAGGAACTGGTGACGAAGACCACGCCTTCCCCGTTTCCGAGCGTCACCGAATCGTAGCCGTTGAGGAGCGAGGTCGTATTCGAGGTCAAGATGGCTCCGCTGCCGATGGTGAGCGAGGTCCCAGCCGCGCCCGTGAGGGTTCCCGAGCCGCTGGTAACGATCGCCAGCGAGTTCAACGTGCGATTCACCGTGTCCGTTTGCGTGGCGTTGCTGAGGCGGTAGTTGGAGTCCGTCGCCGCGGAGGTCAGGCTACCGTTCTGGACAAACTCATTGCTGACCAAAGCACGGAGGCCAGACGTGGTGTCATAGGTCATGAAGGTGCCTCCTTGGTTCGTGGCGCTGGTGTCGCCCACCATCCAAGGGATGATCTTCAGATTGGTCGTGGTGCCGCTGACTCCCGCGCTGCTCTGGACCGTGCCGACCAGAGTGCCGAGACTGGTTCCTCCATCGCTCAGAACGATCCGGGCCGCTGCGGCTGCGCCTCCTAGGTTCGAGCCGCGTATCAGGGCCAGCCCAGCGTCCGTTCCCCGGGCCAGGGAGGCGAGCGTGAGCACGGGAGCCCGGGAGGTGCTGGCGCGATTGGAAATCGTGGACTGACCGGCTCCGAGGGTCACCGCGCCGAGGGTTTCCGCGCTATTGGCCGTGGTGAGATCCTGGTAGCGCAACTCGGCTCCGGTGCTGAGCGAGATCGGGAGTGAATTGGCGACGCGGTTGGAGTTGTCGGCGTTGGAATTATCCAAGAGGAGGATGGCGCTTTGGTTCGCGCCGGTCCCGGCGATGGTGATGGCGCTGGTGTTGAGGATCGTTCCGTTGGCTCCGCTCAGCGCCACGGTGCCTTGGTTGATGACGAGTGGACCGCTGAAGGTGTTTGCGGCGGTGAGGGTCACCGTGCCACCGGAGCCCGTCTTCGTGATGCCAAACGCGCCGCTCAGAATCCCATTGAGGGTCGTGGCGGCCGTAATGTTGAAGGTTGAGTTTCCAGCGAGGATCACGTTCGGATTGATGGTAAACGCCGCGCCGGTGTTGGTGAGGTTCGTGAGCGTCAGCGTGTTCGTTCCGCTGATGGTGGTCGTGGTTCCGCTTGCCGTTTGCGTCAGCGTCCCGATGGTCAAGTCGGTCCCGAGAGTGATGGTGTTGGGGGTTCCGCTTCCCGTACGAAAGTCGGCGTTGCTGCCTTGAATCCACGCAATGGGGGGCGTGGTGTTGGTTGGGGTATTGGCGCTATTCCAAATCAAGGAGCTCAAGTCCCAGGTCGCGGTGCCCGCGCCGAGACCGGCGGTCGCGCCATTGTTGTCGAAGTAATAGGTGGTCTGCGCGCGAGCGATGGTGATGCCGGCCAGCAGGAGCGACGCGAGGGCAAGAGACAGGCGCCAAGTGAAGGTGCGAGCCGGTGGGGGAGAAGAGGATGGGACGCGGTTCATGATGGCAGCATTCGTGGCGGTTCGATTAGCAGGGCGGTTGCCAGGATGGAGAACGAGGACAAAAACAATCGGGCGAGCGCAAAGGCTCCTAGGTGAAGTTTCTGACACCTCGCCGGTTTGAGCTTGGCTGGGCGTGCTCCTCCTGAAGCACGGTTCGTGCCGTGGTTTCGGCAATCATTGCGGTTTGCTGGGCGACGGTCCGGCCCAAGGCCAAGACCAGCACCCTGCCAGCATGGAGTGCGGACCGCGACCACCCCCACCACCAGCTCCATCGCGACCGTTGATTTGGCAGGCGGACCTTCCCGTGAGGGGGGGCAGTCAACGGGCTTCAGCGGAACTAGGAGCGGGCTAGGTCAATTTCGGAATTGCCACCGGAAATGAAGGCGTTAGGATGGGCGCATGGCAAATAGTGGCGGTAGTCCTATGTTCAGAAGTGGAACCTTTGATTCGACGGGCTCAATCGGCCAGTCGATGACGGTTTCAGGTGCGATGGGCAAGACGGCGTTCTTGCTGACATTGGCAATGGTTTCCGCGGGATTGACGTGGAATCTGGTGGCGAGCAATTTTGCTCTGGCGATGCCGTTGCTCCTGACAGGGGCGATTGGCGGGTTGGTGATTTCGCTGGTGACCTCGTTCAAGCGGGAATGGAGTCCGGTGACGGCGCCCGCTTACGCGCTGGTCGAGGGGCTCTTCCTCGGGGTCATCTCGCTCATGTATGGGGCACAATTCGACGGAATCGTGTTTCAAGCCGTGGTTTTGACCGTGGCCGTGGCGATTGGCATGTTGGCTCTCTACACGATGGGCGTGCTCCGGCCTACGGAACGCTTCCGGTCCATCGTGATGGCCGCGACCGTGGGGATCGCTTTGTTTTACCTGGTCGCTTTTGTGCTGAACTTGGCGTTTCACATTCAGATCCCGCTGATTCATTCGAGCGGCCCACTCGGCATTGGCTTCAGCCTGTTCGTGGTGGCGTTAGCGGCCTTTAACCTGATCATCGATTTCGGGATGTTCGAGGAAGGGGAGCAGTCGGGCGCCCCTCGCTACATGGAGTGGTATTGCGGCTTTGCCCTGCTCGTGACCTTGGTCTGGCTCTACATCGAGATCCTGCGTTTGCTCTCCAAGCTGCGGGAACGTTGAGAGGCTAGCATCGAAATAATGCGAAGGGCGCAAGCCCTTCGCTACATTCACGCCGAGCCACCCCGCCCCCGCTCCCTTGACACTGCCCACTCCCGGCGGAGGTTGCTGAGACTGTGACCCCTCGCTTCAGCATCGGCATCGACCTCGGCACCACGAATTCCGCTCTTGCCTGCGTTTCGTTGGAGAACAAGTCCGCGGCCACCGTGGTCGTCGATGTCCCGCAATGGGAAACGCTGTCCGCCGCCGCTGCTTCGCCCACCTTGCCTTCGTTCCTCTACCGGCCGGTGGAGGAAGAACTCGCTTCGCTTTCCAACGACACGGCATCGGGAATCGGCAAGGCCTGGGTCGTGGGGCGTTTTGCCCGGTCCCAGAGTGCCCGGCTCCCGGGGCGCGTGATCCATTCCGCCAAATCGTGGCTGGCCTGTCACGGCATGGACCGGACCACCCCATTTTTGCCGTGGGGCTCGTCGGATCTTGGTGCTGAAGAGAAGATTTCGCCGATCGCCGCTTCCGCGCTGATTCTCTCCCACCTTCGCGATGCCTGGGACCGGCTGCACCCCGAAGCGCCCTTTGCCCAGCAACGGATCACCGTGACCGTGCCGGCTTCGTTCGATGCCTTGGCCCAACGGCTTACCTTGGAAGCCGCCGCGCAGGCAGGATTTCCGGCGGGGGTTGGCTTGCTGGAGGAGCCGCAGGCCGCGTTTTACCGATGGCTTGAAGCGCACGAAACCGTGGGCAGTCTCGAGACCCAACTGGAACGGCTCCGCGAGCGGCCGCACCACGTGCTGGTGATCGATGTCGGCGGCGGGACGACGGATTTCAGCCTCTTCGAGATCAAGCTCGGGAAAAACCGGCGCTTGCCGGATATCCAGCGGGTTGCCGTCAGCGATCACCTTTTGCTCGGCGGGGACAACATCGATCTCGCCCTGGCTCACCTCATTGAACCGCGCCTCGGCGCTGCGGACTCGTTGTCGGCGGATCAGTGGGGGCACCTGGTCGCGCAATGCCGGCAGGCCAAAGAGGATGTGCTTTCGAATTCCGAGCTCACGACCTGCGAGATCTCGATCCCGTCCCGGGGTTCGAAGCTGTTTGGCGGCACGCTGCGCTCCAGCTTGAGCGCGGAGGAGGTGCGTGCCTTGCTGCTCAACGGGTTTTATCCCGAATGCGCCGCCACGGACCGGCCCGAAGCCTCGGCCGCCGCTCTGCGGGAAATGGGATTGCCCTACGCCGCGGACAGCGCCGTGACCCGGCACTTGGCGGCGTTTCTCGACGGCCAACCGGCGATCGATGCGATTCTCTGCAACGGCGGCAGTTTGGCTCCAGAGATCGTCCGGGAACGGTTGCGCTCTCAGGTCAGCCGATGGCAGGGAAGCCGGGAGATTGTTCTCCTGGAGAATCCAGAATTGGCACTGGCCGTAGCTCGGGGCGCCGCGCGTTTTGGGCAGCTTTTGCACCAAAATGCGCGCCGGATCCAGGCGGGCGCCGCTCGCTCCGTTTACGTGGAGGCGGCGGCGGAAGGGAAGGGCAAGCTGTTGCTCTGTCTCCTCCCCAAAGGCACGCCTCCGGAAACCGAAATGGTGGTCGATGCCCCGGGGCTCAAAGTCCGCGTGCAACGTCCGGTACAGTTTCGTGCTTATTCCTCGACTCACCGTTCCCGGGACAAAGTGGGCGATGTCGTCGGCTGGGATGATCGCAACTTCCAGGCGCTTTCGCCGCTCCACACCGTGATCCGGCCCAAGGACAAATCGACGGCGGATCGCCCCGTCCGGTTGGGCGCGCGGCTCAATGCGTTGGGGCTGCTCCAAGTGGAGTGCATCGACGCGGCGGATGCGGAGATGCGTTGGCCGCTGGAGTTCAACGTGCATGACGAGGTCAGCGATGAAGCCGCCGCGCCGCGTCCGGTGATCGATCCTGGCGTCCCCAAGGAGAAGCAGAACGAGGCCAGGGCCCGCATCCAAGCGCAGCTCCGCGGCCCGTTCAACAAGCGCGATCCAATCAGCCCGGCCCGCTTGGTGCAAAGCCTGGAGAAAATCCTCGGCCAGCCGAAGAATGCCTGGAACGCCGCCCTGCTTCGCCTCCTCTGGCCCTCGCTGGAGAGTTGCTTTGCGGACCGGGAACACTCCTTTGATCACGAAGAGACGTGGGTGAGTCTGGCCGGATTGTTGTTGCGGCCGGGGTACGGCGTGGAGTTCGACGATGCCCGGATCGACCAACTGTGGGCCTTCCACGACGATGGGTTTTGGTATCCCGGAAAAGCGATGCAGGTGAACGCCGACGTCCTCTGGCGCCGGGTCGCGGGCGGGCTCAATGCGCAGCGGCA
>CAMCXS010000107.1 GCA_945883495.1 Akkermansia muciniphila
CTTCGTCTCTTTCAGATAAGCCTGCGAGTAGCACTTCTTCATCCGCTCGAAGATCTCCTCCTCGGAAACCTCCGCCCGCAGTCGCGCTCCTTCGGCCTCGCTAGGAACATTGAGGACGAGGTGAAAGTGGTTGTCCAAGCACGTCCAGGTCAACACCTCCAAGCCGCAAAAGTGAGCCGCCCCAAAGACCAAGGAGCGAAAGTGCTCCTTCTCGTCCGGCCCAAACAGAAACAGCCCGCCCGCGGTGCGGTTGAAGGCATGCATGACACCCCACGACGAAGTGCCACCTGGCAAAAAGCGCTTGTACTGGGGAAACGGTCGGTCGGCGGTCTCGTTCATAATGACTGTCACGATGAACACGCTATTCCCGAACAGTCAAGCGGGATGATTGTTGTATTCATGAACACGCTAGTCCTGAACAGTCAAGCGGGATGATTGTTGGATTCTCAACGGCCGAAGGTACGACATCCGAATGACGAATGACGAGGTACGATCGCTAGAGATCGACACGAGGCCATTCTTGCAGATCTTGGACGCATGATCCTGGCGGACGTCTGTGCCTATTGCTTGTCCCTCCCTGGCGCGGAGGAAACCACTCCGTTTGGGCCGGAAGTCCTGGTTTACAAAGTTCGCGGGAAGATGTTTGCCTTGACCGTGCTCGAGGAATTGCCACCACGGGTCAATCTGAAGTGTGATCCCGATCGCGCGGTGGACTTGCGTGATCAATACGAGGCGATCGTCCCCGGGTATCACATGAACAAAAAGCACTGGAACACCCTCGATCTCAGCGGTGGACTGCCCAGTGCGTTGGTCAAGGATCTCATCGACCATTCCTACGCCCTAGTGGTCGCTTCTTTGCCAAAGAGGTTGCGGGAGGGGCTCATGGAGGCGGATCCTGCATCTTGAATCCGATGACTGCACGTCCAGGCAGGCAACCAAACCATTACTTGAAGGCATGAACCTCAGAGGGAATCGGTATTGGCCGAGCGCTCCCTCGCCGCGCATGATTTGGCATGAACTTCACGATTCGCCGGTCCGAAGAACGCGGCTTCGCCGATCACGGTTGGCTGCGTTCTCATCATACGTTTAGCTTCGCTGGGTATTACGATCCTCAGTTCATGGGATTCCGCTCCCTGCGGGTGATCAATGAAGATCATGTGGTGCCCGGGGCGGGCTTTCCGACCCATCCCCATCGCGATATGGAGATCTTCAGTTACGTGGTGGAAGGTTCCTTGGAACACAAGGACAGCATGGGCAATGGCCGGGTTCTGCGGCCGGGACAGATTCAGCTCATGAGCGCCGGTTCTGGGGTGACCCATAGCGAGTTCAATCCGTCGGCTACAGAACGGCTGCACCTCTTGCAAATCTGGCTTCAGCCTCAGACGCGTGGACTTCGGCCGGGTTACACCGAATGGCATCCCTCCACCGCCAGCGAGACATCCCCCAAGGTTTTGGTAATTTCTAGCGACGGCCGCGAGGACTCCGCCGTCATTCACCAGAAGGCCGATGTCTACCGCGTCCGGCTCGGGGCGGGGGAAACGGTGACGCATCCGTTGGTCCCTGGGCGCGGAGCGTGGTTTCAGCTGATCCGGGGGCGGGTTGAAATCAACGGACACGCCCTCAAGTCTGGCGACGCGGCCAGCACCGAAGAGGCGGGAACGGTAACGATCACGGCAGGAGAGGCGGCGGAGGGGTTGCTTTTTGATCTGGCCTGAGGCCGGGCTTTCGTGCGGGAACTCGCAGGAAGGTGACGGGCGAGCGGATCCGTCATCATCATGGCGGCCATTCCACCTACAAAATCCTTGCCCTGCGGAGGAGGGAGGGTTCACGTAGAACCCTCATGAGAACAGCATCGAGCAGCGGGGCGGGCAGGTTGGGGGCGTTGATTTGGACGGCTTGCGGGTTGTCTGGATGGTTCCTTCCGGTGGCGGCAGTGGCTGAGCCAGCGTCCCGGGCTTACGCGCTGGTTCTGCCGGAGACCGTGTCCGCGGAGGGCCATCTTGCCGTGGCCTATGTGAAATCGCCTGCCGATGCAAAGATTGAGCTGCCCCTGTTGATGGTGGACGATTTTGATTCCGGGGAGATCCCTGATACCGGCGATTTCGTGGAGCAAAACGTGGTGATTGCGCTGCCAAAGGGCGTTCGGCTCCACACCTTGCACGACTTGCCCGAGCACGTCTTCCCCTACTTTCCCGGGCTGAATCACGCCAATCTGGAGGCATTCTGGGGCCCTGAGCAGGGAGGCCGCCGATTTGGGCTGCTGTGCTACCACCAGAAATGGGGGACCGCCGCCGTCGTTGCCATGGACTTGGGCACCGCAGTCGAGTCCGGCGAGCAGCTGGATGTCGTCGAGATGCTTGATGCAGCGGTGGAGAAAGGGCTGGAGAAAACGTTGAAAAATCCCGAAGACGCTGCGCACTACGTGATCAGCTACAGCACGATTTCCGTGGATGATCCGAGTGGTGCTTTGGGAATCGGAGCGGCGGTTTCCTTCCATCTCGCTTTGAACATCGAGGTGCCCAAAGCTGACGACGAGCCAACCTATGAGGGCTCGGCAACGTTGACCCTGAAACGCGGTGCCAAGGGAACGATGGAGGCGAAAGTCAGCGATGTGGTGGTGACCAAAGCGGGCTAATTTTCCGCAGCGCAAGCTCTCGATGATGGTTCCTTCGGTGCCGGCACCGCTCTGGAGCTTGCAATTTTCCCGTTCGTTGTGGCATGAGTCGATGCCTCCTCGCCCTGTGGAGGACTTGTCCGCTTCGAAGATCACCATGGATCGCGAGATACTAGAGGAGCTGCACCGAGCGGATTGCGCGGGTCATTGGGCGCTCACCCGTCATCTCTGTGAGCTGGTTCTTGCCGAATGCCCAAGCCATGGACCCACGCTTCTCCGGTATGCAGCTTGCCTGACTACGTTTTCCCTCTACGATGAGGCGGCCGCTGTCTTGAACCGTGCGGATGCCGCAGTTCCAAAAAAGCGGCGGCATTTGGTGCTCACTCAGCGTGGCCATTTGCGGAAGGCCATGGGAGCTTATGCGGAGGCAGAAAGCCTCTTTCTTGCTGCCCACGAGCTGGATCCAAACGATGCGACTTATTTGATCTACGCTTTCAGCGCCGCATCCGCTCGTGGGGATGTGAGCCGTGCCGAGGAGCTGATCCGGAGGGCCTTGGAGTGCCAGAAGGGGTGCTTTGACGAAGCGTATTTCAACTTGGGAGGATGCCTTCTCCGGAAGAAACAGTACCACGAGGCCCGCCAGTGCTACGAGCAAGCTCTGGAAATCGATCCTGACTACGAAATCGCCAAAGTACGGTTGGCGGACCTGGATGCGCTGCGGGAACGGCAACGCGATCCGTCCGGCGCTGCATCAACAGACTCCAACCCGCAGTGAGGTCTCAGGCTCCTCCATGAGATGACCAACGCGTGCACAATTCCAAACCTCCCCGGTTACGAAGATGTTCGCGACCTGATTCCCGGAGGAAGCTTCATGCATTGCACCGTCGTTTGGCGGCTTAGCCTGGAATTTTACCATGACGAAGTCAAGGGGCTGGGAAGGCGGTTGGTGTTGGAGCTTGTCGGCGACCTTGAGGATTTCGCAGCGGATCGAGTGGCGGTGATCCTGGAAGAGCCCGAACAGATCTCCTGGCCGGACTCCTGGCAGATTCTTGGCCTCGACTTCAAGGACATTCGGGACCAGGGATGGGATAGACTGCGATGGCGGGTCTATGACTACGAGATGAGCGGTTTTGCTGCCTACTGTTCCTCAATTCGATTGGAGAGACGAGCTTAGACTGAACATAGAGAGACAGATAGCTTCGCTGGGAATGGCGGACCTCAGTCCTCGAAGCGCCAGGCGCCGTCAGCCTGATTTTTTGCCCCGAAATGAAAACGGTCTGGATCCTGCAGCATCTCCACATACTTCCTCAAGGCGAGGATTGCGTGAAGTTGATTGGAGTCTACGCGACACGCGATGACGCCGTAGGGGCGGCCATGAGATTGGCGGAGCAGCCGGGTTTCCGTGACTTCCCAAATGTTAACAACTCCACCCCGGATGACACGGAGGGATTCTACATTGAGGAGTACGAGATCGGGAAGGATCATTGGGCTGAGGGGTTCACCACCGTGTCCCGGTGATGATTTGAGCCATCAAGCGCGATAGAGTTCACCACAAGAGCCTAAAAACCGAAATGACTTGGGCTCACGCGGCGGCGCGTGAGATGTTCCCATTTCCGGTTCTAGGTTTAGCCTAAATGCGGAGATGGAATGCCTCGCGCAGAGCCGCAGAGAGCGCGGAGAATCATAGCGGACAGTGCTTGGGGCTAAGATTCTCCCGTCACCTTCCGGATGATGAAGGATGAACGGGAAATCCGTCAGTCCTTCGCGTCTTGGCGTCTTGAGCGAAGCGGGCGTGAGACCCTTTCCAACACGGATGTTCGCGGGAGGGCGGGCAAAGATGGGGATCGCTCCGAGATCAACGAGGAACCTGAACGGTCGGCGCGGCGCCGGCCGCTCAAGCATCACCTTCGTGATTGGTGTATCGGCCGATCAGTGGATATTGTTCAAGCTCGGCCACCGTGCCGGTCACGGGATAACTCTCCCGCCCCGCCCAGTAGACAGCCGCGGCGGCGATGTCCTCGGGTTTGAGAAGGCGGCCCAGGGGGATGACGTAGGCGGGCAAGCGCTCCGGCCAGCCTGCGCCCAAGCCGTCGCCAAGTTTCACTTGGTACTCGTTTTCCGTGAGGGTCCAGCCCACGTTGAGCTGGTTCACCCGGACGCCGCGCGGCCCGAGGCTGTCCGCCAAGTTGCGGGTCATGGTCATGAGAGCGCCTTTGGAAACAGAATACGCCAGCAAGTTGGCTTGGCCGCAGTGGGCGAGCACGGAGCCGATGTTCAGCACGCAGCCTTTCGCGGCTTGCAAGGCGGGGAGAAGAGCGCGGATGAGGAGAAGCGGAGCGCGGGTGTTCACCGCAAGGATGCGATCGAAGAAGGCGGCATCCGTTTCCTCGATTTTTCCTCGGGTGGTCAGGGCGGCGTTGTTGACCAGGGCATCGACGCGTCCAAACGCCGCCAGAGCCTCGGCGGCGAGTTTCTCTGGATAAGAGGCGTCGGCGAGATCGCCCTGGCAGAAGGCGGTGCGCTCCGGGCCGAGTTCTTGGCGGAGCGCTTGGCCACGAGCAGTGTCTCGGCCATGGAGAATGACCTTGGCGCCTTCCGCGAGGAAGCGGCGGGCCATGTGTTCGCCGATGCCCGTGGTGCTGCCGGTGATGAGGATGACTTGGTCCTGGAGTCGCATGGCACGAAGAAAGCTGAAACCCGGCGCGAAGTCTAGGCTTCGGCTTCGTAAGGGTTCCTGGTTTTTGGGGGGCCGGGCATGGACGGACGGGATGTGCGGTGCGGTCTGCCCCCGATGCCGCTAGGCCGACAGCTTCCAGAAGACGGGTATCAGCCAAGTCCCCATGAGCCAAACGAGGATATCCAGCGGGATGCCGATGCGAAGGAAATCCGCGAACCGGTATCCGCCCGCTCCGTAAACCAAGAGGTGGGTTTGGTAACCCGTGGGAACGGCGAAACCGCAACTGGCGCCGAGCATCACGGCGACGACGAAGGGCCGGGCCTCAAGACCGAGCTGACCGGCCACTTCAATTGCCAATGGTACGAGGAGGGCGGCGACGGCGTTGTTGCTGAGAAGCTCCGTGAGAACAATGGTCACGAAGAGCACCGTGGAGAGAATCATCACGGGGTTCCAGCCCTTGGCCACCTGCATGAACGCGTTCGCCAGCGTCTCCGCGGCCCCGGTTTGGTCCATCGCGGCGCCCAGCCCAAGCATGCCCAGGATCATGGTGATCACTCGCCAATCCACCGCTTGATAGATTTCGTCGTTATTGAGGCACCCACCTAGGCACACCAGAAGCGCCGCGCCCATCGCCACCCATTCAAACGGGATCAGTTCCAAGGACCCGAAGACCACCACGGAGGCCAAGGCGGCGAGGGCAATCCTTTGGCGGTCAGTGCGGACCACGTTTTGTTGCTTGGGTTGGCTCAGGTTGATGAAGGCACGCTCCGCGAAGAGCTGCTTCATCCGTTCCGCAGATCCTTCCAGAAGGAGGGTATCGCCCATCTCCAAGGGCACTTTCTCGAAGTTGTCCCGCAGATTTTCACCTTGCCGGTGCATCGCGAGCACGATCAGCCCAAACTGCTGGCGGAAGTTCAGCTCGCGAAGGCTGCGGCCGAGGAAGCGGCTCTTGGGCCCGATCATGCCTTCCATGATGACTGCTTTTTCCGTCTGCACGTGGCTCAAGCCGAGCGCGGCCTTGGTGCTCACGTCCAAGCCGGGAAGTTCGTTGAGCCCCATCACGCCGGAGACGTGGCTCTTCATGATGACGCGGTCCCCGGCTTCGAAGCGGATCTTGGGCAGCGGCGTGTTCACCCGGTTCCCCCGGCGGCGCACTTCGATGACCCGGAGCTCCCGTCGCTTCGAAAGCCCGGCTTCGACGATGGTTTTGCCCACCAGGGGCGAATCTTCGCTCACGATCGCCGCCGTAAGGAACTCGCGCCCGTCTTCGGCGTCGATCAGCGTGGCGAGGCTTTCGCGGTTGGGGAGCAATTTTTTTCCGGAAACGATCAGGTAAATGCTGGCGCCGATGGCGAAGCAGATCCCGATGGGGGTAATCTCGAACATGGAAAAGGGTTCAAGCCCTTTTGCCTTCATCACTCCGTTGGCTACGAGGTTCGTGCTGGTGCCGATGATGGTGCACATGCCGCCCATGATGGCGAAGTAGGAGAGGGGAATGAGCAACCGGGAAGGCACCAGCTTCGCCTTCCGGCAGAGCCCGAGCAGCATCGGCAGGAAAACGACCACGACGGTGGTGTTGTTGAGGAACGCTGAAGTGAAAACCGTCAGGAGCGCCAGGACAATTAACGTCTGCGTTTCCGTGCCTCCCGCCATCCGGCCGAACCAGCGGCCCAAAACATCGACCAATCCGGTTCGTTCCACCGCCGCGCCGACGATGAACATGAAGGTCACCGTGAGGATCGCCGAATTCGCGAAAATGCTGCCCAGAATCTCCAACCGCTCCCCTTTGTTGCCCGGCAACAGCACCGCATGCCCGTCGAATGGCACCACGAAGAGGAGGAACAACACGCTCAACGCCACCAAATCCGGCGGGATTCTTTCCCAAATGAAGAGCCCCATGGTGACGAAGACCAGGATAAGGACAAAGATCTGGTCGGGGGGCATGTTTCGGGCGGTCTATGCCACAGATAGGGCGGATTGTCCACCCCTCTAGCGCTCCACAGGAACAGGCATCACCCCTCCCGGTGGCGGAGGTGGCGAAATCTCCAGGTTGAAGCGGCCCCGAAACGGGCTAATGCCGCAGACCCAACCAGCTTCCATCATTCCGGCCCTTCAACGCTCGCTTCTTCGCGTCGAACTCTTTATAATGCATGCAGCGATGGATTTGCTTCGATTTTTTTGCCTGAGTGGTGGGCTGGTATTGCTGTCGGCGTGCCAAAGCCAGCGCACCGTGACGCACACGGAAAGCAAAATGGGGTTTGGCGACGGTTGGCAGAGCCAGCTCGGCGACGAGAAGAAAATTAAAGAAAAGTACGCTTCCGGATTCGAGATCAAGGATGGGCGCGCCGTGGCCACTGGGAATCGGCCCAACCCGTTCGAGAAAAAGGAATTCTCCACAGGGGAGTTCAGCACCAAAAGCGCGGCGGACGGCACAAAGGAATTCTCGAAGAAGGGGTTCGGAAGCGGGCAAAAAACCTTTGAGACCAAGCCCTACGCCAAGGGCTCTCCCGCACGGGAAGCAGGGAGCCGGTCCCGTTGGGAGCGCAAAAGCGTGCCGGGCGCCGATGAAGAATTCGGCACGCAAGAGTGGGCTCAGGCGGCACGTCAGTTCGGAGACACGCAGCCAGCCCCGGAGCAGGGGAATAGGTTCCGCTTCTCCGGGCGCCATGGCCGCGAGGCGGATATTTCGGCGAACGCGCAACGGGTGGGAATCGATACCAGCAACCCGCAACAAATCATGCCAGGGAGCGCGGCGAGCACGTTTTCCGTGGACGATGTCCGCAAAATGCTGAATCCGGAAGCATTCCGCTGATTGCGGGATCTGCCTGCTTCCAGAATCTCATCGGTGGCAGGTCACTTCGGCTTGTGCGCGTTGTGGCAGCCTTTGCAATTCGCGGCTTCCTTGTAAGCGGCAATTGCTTCCGGGGATTTGTTCCCTCCGTGAATCGCATCAATCCCAGCGACGAGGGCCGCGACCTTCTTCTCGTAATCACCCTGGTCACCCACCGGAGACTTGGTGCCCGTCATCGTGTGGATGAGATCGGTCAGAGATTTTACCTCCTCGGCACTTGCGGTCCCAGCGATCAATTTGGCATGCGGGCTGCCGTCGCCTTTCATGCCCTCCTTCATCACTTTTTCGATGACTTCGTGATTGGCGTCGTCCTTGGCAAAAACGGCGCAGGTGGTCAGAGAAGCGATGGCGAGGAAGAGCAATGAGCGTTTCATGGCAATCTGATAGCCGTCCCACGGGGAATGCCGCAAGAAAATATTTCGGCACTTGGCAGTCCGCTGCTTGGCTCATAGCCCTCAACCGTCGGCCCCGCTGGACGCTCACTCCGCTGACTCCACGAGGACGCGGACTTGGTCGGCCGTGCCGGAAAAGTCCCAGTCCAGAGTGAGGGTCCGGCGATCTCCGCTGAGGGTCACCAGATCGGTGCCAGAGGGCTTGCTTTCCTTCGCGGGGCTCGCGTAACTGGTACACCAAGCTCCCAGCAGATCATTCGTCCGTGTCATCAGCTGGTTGCCAGAGACGACAGCGAGGATCGGCCGTTCAAACCGGACCGTGCCCCGCACCCGGGAATCTTTGTCACTACGGCGCACGTCGTAATGGACAAAATAACTATCAACGCGAGCTCCAGGTGGGAGCGAGGGAGCGGGAGCGGCGGCTTGTGATCGGGACATGTCACGGATGGAATGACAGCCCGGACCGCTGAAGCTCACCGGCAGCGGATTCTCCAACTCCACGCCGGTTTGTTCTTGGAAAAGGAGCATGTAGTTGTGCTGATACGTCCCGGGGCGCACCGTTTCCGGGGCGTTGGCCAGCACCCGGACGCCTCCCGAAACGCGTTCCACACCGGCCAAAACCTGCGGCGGAGTCGCAAATTGCGCGGGATCAAAGTCCACGGTTTCCAAGCGCGATCCCGTCGGTTTCGCCCGGCGCGTCACGCTTGAACCAAGGAGTTTCCGGTCGCCTCCTTCGGGCCGGTTGCGCATCGAGGCTTCCACCGCACCTTCAAAGACGTGCACATCGGACACGCCGCTCTCGGAGACACGCAGGGCGAATTCCGTGCCGAGATCGACGACCGAGAGGGAAGGGGTGTCAATCTTGAAGCCGACTCCTTGGGGCGGCACGCGGGCGGCAAGGCTTCCCTGGTGGAGGACGCCGTGGAAAAGGGATTCCAATTCGAAGCGGGCAGGTCCTTCGACGGCAAGGCGGACGCCGTTGTCGAGTTCCAGTTCGACGCGGCCTTCGCATAGTTCCACCAACCCGGGGCCAATAGCGGAGCCGATCATGACGGAGGCATCTCCGCCCTCCCAAAGAGCGCCGTCTGCATTGGTGACCACGGCGAGGTAGCGGTCGTGAGAGCGCCCCCAGCTGGAAATGGCCCAGGCCACGAGTCCAGCCGTGGCCGCGAGCACGAACGCGGCTGCCAACCCGAGCACCCAAGCCGGGAATGCTGGCCGCCTCCGAGCGGGCGCTGCCCCCAGCGTCAGCGAAGGATCCGCGCAGTCGACGTCGAGACAGGCGTGGGTATCGACGTAAAACAGATAATCGTCCCGAAGTCCGGGATTCTCGCGAATCAAATCGGCGAGCCGCTCCATTTCCTGATCCGTGGCACGGCCATCACACGCGGCGGAGAGGAGGTGGTCCCACTGGGACAGCTTGGCCGTCCGTTGATTTTTGGAGACCTTTGGAGCGGGCAACGCTTTCATGGCGTACTTCGCGCCTCGTTCATCATACGGTGCGTGATGCAGTCGCACAGTCCGCGGCGGATCCGTTGCAGGGCCTTGTAAATCGCTTCGACGGTGCGGCCGGTCTCTTCGGAGAGTTCCTCCACCGTCTTCTCACGGAAGTAGTAACCGACCACGATGGATTTGGCGTGATCGGGCATGCGGCCAAGGCACTCTTTGAGGAAGTCCCGGCGGTAATCGAGCGCATCCGCCAGCTCCACTCGCCGGATTGCCAAATACTGCATCGTGTCCTCGGCGAAGAATTGCTGTTTGCGTTTCTCCCGCCGCCAATGGTGACGCACTTTGTTCAGGGCGAAGCGGCAAGCCCATGGCGCGAAGGGCTGGGCCGGATCGTAGTCCGCAAACCGCTTCCACAGGGAGACGGCGGTCTCTTGGACGATGTCCCGGGCATCGGTGAGGTTCGGCACGAGGGCCAGCACGTAGCGGAGGACTTCGTGCTCGTTCTCCAGGAACAGCCGCATGAACTCTTCGTGCGCGGCGTCGGATGACTCAGGGAGATCCATCATGGTAAATTCGCGAGGGTTGGCGTGTTTTGGACAACCCACGGGCGAATCCACTCACTTCTTTTGCAATTCCTGCTCGGCGCGGACAATCAGCGGCTGGAGAGTCGGCTTCATGGCCGGCGCGAGGGTCACGGCGCGGCGATAGAGTTCCAGGGCGGCCGCCTTGTCCCCTTTCATCTCCTTGATCCGGGCGAGGTTGGCGGTGGACGGGGCGTGAAACGGATTGCGATCGACGATTTGCGCGAAAATCACCTCGGCCTTGTCGTTTTGATCCTTCTGCATGAGGAGGTGCCCAAGGTTGTTCGCAAAGCGAACGTCCCGTGGGTCCAGCTTTACGGCCATTTCGTAGGCCTTGAACGCTTTTTCCGCCACGCCATAGCGGAGAAACACGTTGCCCAAATTGTAGTGCGCATCCGCCAAGTCCGGGTTGAGCTGCAAGGCTTTCTCCAGGTGCTCTTGGGCGGAGAAATCCCGGTTTTGGGTAACGTAGGCGGCACCTAGCGCCGCGTGGGCCTCGGCATTCTCAGCATTCAGGCTCACGGCTTTCAGCCCGTGCGCAATCGCCGTCTCCGTCTGCCCAAAGTCACAGTAGAGCTTGGCCAGTTGCACGTGACTGGGGAGGTCGTCCATCCCCTTGGCTTCGGCGCCTTCGATGGCTAGCGCCAATTGATGCACCGAGGCCATTTTCAGCAAATCGTAGAGTTCCGCCTCGCTCCCGGTGGAAAAGGCCAGGTAGAGCTCTCCCCGCTCATCTTCCGGCCGCGGTCCCCAATGGACCTCCTTTCCGCCGTCCGCGTTCGCGTAGCGGATTTGCAGATCCAACCGGCTCCCACGGGCGATTTCGACCGGTGTTTCAAATCGGTACCACTCCTGTTGCCCATTTTCCCAGTCGGCAATGTCAAACAAGCGTTCCGCGACGGGTTCGCCCTTCTCCGAGCGCGGTCCCGTGAGATCGAGACGGATGGTTTGGGTCCAGTGGTTGGCATCCGGATAGACCGCAAGCAGCTTGGCGTTCACCGGGAGGATAAACGTGTCGCGAGCACTGGTGTCGTCACTGCCTGGGGGGACGGAGATGGCTTCGTTGGACAGGCGCAAGGTGACCACGTGGGGGCTTGGAGCCTGCGCGGCAAACCAGAGGGACAATTTGGGCCGGACTTCAACCGCTTTGCCATTCGGCTTGATGGTGCAGGTGACCACCAGATCGCTGTCCGGAAAGATGCGCCAAACGCTTGGCGCGGAAGTGATCACCTGGGCAAAAGGAGTCCAGCCGGCGACCAAGGAGGTGGGGCGGCGCACCCCGGAGTAGTGAGGATGGTTGGCAAAGCCTGGTCCAGGGTCAGCGGCGTCGGCCTTCCGGCTTTCCAAGGAGGCATCCAGGCGGATCATCGCATGACTGACCACGCTCCCAGGCGACGTGGACGGGGTCAATTGGATGGCTTCCACATAGGTCGACTTGGTTAATTTCTCAATTGGGACGACGAAGCTGCGCACCTGCTCGGGACCTTCCGCTGGCACGGCAAAGGCCTCCGGCGCTTCCAATACAAGATCGGCGCCGCGGGCCGGGGCGATTGATGCTTGCGTGCTCAAGGGCCGCAGACCCGGGGTCGGCAGATAGCGCGAGACGTCCCCGGCGGCGTGAATCCGCCCAGTGAGAAGCAAGAGGAGGGAGAGATAGCAGAGCCGGATGCGCATCGTCACGGTCCTACCGTGGCGCGCATTTTCAGCTCGGCAATGGAGAATCCGGTCCAGGTTGGGGCGGGATCTTCGAGAAGTGGCGCTTGAGGCGGAAGAAGGATTGGAGGGCGTTGATCGTCATCGTGACCGAAAAGACCGCGAAGAGGGCGAAGAATCCGTTCCAGCCGGTGAAGGCCCACACCGCGTAGAGTAGATAGAGCGGGAACTTGGTCCGGATCACGACTTGCAGTGGGACGCCGGCGTAGTTCTGCAAAACCGAGAGAGCCACCACCGCCACGTATATCACGGCGTAGTAAGCGGCCACCACCGCATTCGCGAGACCGTGATGGATGACCAAAAGCACGGTGACGATCATCCCAACGTGGTCCGCGCAGACGTCGGTGAGGGCGCCTCCTTCCGTCGCGGTGCCGGTGACGCGGGCGTACACGCCATCCACGCCATCCAGGAGGATGCTGGTCAGGAGGAAAAGCGACGCCAAGCCAGGATGCGAAACGAAAAACCAGGCATACGGGATCAGCAACAGCAGACCGGCCAGGGTGATGTGGTCAGCGGTGATTCCGAGCCGTTGGAGCGGCTTTACCGCACCGCCGATCCAGCGCGTGCGAGCTTGGGCGAACGCCTCTTGACGTCCTCTTTCCACATCCGCGAAGTCATTCAAGCTGCCCACCGTGCGCTCCCTTCGGTCATTCCACGACGGATCGCGCCGGGCCGAACCAGAGCGGGTCAGGCGGTCGCGAGGTCGTTCACCAGCTTGGGGGAGGTTTGCAGCCGGCGCAAGTCCTTCCGGATGGAGCGCTTTTCCATGGCTTCGCCCAACGTGATGATCATCGACTTCGAAACGTGCCACGCTCGCAGCCAGGGCGGCTTCTCCTCACCGCGGGCGTGGGACTCGCGACCCAAGTGAGAGGTCATGAGCTCAAAGGCATGAATGGGATCGACGGGTGGCGATTTCACCTCCATGAGGCATCCGTAACCCAGTTCTCCCGGGAAATGGGCATCGGAGCCGTGCGCGAAGAATCCCGCTCCCGTGAGGTTGAGGAACTCCTCGGTGAGGCACTGCGTGAGGCTCATGCGCCGGTGCGTATCCGGAAGCACTCGGGAGCAGAGCCGGCCAGCCATTTTGAGACAGTCGTCGTAGCAGTTGTTGCTCACTTCCACGCCTCCGATGCGGCCCGCCAAGGTCGCCGCCAATTCTTCCCCATAGAAATCAACCGCGCCCGTGGTGCCACGAGTGAATGGATGTGGAAGGAAGGCGGCCATGCCGTCTCGCGAGGAGACCAAGTCGATCGTTTCTTCCACGCTCAATCGGTACGGCTGGAGCAGGCCGGCCGTGGTGCGGTCCCGATACCAGGACGGGTCGCTGCCGAACACCACGATGTCGAGACCTTCCCGGGTGAGGACTTCCGCGCCTGGAAGCAGCAGGGTCCGGGCCCCCGCCGGGCGGTGGCTTTCCAACAGCTCGAACGATTCCTTGGGGCGCTTCCAATTGTGTTCGGAAACGACCACGACGCCTAAGTCGTGCTGCGTGAAGGCCTTCCAGATCCGCCAAGCCTTTTTCGCCTCCCGCCGACCAAAGCGGAAGTTCGGATGGAAGTGGTAGTCGACAAAAAGATGGTGACCCATGAATGCTTGGTCTTAGGCGCGAACTCTAACCCCGTTTCTTCAATTCGCGCAATCGCAAAGCGGGTTTTGGGCCAGTCCGCGCCATCCAGCAGGAATTCTCGTTTGGCCTCGGTGCGTGGCGTCCTTTCGATCCGTGGCGGCGTCCTTTCGATCCGTGGCGGCGTCCTTTCGATCCGTGGCGGCGTCCTTTCGATCCGTGACGGCGTCCTTTCAATCCGTGACGGCGTCCTTTCGATCCGTGGCGGCGTCCTTTCGATCCGTGACGGCGTCCCTTCCCCTGCGGTGACCGGCCAGAGTGCCACGGAGACGGCTCCGTTTCCCCCGGAGAGCCGGCTGAGCCGGGCGGCAACCGGACGTAGTCCTCCGGTGACGGCTTTTCGCGAGATTGCGGTCGATTTTTCTGAACGGTGCAGCGCCCCGGCTCGCCCTTCCCACGCCCTTTTTCCAGCTGACAGCGGACTTCTTCACCCGGCGCTTCGCCCGAAGCTCCGTGACGTTGCCGCTAAGGGGTGTGACTTCGCTACTAAGGGCTGTGACTCCGACGCTAAGGGCTGTGACTTCGTCGCTAAGGGCTGTGACTCCGTCGCTAAGGGCTGTGACTCCGTCGCTAAGGGCTGTGACTTCGTCGCTAAGGAATGTGACTTCATCGCTAAGGTGCTTGGACTGCGGAGACTCGTCTCCACCTTCCCGGCCGAAGCTTGCTGAGGCGAGAATCCCTCCTCGGCAAGCCTCGGAGCGAAAGCGGTGACGACTCCCCGCACCCGAAGCAGCAAACTTCCATCTTGCGAATTATTAAGTATGGCTTACAATATGCTGCAGCCAAGCCAATGAAAACGCGCGATACCAACAAGCTCCTCATGTTCCTGGCCGTCGTCGATCATTGCACGGCACCGGAAAACTCCGATTCGGTCACCCACTTGGCCGGGTTTGCCTTGTGCGCGGAACGCCTGCAACTGGCCGTGGAAGGCTTGCAAGATCGCTTCAGCCTCTCCCTCCAGCTCGATTCCACTGCTTCCTCCGACAGCAAAGCCTCGATTCTCAGTCTCCTGGCCCAGGAAGCCGCGAATCTCAGTGGAGGGTTCGTCACCTGGGCCATGGTCAATGGCCACGATGAGCTGGCCAGTCAAGCCCACCTCACCCGTTCCAGCATTACTGGCGCCCGGGAGGTTGAAGCCGCGGATTGGGTCGACGCTCTCTTGATTCGCGTCAACAAAGCCGCGGAAACCGAAGCCGCGGCCCTGGCGGATTACGGCGTCACCGCGGAGCTGATTGACAACGTCACCGTCCTTCACGGCCGCTTCAGCCAAATGATCGGCCGCCCCCGCTCCATCATCCAAGCCCGCAAACGGGCAAATGAATCCATCCCCATCTTCATCGCCAAGGCCGACGAACAACTCGCGCACATGGACCGCTTGGCGCCGCTCCTGGAGAAGGATCATCCCGAGTTCGTGGCCACCTACCGGGACAAGCGCAAGACCATCCACTTCGCCGCCAGCCGCGCCTTGTCCGAACAAGAAAAGGCCAACGCCGAAGTCCGCGCCGCCAAGGAAGAACTCCTCGATGCCGAAAAAGCCGTCGAACTGGCCCAAATCCTCGTCAAACGCGACGCCACCCTAGCCCAAGCCCGCCAACTCCGCGCTACCCTGGCTGCCAGCAAAGCAAGCGAGGTCAATGGCAGCAGCCACACCAACCGCAAAGCCACGCCGAATTCAGCCCGCGAAGATCCCGGGCAAGTTGCCATAGAATCAGCCAACGGGCTAGTCGCCTAAGTCCGTGGAAGGACCACTTCAGTGGTCCAGTGATGCGGGGACAAAGCCCTGTAGGTAATAGGCTCCGTAGGGTGGGCATTTCTGCCCGCCCGGATTCCCGCCGACGCTCCGGGGCAATGCCGGGCAGATTCGCGCTTAAGCTCTTCCATTATCCGCTCTGAATCGCCAAGGCAAACTCCCCAAACGCTTCGCTCCCACCCTCCCGTGCACACCACTTCCTGATTTGGTCCATATCAACGCTCTGATGCTTTGCCACGAGAATCGCCTGTTCCAAGCAGTCGCGGGTCTTCCAATGGATATAGGAAGCCAGTCGATCCCTCACACAATCCGTGGCAGACAGGAGGCGAATGACCTGCCCGTTGACGATCCGTTCCGCTGGCTTGATTCGGTAATCGTCTCCCAGCGCAACCGGCCCTGGCGGGAACTCGACGAAGAGATGGTCGCAATCGGGATGCCGGAAATGCCGACCGGATTTCACAAAGCCTAGGAGCCTGAGAGCAGAGTCGATTTCTTTGCGACCCGTGTCCGGAACGAGATCGAGATCACCGGAGCGATAGATTCAACGCGTGTAGATTGCGACCACCGCTCCTCCGACGAGAACGGTGTCGATGCCATGAGCCTTCAAATGGGACGCCACATATTCCCAAAGCTCTTCCTCTGTGCAAGAGGCCCAGTCCGGAATGGTCATACGACTTGCATCCTCGATCATCCGACTTACAATTCAAGTCGTGAGCGGATTTCTGGCAAACTTCTTTGGAAGCGGAGCAGCGGAGGCCGCCCTGCTTCACCTGTTTCACTACGGCGAGACCTATGGCCGGGCTGTGGCCACGGACATGGAGATCGCGCTGCAACCCGTGCAGCGCCAACTCGACCGCTTTGAGCAGTGTGGAGTGCTGGTATCCAGGGAAGTGGGGCGAACCCGGCTCTACACCTGGAATCCCAAGAGCCCTTTCTCCGCGCTGTTGCGGGAGATGGTGAAAGTGCAGTACGAAGCGATCCCTCTGGAACAGCGGCAGGTTTTGTTCCAGGCTCGGCGTCGCCCGCGTGCGAAGGGCAAGCCGGTGATCTCTTCGATCGGCACAAGCGCCCGGGCAGGGGAGAATCGTGATCCTGCGTGACGGTACGATCAGACCAATACAAGCCTTCAGTGTGCCCAGGGTGGAGCGGTCCCATCGTTGGCACGCCCATTCCAGCCCACGAAGATCCCGGGCAGCTTGCCAATGATCCAGCCAACGGGCTGGTCGCCTAAGTCCCCGGAAGGACCACTTCAGTGGTCCAGTAAACAACCATCATCCCGCTTGACTGCTAGAAGTAGTCGCGCGCGAACGCGCATCAGCGCTCGATCGTGGCGTTCCCCACTCCCCTCAACTGCAGCTCGGAGCCGGGGAAATGCGATTCTTGAAAAGGAGGAACTTGCGCTCGAAATACTGGTAAGAAAGATGGCTGATTAGAATGGTTCCTGAAAAGGTCGCGGCATAGGAAGCAGCGATGTAGAACGGCCAGCCTAGTTCCAGTGCCCCGCAAGCATCCAGCGTACTGTAGGACAAAAACATCACCATAGGGTGGTACATATAGATTCCGTAAGACAACTTACCGAGGTAACTCAATGGTGTGTTCTCGAGTAGGACGCCCGCCTTACCTAGTTTGCGCTCTGCAGCCAGCAAAATCACTAAAGAGAATGCGAGTGAAGAGATGAGGTTGCGCGATTTGGAATCGAACGAAAATGCGAGCACCAGAAAGCAGGACACGGCTGCTACCGCAGGTGCGGCACGCCAGCGGATGGTTCGAAGCAATGAGACATTCTGATGGAAATACAGCACCGCGAAGAACCCACCTACCGCCATTAGATCAACGCGGAAACCTTCGAGAAAGCGGACGATGAAGACCTTAGAAGGCGGGGCAAGCAATTGCCTAGCGGTGGAACTGAGAAGGTTCATAACAGCGACAATTGCAATCATTGTCCAGGGCAGCCACGAGGTCTTCACTCTGGAGATCAGGTGTGGCCACAGCAGGTAGAACTGTTCCTCGACGCCCACCGACCATGACTGAGAGGCGATTGCCACCGGAGGGCGCACCAAAAGGGCGATGTTCGGAAGCATGAAAAAGAAAAGGACAGTCGCCGTATAATCTCCGGAAGCGGTGAAGTTCCGGAACAGTGTAGAATAGTAAGAGCCGTTGTTTAGAATGTCGACATGTTGCACCAAAAAAGGAAAGAGAAAAAACCCGGCTGCGAGAATGAGATAGTAGACAGGCCAGATCCGAAGCATCCTTCGGCAATAGAATTGCCAGATGGCAATTTTGCCTTTGGATTGCTTTTCGAATAGCAATAGGTAGGTGATCAGAAATCCGCTCAAGACGAAAAAGAAGTGCACGCAGTGTTTGCCCAAAGCTCCGATGGCCTCGCTGAGAAAGGCAAGATCGTAGAGGCTGGGTCTGGCGCCACGTCGCCGATACAATTCCAGGTGCGTGACCATGACTCCCATCGCAGCTAGAGCTCTCAACCCGGTGAGACCGGCAAAGTGAACAGGCGTCGAGAGGGCAGTTCCGTGAAGTTGCTTAGGATGGGCTCCTTCGGCCTCAAGGTTCACGGGGGTGTCAAGGCGCTCCATGCTAGGCAAGGTCCGATTTGGCGTTCGCTCCAAACAACTGCAAGATGGCATGGGGTTCTCAGGCGGGGGCGAAACCCGCGATCCAGACAACCATGAAACATCACTTAGCCTCCATGTTTAGCGAATCCCACGCGACGATCAAGCTCGGAATCGACGCCCACGGTCACAGCAATCATCCCGCTTAACTGGTGGAAGCACCGTCACAGCAATCATCCCGCTTAACTGGTGGAAGGCGAGCACAGCAATCATCCCGCTTAACTGGTGGAAGCAGAACCCCGGCTGCGCGTGAGCGGAAGGCGAGGAACGCTGCCATGCCTGTTGGCGATGCTCAGCCCCGAACGAATCGGCCGTAAGCGGTTGCCATTCCCCGGGGAAGTGCGAAAACACATCGCAGGTGTCCATGCCCGTCCGCTCCGAGCCTGAAGTAGGCCGGATGGGTTGCGGATTGGATTGGCGGGTTGTTTGTTGCCAGCTGCACGCTGGCTTGGAATTCAGCGATCAGCGGGGCACGCCGATCACCTTGCTGCGCAGATCGCGCAGCCCGCAGAGGCCGCCCCAGTTCCCGTGACGCAAGGGACGGGCGCCGGTTTGGCGCTTGGGCCCAAAGGCGTGGCGGTGGAGGCGGAAGTGCTCCTCGCAAAAGGCCCGGGAGCCGATCAC
>CAMCXS010000108.1 GCA_945883495.1 Akkermansia muciniphila
CCTTCCGATCTCACGCCCCCCAGCCTTCAGAAGACACGACCGAGCCTTCTGATCTCACACCCCCAGCCTTCAGAAGACACGACCGAGCCTTCTGATCTCACACCCCCAGCCTTCAGAAGACACGACCGAGCCTTCTGATCTCACACCCCCAGCCACCGGAAGGCTCAACCGAACTTTCGGATCTCACACCCCAGGTATGCGACCTCCCCAGTCAGAGGTTGTCCTTCACCGCCGGTCTTCATCAACTTGTCCGTCTCGGGTTTGAGCGTCTCGCGGGAAAGACGGAGGATGGCGCGTTTTACCTGACCCAAGCGATGGATGGAGGCATCGGCGCCTCCAAGATCCACCCGCACTGCCGAAAGCGAAGCGGCGCACGAGCTGGCGGAAGCGTTGCGGTTGGATCGGGTGTGAATGGGAAATTCTGGATCAAACGGCAAAACTGTTGCATACTGGGCCGATGGTGGACACCCGCAGACTCACCACTCTTTTCTCCGCCATCGGCCGCGGGGATTGGGAGGAGACGGCGTCGAGCGCCTTGGAGATCGTTGATACGGTGGACGCCAAGGGAAACCGGAAGGCGGCGCAAACGCTGCGTGGCGCTCTCAATGGATTGGTGCACCACCCAGCCGGTCGGCCTGCGCATCCGGCGCCCCAAAGCGCTCTTTCGCAGATTCTGATCCGCTGTCCTGTGGGGGTACCGCTGACGGAGCTTTTTCTCCGGCCTGAAACCAGTGAACTGCTAACAGCAATCCAGGATGAGTGGGCGGCCCAGGACGCCCTCGCTGCCGCTGGATTGCCGATGCGTCGAAGGCTCCTGTTCCACGGTCCTCCCGGATGTGGAAAAACCGTCACTGCCGCCGCGTTGGGAGCCGTGCTTGGCGTTCCAGCCTATGTCGTGCGCTTCCATGCGCTCATCGGATCGTTCCTCGGGCAGACGGCGGTGCATCTGCGTGAGGTATTTCAGTTTGCGGCCCAACGGCGCTGTATCTTGGTCCTGGATGAGATCGACGTGCTCGGTAAACAGCGCGGAAATCAGATGGATGTCGGGGAACTGGACCGGATCGTGGTGGCCTTGATGCAGGAACTGGATTTAGCCAAGATTCGGGGCTTGGTGATCGGCGCCACCAACCTACCGGCCCATCTGGACACGGCGTTGTGGCGAAGATTCGACCTCCACTTGGAATTCCCGGCGCCAACGGCCGCAGAGCTCCTTGCTTACGGCAAACGTTTGGCTAAGAAGCACGGACTATCGTTGTCCCCAGCCGTACGCAAACGCCTCGCCGGTGCCGGAGACTTTGCTGCCGCTGAACGTTGCATCCTCGAAGAAGCGAGGCGCCGAATTATTCAGCTTCACAAAGATAAGGACAATGCCGGGTGATGGAACGCCCGGTAAACCCCGGCTTTATTTTCTCAACGAGCGACACCAACTGGCTCCCGGTGAAAAATCTGGCGGAGGTCGTGCCACGGAAGTCCGCGGCCTTGATTGGCAGAGCCACGGTGTCAGCCTGAATCAGAACCTCACCGATCTGAGGGCCGTCCGCCATAGGTCCGGCGACCCATCCGGCACCCGGAGAGCCTATGTTCTCGCTCGAGCGCCGGAAAGCATTAGCCGGACATCTTCCGCCAAGGACGCCGAGAATGGTGAGAAGTCGGAACCTGTAGATTTGGCGAAGGGTGACTCCCGGATCATAGAGCGGCTGGGGTTCGATCTACTCGCTGTTTGCAAGGACGGAACCGTTATCGTTCACGCGACCGATGAGCGAATGGAGCAAATTGCGAACAGCTTGCACCATCTTGCCGATCTGCCGCAACGGGCCAAGAACGCCTGGGCTCGCCTGAATCGATTCGAGGAAATCCCGGTGGAATTTAAGGCTTCCATCGATTGGTGGCCCGACTCATCGGAAAATGGACCGGTGGAAGCGATCATCGATCTTCAGGCTTACCTAACACGCGATGAAGTGGATGATGTCATAAAGGCCATCGCGGGCCACTTGGAGCCCGGAGAGAAGCTGCGCAAGATTGGCCGGGAGTTCAGCGGCCGGACATGGATCCTGGCGAACATGACGAGCAAGTCCATCATCCGGATGGTCCAGTCTTTCCAGTCTGTGTTTTCAATCCATCCGCCCCTGTTTGCGATTTCTTCCGCTCCGCGAATGCCGGGTCTATCGGCTCGGCACGCAGGTCCTTCCCCCACCCATTATCGACAAACGTTGCCAGTCGTAGCCGTAGTCGATACTGGAATTCCCGATGACCACTGCTTGTTGGCGGATTTTATTCGCGGTCGAGTCACAGGCGACGGCGCCGGTGACGGAGTCGCCGACAGTCATGGATGTTATGTAGCCAGTCGCGTGGTGTTTGGCGATGTGGAGTGTCGACGCGGGGACCCAGCAGATGAACTGATTCCCGCCTGCCAAGTGCACGATGTCAACGTGGGCTATGGCATCCGTCGGATCCATGCACCGGCAGTCTGGGACGCAATGCGGACTGTCTCGAATTCCGCACCCGACGTGCGCGTGTTCAATCTAAGTATCGACGCTGCGACGGACGTGGATTCGTTGGACGGGGGATTCCGGGATGCTTGGCTTCGCCATATCGCGGATTTGGACAACCTGATTTTCTCCGATGACATTCTCGTGATCGTAGCGGCAGGGAACAGCGACCCAGGCGTGATTCCCCGTCCTTCCTATCCGCGAAACTTTGGAGATCCCCAATGGCGGCTGCGGGCGTGGTCACGTTGTTTCAACGCTCTTACTTGTGGAGGCACGGCGGATCGATTATCTCCCGACGGAGTCGCCAGCGAGCTTGGCGCGCCGAGTCCGTTTTGCCGGACCGGACCTGGATTTGCGAACAGCCCGAAGCCCGATTTTGCCGCCCATGCGGGCAATTGCGGCCCCAGTTATCGATATGCCCGGGGCTCGGGAATGGGCGTTTGGGGGTGCAACGAAGAAGGACTGTGGGAGGACGACGCCGCCACATCCTTTGCTGCTCCTATTCTGGCGCGTGATGCCGCACGCTGTCTTTCCCTACTTCAAGAGCATTGCGAGGCCGGCACCCGGCCTTTTGCTTGCCTGGTCAAAGCGTGTCTGGCGATGCACGCACAACGTCCGGCCTTCACAAACAAAAGTCTTGAGAAGTTGGCCTCCCATACTCTCGGCTTCGGACGGGTAGACTTCGGACGCATCGAACAACAGCTGGATGATCGAGCGGTCTTCCTGTGGCAGGGAATTCTCAATGAGGAGGGGGAGCTGCTCGCTCTGGAGCTCCCGTTGCCCGGCGAGTGGATCGACCGAGCGGAACGGCCAGAACTTCGGCTAATCGCTGCCTGGGATACTCCGGTGAATCCTGGCGTGCCAAGTGTTTGGGCGTGCCGGAAAGTAGAAGTCACGCTCCGACGGGAAAATGGGGCCGATGCCATGAAGCAAAGAACGAAGGCACGTGGCCGGGCGTATCCGCTCTTCCAGCGCGTCTATCACCTCGATGCGGCCCACTCTGAACGGGATGCCTGCCTTCTTGAATTGAGCTACACCACACAAGACATGGCGCCGTTGCCTGCAGGAGCCCTCGACTTCAGCCCGCAACAACGGATTGGCTTGGCCTACAGTTTGGTGGATCGCGGGCAATCTCCTGTTTCGCCGCATGCCTACGTTCAGGCGTTGCCCGTTGCCGCGACGTTGAACACCATCAGCAGCGCACTTCCCAGAAGCCGTCAGGCAGTGCGCCTTCGGGTTCCAAATTAAGGACAGATCGGCACGACCACCTGCTCCCTGTAATGCCCATTTCCCGGTTCTCCTCCCGCCGCGAACCGCTCGGCCCCGTCCTCGCGGATCGTCTCCAAAACGCTACCCGGTATCTCCGGATTGCGGGTTACTTCCGGTCCTCACTCCTCGAAGTGGTTGGAGAAGCCCTTGAGTCGGTCGGGGAAATCCGCGTCGTTTGCAACGGGGATCTCGATCCGCACGATGTCCAGGTGGCACGGGCGGCGCGCGAAGGGCGCGAGGCTTTAGCCCGCACTTTGGTCTCGAGTTGGCAGTCTTCCGAAGACTCACTCGATTTGCTGCTGGCACGGGAGCGGTATCGTCGGCTTCATCACTTCCTATCCTCAGGTCGAATGAAGGTGCGGGTCGTGCCCCGGGACGGAACGAATGTCTTTGTCCACGGGAAAGCGGGGCTGATTGAAAAGGCGGACGGGACGGTGTTTTCCTTCGTAGGCAGCGTGAATGACTCCGCCGCCGCCCTTCGCCATGCCTACGAAATTCTCTGGGGTGATGACCAACCTGCAGCGGCAGACTGGGTTCGTAAGGAGTTCGAACACTTCTGGGCGCTCGCCTCCACGGCAAAGCCCGCTACCTGATCGCGGATGACGTCGGGCTCGGCAAAACTCTTTCAATGGCGGCCGCCGCGCTGGTGCTGAGCTTTCTGGACGACAAGCCCGTTCTCATCCTGGCACCGGCCACCTTGATCTGGCAATGGCAAGAAGAGTTGGACGACAAGCTGGGCGTGCCTTCGGCCGTCTGGTCCTCCCAGCGCAAATGTTGGATGGACGGAGAACGACGTCCATTGACTCAGACTGGGGATTCATCGCTGGTGTCGCGATGTCCGTTGCGCATCGGCATCGTATCAACCGGGTTGATTGTGAATGGGAACGATCAGGGAGAGCGAGGTGCCTTGGCCAAAAAGTCCTACGGCGTGGTCATTTTGGACGAAGCTCACAAGGCTCGAGTGACGCGAGATGCGCGAGGGCGGCAAAGCGACATGCCGAACAATCTTTTGGCGTTCCTTCACAAGGTGGCAAGGAACGCCGGGAGCGTCATCCTGGGCACTGCAACCCCGATTCAGTTGGACGCCATCGAGTTGTGGGATTTGCTTGCCGCATTAACGCAGGGCGCTCCGCAGGTGTTGGGCACTCCTTTTGATGGAGGAGAGTGGATCAAGGAAGAGTCCATTCGCTGGCTCACCGGGGAGCGCCCGTGGCCGGAGCACGAAACCGCCCGGTGGGGACTTTTCCGGAATCCTTTGCCGCCTGGGGGCGAACACAGTGTGTTCCGGGACATTCGACAGGATGCGCAACTGGCGCCAGACGAACTACTGGGCCCACGACTCGAAGCATTGCGCCCTGATTCACGTTCTCAATCTACGCTATGCAGGCACGGTCGAGGACGATGTCTATGCCGCTCTCTCCCAGAGATTCGGGGACATCTTCACCGTGCTCGGCCAACTTCCCGACGGTTTTGAGGATCAGTGGATCGAGGCCGTATTGAAGGATCGGCAAGCGGTGAGGAACTTTTCACAGAAAATCGATACCGTCCGACCGCCGATGGAACTCCGATATCAAAAAGACGTCGCCGATGATGAAGGTCTGGACTGGGAGTACACTCAGAAAGTTCTCTCGTCCCGTCATCTTGAAGAATGGATGAGGAAAGGGTGGTAAACGATACCGGATTGGGGCCGTCGCCTGCGGGCGGCTGTATCGTTTCGGAGCGATTGATTTGGGTGGGAGGTTGGGCGGGTTGAATCAGATGCTCTTAATTGCACGGCCCAAAACGCAGACTGAAATACGGTGATCCGGAGCGAAGAGTCTTTCCTTCAGAAGACACGACCGAGCCTTCTGATCTCACGCCCCCAGCCTTCAGAAGACACGAGCGAGCCTTCTGAGCACACACCCCCAGCCTTCAGAAGGCTCAGCCGAGCCCTCCGATCTCACGCCCCAGCGTTCAGAAGACTCAAGCTTGCTTTCCGATCTGACGACCCAGCCTTCGGAACGCTCAACCGAACTTGACGACGACTGGGGTTGGAATCGGGGCCGCGGATGGTGTCCCAGGGTTCCCCGCAACCCTGGGCTTGGATCCGGAAGCCCATCGGGCTTCATCAGTGCCGATCCGGTTTGAACGGAATCACCTCCGAAGGCTCAGGGGAAGCCTCAGTTGGCTTCCTTCTTCTTCGTGGCCGACTTGGAGCGGCGGATTCCACTTAGGTCTTGGAGCAGCTTATCCAAGGAGGGCTTCAGCTTGTTCAACGCCTTGAGGAAGCTCACGCCCACCAAGGTGTTGACCATGACATCGCTGGAAAGCGCTTTGGTGGTGTCATCGATCATCTCCGCCACTTCGTCAAATTCGGTGAAGAAGGCGTCCAAGGCCGTGAAATCCGCCAGATCCGTGGCCAGCCCTTCGACATCAAAATCCTTGGGAAGACTGTCCGCATGAGTTTGCAGTCCGCCAACGGCTTGGGAGCAGAAGTTCCGGGATTTTTCCCCCATCTTCACCAGCGACTTGCGCTGCTTCGGCGTCAGCGAGACGGCCCGGGGAGCGATGACGGAACGAATCATCTCAAGCCCCTCCCGCATGGTGGCGAGTTCTTGTTCCGTGAAGTTTACTTCGGCAAGATTCTGAGACATAACTGGATTCTTTGTTTGGTTTTCTGGAGCAGCCAGGGATCCAATCCCATTCGGCAATCGAACGCTTCCCTGACAGATGCCGAACTGGTTGCGCGCAATCCTGAGATTCGCCAGGCGCCTTGTGTGACGATTTCGTTGCAAACCTAAGCAAAATCCAGGCACATTGGCAACCAAGCTACGCCGGCGCCGGGCTACCCGGTTGGGTGACGGAGTCTTCCACCACTCCACCACTCCACCTACCGGCGAGCGGGACCGGATCAACGTTGGCATTCACCCAAAGGGTGCTCGGCCCCGGCCTCGTGCTCGTGCTCGTGCTCGTGCTCGTGCTCGAAACCATCGGTTTTCCAGATCCTCTACGATGCGACTTCGATTGCGATTCTGAGCACCGCTTCGCTGAGCACGAGCACGTTTGCCAGTCCCCGCGCCCGTCAGCGTCTCCTTGGCCGAACGGGCATGGATCTCGTCATCCGGGCCAAAATCTGAATCGCCGCCAGCGCTCCCAAGAACCACGCCCAGATCGCGAGCGCGTCCCGCTGCGGCGCGCGCTCGCCCGCCAACTCCAACCGGGCATCGCCCTTCAGTTTGTGAAACACCAGAGGTTCTCCCTCGACCGGAAAGCCGATCTCCGGCCAGAGCCGCGCTTTGACGGCCGCTGGATCCAACTCCAGGGCGGCGCGAGGTTGCTCAATCGATTCAATCCATTGACTTGGTGTGGTGGCGGGAATCGAAGCCGCGACCGAATCCATCCCAAACCGCGGCGCTAGTCCCGGAGGTTTCGCGCCGCCCCCGGCCACTGGCGAGCGCCAGGTTTGCAACAGCCGCTGGGCCATTTCGTCCTGCGCCGCGACGATAAGGGAATGGCTGGAAGCGGCCCCGGGCCCGGTCTCCTCGGACGGCGCCGGTTCCGCTGGCGCCATCCAAGCCACCGCCACGAAATCGCTCAATTTGATCCGGTCCCGGACCGTTTCCAACCGTTGCCGGCTGGCCTCGTGCCGTTGCCGCTGACGTTCCACCATGGCGGCGCTGTTTTCCACAAACCCGTCCGGAAGCGGATGCGGATCCGGGGTCGCCACGGCCAACGAGAAATCCGCGCCTGGCCGGAACGCACGCGCCTCGTTCTCCAACTTCTCCAAACTGGGGAGGAATTCCTCGACCTCCAGCTCGGGCAGCAGGGATTCCCGGGTCAATTGGGCCAATCCCAAAACATTCCTCCAGGCACTCTCCGCCTGCGTTCCCGTGCGGGCGACCCGGGCCAGCCGGTCAAGTTCATCCAGATTCGCCTCCGCCAACGCCTGAGCCCGCTGCCGGCCGGGAATCTGATTGACGACTCCTCCTACCTTGTGCGCCTGGTAACCGGCGGGGAGATAGACCCGCCAAAACGTTTGCGCCTCGCTGCGTCCGTCGAGATCGAGCCGCGGAGCCTCCAAACCACGCCGAAAGGTCTCCCCTAATCCCACCCCAGCTTCCGCCGGGCGCCGGTAAATCAATTCGACGAGGAACGGCAAATCTCCGTTTCGGGTCGGCTCCAGGGGAATCAGCACGGTTTCCGTCTTGCGCTCTTCCGGCCCGCGCTTCGGTTGCACATCCTTTGCCGCCACCCGCACTTGAATCAGCTCAACATCCCGACTCAGCTTCACCGGCAAGAACTGCATCGACTGGTTCCGCATCCGGTAGGCGACGTGGTTCCATTCCTCCCCGTTCTCGCGAATCGCGGTGACAATCTCCGATCCCATGATGACCATCTCCATCCCTCCGACGCGCTCCAACGTCGTCAGCCCCACGCCGAGAAACCAATCCGCGCCGGCCATGCGGTAGAACTTTGGATTGTTCATCCGCCTCGGCAAATACGGAACGCTGTCACCGGGCACTTCCTCGACCTTGGCCAAGTTCGTCTCCAGCCCTCCCCGCGTCCGGTTCTCCAACACCGCAAATTGCGTCTGCTGCCGGGCTTGCAGAACTTCCAAGTGCGGCAAACGCGCCCCGCCTTGCACCAATGGAAGCTCCGTCGTCGCCGTCAGCGCCACGGAATCGGTCACCGATTCCTGAAACATCAAAGTGTAAACGCGGTGGTTTCCCTCAACCGAGGAACGCACCTCCCGCAACCCCGCGCCTTCCCAGCGCAGCTCCGGCACTCCCGCCGCCATCCGGGCGCTGACTTGCCGCAGCGAGGAGCGTTTCCGTTCCACGTCCAAGTGGTAGTTCAGTTGAATCCAGGTCTCGTTGACGACCGCCGAAAGCACCCAACCCGCATCGAAGACCGGATCCACGTCCTGATAGCCAACCCGCGCTCCGAAGACGCCCCCCGTGTAGGCGAAGGCGTGCTTGCGCTGATACGGCGGCATCACCACGAAGTCCGTTAACGCCGACGCCGCCGCGCCAACCCGCACCCGTTCCGGCGCCGCAAACGTGAGCTGGGAGTCGGCCGAAATCTGAGTGAGCACGAGGCATTCCCCGCTCACCTCCGTGCCTTCGGGCCAAGTCAGCTCGGGCAACGCCGTTTGCCCACCCTCTTTCGCCGGACTCGACCAGTCGATGTGGATCAGGCAGGGAATTTCCCGGCCCGCCGCGGTTCCCGAGGTTTGCAGCCAAAGCGTCTCCCCACTGCACCACCATCGCGTCACTCCAGCATCCGCCACCAAATCCCGAACCTCCACGCCCGGAGGCAGACCGATTGCCATCAACCCAGGCGCCTGCGCCAAATTGAGGGAGCAGCGCACGAAAAGTTCGCCCGCTGTACCCTCCAGCTGATACACGCAATCCGCCCGGACCACATCCCGGCTCACCGCGGGCGTCACGGAGAAATTTACCAGCTCATCGTCGCCCGTCCCGCGAAAGGCCGCCACCAAATGCCCACGATTCCGCCACCGTTCCGGCACCGCAACCCGCTGGGCTGCAGAATCCGCACGGCTGGCGACTTCCACCGCCCCGCGGCTCGCCAACACCATTGTTTCCTCCAGACGAGTCGCCTCCGGCCTCACCCGCGGAAATGTCCCGCTCTCCCCTCCCTGGCTCGATTCCGCCTCCAACGCGATCGCCAAGGCACCCGTCACCGGCGCGGTCAGGAGAAACTCCAACCGGGTCGCCGCCTTCCCGTCGCGCACCAGTTTCCACGTTTCCAAATTGGGAATTTCCAAGCGCACCGGCGCGTAACCGGCATCGAAACTCACCGCAAACTGCCGCAAGCTGCTTCCGGGAAACTCCCAGGCGATCTCGCTGCGCAGCGTCCTCATGCCAGGGCTGACGAGGAGGAGCGATTCCACTTTGGCCAAAGGCGGGCGCTGCACCGCCGGAATTCGCGCCGGGCCTTCGATGAGGACATGGATGCGGTCCCGATTTCCCAAGGCGGCGGCCATCGAGATTCGTTCATCGTTCCGTTCCACCGTGGCGGCTAAACCTCCGTTGATCTCCGCTGGCTGCAAAAGACCACTCAACTTGAGCAAGGACGCAGTCGCCGGAGGAACCTGCCACTGCGCCTCCCGCCCATTCGCCGCTTTTGAAACCTGGTATTCCGCCTCAATGAGGTGCCAACCCGGCTCTTGCACCAGCAAATCTCCGCTGTCGTACGCCCCGGGCGAGCCATCGACCAGCGTGTTGCTGATCACCGCGCCTGGAAAAACAAACGGGATACGCACCCAGCCCGCGCGATCCACCCAAACCCGGTAGCGCGACTTGACCGCGATGCCCTCATCGCGCCACGCCGCGTCGTGCAACGCCTCCACCAGAGTGAACCCGGACTCGCCTGCGGACCGGTTGCCAGATTTCGGTTCGCGCCCCGCCTGGGCCCAGAGCGTTTCGAAGGTCCGGGAGTCGAGGTAGAAGCTTTGCGGTGACTGCTCCGCCAGTGGACGAGAGGCGTCGTAAGGCACCACCACGAGCCCATCCTCGGCGCTCCAGGCCCCGGCGGCCAAGGCGCAGAAGAGGACCATGCGGATGAGATGCGTATTCATTGAGCAGGCAATTCACGCGTTCCAAACGTCCGGCTCCAAGCGGTCAGCCCTCGCCAAACCTGGCTTCCGAAAAACATCAGCAGCCATCCCATCAACAACCCGTTGGCCACCGCGATCAAATCCGTAACGCCCGACAGCGGCAAAAACGTCAGCAGGACCACGCCCGTCAATCCAATCACCACCGGCCGGAACGAGGCCAACAACCAGAACGACACCACGCCGCCCAAAATCCACCACCATGCCGTGCGCACCGCTTCCTCGGAGCTGACGTAACGCAACGTCAAGTCCTCCGGCGTCCGCAGCCCTTCAAAGGCAAACGTGGTTCCTAAAGACCGGTTCACCGGCCGCGCCGCCTTCGCCTTCGTCTTTGCCTTGGCACCCGCGTCCGTCCAGCCGAGCGCCTTCTCAAGCGTCGGCGCCAGCCGCGACCACGCGAGCGGCAGGAGCACTCCGGGCGATTCCGCAAACGCAGACGGCAAGCCGCCGTGAAATCGGTCGTAACGGTAGCCGTCTGGTAGATGCAACCGCCACTCCGCCGCTTCCACCGGGAGTGTGCTGTCGAGCTTGGGCGGAAGCACCACCAACTCCCCTGTCCCATTCCAAGGCAGGCCACTCAGGACGTAGGAAAGCCGCACCTGAATCGCTCCATTCCGCACCAAAACGATGCGCAACCGCCGTCCCGCCGGGCTCGATTCGTTCTCCGCCAGCACCGGGCGCTGCGTCGCCCCATCCACTTCCAACGACAAAATCTCGCCGTGCCCAGGAATGCCCAAAACAACCTCGCCGGCACCCCGGTTCTCCAGCCACAGTTCCGCTTCATGAATTTCCCGGCCTTCCGCCGAAAGATAGGTATCGATGGCCATCCGTTTCGCCACCAGCCCCAGCACCGGCCGGTTCACATGTTGCAAGCCGCTGACGACGATTCCGTGCTCCGCCCCTCGGTGATCGAGCGCCGACACCACCCGGAACGAAGGGACATAGCCCGCGATCACCGGCACCCGCAGCGTGTCAAACTCCTTGGCCAGCTTCGCCGCGACCGTGAGCGAGGTATCGTTCATCGCCTCAATCATCCATTGTCCAGTCAGCCGCGAGGCGTTGGGGGCATCGATCTTCGGCAATGACGCGGAGAAGCGGATCTCGTTCCCTTCCTGCCGGGACTCCACCGGCAGCGTCATCCTCCATCGGAACTGCTTAAATCCGGTGAGGTCGTGATGAAAGCGCACCGTGACCAAGCCTTTCGCCAAGTCCGGCCACTGCTCGGCGATCAACGGCGAGGAAAACCGCACCGCCCCGGCCACCTCCGGCGCGAACGCAAACTCCACCTCCCGCAACGCCGAATGCCGGATGGCCAAGTCGATCTGTCCCTCAATGTCCAGCTTCTTCGCGTCGGGCACGGCAAAGGCGGTAAGGTGGACATCGTACGCGGCACGCAACCGGGAGATCTCCAATTCGAGCACGCTTTCGCCGGCGCGTTGCCAAGCCAATTGTCCCGCCAATGACGTCCGGCGCGGATCCTGGCCCTGCAAGCCCTCCTCGCGGCGCACCGTGACTTGGCAATCCGGGGAAGCATCCACCGCCAAATGGCCATGTTGAGGCGTCCCGTCCACCAAAATCCCGGTCACGAGAATCCGCGCGGATTCCTTGGCCAAGCTCCAAACGTCCCCATGCAGCCGGGTGCGCAACCGAACCCGTCCCAGCCGCCCCGGCGCCAAGCCGTGATCCCATTGGAGACGCAGTTCATTGCCCACCGCCTTCCAGCTCGCCCGCTCGTTCCCCGGAAACTCCACTTCGTCCAGCACTTCACCCGCTCCGAGGTGAACCCGGCTCGCGAAAACCTCGCCATCTAACGCTTCGATCGCCACATCGTGCCGCAGCCGCACCGCGTCCGTCTTCACGCAGACCAAGCTTTCCGACGAGGCTCGCACCCGGGGAGCGAACCGCCGCAACCGGATCTCCGGAGCCGGGCCAATCCAAACGGGAAACTCCACCACCGCTAAGCACGATGGGTCGCGCTCCGCCGCTGAGCGGGAATCCGCCGAGGCCGGGAAAAACCAAGCCGGCCGTTTCATCCCCTCAAACCAAACCCCGGGTCCGGCAAACAAGCTCAGCCTTCCCTCCACCCGCGTGGCGATCTGAGCACGCAGCATCGGCAAAGCCAGGGACGCCGTTTCTTCCCCTTCCGGAAAAGAGGGCCGCTCCATCAGAACGCGCAATTCAACTGGAAACGCTGCACCGGGCGACAACCCGATCCTGAGATTTCCCTCCTCGGCGTTCCAGTCTGTCACCGCCCGCCCCGAGACATCCACCACCTGGGTGCCCGCCGGCAGGGCAAAACGCAGATCTTGAGGAATCTCGCTGAGCTCGGCGTGCAGCTCAATGCCGAGATCCGCTTGCAAACCGGCTTCATCGAGAAAGTAGAGGTTCCGGCAAACTTGCCGCACCGTCACCGGCGCCTCGGCGTCGTTTCCCGAACGGTGCCAGCGAATCACCAAGCCTTCGCCGTTCGCAGGCATCCCGAAGAGGTGAACTCCGCCCTTTTCCGCAAAAACCGGTGCGTTCGCGGAAACCTCGACACCGGGTCCGAAGCCGATGCGCAAACTCGCCGAAGCCGCCGCCAAAGGCTCCAACTTCACTTCAAATCCATCTTCAGCGCGCGTCACCGGGAGATGAAATCGAGCCGTCAACTCGTGCCGGCCTCTGCCGCGAAGCAGTACACTGGGCTGTCCGCCGGCCACGCGCACTTCCAAATCGCTCGGCCCCGTGCCCGTGGGAAGAGCCGCCACATCTGGGTGAGGAACTGGGAGAGGCGCCGTCACCGTTCCGCCACTCAAATTGTCCCAACCATACTCGGCGCTGATCACCACGGCATCTTCCCGCAACTCCCCTGTCATCGTGAGCCGCCGCAGAATCACCTCGCGCGGCGCGGAGCTTTCCCGGAGCGAGGCCTCACGCACCAGCGATGCGTATTCCCCCGGGGTCAGCGCCACGGGATTGGAAAGCTTGCTCAGCACCATCTCCAACTCGGTGGCCGGAACCCAAACCTGGCGTTGCCACTTCGGTTCCTCGGCGCAGGTCGCCCCGAGGCCCACGATGGCAATCCCAGCCATGATCCACTCCCCTTTCATTCGGGCGCTTTGGATTCGTCTTTGGCCTTCGGGTTCTCAGGCTCTGACGGACGTTGCTGCTGAGGCTCGGGCTCGGACTCGGGTTCAGGCTCCTCCTCGTCCTGATCGTCCTCTTCTTCTTCCTCGCGGAATCCAAGAGCGGGGAGTTGCGCCGTCGCCACCTCGGCGGGCGCAGGCACCGCGCGGGGCAGAATCAGCCACCAAATGCCGGCGATCACCCAGCCACCGACCGAGGCCATCGCCCCCAAAAACACCGCCCGGTAAAGATCCGCCATTTGCGGCGCCACCATCCCAGCCAGGGCCAGCGGAAGCAGGCCCGCGAAAATTAGGAACAGGAACCGGGACTCCATTGAGGTCCGGGACATCGACATCCCCACCGCCAGAGCGATCAAACACAACACTGCTTCCAGCGCTGTCGAAAGCACCTGCGAGAGGAAGGAAACCGTTACCGGAGCGGGCGCCCCGAGCCGGTGCATTTCGAACGATTGCCCCTGCTTGATGACCGGCGCATTCAGCCCCGTGGACGCGCCCGGATCGAAGGCCGGAGGATCGGTGCGGGGAACGTTGATCCCCTCCGGATTGACCGCGCCCAAGGCCGGAATTAAGAAATCGAGCCGCTTGCGAGCCTCCCGCCAGCCCGGGACTTTTCCCGCCAATTCGTAGGGTCCAGCAAAACCGAGATACCGATATTCCGGCGGCAAATAGAGGTGATTGCGCGTCTGCAACACCTGCAAACCGCGGACTTCCGGGGCGGGAATGAGCACTTCACCCCGGGGCGGCAAACTCTGGCCCGCGTCCGGGCTGGCCAATTCATACACGAAGCGGACGGGGAACGGCGTATCTTTGGTTTCCGAGCTCGGCGGCAAGCGGATCACCACTTCCTGGCCGTTGCTGCCCGCCTGACTGACCGGCTGTTGCGCGGCGTCCTTGACCAAAATGTCCGAGACCATGCGCGCGCCGTTCGGCAACCGCACCTTCAACGAACTCTCCGCCGCGTTGCGCAACCAGTAAATCGCCTCCGTCGTGAGCGCGCCATCGCCAGAAAGCACCGCGTTAACATCGGCATGTGTGATGAGCGCACGCGGAATTTCCAGATAGCGATTCTTGGTCACCGGAAACGTCAAATTGCCGGGCCGGGTGCGGTAGCGAAATGCCCCGGTCAGCCCCTCGCCGCCCAACGGCTGATGGAGCTCCCGTGAATCAATGGCTTCCCAGCCCTCCGCTTCGATCGTGCCCACATTCAGATTCGCCGCCGTGGCGATCGCCAGTTGCCCCGTCTCCCGGAACACATCGACGAGCCCTATCACCGGAACCGGGATCGGCTCCGCGTGCTCAAAACCAATCGGCGCGTGGGCCTGATCGAGCGCCAGTTCCAACCGGTACTTGCCTTGCTGACGCTCCGGAAACGACACCGCCCAAAAAACGTCCTGCCCTGCGTCTACCGGCTTGCCCTCAACCAGATGCCGGTAATTCCGGTTTACCTCGTGCGGACCGGCACCGCCCACCTGGAGCTGCGCGGCGATCACGGACGGCACCCGCAAAATCAACCGGCTCGTTCCCGCGAAGAGGATGTCGTAGTCAATCCACCAACGGTGCATCGTCGTCTCCTCCTCCACCCGGACCAACTGCGAAACCGTCGCCGAGACCTGCGGTTTGCGCGCCTTCAGCGTGAGCCGCCCCGGCTTCGCGCCCGCCGCGTAGCGAAACCCGATCCCCGGATGGCAGGACAGACCCGCGCTGGCCAATTCCTCTTCCAGGATGCCCGGATCGACGACCAGGAGATCACCCGATTGCTCCGTCAGCGGGTCCAAACCGGGATCGATCTCCAACACCAACCGCGCCACCTGACTTGTCGCCCCGGTCACGTGGAGCAGTGGCGTCGTCAGGGGTTCCTCCTCCGCCACCCGCTTCCGCGAGGCATCGATCCGGAACGAACTCCGGCCCGTTTGCCGTGCCAACCGGATCGAGACCTTTTCTCCGCTGACCTTGAAATCTTCCACGTCGTCCCCCAAGACGCGGCAATCAGGGAATCCCGCCGGCAAAACGATTTCCGTCTCAAACACCGGCGCGCGGCTCACATCAACCGTCACCGCAGCTTGCCATTCCAATGCCTCCGGCCGCACATGAACCGCCGTGATGATCTCCGCATGCACCTCGGGCTTCGCCCGGTCGATCTGCAACGTCGCCGCATAGGGCGCCTTCAAAAACCGGTACCGAGCCGCGAATTCACTCTCGTCCGTCCGTTCCGGCAACGCCTGACGGCTCAATCCGTCCACCTCTTTGACCCGAGCCTCCAAGTCACTGTCGGCGGAAAGCTCCAGCACTCCGCTTTGCCGCGCCACATCCAGAAGGGTCACCGTGGGCACATCGATTTCCGCCGGCAACCCGCCCAAACTCTTTTCCAAAACAATGTGCAGCTCATAACTATCCCGAACCTCGGCATGCAGCCGGACCGCGATCCGCTGGGTCTTCCCAGAGCCCGCCAAGGACCATTCTTTTAGATTGTTCCCTTCCACCAGCAGCACCTCGTGTGAGGCCGGAACCTCGATCTCAAAGTGATCAACCCCAGCCCGCAAAATCCGGTAACGCAAGTCCGCCGTGGTCTGAATCGCTCCCGTTACCACTCGGGACCGCAGGTTGGAATCCGCGAACAAGAGCGGCGTGAACCGGTTGTCCGCGCTCTCCCGGCTCCAATGCAGCGTGACTTCCTGCATTTCCCCAAAGGCAAACTCGATCCGGCTGTCCTTCCCGTCCGGGCCCGTCGTAAACGGCAAGTTCCCGTCCAACTGGAATCGCCAGTCCTTACCAGGAATCACCACCACCAGACGCGAGAGCGGCGAACGTGGCAGCGACGGTTTCGCGACGAAGCCCGCCTCCTGTTGTCGCACCGGAGCCAGCAAGGTCAGCTCCACGGTGTAGATTCCTTTGTGAGGCACCAGCAACTCGTACCCCTGGTCTCCCAGGCTCAGACTCGTCTCGCCGGTGTTCGCTTCCACAATGTTGAGCGGCCCGCGTCCCAAGGCGATCGTGGCCCACCCTTTGCGAAACGATTCCACCTCGATTTTTCCCTGGATCACCAAACTGGCGGCGTCGCCTTGCCCCTTCAGTTCCGCCGTGTAGACCGCGGACTTGACCACGCCTCCGAGCGGCGGCTCTTCCTCCGCCTCTTCCGCCCGCTTCGCGTTCAGCTCATTCCAAAGCTGCAAGAACTCCCGATATGGCACCACCACTCCGCGGCCGTCTTTCTCGAACACCGCTTCCAAATCCTCATACGGCAAATAAATCTGACGTTCGACTCCAACCCCAGGGACAGCATCAGCCGGTGCGCCGGGGGAGGTAGCGGCGCTCTCGGACGATGCGGGAGCTGAGGGGGGCGGAGTCGAGCGCTCGTCCCGCGGCTCCTGCGCCCAACCGGGGAGGAGGAGCGCCAAAAGCCCGAAGACCGAGACGAGAAGATGGCGCGAGAAGGACATGGGCAGGGACAGGCTCACACTTGTATGACGAACCTTATAAATTGTTGTAATTACGAAATCAAGAGCAATTGTTAACATTTCTTAACTATCGACCTTGTACGGAATCCCTCCGTGGTCCGCCCAACCTCCAGCACCGCCGCAAAGCCACTCCCGCGCGCCGGCCGACTCAACACCAGCCTCCCCGATTCCATTCGGCCAGAACTTGCGTCGAGACGGAACTCATTGTCCGGCAGCGGCTTGCCCTCCCGAACCATCGTCAGCCGCACCGAACAACCGGCCGCCACCTGCCGTCGAATCTCGTGGGCAATCCGCCCCATGGTGTAACGAGGATTAATCTCCACCACCGGCTTGCAGCGCAACTCGCCATCGCGGTCACGATAGACAAACGCATCCACGCCGACCGCGCCCCGGAACCCCGCTCGCCGCAATCGTTGCTCCAACCGCTCCGCCAAAGCGCCGTCGTAGATCGGAAAGACCCGTTCGTGAAGGAATCGCGCCAACCCGGCCTCAAGCCCACGAGTGAGCCGCGGCCCACAGCTGGCTGCTTGGAACTGCCCGCGCGGGTTGTTTTCCAACTCGATCCACTCAAGACGACGCAGTCCGGAAGACTCCATTTCAAATTGGACGGAAAAATCCCAAACTCGATCAAGCCAAGGTTCCACCACCAGCCCTCCCTGCCGCCCGATGACTCGTTCCGCCCAGACAAGATCTGCCGGGGCACTGAGCTTCCGGTTTCCCCGAGCCGCTGCCGCAAACGGGGATTTCAAGACGATTTCCTCAAATCCCGCCCGGCGGAAATCCGCGATCGTTTCCGTCAGTTCCGTCGCATCCCGCACCGTCCGGCCCGCCACCGCCGGTTCGAGCCCCTCACTTTCCAGAAACTCCCGGAGGAACTCTTGGTCCGACGACTTCGTGTAGAGATCACGGATCCGGTCGTTCCAGCACTCCGTCAGCCTCGGCGCCGCGCCGGGCAACCCGGCTTCCATCGACGCAAACAGCTCAACCGCTGGCGGACACCAGCCCCAGGGTCGCAGTTCCGCGATCTTCCGTCCGCGCAAGACGCTGTCCGCCTTCAGTCGGCCGTCGGGCCCCAACTCTTCAATCTCCGGTAGCACGAATCCAGCACGGAGCAGGCGTTCGAGATGCGCCTCCTCGGGCAATCGCCGCACCAACAGGACGTCGTCCCGGCGGCAAGCAAACAGAACAAGCCCCTCCAAACTCTCCCCCACCGCACGGGCCACCGGGTCCTCTGGACCGTCGCTTTCCCCGGCCGCGGCCTCTTCCGCGCCCGGACAAAACCATAACACCCGCGGTGTCCGGCCCTTGGATCGCTCGAAAAGCTCCAACCGACGCACGAAGTCCGGCTCCAGTCCCGCATCGAGCCTCCCCTGCCGATTGAAAGCCGCTTCCCCATTCGCTTTGGCCCGGCTCGGGCTTAACGGAAAGGTCAACACCTTCTGAAATGCATCCCAATCGGAAACGCCTGGGTCGCGCCACCGGCGAAACCACTCCAACCCGTAGCGCACATGGCCAACTTCATCTCGGCAAATCGCCCGCAGGATTTTGGCGGATCGCTCATCGCCAGATCGGGCAAACACCTCCGCATAATAGAGAGAGTAATCGAGATTGGCCTGCTCAAAGGTCAAACTCAGTCGCGATACATAATCCAGCGGCGAAGGCACCGAAGCGACCGCGTCCCAAAAATACCGGTTCACCGGCAGCTCGCCAAAGGTCAGCCCGCACTCCGCCAGCCGCCGCAAATACCAAGTGGTGTGCCGCTGCTCTTCCCGCAGTGTTTCGTACAAGCCTTGCCTGAACTCCTTGGGCGCATCGGGAAAGCGAAGCAACACCAACGCCATCAACTCTGTGGCCAGGAGTTCGTGATTGGCAAAGAAATGAAGCAG
>CAMCXS010000109.1 GCA_945883495.1 Akkermansia muciniphila
GCCAGGGACTGCAGCTCGAACGCGATCTTCAGGCTGGCCGTATCGAGACGGGAGATTTCGTCATCGACGTCCATGGATTCACTCTGGGGGGCGTCAAGGAGTCCCGCCTCGATTCGATGGACATGGATCGTTCCTTCCGCCATTCCGGGCGAGATGGAGGTGCCGCAAAGGATCAGAGGAGGGGCGTTCCGTTGCGTCATCAGCGAAGTCGGTTGAGCGAGCTAGGCGGATGCAGCTCCCGGCTCTCCGTGGGGGTTCGCACAATGCCTGGTCGGCTCATGGCGACATCGGTTTCGAAAATTGCAACAGCGGAGCCTGAAGGGTGGCTGGGGCAAAGGTGCGCCAGAGTCACGATCGCGATCACCGCTAGATATAAATAGACAACCCATGCTGGAAGAAGCAATCCCCTCTTGCGGCGATTGGGGACGCGGCGGCACCGGACGGGGGGAGATTGGGGAGCGGGTGAAGGGCCCTGATCGGCCCTCAGCGACCAGTTTTCATGAGGCAGGGCAGGCAGGCATCAGGAGGGCCGCTTCGGTTCGCACCGCCACGCACCAATCCGCCCGGGGCTACGGAAACGCGGAGCCTGGAGGACCAAGCCGGTGTCCCGTCGGAATCGAAAATCATTCATCGAACTCGTCCCGGGCGCGGCTTTCGAAGCGCATCAGCTCCTTGCGGAAGGTGAGCGGGACGTCGCCAGTCGCTCCGTTCCGGTTTTTGCCGACGATCAGCACGGAGCGGCCGGACTTCTCCTCGCGTTCTTCATCGCTTTCGGCGTAGTACTCTTCCCGCATGAGGAGGGTGACGACGTCGGCGTCCTGTTCGATGGAGCCGGATTCCCGGAGGTCGGAGACGCGGGGGCGGTTGTTGCTCCCGGTCCGGGTTTCCGGGCCGCGGTTGAGCTGGGCGAGAACGATGACCGGAACGCGGAGTTCTTTGGCCAAGGCCTTCACGCCCTGAGAGATTTCGGCGACTTCCTGTTGGCGGCTGTCCTGAGCTTTCTTGGACTCTGAGCGCATGAGCTGGAGGTAGTCGATCATGATGAGCTCGATCCCGAACTGCTTCTTCATGCGGCGAGCTTTGGCCCGGAGCGCCATGATGGAAAGGCTCGGGGTGTCATCGATGTAGATCTTGCACTCGGAGAGTTTGGCGGCGGCGTGCTGAATCCGGGGGAAATCGCGATTCTCGGAGAGCATGCCGCTCATGACCTTGGTCATCGAAATGCCGGCTTGGGAGCAAAGGAGGCGTTGGGTGAGCTGGTCGGCGCCCATTTCCAAGCTGAAGACGCCCACGGCAACCTTGGAACCGATGGCCACGTTCTCGACGATGTTCATCGCGAACGAGGTTTTGCCCATGGACGGGCGGGCGGCGATGATGATCATCTGGCCGGCCTGCATCCCGTTGGTCATGGCGTCGAAGTCCGGGTAGCCAGACGGAATCCCTGCGGTTTTGCCCTTGTTGGTGAAGAGCTGCTCGATCTGGTGGATCGCGTCCATGAGGTGGTCGCGAATCGGCTTGATCTCGTCCTTCTGTTCGAGCCCCTCCCGGATGGCGAGCACGTCCGCCTCGTAGCCGTCGAGGAGGCCATCGACGGTGGTCTGCCCCTCGTAACAGTTCTCGATCGTCTTCTGCGAGGTCTCGATGATCTGGCGCAGGACGAACTTGTTGCGCAGCACCTTGGCGTAGTAGGAGAATTGGCCCGCCGATGGGGCATAGCGCATGATATTGACCAACTCCGCCGGACCTCCGACCTTTTCGAGAAGCTTGCGGTCCTTGAGAACGGTGGTCAGTGAGATGATATCGACCGGCAGGGAGCTGTCGTACATCTCCACCATGGTGGCGAAGAGGATCGAGCGGCCCTTATCGTAAAATTGGCGGGCGCCGATCTTGATGGTGGCTTCCCCGATGGTGTTCGCGGGATCCTGCATCATGCAACTGAGGACACCTCGTTCCGCTTCCGGACTGTTCGGAATGACCCGGTTGAGATCATCGCTTACGGCGACGCGCTCCCCACGCTGCAACGCTGGGGCCGACGCTTCGTCGGAGGAGGGAACGGAGGGAGCCGTCAGTCCATCGGGCTCGGGGGCGTCATCCGGTTTGCTGTGATTTTTTGGCATCGGTGGCGGAACAGGGCGCAGTTGGCGGGGTGTCAGGAAGTAGTGACTCCGCTAGGAAACGTTGGAACAACCAGTTGTGCCCTTGTGACGATTTCGCAACAAAGATTTGTCCTTAGGCCGGGCTGACCGGGGAAAAATTTTGCACTGAGCTCTGCTCTGGCCGTGGCCCGGAGATGTCCAGAATCGCACGCTTCCCGGGAAGAAATCACCGGGTGGCGCGGCGCGCACGCCCTGTTTTCGTGTAGATTGATTGTCCATGGCTTCTGAATCTTCCCCAGTTCCATCCGCTCCGGCGCGCTCGGCCGCGCTTCATGCTTCCTTGGGGGACGCGGTGCGGGATGCGCACGTGCCCTTGGCCAAACCGGAGGAGGCGACGGAGGCGGGGAACTACTTCGTGGCGAACTATCCGCCTTTCAGCTTTTGGCAGCGGGAGCAAGCCGGGCTGGTGGATGAGGTGTTGAGCCGACCCCGGGGGAGCGCTGATCTGGGCGTTTATTTTCACATTCCGTTTTGCCGCAAACGCTGCCACTTCTGTTACTTTCGGGTCTACACCGACCGGAATGCCGCCGAAATAAATGGTTACTTGCAGGCCGGGCTGCGCGAGTTCCGGCTCTACGGTTCCAAACCGTATCTGGCCGGCCGGAAGCCGAAGTTCGTCTACTTCGGCGGAGGCACGCCGAGCTACCTCTCGGTGGCGCAGCTCACGGAGTTGACCACCGGGATGAAGGAACTCTTTCCGTGGGATGAGGCTGAGGAAGTGGCCTTCGAAGCGGAACCAGGGACGCTGACGGAGAAAAAGCTCGAAGCGATCCGTGATTTGGGGATCACCCGGTTGAGCCTTGGGGTTGAAAATTTTGATGATCACATCCTGGAGCTGAACGGCCGGGCGCACCGCTCCAAGGAACTGCACCGCGCTATTGCCTTCGCCAAGGCTCTGCAGTTTCCGCAAATCAATATCGACCTGATCGCCGGGATGGTCGATGAAACTGAAGACAACTGGAAACGCTGCGTCGAGCAGGCGATCGGGTATCAGCCGGAGAGCGTGACGATTTACCAGATGGAGGTGCCCTACAACACCACCATCTACCAAGAGATGAAGGCGGCGGGCCAGCTCACCGCTCCGGTGGCGGATTGGGCGACCAAGCGTCACTGGGTCAGTTACGCCTTCGATGAATTCGAAAAGGCTGGCTACACCGTGACGAGCGCGACCACGGTGGTGAAGGATCCGGAAAAGACGAAGTTCGTTTACCGCGACAGTCTCTGGGCCGGGGCGGATCTGCTCTCCGCGGGCGTGGCGTCCTTCGGCCACTTTGCCGGCATGCATTACCAGAACAACGCGGATATCGGTCCCTACATGATGTCGCTCGATCAGGGGCAACTCCCCGTTTACCGCGCGTATCAGACGAACGCCGAAGAGCGCTTGCTTCGTGAATTCATCCTCCGGCTCAAACTCGGCCGGATCACCTCCTCGTATTACGTCGAGAAATATGGGGTCGATCCGCGGGAAAGCTTTGCGCAGCCGCTGGCTTATTTGCAGTCCGAAGGTTTCCTCACCCTCGCGGGGGATGTGATCACCTTGAACCGGGAGGGATTGCTCCAGGTCGATCGCCTGCTTCACGAGTTTTTCCTGCCTCAGCACCGCCATGCGCGCTACACCTGACCCTACCTCGCCGGTGTTGGATGACGCCACGGCGCTCTATTGGCTGATGCCGCTGCGCTATTTTTATGAACGGCGCGGATTGCAACTGCCGGTCATTCAGTTCCTGGAACCGCGCAGCGTGCCGGAGCCTGATCGCTCGTTGCTGGTGCATGACCGGGACATGACCCCGACGTTGGCGGCCTACCACGGGTCTGAGCTTCGGCTTGAGGTGCTCGATCTGGAGCGATCGGAGAATTACTTGCTCCGCTTGGTGATTTTGCGACGCAAGGACAACTTGAAACCCGTGGAATGCGGTGCCATCGGCATCCAGTTGGATCGATTCCCGTCCGCCGCCCGTGAGTTGATTTTGGCGGGCGTGGTGCCGTTGGGGGCGGTTTTGGCCCAGGAGAACGTTCCGCACCAAGGGGCTCCGCGCGGGTTCTTCGAGGTGACGGCGGATGAGCTGATCGCCCACGCGTTGGGGCAGCACAAGGGGGACGTGCTTCACGGCCGTTGCAATGAGCTGAGTTTTCCGGACGGCGAGGCGTTTGCCGATATCGTGGAGATCTTGCCGCGGGTGCCATGAAATCGCCGCGCCCCTCCTGGCTCACCGGGGAGATGGGCATCGCAGCGGTGGCGTTGCTGGCCATCTTGCTGCACCTCGGGTTGCGGGCGGTCGGGCTTCCGGCTGATTTGCCGCTGTGGGCGGCATTGAGCATCGGCGGGATCCCGTTGGTCTGGACGCTGCTGGGGAAGGTTCTGCGTTTGGATTTCAGCTCCGATCTGCTGGCGGGTCTGTCGATTGTGACGGCGGTGACTTTGCATGAGTACCTGGCGGGCACGTTGGTGGTCCTGATGCTTTCGGGCGGGCAGGCGTTGGAAGCGTTTGCCGTGCGGAGAGCTTCCTCCGCGTTGCTGGCTCTGTCGAAGCGGATGCCGGCGCAGGCCCATCGCAAGGAGAACGGTGAGTTGCGGGATATTCCCTTGGCTGAGGTGCGGCCGGGGGAAGTGTTGGTGGTCTTGCCGCATGAGACTTGCCCGGTGGACGGCGTGGTGGTGGAAGGGCACGGCTCCATGGATGAGTCCTACCTCACCGGGGAGCCCTATGTGCTTTCCAAATCCGTCGGTTCCTTGGTGCTCTCGGGAGCGATCAACGGGGAAGGTGCGTTGACGATCCGGGCGGAGAAGGCGGCGGCGGATTCCCGCTACGCCAAAATCATGGAGGTGATGCGCGAGTCCGAGCAGCGCCGTCCCAAACTGCGGAGACTGGGCGATCAGCTCGGCGCCGTCTACACGCCGGTGGCGGTGGGGATTGCGTTGGCGGCCTGGGCGGTGAGCGGGGATCCGTTGCGCTTTCTGGCGGTGCTCGTGGTGGCCACACCTTGTCCGCTCCTGATCGCGATTCCGGTGGCGATTATCGGCTCGATTTCTTTGGCGGCCCGGCGGGGCATCATCATCAAGGATCCGGCGGTGCTGGAGAAAATCGACACCTGCCGGACGGCGATATTCGACAAGACCGGGACGCTGACCTACGGGGAGCCGCGGGTCACCGAAATCTTGACGATGGCTCCCTTTCTTCGCGATGAAATTTTGGTATCGGTCGCCAGCTTGGAACGATATTCGCGTCATCCGTTGGCGACACCGCTGGTGAACGCGGCCTTGGCCGAGGGGCTGACGCTGCTCGACGCCTCCGAAGTCAGTGAGCGACCGGGAGAGGGACTGCGGGGAACCATAGGGGGGCGGCGGGTGGAGGTGACCAGCCGCAAGAAGCTGCTGGCCCAAAATCCTGAGGATGCCGCCGCGTTGCCGGAGATCGTGGGTGGTTTGGAGTGTGTTGTTCTCATTGATGGCGGCTATGGGGCGACCATCCGCTTTCGGGATGAACCCCGGGCGGAGGGGCGGGCGTTTATCGGTCACCTGAGGCCCAATCATGGCTTTCGACGAGTCCTGCTCGTTTCCGGGGATCGTGAATCCGAGGTGCGGTATCTGGCCGATAAGGTTGGGATCACGGAGGTGTATGCCAGCCAGAGCCCGGAGCAGAAACTGGCGTTGGTTCGCGAGGAGACGCTTCGGGACGGCACGGTGTTCATGGGAGACGGGATCAACGACGCGCCGGCGCTGACGGCGGCTACGGTGGGATTGGCATTTGGGCAAGCGAGCGACGTCACGGCGGAAGCCGCGGGGGCGGTGGTGCTGGACAGTTCGTTGCAACGGGTCGATGAAATTCTCCACATCGGCCGGCGTATGAGGAGGATCGCGCTGGAGTCGGCGGTAGGGGGCATGATGTTGAGCATGGTGGGGATGTTGATCGCGGCGGGAGGCCATCTGCCGCCGGTGGCCGGGGCCTTGGCGCAGGAGATGATCGACGTGATCGCGGTGCTCAATGCGTTGCGGACCTCGTTGACGCCCAAGGTGTTGACGGACTATTGACGAGCCCGGAGGGCTGGCTGTCCGGAATTACCGGGCCGGGCAGTTGAGCAAGTGGGCTCGTGGGCAATTACGCGAGCCGGTGAGCACGTCCTCATCTCCAATTTTTTCGTTTCTATTCTCTACTTTCCAACCTTCAAGGGCTAGGAAGGGAACGGCATGCTGAACTTCATTTGGCTTGGATTGATTCTCGTGGGCGTGTTCGTCGCCGGGTTGCTGGGGAGGATCTCGGGTGATCACAGCATCGCGGAAGGGGCGTTTGCGGCGGCCAAGTCGGCGATCACCTTGGCGCTCGGATTGGTCGGCGGGATGATGCTGTGGCTCGGAATGCTCCGGCTTGCGGACAGGGCCGGCTTGGTGCGCGCCATCGCTTGGGCGTTGCGGCCGGTGATGCGGCTCCTCTTTCCGGAAGTGCCCGCGAATCACCCGGCAGTCGGCGCTATGATCCTCAACATTGCGGCCAACATGCTCGGTCTCGGCAATGCCGCCACCCCGCTCGGCCTCAAGGCGATGCAGGAGCTGAACAAGCTCAATCCGCAGCCCGGCACCGCGACGAACTCGATGGTCACCTTCCTCGCCCTGAACACCAGCGCGGTGACCCTGATCCCGGCCACCTCGCTCATCTACATTTCCGCCGCCGGAATTCCGAACCCACATGGCATTTTGCTGCCGACGATCTTAGCGACGGTTTGCGCCGCGATCGTAGCCGTGCTTCTGGCGAGAATTTTCCAAGGGGTCCCGGGATTTGCGATAAAGGCGGGGCACGCGGTCGAGGCGCCGAGCCCCGAGACGGCTGAATCCTCCACCGAATCCGCGGAGGGCGAAACCAAACCGATCTCACCGGGCGGTTGGGCGTTGGGGATTCTCACGGCGTTGCTCCTGACCGTCGTGGTGACGTTCGAACTGCATCCCACCTTGCGGCAGACCTTCCACCAGAGGTCGGGCCTCGGAGAATTGCTGGCTCAACAGGAAGCTTCCGCCGGTGCGGCCCAACTGCTCAAGGACAAAGCCCACGCCGTGGATGCTTCCGCGAAACCGGAAGGCTGGCGGGGCGTGATGGTCTCCGTCTCCGCCTTGGTGATTCCCTGCCTTTTCGTGATCTTCACCGTGGTGGCCACGATCCGCGGCGTGAAAATTTATGAGGAATTCGTTCAGGGCGCCAAGGAGGGCTGGGACGTGGCCATCCGGATCATGCCGTTCCTCGTGGCGATCCTGGTCGGAATGGGGATTTTTCGGGATTCGGGCGCCTTGACGTTGCTGCAATGGCTCGTCTCGCCGCTCCTCAATCTCATCGGCTTCCCGGCGGAGCTTCTCCCGTTGGCGCTGATGCGTCCTCTCAGTGGCAGCGGCTCGGCGGGCATCATGGCGGAAATTCTGTCGCAACCGGACATTCCCAATCTCATCAAGTACACCGCCGGGACGATGTTCGGCTCCACGGAGACGACGTTCTATGTGCTTTCCGTCTATTTCGGGTCCGTGGCCGTGCGCCGCAGCCGCCACGCGGTTCTCGCCGGACTGGGCGGAGATATCGCTGGGATCGTTGCATCCGTGATTCTATGCCGGATGATGCTTGGTTGAGTGAAACGGCATGGCGAAGGTTCTCGTAGGATTATCGGGCGGCGTGGATAGCAGCGCGGCGGCGGCCTTGCTCCTGCAACAGGGGCATCAGGTCACCGGCGCCTATATGAAGAACTGGATCAACGAGGAAAAGATCGCCGGTCATTGTCCTTGGGAAGAGGATATCCGCGATGCCCGCGCCGTCGCCGAGAAGCTCGGGATCGAGTTTAAGGTCGTCAATCTGATGCGCGATTACCGCGAACGCGTCGTCGATTATTTGCTCCGGGGTTACACCGAAGGCGTTACGCCCAATCCCGACGTCCTCTGCAATCGCGAAATGAAGTTCGGCGTCTTCCTGGATCACGCTCTGGCCGAGGGCTTCGACTTCGTGGCCACCGGCCATTACGCCCGGGTTCGCGACAATGCCGATGGCTCCCGCGACATCCTCCGCGGCGTCGATCCGAACAAGGATCAGACCTATTTCTTGGCCCTGCTCCAGCCTCATCAGGTGCGCCGAGCCCTGTTTCCGGTCGGCCATCTCACCAAGCCGGAGGTGCGCGAGGTGGCGGCCAGTTTTGGTCTCTCCACCGCCGCGAAGAAGGACAGCCAGGGCATCTGCTTCATTGGCGAGGTGAAGATGTCCGACTTCCTGCGCCACCACGTGGCCGATCAACCGGGGGATATCGTCACCGTGGACGGCCGCAAGGTCGGCACGCATCGCGGACTGCACCTCTACACGCTCGGCCAGCGCAAAGGAATTGGCGTCCCATCGAACACGGAGAACAAAGCCTTCGTGGTCGTGGAAAAGCGCGGGGATACCCGGGAACTGGTCGTCGGGTTCGACGAGCCGGATACGCCCGGTCTCTACGCGGATTCTTCGAAGATCACCAGCATCACGTTTTGCAATCGGCCAGTGACGCAGGCTTCCCCGATTGACGCCGCGCCGCGTTACCGGTGCCGGGCGGTGCCGGTTGACTTCTTTCCCGACGAGGACGCGCCGGGCCGCGCGTTGGTGACGTGGCACCAAGCCCAGCGCGCATTAACTCCCGGGCAGATTTGCGCGTTTTATGACGGGGAGGTGCTGTTGGGTGGAGGGGTTTTCGCGGAAATCCTTCGCTACAAAACTTTTTAGAATTCAGGCTTGCAATTCGACTTTTTTTCTGCATGGTGACCTCACAGTCGGGGCGACCTGACACCTAGAGGCAGCCCGGTTGTTATTTTGTTTCGTCAGTTTGGGGGTTTTTTTTCTGACGGAACCATCAACCGAGCTGCCTCGTTTTTTTCATTTTTTCAGGGAATCGCGCAGATTGCCTTGCGCCCGCCACGCACCCCGTCTGAAGTTCGCTTCATGGCCGGCTCAGCCTTTCGCACCACACCGTCGGACACCTCCACCATGCCCACGGGCATCCCGAACATCATCGGGAACGAAGCGGCGGAGCGTTTCAGTTTTTACGGCATGAAGGCCATCCTCGCCGTGTTCATGGCGGATTACCTGCACCTCATGGGAAACACGCCGGAACAGGCCATGTCCGAGGCGGCGGCGAACGAGCGGTATCACTATTTCAACATGGCCGTCTACCTCACGCCCTTCCTCGGCGCGATTCTGGCGGACGCGGTTTTCGGAAAATACAAAATCATCATCTGGCTTTCCCTGGTCTACTGCTTGGGCCACTTCACGCTGGCGTTCATGGGCGTGAGCGGTCCGGCGGGTTGGTGGCTCTTCGGCGGCCTGGCTCTCATTTCCATCGGTTCCGGCGGGATCAAGCCCTGCGTCTCCGCCCACGTCGGCGATCAATTTGGACCGAACAACCGGCACCTGCTGCCGGCCATTTTCGCCGCCTTTTATTTCAGCATCAACCTTGGGGCGCTCGCTTCGCAAATGCTGATTCCATCCCTCTTGGAATGGCACGGACCGCACCTCGCTTTCGGGATTCCGGGCATTCTCATGGGGATTGCCACGTTGATCTTCTGGATGGGGCGGCACCGCTTCGTCCACATCCCGCCGGGCGGCCAATCCTTCCTCCAGCAAACCTTCAGCCGGGATGGCCTGGGGGCGCTGGGGCAGCTCGTGGTGCTCTTCCTCTTCGTTGCCGTCTTCTGGGCCCTTTTCGATCAGACCGGCTCGTCTTGGATCTTCCAAGCGCAGGACATGGACCGGCGCCTCTTCGGCGTGGAATGGCTGCCGTCGCAGATTCAGTCGATCAATTCCTTCTTCATCCTCCTCTTCATCCCCCTGTTCACCTATGGCGTGTATCCCGTGATTGATCGGGTTTGGCCGTTCACGCCGCTGCGCAAGATCGGCTCGGGCTTGGCGCTCATGGTGGTCGCGTTTGCCTTGTCCAGCGTCATTCAAGTTTGGATCGAAAGCGGAGAACGTCCCAACATCGCCTGGCAGATCCTCGCCTACGCTCTCCTCACGGCCAGCGAGGTGCTCGTCTCCATCACCGCGCTGGAATTCGCCTACACCCAGGCGCCGCCGAAAATGAAATCCGTCATCATGTCGTTGTACCTCTTCTCCGTGGCGGTAGGGAATTTTCTGACGGCGGGGGTGAATCACGCCATCCAAATCCCGGCCGTCTCACTGACTGCCGGAGAAAGGCACGCCGGCTACGATGGAAAGACTGGAACCGCCGATGATCTCAGATTGGGCGAGGACGGCCAGGTGAACTCCAGCGCTTCCGCCGTGTTAGCCGAAGCCGCGAAACGCATCGAAGCGGCCGCCCCGAACGGTGTGCTCCCGAAAACACCTGGCGGCGCGCAGGTTCTCACCGGATTGAACGACCCCTGGGGGCGCCCGGTGCGCTACACGCTGCTGAACTCCGAAACCGCGCGCCTTTCCAGTGACGGTCCCGATGGCCAGCCCGGGACGAAGTGGGACTTGGGAATCGTCCTCACCCGGCGTGCCGAAGCTTCCGGGGGGCCGGCGAAACCGACTTGGCTCGACCGTCGCAAAGCCGAGCTTGGAATTGGTCCCGCGCCTCGGGCAGCGGGGGAGACGGGTGCCTTCGATTTCGCTTGGTATGCGGGCGGACAAACCCGGTTGGAGGGATCCGCCTACTTCTGGTTTTTCACGTGGCTGATGGCTGCGACCGCCGGTTTGTTCGTGGTGGCCTCCCGCTTTTACCGGGGGCGAGACTACGTGGCGGAACAAGTTGCGGAGCCTGCCGCTGGACTCCGGCGAGAGTCGTGTTAGGCTAGTCACCCCCCGTCCAATCTCAGATGAACATTACGAACAAGACCCCGAAACCCCTGAGCGTCCCGCTGCCCGGCGGCAAGAAATTGTTTCTCGGCCCCGGCAAGACCGGCCAGGTTACCGCCAAGGCCATGGAGCATCCACCGTTAGTGAAGCTGATCGAAGCTGGCGACATTGTGGCCTCGGATGAAACCGCCCCGCGCGCGGCGGCGGCGAATCGGAAATTCAACCCGCCGGCAGGTTCTGGCACCGGTGGTGGGGCTCCTGGCGGAGCTCCCCGGCAGTCGGGTGACCGATGAGTTGCGGCATCCCGAGATCCGTGGAGAGAGGAGCCGGGATCGTCCAAATCTTCGCGAACAACCGTGTGCCGTAGATGGGAGGCGAGAGACGGTCAAGAAGACAGGGAGAATCTGGTGAAGCTGCGCTTGTTGGTGCGGTGTTGTTTTTCTTGACTGGGCAATAACTAACCTTGGCAGGCCATTTTCAGGCTGGCCTGCCGGGCAAACTCCTGACAAATTCCCATTTACACGGGCCGCATTCTTGCTATTTAGCGGCTGTGCGAATCCGCTTTCACAGCGGTCCCATGGAACCTCAGACACAAAGAACATCACCATGAAACTACCGAAACAACTGAATCTGCTTCAGACGGCTGGTCAGCAAATCCTTGACGGCCTGGAATCCCACGGAACGTCCCTCAGCCTTCCGGGCCACTTGCGCGCCAATGCCGAAAGCGCGCTGCGCGAGCTCGCCGCCGCCGATCCCCAGTTCGACAAGCCTTCGCCGCTTTTCATGCAAGCCATTGGGCCTGCTCTGGCCAAGGCGAACTATCTGGCTGGCAGCGCCATCGGTCGTGCCAGGGATGTTCTCAAAGGTCACCTGGGCGATGAGTGGTCCGAAGCTTGGGCGGAGGCCGGGTTCACCAGCTCGATCCAGACTCCGGTCACCGCTCCTGAGCGGATCGAACTGCTGGCCAGCTTGTCCGCTTATTTTGAATCACATCCCGAACGGCAAGACGCGAACAGCGACGTCACGGTCGGCCTTTTGTCCCTGCGTGGTCAGGAATTGGATGAGGCTTTCCAGAGCTCCAATGAACACAGCCGCGCCTGGAGTGTTGGCGTGAGCAACCGCTCCGTGGCTGGTGAGCGCCTTCGCGGAGCTCTTCTTGCGATCCTGGGGGAGTTGGAGAAAAGCATGCCTGCGGGTGATTCTCGTTGGGCGTCCTTCACCGTGACCAGTGAGCCCGAGGTGATCGCTACCCAGATCCGGCGCGGCAGACCGCGTAAGAATCCGCCTACAGAGGTGGGGGCAAAAGCGGTCACCTCCAGCCATCCCATCGCAAAGGCCGATACCACCGCCGAGTTCCAACTCTGGCAATATGCCCGGCAGTTGGCGGAGAAGGCCAAGGTCCAAGCCGATCAAGCCCGCCAATCCCTTGCCCAGGCGGAAGCCACGGTTCAGCGTCTCCGCGCTGAAGCTGATCAAGCAACGGTGATGGCCAAGAGCCTCCAAGCCAAGGCTGACCTTCTCGCTCCCGCCGGAGCCAAAACGGCCCGCCCTGACCGGAGTTTGTCCAACGAACGCACCGCCATCGACATGCCGCTTCCCGGCTGATCGCCGCACCGTTCAAACATGCAAGAGCCCGAAGCCGTCGGTGGCTTCGGGCTGCCCACGGCGCAGGCCAGCGCGGGTTCGAGTGCCAGAAGGGATCGGGTTAGCGCGTCACTTCTTCTTCAGCATCTGCGCTCCCGCTTTGCCGCCTTTGGTAAAAGCTTTGGCCCCTTCGGCGCTGGTCGCGGCTTGGACGGCTTGGGTTTGCATCGATTCCGCGGCCTTGGCGGCACTCATGAGGTCCGCGGCGGCAGGAACGGGGAGCGCGGCGCCTTTTTCCTTCGCAGTGGCCACGGCTTGACGCAGGACGTTTTGGGCCTCTTCGAATTTCCCTTCGGCGACCAACTGCGAGGCGCTTTCCATGCTGGTGGCGAGCTCGATTTCCGCGATGCGTGCGCTGACCTCCGGATCTTTGGAGGCGACCACGGCGGTAGCGTCCGCGCTGACTTTCAGACGGATCGGCTCGGTCGTGAGGCGGTGTAGCTTTCCGTCCGAGGATCCGGCGGCGTTGCAGGTGAGCTCGATGGGGCCGAGGACGATTTCGCTTCCTTCCTTCAATCCTTCCGGGAGTTTGAACTTCCAAAGCACGGAGCGGAGCTGACCGGAAAAGAAGTCGCCGAGGGGGACGATGAACGTGTTCCCTTCCTCGCGCGGCACCCAGCCGTGGACTTTCTCCACCTTGAGACCGGCGGCGAGTTCCAGGTGCAGCGCCACGTCCCGAGCGACCGTCGCGGCCATCTGGCGCACCTCGTCACTCAGCGTCGGCTCGATCTTGGTGGAATCCGCCACGAAGTAGTAGTTCCCGCCTCCGTGATCCGCCAGGCCGGTCATGAGATCTTCGTTGTAATCCGTGCCGAGTCCGATCGTCGTGGTGATGACGCCTTTTTGAAGCGACTCCCGGGCGATACGGTTCAACTCCTTGGGCTCTTGAACGCCACGGTTGGCGAGCCCGTCCGAAATGAGGAGGACGCGGTTCACATCCGCCGTGCCGAGGTGTTTGTTGACCTGGGCCAACCCTTCGATCAAGCCTCCGCCCAGATTCGTTGAGCCGTCGTCCGTGATCTTGGCGATGGCTTCGAGGAATTTGGCGCGCGACGTCTCGTTGATCACCGCCGATTCGGCATCCACTCGCACCTCGTCGGAGTAGCTGACGAGGGCCACGCGGTCGCCATCGCGCAACCGTTTCACCATGGACGAGGCGGCGGCGCGGGCATCCTCGATCTTGGCGCCGCTCATGGAGCCGGACCGGTCGATCACCAGGGCGAGGTTCAGCTTCAGCGGACCGGCGGCCTCGGGGGCTTGCCCGGCGCGGAGCCGGACCAGGACGTGAGCGGAGGTAGCGCCGGGAGCGACGAGGGAGGCTTCCGGTTTGGCGGAGATTTCGATGGGCTCGGCGGCCCAGGAGGATGCGGAGGTGGATGCGGAGGTGGATGCGGAGGCGGATGCGGAGGCGGACACTGCCGCGAGGATGAGTAGGAGCTGTTTCATGGGATAGTTGGCTTAGTCCTCGCTGCCGTACCGGATGCCCTTGGCGGAGGCTTGTTGTTTGATCATGGATTTGACTTGAGCGTCGAAGCTATCCGCCTTCCCGGAGGCGGCTTGGCGCTTCTTGTCTTCTTCGAGGAACGCGGAGCGCTTCTTGACGAGATCTTCCATCTCCGCGTTGAGGCGTTTGCGCTCAGCCAGATTTTTCTCCACCTGTGCCTTTTGCTCTTCGGGGGAGAGCTTCTGGAGTGGCTCGGGAAGCTTCTCCCGTTCCACTTTGGCCAAGTCCAGCGAGCCCTCTTCCACCAACGCGACCAGGTCCTGAGCGCCGCTGATGACTTTGGCGCTGGCGGCGGGGGCGGACTTGGTTTTGACAAGGTAATTGGCGCGATCGGCTGTGGCTTCGGCCGGAGCGGCGGCGGCGAGGGCGAGTTTGCTCTCTACGGCGCGTTGCACGGTCATGTCTCCATACCCGATCACGGTGCCAGCGAGAGCGGCGTTCACGGTGCTGATTTCGGCATCATACGGCGTGGCGATCGCCACGGTGCCGCCGTCTTGAAGAATGGCGGCGTATTCTCCTTCCGCCTTGCTGGCGATCTCGTTCCAGACTGGCGTGGTCTCCGCCATGTTGCCACACTGAATGGTGTTGATGATGAGGTCCTTTTTCACCGCCATCTGACAGACTTCGGGATATTTCACCTCGTCCTGAAAATCCATGCGTGGCGGGGCATCGCCGACGAGAAAGATAATCTTGAGGACGTCGCGGCCCGTGTTCCACTCCATCTTGGTGACCGCTTCGTGAAGCGCTTGGTTCACGGATTCCGGAGTATCGCCTCCGCCGTCGGCGCGGAACTCCATGAGCTTTCCGTAGATATCATCCAAATCATCGGAGAGCGGGTAAAACTTGGTGATATATTCGTCACCACGGTCGCGATAGCCAATCAGGCCGAACTTGATATCCGGGGCGGGTTTGGTGGAGACCATCTCGTTGGCGATCGACCAGATTTTGTCCTTGGCGCCTTGAATCAGACCACCCATAGAGCCGGTGGTATCGAGGACAAAGCAGACTTCCACCTTCGGCTTTGGCTTTGGCCCGGGCTCTGGCTTAGCGGGAGGTGGTTCGACGGCGTGCAGTGCGCACGGGAGGATGGCGGCGAGGAGGAGTCTCATTTGGTTTTGCTCTCAGTTGCTGATTTCGATAAGCTCTTTGTCGACCACCACTTGGACGGCGGGGCCGACGGAAAGCCATTGGCTCAGGGTGGGATGGGCAGCGAGGAGGTCGAAGTATTCCTTGGAGGCGAATTTGAGCTGACGGCGCGGCGCGGAAGAGGGGAGATCCTGCGCTTCTTGGTCGACCCACACCGCGCCATTTTGGAAGAAGGTCTTGCCGGCCAGGGTGCGGGAGGCATTGACTTCCACCTCGGGAGCGTCGCCGCGTGCTTTGTCAGCCATCGCATTGGCGGAAGCGACTCCGGCTTGGTTTTTGGATTCTTTGAGCGCCTTGGAAGCTTGCGCGGCGCCGACGGCATCCGCTCCTTCCGTCTTGGAGCGGAGAGTTTCGTATTCCCGAGCCAGCCCAGGGGTGGAAGATGGCGTGGCTGCTTGGGTTCTCAAAGGGACGGGCACGCCGCGATGTTCTTCGTCCTCCAGAATCAAGTAAGAAGTATAGGGCGTGACGATCCCATATTTGCGCGCCAAGGTGGCGACTTCGTCCTTCAGTTCCTCGCTCTCGCCGTGGAGGCGGATTTCATCGAGTAGATAACCAACCCGGCGGGTGGCCCAAAGCTTGGCGATGAAGGGATTGCCGGGCGAGCTTTCGAGGGAAACGGGAAGGAAGAAACTGCGTTCACCGCCGTTCATGAGCCCGCTGAGTTTCACCGTGCCTTCTTTCTCAGCGCGCTGATACGATCCGAGGACGACGAGTTGATCGCCGTGAAATAGATCTGGAAGATCTTTGGGATACCGGCTGCGGATCCACTCGGCACCGTTGATTTCTAGCGCCAAATTGGTGAGGACGGGATCGGAGATCTTCGCGAAAAATCGTGAGACCTTGTCTTCAATATCTTCATCCGGTAGCACATATTCGCTGACGGCGTGGGTGCGCTCGGTGATGAGATCGAGGAGCCGCGTATTTAAGGTGGTCCCGATGCCGAAGCAGAAGACGCGGATGGAATGCTTGGTATCGCCCTTGGCCCGTTCCATGGACTTGAGAATCACTTCGTCTTCGGTCGCGCCGAGCGTGGGCTTGCCATCGGTGAGAAAGAGGATCTGGGCGGGCCGGCCGGATTCGGCTTTCGCCGCGGCGGTCTTCATCGCCAGGGTCAGGGCTTCCTCAATGGCGGTGCCGCCGATCGCGCTGACTTCATCCAGAAACTGGCGGGCCTTGTCACGATGGTTGGCATCGGCGGGCACCAATTCCCCGAACACCGCTTCCGCCTCCGTGGAGAATCGAATCACTTCGAAGCGGTCCTCGGCGTTGAGGTGATCGACGCAGTAGCGCATCGCGGCCCGGGCTTGGTTCAGCTTCTCACCCTTCATCGATCCCGAGGAATCGAAGACGAAGAGGACGTCCTTGGGGGCCGGCTTGGCCTTGGCGTCCCACGCGGGTGGGGTGACCAAGAGGAGAAAGTGCCCCGGTTTGTCCGCGCCATTCTCGTGATGAGTGAGGAAATCGAGATCGACCGGCTCGCCTCCCGCGGAGCGTTGCGAGAGATAGAGTTGGAAATCCTCATCCACCGCCATCTTGTCCGTTTCCAAACCGATGACGGCGTGACGCTCGCTTTTGCGGGTGATCTCCACTTCATGGGACGGGGAATATACCGTCTTCAGGATGCGATCGGTGCTGGCCTCGACGTCGACTTTCAAGGTGAAGTCGGGGATCGGCTTCAGGGAATACTTGGTGGTATCCAGCGGATAGGTATAGCGGATGACATGGCCGTCTTTCGGGAGAAGTTCGGAGTAGCGGACGCGGACCTCTTTTTTGGAGTGCGGCTCGATGGGAAAGATGCGGACTTTGAATAAGGAGCGGTTGGCGTATTCGAAAAGGGCCGGATCGAGGGATTTGCGGACGATGTCCTCGTACAGTTGGCGGGCCTTGGTGGCGTCAAGGAGCTCGGCTTTGACCACCTCGCCGTTGATCTCCATCGCGAATTCCTGGATGTGCGCATCGGGCGGGAGCGGAAAGACGAACGTGCCCTCAAACCGGTGAGACGTGGGATTCTCGAAGACCTGGGTCACCTGCGTCGTGGCGATCTGGTCCTGAATCTTGACCTCGACCGTCTGCCGCTTCACTTCCAACGGCAGATGCCGGTGAATCGGCCGCGGCGGCAGCGGAGGATGGGGATGCGGGGGAAACGGCGGCAGTGGCGGAGCGATGCGCGGCAGTTCCATCGGTTCATCGACGACGATGAGGCCGGCGGCCCAAGAGGAGGGGAGTGTCGCGAACAGGAAAGACGAGAGCAGCAGGGAACGAAGGGGGAGGAAGGGGTTCATGGGAGAGAAGCAGCGCCGCAACGTCCGGAGCCAGACGCGGCGGCCAGGAGGATTTGAGAGAGGTGGATACATTCAAGACACCGGTAGGGGAAAACCCTTAGAAGATTTTCAAGCCTCCGGCCTCCATCATGAATCGTGCTCGTGCTCGTGCTCGTGCTCAGCGAAGCGGTGTGCTCGTAATCGTAATCGAAAAATCCCGAGCCCGAGCACGCCAAGCGCGGATAGGCTGATTGCTCTCTGTGTTCTCGGTGTCCTCTGTGGTGAGGAGATGCCGTGTCACCACAGAGCGCACAGAGGACACAGAGAAGAGGAGGGAGTGGGGGCAAAGAGACGGCATGGAATGGATTGTTGGTTTCGTCGGTTAGTGTGTCTTCTGCGTGCCGCTTCGTGCTTCGCTTCGGGGGCGCTGGGCGTGGTTCACCTCGAACGACCTTCCCCAAGATAGGCGAAAGATCACGAGACTGGTCTGGACTCACGCGGAGACGCGGAGACGCGGAGGACTGGGGATTTTGACTGCTGGAAGGGCTGTCCGCCGGCGCGCACTTGGTGAGTGAGCGCCTCAAGTTCACCAAAACCAATATCCTCTCTGATTCCCCGCGTCTCCGCGCCACCGCGTGCGATGATTCCATTTCCGCATCTAGGTTCAGTGAGGTATGTGCATTTTTGCCAGGTGCGAACTGCACCCTTCACTGAGGTATGTGCATTTTTGTCCGGTGCGAACTGCACCCTTCACCGAGGTATGTGCATTTTTGTCCGGTGCGAACTTCACCCTTCAGCGAGGTATGTGCACTTTTGTCCGGTGCGAACTTCACCCTTCAGCGAGGTATGTGCATTTTTGCCAGGTGCTAACTGCACCCTTCACCGAGGTATGTGCATTTTTGTCGGGTGCGTACTTCACCCTTCACCGAGGTATGTGCATTTTTGTCTGGTGCGTACTTCACCCTTCACCGAGGTATGTGCATTTTTGGCTGGTGCGTACTTCACCCTTCACCGAGCTATGTACATTTTTACCAGGTGCGAACTTCACCCTTCACCGAGGTATGTGCATTTTTGTCTGGTGCGAACTTCACCCTTCACCGAGGTATGTGCATTTTTTCCAGGTGCGAACTTCACCCTTCACCGAGGTATGTGTTTTTTTTCCAGGTGCGAACTGCACCCTTCACCGAGGTATGTGTTTTTTTCCAGGTGCGTACTTCACCCTTCACCGAGGTATGTGCTTTTTTTCCAGGTGCGTACTTCACCCTTCAGTGAGGTATGTG
>CAMCXS010000110.1 GCA_945883495.1 Akkermansia muciniphila
AGCACGGGGGCCCCAAACGAGTAGTTTCCGGCCCCTAAATCTTGAATGGCCAAGGCTTGCACCTGCGCGCTGGCGGGCCGGTAGACCAAGAAGGTGGCGAAAGTCTCCGTGCCGAAGCGACCGTGAATGTAACGATGATTCGTCGCTCCCAACGGCGCGCTGTCGACGGAAACCGCACCAGCGGCTTCGGGCCGGAAGAGCAGGAGGGTTTCCGCCGGTGTGCCATCCCCGGTGATGAGCGCCACGTGGGACACCCCGGACGAGCTGGTCAGCTCCACCGGATTGGCGCCGCGATGCGCCAACGCCGAATCGACGCTGGTGAGCAAATTGTAAGTGGCTCCCGTGTGCCGGATTTGGCGGAACTTGGTGGGCGAGCCGGAGGTTTCGTAGCGACAGGAACCAAACAGATCTTCGTGAACGGTGTCACCGGCCCCAGGGACATTCATCACCGCCAGGGCGTCCGGGCCCGCGCCCAAAGCGTGAACGGCTCGGGGAGGATTGTAGGTGGAGCTGGCACCGCTCAGGACATGAACCCGGTTCGCCAGCGGCGAGGTCACCGCGAAGCGGTCCGAAGTGGGCGTGGCGGTGCTGTCCGAGAGCTTGCCGACCCCGACGGCGGTAGGGGTGTCGATTCCCGTGGGCAAGGCAGCCGTGTTGCTGAAGGTCCCGTCCGCCGCACCGTAGCCGATTCGATACAGCCCAAGCTCCTTATCGACGATGAGGAAATCCTGGATGCCGTCTCCGTTGAAGTCTCCGGAGGCGGTGAATTCGACCGGACTTTCGTAGGTGAAGGTGGCAGCCCTGAGCCGCGCTGGGGTTCCCAAGAAGAGAGCCCAGAGCAACAGCGGAGAGAAGAGAAGCGCGAGACGATGCATGGCGGATCAGGGAATCGTCACCTCATTGGTGAGCATGACGCGTTCGATCTCCTTGGTGGTGTCATCGAGGCGGACGACGATGTACTTGTATTTGGCGCCGCTGATGACCGGTTGGCGATCAAGCAAGAAAATGTTCCGGAGATCCGGCGTACCAGAGTATACGACGGCGATGAACGGATCGTGGAGCAACGTCACGGGGTTCGCGGCGGGGGCGACGGTGTGTTGATAGGCGATCTGCTCCATCAAAGGCGTCACCTGGACCACGTCGTTGGAAACCGGATCACTGCCATTGGGGATTTCGTAGCGGTAGACGACCACGGGGAAGATGATGCCGGAGTGGGCCGAACCCGACTCGCGGACCACGGACTGTTCGTTTGCGTAGAGAAAGTCGAGGGGATTGAGGTGACCTTGCAACCGGTAGCGGTTCATCTGGGGCGGCAAAGTGACCCCTGGCGGGAGCGGATACTCGTCACTAAAGCCATTGGTGTCGATGACCGGGTCCAAGCTGGTGGTGAAGTTGCCGATGCGGATACCGACGCCCTGCCACCCGGTTGGCAAGCTGAGGAATTGAGCCGCCAGACTGGGGTGAAAACTCGTCGCGGAGCCTGGATCGGGCAATTCGCGGGCAGGCCAGGGAACATCGATCCCAGTGGCCACGGCGGAGGTGCTCCAGTCGAAGCGCTCCAAGTTTCCCAACGCCGAGCGGCATCGGGTGTCGTAAGTCCCTGGGCCGGCAGCGCGGACCATAACCTGGTAGTTCACGCCCAACTCCACGGGCAAGTCATAGCTGTACGTGGCGTTGGTGGCGGAGGGATTAACGGCGATGATCTGTGCGGTCTCATGCACGGAAAAGTCGATGCCGTCGTGATCCGCAAGATTCAACGGGTGACTGGCGAGGTCCGCGGATAGGCCGGAAGCTGGAGCACCGCTGGCGTAGGCTTCATTGCTAGCGGAAACGTAGAGCTCGAAGCGGGTCAGACCGTGCGGAGATCCAAACCAAGTCACCCGCATCAAAGGAGTGGCCGCCGTTCCGGCCGCTTCCAGTGGCAACAAGGTGGGCACCTCCAGGTTGTCGCAGGAGGAGAGCGGCACGCAGGCAATCCGCTCCAGGGCGCTGGCATTCCCGTTCGCGTCCAGGGTCTGGGCATAGTAACAGACCGTGACCGGGCCGATGGGCAACTCAGAGTCACAGAAGTCGACGCTCACCGTTCCGGCGGCAAAGCTTCCGGTCTGAATCAAGGTCAGGTCCGCTCCATCCACCGAGCGATAGAGGCGGAACTCCCGGCTATCCGCGCTGGGCACGAGCTGGCCGCAAATGCTGTTCTTCTGGAGGTCGCTACCCGGGTCATGCCCGTCGCCGCAATCGCCGCCGGCCACATCCATGGTCCGCTCGATGCGCGCCTGAAAGTCCGCGCGGATGCCATAGCCTGGGGAAGCGTCCAAGTTATTGGTAAAAACGATGTTTGAAACGCGGCCGCTGGCCATGCCGACCCGGCATCCGATTTTCTCGACGTCACCGCCCGGGCCACCGGCGTCGTCTTGGCGGATCCACTCGTAGCGGGCTGTCATTTGATTGGGTCCGCTGCGGACAAAGCCGGTCCGGGCCAGAACGGTGCCGGTTTCATCGACAAACTCCGCCCACTCCAAGCCCCTGGCTTGATTGAGGATGCATTCCGCCAAGCGCGGGGTGCCGGTGGCCTGACTGGGCACCGCGGAAAATGTGGAGGTCGCCGGCGGGACCAAGACCCGGGGCAAATTGCAGGTGAGCTGCACGAAGCCAGTTGGTGCGGCCGGCCCTTCGTGATCGCGCAGCACGCCGAACGCCGGAGCGCTGTTCCCGCTGTGATTTCCGCTGATCGATTTGTCCTTGGCCCGGACGGTGTACCAAAAGGTCTTGCCTTCGTCCCCCGCTCCCGGGGATCCGGCTCCCGAGTCGTCGAACTGATATTTCGTGGTGCCCGGGACGTGGCTCACCGTGCCGATCACGTTGGCGGCGGCGGGGACGCCAGCGGTGATCACCATGCTCTTGGCGGCAATCTCGCGGTCCGAAGACCAGCGATACACCGCATAAGAGCCCAGCCCGGCCCCCTCGTTTTCCTCCTCCGGAGCTTCCCAGGTCAGACGCAGGAATTGGCGGCGGAGACCGGCCACTTCCGCAAACTCATTGGTCACGCGCAAGCCCTTGGGCGCGTGCGGCGGCTTACGGTCGTGCACTTGGGCCAGGGATCCCGCGGAGATCAGACCGTCCCGGCCCAGAATGTCCCGCGCAGTGACGAAGTAGTAGTATTTGTCCCCATCGCTCAACGGACTCCCCGGATTCGCCTGGGCAAAGCGGCCGTTGTCATCCGCGAAGAAGTAGGTCGTCGAATCCCCAGCATCCGTGGCTTCGGTGGGAGAGAGCCGTTCGCCGGCTAAAATCGGCAGATCGTTGGCTCGCCGGATTTGGGGATTGGTGTTATCTCCCACGGCGGCTTCCAGCTGTTCCGGGGTGGGCAGAACGGGGGAGGTCACACCCGCCCAACCGTTGGCCTTGGCGGTGCCGTTCTCCACGCGATACACATTGAAGCCGTATTGTTCTAGGGAGCGAAGGCGGAGGGCGTCCGGCTCCGACCAGCGGACTTTGATGTTCAGGTTTCCGCGTTCGTTGTCTTCGGAAAAGGTGAACACATGCGTTGGCGCAGGCAACCGGCTGGGAACGCCGCTCACCGTGACGCGGCCTACCACATATTCGTCCGTTTCCGTGGCCGGCGTGAAGACGCGGATCTCAAAGGTGTAGGTCCCGGCAGTGGGAAGCGGGGCGCCATAGGCGTTTCCCATGGCCATGGCCACTGCGGGATGTTGCCGGGCCAGGACGTAGAGCCGGCCCAGCACTTTGGGGTCGTCGATGGCATTGCGCAGCACGGAGGAAAGTAGGTTGGCGGTGTCCATCGCCCCCATGCCCCCGTGCAGACCTTGCAGCGCTTCGGTGAGTTCACTGAGGTTCTCCCCAAGCCGTTCGGCACGGCTCAAGATCCCCGTGAGGACCCGTCGGTCGGTTTCGATCGTGGTCACCGATTCCCGGGTGTAAGCCGCGGCGGACGAAGCCGGACCGCTCTTGCGATAAATCGCGTAGGTTTCCCCGGGAAGAATTTCCGGAGAGCTCGGCTGCCAAAGCAGATAGGCCCAAGCATCGGCCCCGATCGTGGTGCTGGTGCCCACGGTATATGCGGTGTCTTCGAGCGCTCGCTCCTCCTGGGCCCAAACGGCTCCCATGAGGAGCAGCAACACCCCGCTCAGACTCCATGCCTTACCAACGTTTTTCATGCTGCGGCGCGTTCTAATCAATAATCCACATCCCAATCCCCATCCTCGTAGGTCAGCTTCACGCTCTCCCGGAATTTCACGCAGAACGGACAGGCGCCCGCCTTCCCGGAGATCCGTCCCGTGCCGGAAAACTTGTAGGCATCCCCCTGTTTCAGCCCGATCATTTCGATCTCACCCTTCACGGAAACGGCGCAGAGAGCCTCCCCGCTCACCCCAGCCAGCATCTTGCCGCCATAGGTTGGGCCTTCCGCGAAGTAAAAGACCCCGGCCCCCACCCCCGCGGAGACGTTGAACAGGCAGCCGTTCCCGATGATGGGCATCCAAGCTTCTCCATACGCATAAGCCCCGGTGAAGCTGCCCGCGCCGTCTAGGAGACTGGCCACGTCCGGATCGATCAACACAAGCGGGTCGATCGAGCACGACTTGCCGAAGAACACTCCCCCGCTCAGTTCGTAACTTGAAAACCGCAGGCCGACTTCCGCTGCCAGATAGGCCTCGTTCAATCCAAAGGCCACCGCAGCGCCCAGCTCGGTAATGACGAAGGTCTCGTAACTGAGTTCTCCCGCCATATCAAACGAGCCGCCGATCCCGATCGGCAAGCCGCCGTTGTTGAACGAGAACTTGGTGCTCACGTCCGCTCGCAAATCCGGCGAGATCCATCCCAACGCCACGTCGTTGGCTCCCAGCACGACCTCGGTCACGTTCCCCGCCGCGGCACCACCGCAAGAAGAGTCCCCCTCGGAATCATGGGATTTGATCTCCAGAAAGCCGTCGAACTCCAGCGCGTCGGGCACTTGCCACTGAAACTTCCCGTCCAAGCGCAGAACCTCCAAGGAATCCCCTGTGATCCGGGCGTAACCCGCGACTTGCCCTGCCCCGACATAGGCATCCAAGTCATTACCGAGCAGATCGTTGATCTCTTCGTCGATCCCGCTGAGGAAATCGGAGATCGCGTCGCGCAAGATATCATTCAACGCATCGAATCCAGAGTCGATCGCGGAGGCCATGCGCGCTTCCAAATCAAAGAGGAACTGCTTGAAGGTTGCGGAGATATCCGTGACAAACTCGCACGCATAGATGCGGGCCTTGATCGCTTCCCGGAACCGGAGATCCAGATCCACGGAAATCGTGGTCCAAGCGCTCGCGCTAACATCGAGAGTGCTCAGTTCCAGGATCAGCGCGAGGACATCCTCCTCTGCGGCATCCATGGCCGTCTCAATCTCCCCACCCGCCAGGGAAGCCACCGTGAGAATATTCTTCAGCTCCTGATTGATATCGCTGGCGGCGTTGTTGAGCTGAGTGACGATCTCCTTGACCTCTGTGTAGACTTCCGAAAGCGAGGCCTCGGCGGCGGTGATCTTGTCTCCATGCTTCTCCAATAAGGCATCCCAAACCTGATTGAGGATCTCCGCGGTGATCACGGCGGACAGGTCAATGATGAGCCCTTCCGCGAAGGTCTCCAGGGCGTTCTCGTCGGGATCACCGTAAGCGTCGTTGAGGACATCGAAGAGATCGGCGAGATCCTCGTCGTCCACTTCCCCGTAGCGATTCAACCTCACACAGGCGTCCAGGGCCTCCAGCACCAAGTTCAGGTTGGTGGTGACTTGGTCCACCAGGGTCGTCGCTGCCGTGCCCGCATCCGCCAGCTGTTGCAATTGGTCCACGATCCCGCCCGCCGCATCGAACGCATTGCTGACATCCGTGCGCATGGCAACGGTATCGATGGCGCCCGTGGCGGTGAAGGTGGCGCCGAGGTCAACGATTAACTTGTCGATCGAGACGTCGATGAGCCCCTCCAGCGTCTCGTCGAGCACCAAATCCATGCGATCCCCGACCATCTTCTCCAGGCGATCCGTGCCTTCGGTGAGCGCATCGAACGCGGCTTCTCCCGCGGCTTGGACAAGGCTGCTGGCGGCACCGGTGGAGGCATCGACGGCGTTGAACGCGGCTTCGGTGAGGTTGACCTGGGGCAGGCCGTCGTAGCTGAAGCCGAAGTCGAGTTCCACGTGGCCCGGGCTGAGATGGACGCACTGGTTGGCGATGTTCACCACCATGACGTCGTTGGTCGCTTCCATCGACTCGAAGGTCCGGCGGGTATTGTCCCAATTCATCTCATACTCAAAGTCGATGACATCGACCCAGGTCTGCAACGCGCGCGGGCGGTAGGTGCTCGAGGTCGTAGTGTCCCGGTAACTTGCCGTGGTGACCGTCGAAGGGCGGGCGGTGTGGGATGGATCAAAGGTTGTCGCTTCAAACGGAGTTTGGCCGCCGTCGCGCCAACCTTCGGCGGGCCAACCGCCCATCAGGTAGAGCGGGGAGCTAGTTTCCCCGGCGGAGGCGGAGGTGTGAAGTTGCACGAGCACGTCTTCGAAGAACGGGACGTCCACGGTTCCAAACAGGCTCCAATAGCCCTGGCCATCGGCGGAATCAAAATGGCTCAGGTAAGCCTCTTGAGTGGCGGAGAAGGGCCAGACCTCGATCTCCCCGGTGCCCCCGGCATTGCTGGGTCCCTGGATCTCAAAACGATTCGGAAGCAGGAAGCGCGAGGTGATAAGGCGCTCCTCGTCGTACCGGTCATCGGACGGACGGACGATGTTCCCATCCGGCATCACCCCCAAGTCGGCGAAGAGGGCATCCGGCACGTGGCTGGCCCCGGTCTTGATGCAGGTAAGATAGGTGCCGGTCCCAGGCGTGCAGCTTTGTTCGGGGGGACGGCCGAAGCGGGCGGAGGCGACTTCAAAGACGCAGTTCCAGTGCTCAAGGGACTTCGTGAGCGTACCGACTGGGATTAGCGTGGTAAGATCCCCCAAACAGGTGAGGCTTAACTCCTCGAAATCCTGGTCAAAGTTCACGGGCGGGGGAAAATCAATCTTCCCGTTGATCCGCGATTCATCGATCACGCTGGAGAGAAAACCGAGCCCGAAATTGGAGAAGTTAAAGGGGTATGAATAAATCTCCACAGTGGGGTCCGGAATGCTCTGAGCATCGTGAATCCCGGTGACGCCGGACATCCGGGTGTAGTATTTTGAACGCGTCTTTAGCGGGTACGAAATCTCCTTTCCGCCCAAGCGGCTGGTGGCGCTGTAGGCGCCGCCGGAGCAGCGGTAATTCAACCCGGGATAATCGGCACCCCCGAGCGCGTAGGCCGCAGTCTCCGGTGCTTCCGCCACGAGCAATCCGGCGGACGTGTTGTAACCCGTATTGAAGATGACGCCGGCCCCGTCGGTGGGATCCGTGGCCGCCAACTGGAATGTGTCTGCGGAAAGGAACACGGCATCGCTGAAGGCCTCTTGCAATTTGTGAGCATACTTCCCGCTCCCGTCCCTGCCCCAGGCCAACGGAGCCGCTGCCACCGTGCTCCCAACGCCCCGCAGCGCACCACTGGGACCGATCTGCAATTCCGCCCCGGTCACCGCGAGGCGCTGATCCTCCACAGCGCCGCCAGCGCAGTCCTCCGCGAGACAGCCTTGGGAGTAGGGCACCACGACCTCCGTCACCCCAGTGACGCGGCTGGTGTCGCTCTGGATCCGGTCCGCGCTCACCGCGATGGTGCCGCCCGTCCCGGCGATAAGGCTGCCATAAGGCATGTGGGTGACGTAGTCGGTGGCTCCCAGAGTCATCTCCGTGGTCAAGGTGCCCGCGCCCCCCGCCGTGACGCCGATCTCCACGGAAGCCAGGGTCGCGCTGACGTCGTTGTACAAGTGATCGTTGGACCGCTTGAGATCTTTGCTGGAATTATTTAACAGCGGTTTCACCCCGGCTAGATAATCGATGTAACCCTTCCGGACCGGCACCGCCCCCGGGCTGGTGAGGCTGAAGGTTCCTAGATCCACATTCCAAACCAACGCGTTGGCGCTGAAAACGACCGGTTTGCTTTCCTCGGAAACGTAGATCGGCGGCGTCCCAGGAACAAACGTCACGGATGCGGCGTCGGGAGAGAGGTCCTGGGCCAGCTCCACGTCCTGGAAATCAAGATTCCGAGAGTAGACCGCAGTCCGGAGGTCGTTCCGATGGCCCACGCCAGCGGGCAAGGTCACCCGGAGGTCAGCAAACAGCCCGGCGGAATCGAGAAACAGACTGCTTCTTATATACCGGATACCGGCGACCGTGCCCGCGCTGATGGCCGGTGCGTTCACGGCCACGTCCGTTCCCGACACATACACGGCGTCCCCGTTGGCCAGGAGGCGGAAAGAACGGGAGCCGCTCCAGGTATATCCGGAGGAATCATCCAAATGAGCGCCGCTGGCGGGGACTTCGAGGGTGACCGGCAGAAACGTCGCCGTGGGGATCCCGCTGACCGTGGCGTTCGTCAAGGCGTCCAAAGTAGTGGTGATGGTGCTGAACTTCACCGCGCCATTGAAGTGCATCAGCCCACGCGCCGGAGTCTGTGCCTCGTTCGTTTCCGTGGCGATGGGTGCTGTCCAGTCATCCATCACCTGGAGCTCCTTGACGATGCAGTAATAGTTGTTGGCAACGGAATCAATCTGAGCCGTGGGCTTGAAGCGCAGCGTGCTCGTGCCCGTAACCGTCGCCGGAGTACGCGGAGTGGTGGCACTAAATTCCGGCACGGTGACGGGCACCGGATCGGTGAGGGTGTTGCTCTGCAAAGCCACCTCGGCGTGAGTCGATGCGACAAAGAGCCGGACCTCGTAGACCAATTGCACTGCGGCGCTATTTGGGCTGACCGCCGTCCAGCGATCGAAGCGCTTTACCTGATAATCGACATCGACGCTGAACGAATCCTCCTGGTTGGCCCCGCCGGACACGGAAGAGACCGCCCAAACCTTGTTCATATCCGCGCCGGAAAGTTCTCCGTAGATATTCTTGCTGACGTCGGCGCTGCTGGTGCTGGTGAAGTGAATATACCGGCGCCCGGTGGCCTCGGTGAGGGTCGCCACCGTGGAGTATTTGATGCCGTCATGCCGGGCCACGGTCACTTTGAGCCGATACGTCTCCTGAGGGTCGAGCGGATCCGCCTCGGATGGATCGATATTCCCGGTGCGGCTAGAGAGCGTCGGAAAAATCAGGGAGAAGGTCGTCTGGGTGGAGACCTTCACCGCATCGGCCGAATCGATGAGCGCCCAGGTGATCTGATAATCACCCGCTTGGTTGAATTGAATCTGGGCGCTGGCCTGAACTTGATGGCGATTGCCCCCAGTGGCCGCGTCCGAGGCGATGACGTGACTGGGGTTGGTGGAATGATTGGTGACCGTGACGGAATTGACCGTGGTCGCGCTGGCCACGGCGGCCCCGAGCAGGGGCAGCACGAGCCATCCAAGCGCACGGCCCGCGCTCAGCCAGGAGGGTGAAGAATTCATTGCGCCCATGAGCTGAAGAAAACGTTTTCGGCCAGGTGGCATTCGCGCTCATTCCCCGCTCCACCAACGTGGGGAGAACGCCTGGCAACGGACGCCATCCTGACAGGCCGACCCTGGCGAGGGGAGTTTCGGATGCAACGGGAAAAGTTCGAAATCACGGGCGGAGATGGGTTGATCGGAGCGTTAAAGCGGAGCAAGAGGGAATTCGTGGAGCTGATCACTACCCGGCAGAAAGCCTGGATCGGCGACGCAGTGCTTTCGCTCTATGCGCGGCAGTGGATTTTGCGGGAAAAAGGGAAGATGGATGGGGAGTTGCACACCCGCTTCACCGCGAACGATTTCCTGGCCACGATCGGAAACCCGAGCGGTTTGGAAGCCGCGCTGGGCGTGGTGTATGAAACCGAGGGGCTGGAAGCGGCCTTTGCCTGGATCGAGCGAGAGATTTTGCCGCCGTTTCTGGCGCCGTCTTGCGAGTCGCCGGGGATCAGCGATCAGGCTTCACCCTGGGCAACCTCAAGGCGTTCAGCATCTAGCCTTTAGGCTTTAGGCTGGAGACTGTAGGTACCTCAAGCCTGCGGCCTCTAGCCTGCAGCCTGACGAAGTGGATTTTGCGGTGCCGGGATTCGTAGTCGCATTGAAAGGGCTCCCAGGCGTGGTGGACGAGCTGCCACAATGGGGAGGCGCGCGGGCGGCGGGGGCGGTAAATGGAGGGCATGCATGTTCATAAATGCAGCTTCGCGTGAGGTGTAATGAGATTGTTTCATTTGAACAGTTTCTTCGCGACGATTCGTCTGAGGACGCCATTTACCCTAAAAAGGAAAATGACGTAGCCATTTGGGCGCAGAATGCCCCTCCACGAGCTAAACGCGGGTTGCATTTGTGTCCGGGTGGTTGCGTTTTGAACTCCGGATCATCCACTGAGCAAGAGTGGAGTTCCGGCGGGCACTCCAGGGAGCCATTTTCCACCCAGCCAGCGGCGCAAAACTCGCGTGAGCAACAGGGCCCAGCGTTCCTCGACGCTCCATCGCTCCGTGATGGAGCGGATCTGTTGTAACTGACTGCTGATCAGCGTGACAGCGCGCGCGATGACATCGCCCTTTTCGTGCAATAAGCTTACCCGCACCGTGGGGCGGCCGCCGCTGTGCACCTGCCGCGCCACTCCTTGCATCATGGCCGGACGGCTCGTGATGGCTTCGCGGTGGTGTTCTTCGTCATAGAAACGCACGTAGAGGTTCCACCAGTTATAGAACAGCGCAATCAGATTGGCCATCAGGCGGCAGGGGCCGATTTGGCGCGTCGTATATCCGTTCCAGCCTCACTGGTTCTTGAGTTCGTCAAAGCTATTTTCGGCATCAGCTCGCTCGCGATAAAGCCGAGGCATGCATAAGACGGGAAATGCATCCTCGTTGAGCGATGTTACTAAGACGGCAATTCTGCCGCTCCAGGGCGCTGTTCCTGTATTCCATCCTTCGGCTGCCGGCAAACTGCCAAGGTGATCTCGGCGACGCCGGGCCTTGGCTCCCGCAGGGGCCTGCGCGGGCGCTTCCCGGACCAGCACGACTCGGCGCTCTCGTGTCCATCCACTGAGACGGAGCGTTTCAGGAGTGATCGAAAACGGATGAGGAAGAGGCTCGGGAGGTCCTCAGGCCATGGATCGTTCTGTGGGGCAAAATCGGCAGCCATGTCGAGCTGGCTACTGCCGATTCGTCGTGCTTGAGTCACTCCGACCGTGCGCTACACGGCTCTTGCATCTATCCTCTTTCTTTAGGGCGGCAAAGCGAATTCCTGTTAGTTGGTTCTCATTCGGCTATTCGCGAATCGCTATCCTTGTATCTGGATTGAAGTCTCCCCGGGGATCCGTCAGATAGCCCGCTGGGAAATAGACGGACTGTGGTGTGCCGGGCACATCCAAGCAGAGTTCGTGATTGTTGTCTCCATCCCCCAGATCACCAAGCGCAAAAGGGGTGACTTCGACTTTGCTGCCATCCGCAAGGAGAACAGTGACCTTGTATTGCACTCGTTCCACATCATCAACTTCATCGCCACGCTTGGTTACCCCTCCACTCCAAGTGACCCGCACCACTTGCTGCGTCCCTTTGACCGCGCCACTGCCACCGCCCCACGGCAGGTTTGTGGCTGCCTTGCCTATGTCCCAATCCTGTTCGGGAACCACTTCCGCCCAAACCATGGTGGGCCCAGCTTCAAGGGGCGTGACCTCAACGCTCGCGTCCTTGAAGTTCAATCGTCCGTCGATAGAGAGAAGGTTTCCAACGATTTGCACTTTCACGGGCTGGTCATCAATACTGCCATAGCTCCCTGCCAGCAGAACGGTTCTGAGTTCGCCCTCATCATCAGCCGGGGCCAAGGTCACCGCCAGAATCTCCCCAACCTTTCCGGCGGCCGTGGTCACTTTGAAATCACCAGCCTGCATCGTTTCGAAATCAATCTCATGAGAGAAAATGACGGGCATGCCGTCTGTGTGGCCCGCTCCGGGCCAGATCCCGCGATCCGCGGCCTTCGCTAAACCATCATCCAGCCCATAAAAGGCTGAAATCAAATTTGCCCGCCGTCCTTGGCTGTCACGCTTTGCCGTAATCTTCGTGACCGTTGAGTCCACAGGTGATGCATTGGACAGCACGGGTTCATAAGCACGCATCAATTTGAGCCTTTCCATTGTGCTGCAACCGGAAAGAATGGAGCAGAGAAGGGCTGCCGGGAGGAAACATGCTCTCAATGTTCTCACCTGAGGTGCACGTGGAGGTTGCGTTTCATGCCAAATCGAGGTCATAGTGGTCTTTTCCCAGGGATTCGAAGGTCTTTAACAGGTGGGGACGGTCTGTTGCCGCATCACTCATGAGGTGTTCAGCTCTCCTCTTTCGCCAACCTTTCAAGGATCCGGTGAGAGGCTTCGCCACTACTGTTCTGATTCTGGCCCGTAATGAGGGTTCCATCTTCTGAGACATAGGTCGCAAAGAAGTCCTTCCACGCGGTGTTGGATTCGAAATTGGCTTTGGCTTTGCGTAGCTCAGTTTCGGGGTGTCGCGGTGTATAGAAGATTCCGAAGTCCTTCAATTGCTTGTCCGTGACCCCTGTCACTCGTCGCCCTTCAACCAATGAGGATCCATCGGTGTCCTTCGCGTTGACAAGGCCGAGAGCCCCGTGACAAACGGACCCGATCACGAGTCCCTTGGCATACGCTTCCGTGACCAAGCTGGCCAGCCTTTCGGATTGTTCAAAGTCATACGCAGCGCCCCAACCTCCCGACATGAAAATTACGTCGTACGTTTCGACATCGATCTGATCAATCGGGATCGAATTGTTTAGCTTGCTCATCGCTACGGCGTCCTTCTGAAAGCGATAATCCTCTCGTGCCGGGATCGGCCATTTGAAGGTGATCGGATCAACCGGGATCTTGCCGCCTTTGATGGAAGCCAGATCCACGTCGAGACCCGCATCCAGAAAGGCGTAGTAAGGAATGGTCATCTCGGATCCAGCAACACCTGTCGGTTTACTTGCCTTGCCTGGGTCCTCAGGATCATACAAGGTATCGTGACTTGTGGTGACCACGAGGGCTCGCTTCCCCTTGAGATCGAACGGCGGAATTTCATAGTGCCGATGGAACCCTAGTAGATGCAGAATCTGCGGCAAGAAAAGCAGAACCAAACCGCTTGCGACAACCAAGCCGAGCAAAACATATTTGATCCATTGCATTGTATTCGTCATTCTAGTGTTTTCCTAATTCCCGTTCTTCACGTTTTATGCTGATCTTCTCCTGAGGAATTTCATGGAAAGAAATACGGCTCCCAAAGCAACCAGGGAGACCAAGAGCAGCAGGGGCCAAAACCGCTTTGCCGTTCCAATCATCTGATTCTTCGCGAGCTGCTCTCTAGCCGATTCATCAACGGCGGTTTCCCAGATTCCCACCCGTTCGGCGTAATTCTGATATTCATTCAGCAATTCTTGAAACAAGACGGGATGCTTCCGTGAAAGGTCCTCGGTCTCTCCCGGGTCTCGAGCGATGTTGTACAAATGCCACTGCCCGTCGCCCAATGGAGGCGGAATTCGCGTGATCTTCCAGTCTCCACGGTAGATCGCACCGGTTCCCTGGACTTCGAACCCAACAGCCTCATCATCCGCATAGACCGCTTTGGTTGCTCCGCTCAGAATGGGCATCAGGCTACGCCCCATGAATTCGGCAGCTTCGTAAGGGACCTTAGCCGCCGCAAGGATGGTGGGAGCCAAATCGGTGACATGCACCCGTCCGTTTTGCATACCCATTGAGCTCACGCCCGGCCCGGCAACAACGAGCGGAACCCGCAGTCCGCCCTCACTGCCGTTGAACTTGTAGAACTGGAATGGCGCTGAAGAGACGGAGGCCCACTCCGGCCCAATGCTGGTCAGGTTCGTGGCCTCCCCGAGGTTTTCGGTGCTGGCGTTCAAGCCTTCATACTTCATCCAAAGATGGATGAGGGCGCCCTCCGGGCCCGTCGCCTGTGCCATCACGGCAGACTCAGCGCCATTGTCCGAAGTGACAATGACCAGAGTGTTTTCCAGGAGGCCCTTCTGTTTGAGGCGCTCAAGAAGTCGACCAGTGTGAAAATCAGCGGCCTCCATCATACCGGCGCTCGTTTGCATGACTCTGGCCCAGTAGGCCTTTTGGTCTGCGGATAGATCGTCCCACGGACGATGGTGCGAAGGCCGGGGCGCCAGCTTTGTTTCCGGAGGAACGAGCCCGAGTGCAATGGCGCGCTGAAGCCGCTCTGCGCGCATGACGTCCCAACCTCGATCAAACACACCATCGTAGCCATCAATCCACTTCTTGGGGACTTGCACGGGGATGTGTAGCGCCTGCATCGAAACGAAAGCAAAGAAGGGCTCTTCTGGGTTCGATTCGTCGATGTACTCAATCATCTTGTCGACAAGACTCTGAGACGAGTAAAAGTCTGACGGCAGATGAGTCGGCTTGTCGTCTTCGAACCATTTTACGTGGGCTTTGCTAGGAAGGTAGGATCCGTCGTTGTAGTTGTTGCCGCCCGTGGCATCCATGACAAAGGAGCGGTCGAACCCAAATCGGTTAGGCAGGTTTGCGCCCACGCGTCCGACTCCCCATTTTCCGGTCACGAAGGTTTGGTAGCCGGCGTTCGCGAGCCTTGACGCAATGGTTTGCTGCCCATCTTTCCAGACCATGGAATACGCGGGCGTTTGTCCCATCTCAGGAGTGATCGTTTCGACGAGGGCCCCCATGCCCACAGTGTGATTGTCCTGTCCCGTCAACAGCATGGCACGGCTTGGACCGCAAGATGGGGAGGTGCAATATCGGCTGAACAGGGTCCCTTGCTTGGCCAGTTTGTCGATGGTTGGAGTTCGGGTATCGCTGCCATAACTGCCGAAGTCCATGAATCCAGCGTCGTCCAGGAGGACGAGAAGGATGTTCGGCCGCGGGTCCCGCGCGGAAGCCGGCACCAGGGAGAAGAGGTAGATCGCAAGCGCGATGACCAACGTCTGGGCAATTGTCTGCATGAAACCGAAGGTGCTGAAGCCGAACTTGAGAGGCCGCCCTGGATCACCCAAGGGAGCTGAATGCGGCGACAACTTTACGTCTGAAGTGTTTGTGTCAAGTTGTCTGGGTTGCAAGATGCGTTTCTTTGCACTACAAAGCGCTGATGGAGCCCGATGACGCTCACCTTCTAGAGGCCGTGACGGCCGTGGTGTGCCGCTACGGAATGAAGCGAACGACCATGGCCGAGCTCGCGCTCGCGGGCGGCGTGTCGCGCCAGACGCTCTACGACCGCTTCCAGGACAAGGACGGGGTCATGGCGGCTGCGATTGACTTGATCGCGAGTCGGGTGTGCAGGGATCTGCGCGCGGCATTTGCGGAGGAATCCGATCTTGCGCGGAACCTCGATTCCTATTTCCGGATCGGCATCTGGCCGACCTATGAGATGATGCAAGCAATGCCGGATGCCGCCGATTTCGAACGAGGGCTGGGGCCAGCCTCTACGGCGGCAAGCCGGAGAGTGGGAGAGGAGAAGGAAGTGATCCTGGCCGATTTGTTGCGCAAACACCTCCCGCCGACGGCCCCTCCACCAGAGCAGGTGGCCAGCTTCTTTGAGCAATCAAGCTGTCGGGCGAAAATGTCCGGTATGGCGCGAGAAGATCTCGAACGGTTTCTGTTGGTCCTCAAAGCGTCCGTGTTGGCTCTGTGCTCCAACTACTGACAACTGACAGGAATTTTTTTCGCCCCGCCCGCCCACGAGTCACCGGTCGGCGTGGGATGGAGGGGGTTCAACTCCTGGGCCGCGGAGAGAGCATCTTCGGCCTTGCCTGAGAGGGGAGCAACGAGGAAGCGATCGTTCCTTTCGGTCAGGACCGAGAGATCCTGATCGTGACGATCAAACCACTTCTTTAAGAGTTCCTGCTCCGCGGGCAGGGATTCTTCAACCCGAATTTCAGGCAGAGCGACCAAGAGAGCGGATCCGTGACGGAAGACGGGAGAGACCACTTTGTCTCGTTCGAGCTCGATCCGTTCCTCCGGGGAAAGGACGGTGGCGGGAACCAAAGAGAAATTGGCGGAAAGCACCTTCGCAGACCGGCGCAAGCGATCCTTGGTGGACCCAGAGATTTCCGAGCCTTCAAAGAGTTCACTGTCGATGGCAATCCACTCACGATCCACGATCAATTCTACGGTTTATCCATCCGCGTAGTAGGAGATCTTGGACATGATAATGGAATCTTCTAAACTATCTGCGGGCGAGTCGGAGCGCGCTAAATAAATTGAGACGTCCCCATCCCACCTCATCGTTTCTGCGTCCATTGGGCGCGAGGCGGTCCGCTGTCTGAATCAGAATCTGCTTTTCCCTATCTTCATTCAAACCCGGAGTCACGGACAAAATGAGTGCGACCGCCGCCGCGACGTGCGTGAATCGCTTTCTGGGTGTCGTTCACGAGCGCTTCAGTGGAGACCGGCGCATCACTCCCAACGCTACTGGCGGACCTGCGGGAGCTAGATCTCCGGGACGAACCCCCATTGAGCAAAGTTTCCGCGGAGCGCGCCGTCAGGGCGCTGATGATTTCGATCCACCCTCCGGTGGTTGGTGGTTTCGCCGCGATGCCGCTGCACCACCAGCCTCTCTCTTCTGGTCCCTCCGGGACCGGACGAGAGGTCGCTTTGCCCGTAGGCCGGACATTCCTGTCTGGCCAACCATCTTTGCCCGCCGCTCGTGGCCAGACAAGAGTGTCCGGCCTACGGAGGGAAGGAGGCGCTGTTCTGTTTGGGCTCAGCGGATCTTCAGGTCCGGCAGCGCCGCTTTGATTCCTTCATCAAGCGGCATGCGATCGGTTTCTGGAGTCAGGCCGGTGGCGGCCATGAGTTTGGCTAGTTCGGCTTCGAGGGTCGCGATGCGTTCCGTTTGGGCTGGATCGGCGATGAGGTTTTTGGTCTCTCCGGGGTCGTGGGCCAGATCGTAGAGTTCCGCCAGGTGTTTGTCGGGGCTTCCATCGCCGGTTGGGTAATGAATGTACTTCCAGTCATCCGTCCGCACCGAGCGGACGTTGGGGGTGTAGGGGAATTGAGTTTCGTAGTTGTAGTGATAAAACCAACTGGTGCGCCAGGAGGCATCTCCTTCCTTGAGCAGCTTGACCCAGCTGCGTCCATGGACCGGAGGCATGGGGCCCGCGCCGCAGAGTTCCAGCAGGCTGGGCGCCAGATCCACGGTGAGGACTTGCTCGGGCACGCGTTTGCCTGCCGGAAGACCGGGAGCCCTCACGATGATGGGGATGCGCAGGGAGGCTTCGTGCGCGGTGCGTTTGTCCACCATCCCGTGCTCGCCCTCGAGTAGGCCGTTGTCGCCCATGAAGACGATGATGGTGTTCTCCAGTTGCTTGGTCTGAACCAACCAGGAACGAAGCCGGGCCACGCTGTCATCCACGCTCAGGATGGTGCCCCAATAGCCATGGACCATGTTCTCGAAGTCGATGACCGCCTCAGGGCGATCGTTTGGGAACTGTTTGCGCCAATCGAAGAGGGGGCCATAAATCCCATGCCAAGTGGAAAGGCGTTCCCGGATCCAGGCGGGTTTGTCCGCCAGTTGAAACGCGGTGGCCGGATACGGGACCCGAACGTGGTCAAAGGCGTGTTCGTACTTCGGTTCCGGGGTGTAGAAGCTGTGCGGGGCTTTGTGGCCGAGGAGCAGGCACCAAGGGCGATCGGCGCCTTCCTGTTTCTGGAGCCAGTCCAAGGCCATGTCCGTGACCACGGTGGTGTAGTACCCCGGAATGACTTCGCGTTTCTCGCCGTGGAGGTTCCACTCGGTGTCGAAATATTTCCCCTGTCCTTTGTGGGTGACGAAGCGGTCGAACCCGGGACGGGGTTCATCGTTCTCCTCTCCCATGTGGTATTTGCCGAAGTAGGCGGTGGCGTACCCGGCATCGTGAAGCAGTCCGGGGAATGAGACCATGTCCGCCGGGTATTCGGTGAAGTTATTGGTCACGCCATGGGCATGGGCGTAGAGGCCGGTGAGAATGGAGGCTCGGCTGGGGGAGCAGAGGGAGGTGGTGCAGAAGGCATTGCGGAAGAGGACCCCTTCGGCGGCCAGTTGGTCGATGTGCGGAGTCTTGACGTGCGGGCTGCCGTAGCAACCGAGGGCGTCGGGTCTCAAGTCATCGCAAAGGACGAACAGCAAATTGGGGCGGCTCGGATTGGCGGAGGCCAGAGCCAGGGAGAACCCTAGGCATGCGGCGATGAGCGCCGCCGGACGGACGGAGGGAAACGGAGACATGAGACCGGCATCATGGCGCAAAGAAGACCACGCAGTCAATGGTAACACCCGCGCCTGCTACTGAGGAAACGTTGAGGGCGCCGCCCATGAGATTGGCCCGGTAGTTCATCGCGGCCAGGCCGATCCCGCTGGAGGATTTCGCGGGAAAACCGGTGCCGTTGTCCTGGATCCAGAGGTGGACGGCGTTGTGCTGACAAAGGAGAACAACAATCATCCCGCTTGACTGTTCAGGAATAGCGTGTTCATCGTGACAGTCATTATGATCGAGACCGCCGACCGACCGTTTCCCCAGTACAAGCGCTTTTTGCCAGGTGGCACTTCGTCGTGGGGTGTCATGCATGCCTTCAACCGCACGGCGGGCGGGCTGTTTTTGTTCGGGCCGGATGAGAAGGA
>CAMCXS010000111.1 GCA_945883495.1 Akkermansia muciniphila
GGGCTGGCGGATTTCCGCCGGGCATTGGCCGCGAAGCTGGCGGAATGGAAAGCGAGCGCGTTCAACGGAAAGTCCGGCCCCCGCATCGTGCTGGTCTCGCCAATCGCCAACGAAAACGTGGCGGGCGTGGCCGCCGCGGACCGGAACCACGCGAACTTGAGGCTTTATGCGGAGGCGATGCGCGAAGTGGCCAAGGAACAATCGGTGGGATTCGTCGATGTCTTCGGGGCGACGGAGCAGGGGATGAAGGATGGGGCCACCGATTTGACCATCAACGGATGTCACCTCAATAGCGCGGGGTATCAACTCTTCTCCAGTGTGCTCTTTCAAGGACTCTTCGGCACGGTGCCGCCGGGTGTGGATGAAGAAGTTCGCGAGCTGGTGATCAACAAGAATCGTCAATTCTTCCGGCGCTATCGGCCGCTGAATACCTTTTATTATACCGGCGGAAGAAACACCACCTACGGATACCTCGATTTCCTGCCCGCGATGCGCAGCTTCGAGATCATGACGTCCAATCGCGATGCCGCGATTCATGCGCTGGTGAAAGGCGGTCAGCCGGGGCCGGTCGATGATTCCAATGTTCCCGGGATGCCGCCTGCTCAGGAGACGATCGGCGCGAATGAATGGCTGCGCGCGGAGGAGGAACTGGCCGCGTTCCGGGTGGATCCAAGATTTGAGGTCAGCTTGTTCGCCGGGGAGGAGCAGTTTCCTGAGATCGCCAATCCCATTCAGATCCGCTGGGACGGGCAAGGCCGGCTTTGGGTGGCTTGCAGCACCGTTTATCCCCATCTCTATCCAGGACAGGAACCGCGCGATAAAATTGTGATCCTCGAAGATACCAACCAGGATGGCAAAGCGGACCGGTCATCGGTGTGGGCGGAAGATTTGCACATTCCATTGTCCTTCGAGTTCGGCAACGGCGGCGTCTATGTCTCCGAGCAGCCGCATTTGACCTTCCTCAAGGATGCCGACGGCGATGGCCGGGCGGATTTCCGTGAGCACGTCCTCACCGGATTCGGCACCGAAGATTCCCACCATTCTCTTCACGACTTCGTCTGGACGCCGGATGGGGATCTGATTTTCCGGGAATCGATCTTTCACCACTCGCAGGTGGAAACTCCCTACGGCCCGGTGCGACAGAACAATAGCGGCTGGTTTCGTTATGAGCCACGCTGGCGCCGGCTCACGTCGTTCGGGAGTTATCCGAGCACGAATCCGTGGGGCGTGACGTTTGATGATTGGGGGCAACACATGGCCAGTCACCCGGTGTACGCAGCGGCCTTTCATTCCCTTGATCCCGCCTATCCCGAGCAACATCCAGCTCCGGTGGGATTGACCGCTTACTCGGGAACCTGCGGTCAGGAGTTCATCGACTTCCCGAATTGGCCCGACGAGCTTCACGGAAACTTCGTCAAGTTGCGCTACAAACCGACCAATCGGGTGGAGCTCTTGGCCTGGCGCCAAACGGCCTCGGGCTTCGACGAAGAATATCTTGGAGATTTGCTCTTCTCCACCAATCTGAGCTTCATTCCGGTCGATCTTCAGTTTGGCCCGCGCGGAGATCTGTATATCTGCGATTGGTACAATCCGGTGAAAGGGCACGCGCAATACAGTTTGCGCGATCCACGGCGGCGCCGGGACTCGGGGCGCATCTGGCGGATAACGCCGAAGGATTTTCATCCGCAAGAACCTCCGGTAATTGCCGGTGCGCCGACGGCAGCCTTGATGAGTCTGCTGGCGAGGCCTGAATATCGCTATCGATATTGGGCGAAGCGGGAGTTGCGCGAGCGTCCTCCCACCGAAGTGCAAGCAGCGGTGGAAGTGTGGCTCGAAGGATTGGATCGGGCCGATCCCCGGTATCCGCATCATCAATTGGAGGCGCTTTGGCTCTTGCGTGGACTGGATCTTCCGGTTGGAGCGCTCTTGACCGCGTTGTTGGAATCACCAGAGCCACTGGCGCGGGCGGCGGCCACTGAGCAGCTTCGGTTTGCGCATGGCGAACTCGCGGACTCCATCAAAGCTTTGCGTGCCCGGGCCAATGATGAGAGTCCCATCGTCCGGATGCAGGCGGCGATTGCGGCTTCATACATCGGCACGCCGGAAGCCCTGGAAGCAGCGCTGGAAACCTTGCGGCATCCGCATGAGGGGCACGTCGCTTACGCCATCCGCTGTTCCCTTGGCTCACGCACTTTGAAACCTCACTGGCACGGGAATGAGGCGTTCCAGGCCGCGCACCCGGAGCTCGCGTCGTTCCTGACCAAATTTGAGCAATCACAAAAGCCGAAGGCTAAGAAGGTGGCGAGCGCGGATGCGGCTTTTGACCAGCGGAAAGACCTCGCGCAAGTCCGCATCACCTGCGTGCGCGAGCAGCTCCGGTTCGATGTCACGGAGTTCGAGGTGAAGGCTGGGCAGCCGGTCAAATTGATCTTCTCCAACCCGGACGCCACGCCGCACAACCTCGTCATCGCCAAGCCCGGCTCCGCGGAGGAAATCGGGCTGGCTTCCAATGAAATGGCCAAGGACCCGGCCGCCATGCAGGAGGGGCAATTCATCCCGAAAGACAAGACCGCCCTTATCCTTCAGCGGACAAAGATGCTGGCGCCCGGTAATGAAGAAATTCTTCGTTTTACAGCCCCCAAAGAGCCGGGCAAGTATCCCTTCCTTTGCACCTTCCCCGGTCACTGGTTCGTGATGAAAGGGGAAATGCTAGTCAAGTGAACGTATACAACTAGGGCATCGTTTTCATGAGCAAGTCTACGAACGCGGCGCCAATTCCAGAAGAGGCCCCTCCGCAATCCGCAACCAACGTCAAGAACTGGAGAGAAATCGTCCGTCGATACCAGGATCCCTGCCTCCGGCGGGCTTCTTGGCAGATCGTCAACTCGATCGGGCCGTATCTTCTGCTCTGGTATCTGCTGTATCTGACGCGCGGCCAAGCTTGGTGGATTACCGGGGCGCTCGCGGTGCTGGCTGGGTTGTTCTTGGTCCGCATTTTCATTATCTTTCACGACTGCGGCCACGGCTCGTTTTTCCGGTCCAAGAGAGCCAATGACATCCTCGGCATCATCACCGGAATTCTTACCCTGACGCCTTATCACCATTGGCGCTGGGAACATGCCGTGCATCACGCCGGAGCCGGGCATCTGGAACGGCGGGGCAGGGGGGATATTTGGACGCTGACGGTCGATGAATACAACAACGCCCCGAAGTGGAAGCGGGCCGCCTATCATTTCGTTCGGCATCCGTTGGTGATTATCGGTCTTCTGCCGTTTACGCTCTTCGTCATCGCGCACCGGATTCCGGCCGCGGAGGCGAGCAAACGGGATCGTGCCTCCGTCCATTGGACCAACTTGGCGCTGCTGGCGATCGCCGCCGGAATGGGTCTTCTATTTGGCTTGGTTCCATTTCTTTTGATTCAGCTCGTGATTATTATGATTGGAGGCGGCCTTGGCGTTTGGCTGTTTTATGTCCAGCACCAGTTCGAGGATGTGTATTGGGAGACCGGGGAGAAGTGGGACTTCGCGGCGGCGGCGCTGGAAGGCAGCTCTTATTATAAGCTCCCGAGAGTCCTCCAGTGGTTCTCCGGCAACATCGGCTTCCACCACATCCACCACCTCAGCTCCCGCATCCCCAACTATCATTTGGAGCGCGCGCATCACTCGGAACCCTTGTTCCAAAGCGTCAAACCGATCACCTTGCTAGGCAGCCTGAAAACCTTGAATTTCCGTCTCTGGGACCCAGAGCGCCGCAAGCTTGTCGGCTTCCGGCAAGCTCGCGAGAAGCGGAAACGTGTCGCTCAGCGGGATTCCGGGTTGGCTTCTTGATGATTACTGCCTCCTTGGGCCTGAAACCGTATCGAGAATGCGGTCCGGAGGGGGTGGGATTCGAACCCACGAGACGTTACCGTCTGGCGGTTTTCAAGACCGCTGCAATCGACCACTCTGCCACCCCTCCCTCGCGAGGACTGTCGCTCGAATGGCGACAATAACGCTCAATTGAGAGAGCGCCAACCGCAAATTCATGGACCCGCCATCCGCCTTTCAGCGGCTCCATTCGAGCATTCGCAAGATTGGAGCCTCGGCGCGGCGGCGCAGGTCTTCGTCCATTTCCACGGTGGGACTCAGATAATCCAAGCAATCGCGCAGCTTGGCCATGGTGTTCATCTTCATGTAGCGGCAGTCTGCGCAGGCGCAGTGGTCCGTGGGGCCGGCGATGAAGGTTTTGTCCGGGCACTCGCGCCGCAATCGATGCAGCATGCCTGATTCCGTCACGACGATGAAGGTCTTGGCCGGATTTTCCCGGCAGTAGGTCACCATTTTTTCGGTGGAGCAGACCTCGTCCGCGAGGAGGCGCACCGCCATGGTACACTCCGGGTGAGCGACGATCTTGGCGTCGGGATGTTCCGCCTTGATGCGGCTGATGCTGTCCCGGGTGAATTCGACGTGGACGTAACAAGCGCCGCGCCACATGTCCATTTTGCGGCCGGTCTGTTGTTCCACCCAATTCCCGAGATTCTCGTCCGGGACGAAGAGGATGTTGCGGTCCGCCGGGGCCTTCTGGACAATGCGCACGGCGTTGCCGCTGGTGCAGATGACATCACTAAGCGCCTTCACGCCGGCGCTGCTGTTGATGTAGGAGATGACGTAGTAATTGAGGGCCGCGTTCTCCTTTAAAAACTTTTCCAACTGGGGGGCGGGGCAGCTTTGTTCCAGGGAGCATCCGGCGTCTTTGTCTGGTAGGACGACGGTTTTGCCTGGATTGACGATTTTCGCGGTTTCTGCCATGAAATGGACGCCGCAGAAGGCGATGACCTCCGCGTCGGTTTCCCGCGCATGATAGGAAAGCCCCAGGGAATCCCCGACGTAATCGGCCACGTCCTGGATCTCCTTGATCTGGTAGTTGTGGGCCAGAATGACGGCATTGCGCCGCTTTTTGAGATCGAGGATTTCCTCGCGAAGATCCAGAGCTGGAGCGGAAGTGGCCATGTGCGGAGAATCGGGGTAGGGGCAGTCTAAAGCAAGCGGAGTCAGGGGCAACGGAGAGGTTTGTGGAAAAAGGAAGTGAAAAATTTATGGAAATTATAAGCTAAAGAAGCTATAGTTTCTGCGATGAATTTTTCCGAGGATCATTCCGAGTTCGACCCCACGACAGGCAAGGGGTGGGCCCAGTTCGTCCCTACTCTTTCTCCGGGCATGGCGTCGCAAGGAAGTTTCCTTGCCCAGATGACCGATGAAGTGTCGCGCCAGTTGGAGCAATTGCGCAAAGAAAAGCGCGAAGGGGAGCTTCGGGTGACCCGCCGGGTGAGCGACGTGGCGTTGGATTGTGCCCGGGCGCTTGATGGCATGGAGCGGCAGCTGATGGGGTTGGAGGGCGATCGCCAAACCGAGATGGAAGGGCGGCTGCAGGATTTACGCCGTCAGGTGTACAGTCAGTTGGCAGCGGCTTTGGACTGTGCTCGTGGCGACCTTCACAAGATGGGTGAACTCCCGCTGAACTGATACGGGATTTTCGAGCAAGTTGGCGCTGACATTTTGACGGGTTTTCGTTGCTTCATGCGGCGCGCGTGGTTGGATGAGAGGCCGTCTTGAGACGGATTGCTAGACCTCTCTGTTTTCCGCCATGGCTCCCAATCCTGGTCCGTTACCGCTGGTTCACCTCAGCCTGTTTTTGTTGCGCAGTCTGACGGGGTTGGCTTTGATCTACTACCAAGGTTGGAACCAGGTGGTTTTCGGCTGGAACTTTCTCTGGCATCAGCGGACTTGGCCGTTGGTACAGCACTTTCAGGTGAACAATCCGTTACCCTTCGCCGTGGTCCTCTCCTGGATGACGGCAGTTTTCTTCTTCCTGAGTCCGCTCTTGCTGGCGATCGGATTTCTGACTAGGCTGAATGCTTCCCTAATTTTTCTGGGATTGCTTCTGGCCTTGAACGCCGATCTGGACCGGGTGATCTCGACCTCGTTGCATACGCAGACCGTGGTTCTCTACTTCTTGATTACCCTCTTTTTCGTCTTGAACGGAGGGGGCTTGCTCGCGGCGGACCGGCTTTTTGACCGGCACCGCGGCCGGGTGCGCCAAGCTGGGGGGCTCTATTCGTAATCGGCTCCGATGAGCGACGACTCCCAGATCATCCATGCCGGACGTTTCCTTCACATGCGGAGTCGCGAGGGGTGGGAGTTTGTGAGTCGGGCGAATGCCTCGGGAGTCGTGGGGGTGCTCGCGGTGACAGCACTTCGGCAAGTTTTATTGGTGGAGCAGTTCCGGCCGCCGATCGGACGGAACGTGATCGAGTTACCCGCCGGATTGGCTGGAGATGAGCCGTTGCAGAAGGAAGAGCCGTTGCTTACGGCGGCCAAGCGAGAGCTCCTCGAAGAGACCGGTTACGAGGCGCGTAGCTGGTACAGTTTGGGCGATGGTCCCAGCTCCGCAGGGCTGACGGATGAGACGGTGACGCTGTTTCTGGCGATCGGGCTGCTCAAGGTCCGGGAGCTCGACTACTTTGGCGTGGGCCGGGAGAGGATTCGGCTGTATTGCGTTCCGATCGGCGAAGTCCGGGATTTCTTGGCGAAGCGGCAGAAGGATGGGGTGGCGGTGGATTTCAAGATCGCCGCCGCGCTTTACCTGTCGCAGACGCATTCCATGATGCCCTGAGTTGAGATGGCGCAGAGGTGCTCGCCTTCCTGAAGCCATTGTGATGGAATGTGGAGAAAACTCAGTGAACAACCGGTTGAAAACTTTAATTTTCAGAATTCGACACTTGATTCCCGTAGGTTCTTGATGTTGTTTCCGGAGCCTGTTTGCATGACAGTCAAGTCCAGTCAGTTATTGGCATCCGCTTCGCTTCGGAAGTGGACGAAGGTCAGGCCGCTTGAGAACTTGGCGTGCGCTGGGTTCGAACATCTCTGCGTGATCATGTTTCACGCGGCTTCAATTTGTTTTTTTATGCGCCGTGACGACTGGGGATTCCCCGGTTGGACGGTTTTGCCGGTGGGCGTTGCTCTTTTCGTGCTTACCGGAGTGCTTATTCACCGGATCGGTTTGCTGGGGCATGAATCCTCTCACCACTTGCTGGTGCCGAATCGGTTCTGGAACGATGTGTTGGCGAACCTGATTTGCTTCTTTCCGCTGTGGAGCAGCCTTTCAAGTTATCGTGCCAAGCATTCCGGGCATCACCTCCACCCGAACGATCCGGATCATGATCCAAACTGGGCGGGCGACAAGGCGGCCGAGTTGTACGCGAGATTCCCGATGCCGCGGCCGTCCTTCATCTTCCAATATTACGTGAAGTTCTTCTGGCCGCCGTTCGTGTTTCGCAATCTGCTCGACTTGGCCAAAGTGCTCTCGGTGGGGAACGCGCCCAAAGCGTCGGATCGACGGCCATGGTTTAAGTCGCCGAACATCTTGGGAGTGCTCCACCTGTTGGCCTTGATCGGTGTTACTTTCACCTCTGAGGTCACCTTGGAGCCGGCCTGGGTGCTTGTCCCGCCGATTACATTTCACTGCTTGGTGCTTGGGGTCATGAGTCTTTTGCCCAAGTCCTTTTACGAAAGTGGGCCCTCGACGGGGTTGTCCTACAGCCGCAAAGGCGGAGCGATGTTCCGGCTCACCTTTCATGCGGTCATTTTCTTCGTGCTCTGCGGCTTGCAGCTTCTGACCGGGCTTGAGATCACTCTTTATTACGTGGTCTTTTGGATTTTGCCGCTTGGCTACGTGTTCCCCTATCTCATGCTGCTTCGGGAAGTGTATCAACACGCCAATTTGGGGCGGGGCAAGCTGGACAACTCCCGGATCATCTACGCGGATCCCTTCACCCGCTGGGCTGTGTTGGGCTACGGGAACGATTTTCACCTGGTCCACCACATCTACCCGAACATCCCGCACTATCACCTGCGCGGAGCTCATGCGGAGCTGATGGAATCCTCCGCGGCCTATCGGGAACAATTCGAGGAAACCGTGGGAACCTTCCGTGCCCCGGAAGGCAAGCGGAGCTTGCTCGATTCCCTTTCCGGAAGGCATCGTCAGCCAGCGGCGTAGGCCGATCAGGCCCGTTTCACGAGCCCAACCTCTGTCTTCTCCACCTCAACGCTCGCCTCAATGCCCGGCGAGGAAACGCTCCGCGTCGAGTGCAGCGGCGCAGCCACTGCCGGCGGCGGTCACGGCTTGCCGATAGATGTGATCCGCGACGTCCCCAGCGGCAAACAGACCTGGAACGTTGGTCATGGTGCCTTGCTTTTGGAGGATGTAGCCGTTTTCGTCGAGCTCGACCAAGCCGTTGAGGAATTGGGTGTTTGGGACGTGGCCGATGGCGACGAAGACGCAGCGGACTTCGAGTTCGCTTTCGGCGCCGGTCACGGTGTCTTGGAGCCGGATTTTGGCCATCTCGCCGTTTTCATCGGTGAGGTAGGCGGTGATTTGGCTGTTCCAGACCGGGCTGATCTTTGGATTGGCGAGGGCGCGCTCCGCCATGATTTTGGAGGCGCGCAGCTCGTGCCGGCGGTGAATCAAATAGACGCGGGAGGCGAAGCGGGTCAGAAAGCTGGCTTCTTCGCAAGCGCTATCGCCGCCGCCGACAACGCAGACGGGGACATCGCGATAGAAGGCGCCGTCGCAGGTGGCGCAGCTCGTCAGGCCGTGGCCGACCAGTTCGCGTTCGTTGGGCAAGCCGAGGTGGCGCGGGCTGGCGCCGGTGGCGAGGATGACGGCCTTGGCTTCGTAAGTTTTTTCACCGGTGCGGACGGCAAAATGGCCGTTGTGTTGGGCGACCTCGACGACTTCCTCGTATTCGATGCGTGCGCCGAACTTTTCGGCTTGTTCCTGCATCCGCATCATGAGGTCGGGGCCTTGGATGCCTTCGGGGAAACCGGGGAAATTCTCGACCTCGGTAGTGGTGGTGAGTTGGCCGCCGAGTTGAGTGCCCGCGAGAACGAGGGGCGCGAGATTGGCCCGGGCGGAGTAAATCGCAGCGGTCCAACCGGCGCATCCGGTTCCAACGATGATCAGGTTTTCCATGGCGGCGGTATTATGAGGGGGAACGCAGGCGAGTCAATTTCGACGCGCGGCGGGAAAGCGTCTTACCGCCAATCCGGACCGGTTTCCGTGGGGAGCAGCGGGCCTTGAGCCCCATCCGGCAAGGCAAAACCGTAGCCAACGGCGGTGCTGCCGACAGGGGGCAGCTGGAGGGGCTGGCCTTCGAGGACAAAGTCGACGGCGTTCAGGCCCGGGATTGCAGGCTCCGGCTGGACGGCGGGGTGGACGATATTGTCTTTCCAGGTGACGTCTCCGGCTAGGCCGATTGTGACGGCGGCGGTTTTGCCGGCGATGAGGTTGCGGGAGATCACCACGCCTTGCGTTGGCAACGAGTTGTCCGTGTCTTCGTCGGTTTGGCCGATGAACACGGTTTGTTTGCAGTTCACCCAGGTGTTTCCGGTGATTTCCGCGCCGCGCACTTGGAAATAGCCGTTCAACGGGGAATCCTTGAGCCCATTGACCAAGCAGAGCCCGGCCCGTGCTCTGTCGCCGGCCAAATCTTGAAAGTAGTTTCCGATCACCCGGTGCCGTTCTCCGATGATGCGGACGCCGCCGCTGCCACGGGCTTTCTCACCGAAGAAGAAGTTTCCTTCCACGATGCAGTCGTTCCCGTGCCGAAGGGTGAGGGTTCCGGAACAGCGGCGGAAGGTGTTCCCCCGATAGATGTTTCCGCAGGATTTGTTGGAAATGATCTCGGCCTCGCCGTCGCACTGTTCGAAGCAGTTCGCCTCAACGATCGTCCGGCAGAGTTGCATTGATGTTTTGCTGTCGCCCACCCGGATGGTCTCGCCGCCGTTTTGCTTCAGTTCCGGCCGGGGGCCGAAGTAGTTGTGATCGATGCGGTGGTCAGTCGGGTTTTCGTTGAGCCAGATCACGAGCGTGGTGCCCTTGGACGTTTTCCCCTGAATCCAGCAGTGATCGACGCGGTTGCGCTGCCCGTAGATGCCGATCCAGCGAGTCTCATTGTTTTCAGGGCTGTTGCAATCGACGACTGCGCAATCGGTGAGGCGGCAATCGTTCGCCAGTGTCTTCGAATCGCGCCGGAAGACGATGAGATCTTCTTTGTGCCAAGCTCCCTTAAAAAACAGGCCGCTGACGATGAGGTGATCTCCGGCGAACCGCAGCCGGGATTCGCCGGTGACGATTGTTTCTACAGGGTGCTCCGCCCGAACCGTGATCGGCTGCTCCGCCGTGCCGTTCGCCGTGACCAGGAGATCCACGTCCTTCCACTCGCCTGCTCGCAGGGTGATCGTATCCCCCGGTTGGGCCTTGGCAACGGCGACGTTGAATTCCTCAGCCGTAACGACGAGGTGATCCGCCGCGATGACCATAGTCGCGCTGAGGGCGAGCGCGAGGAGGACAATTTTCATCCCTTGCCTCGGGTCCGGGTTTTGCCCGCTTTGGCCGACTTTTCGATAAACCGGTAGAGCATGCCGGAGACGTCTTTGCCAGTGGCGGTTTCGATTCCTTCCAAGCCGGGGGAGGAATTCACTTCCATAATCAAGCTGCCGTGGTTGGAGCGGAGTAGATCGACACCGGCGAAATTCAGGCCCATCACCTTGGCGGCGCGGACGGCGGTGGTGCGTTCCTCCGGAGTGATCTTGATGATCGAGGCGTGGCCACCGCGGTGGAGGTTGGAGCGGAACTCGCCTTCCTTGGCGGTGCGCCGCATCGCCGCGACGACTTTGTCCCCGATGACGAGGCAGCGGATATCGGAGCCACCGGCTTCCTCGATGAATTCCTGGACCAAAATGTTCGCGTCCAGACCGCGGAAGGCCTCGATGACGGATTCGGCGGCCTGGGGCGTTTCCGCGAGGACAACGCCGACGCCTTGAGTTCCTTCGAGCAGCTTGATTACGAGAGGGGCGCCTCCACAAAGATCGATGAGGTGCTGGGTAGCGTCGGTGTCGTGGGCAAATCCGGTGACGGGGAGGCCGATCCCTTTGCGGGCCAGCAGTTGCATACTGCGGAGCTTGTCCCGGGAACGGCTGATCGCCACGCTCTCATTGACGCAGTAGACGCCCATCATTTCGAACTGCCGGACTACTGCGGTGCCGAAGAAGGTGTGGGTCGTCCCGATCCGCGGAATGATGGCGTCGAACCCGGTCAACTCCTCATCGCCCAGGTAGATCCGGGGATTATGGGAGGTGATGTTCATGTGGCACTTGAGGTAGTCGATGACATGGACCTCGTGGCCGCGGGCCTCCCCGGCGCGCATCAGGCTGCGCGTGGAGAAGAGTTCTTCATTTCGCGAAAGGATGCCGACTTTCAAAACGGGTCGATCTTCGTCGGCTTCGGCGTCGTCCGTGGGGTCTGGTAACGTGGCCATAGGGGCTCTGAGTTCGCGCGGCGCGCATCATCGCCTCAGATCCTCCCAAAGCAACACAAATGCGGGGAGGTTGTGGGCCGTAGGCAGAGAAGCGGAAGTCCGTAGGCAGGAGGAGCTGCCGCGGCGACGAAGGTCAGTTCGCGGTCGCCGCGAGGGTCTGGGGATCGGGGACATCCGCCTCGAACCAATCGGAATGGATGAGACGCGATTGGCGGCTGGTTGAGAGTTGCTCAAGCCAGGTGGGGCAGATCGGTGGCAAATGTGCGCTGAGCCAGTCTTTCCACGGGTTGGGGCGAACCAGAAAGGTGCGGAAGCGGAATCGGACTTTGACCTCGCCGCCGGGCACATGACGAAAACCCTGTCGGGTCAAGGAGGACTGAGGCGCCACAGGGTTAAAATTCGGATCGAGGAAGCACCGTTCCTCATCGACCGGAGGATCCCACTCTGCGGCCAGGACTTGGTCCGCCCAGAGGGTGCCACGGCTCAGGTTGGTGGCCCGGCCGGTCACCGCGCAATTGATCACCGGCGGTTCCATCGTTCCGTCTTGGCGCTCCACTGGTGTCTCCAGGTAGAAGGACGTTTTCTCCAGGCTATAGGCAAGCCGGGGTTCCCAGCGAATCCCCCAGGCGATCGCTGCCATCAACGCGATCCATTCCGCCGACCACGCGGCCGTCCGCCATGCTTGGCTGTTGCTCATGCAGAACTTTTACCGCAATGGCTCAAGAAAGTGAAAGAGTTCCATGGTCGCAGGATCACCATCGACGCCGAGGTTTGCGTTGATTCTGGTGTGGTTGGTGTCCTTGGCGCCAAACACTTTGACGGGGACTCCTGCCTGTTTGAGGACTGCGGCGAGGCGCAGGGCTTGGGCGGTGTTGTCCGGGTGATCCGCCACGTGCAGAAGAAAAAACGGCGGGATGCCCCGGCCTTGGGCGACATGGGTCACCGCCGAAAACTGGCGATGCAGGGCGGCGTCGTTGCCGAACTTCTCCCGATGCCCGTAAGTGGGTTGCGGCAAGCCGTGGACCCGGCGGCGTGTCTCGGCCGTCTCAATCATCGCGGGGACGTCGTAGGTGTCGCCATCAACGGCGACGCAGCATCGCAGCGAGGCGAACGGCACGTTTTCAGCCGCCAGATAGGTGGGGGCCGTGCAGAGCAAGGCGGCTAATTGCGCCCCGGCGGAGTGGCCCATCACCGAGATTCGGGCCGGATCGCCGCCGTGTTCCGCGATGTGCCGATGCACCCAGCCGAGTGCTATGGCCACGTCTTCGGTCAAGGCCGCCATATCCACGGAAGGGAGCAGCCGGTAGTTGGTGGCCACGAAGATAAATCCCTTGGCCAGAAAGGCGGAGGGCTTGGCCTGCACGCTCGATTTGTCCCCTTTTTCCCAGCCGCCTCCGTGGATCCAAAACACCACCGGAAGGGACTTGGCGTTCTCCGGGGCGTAGACATCCAGGACTTGACGCTCGTGGCCGCTTTCGACGTAGGGAATGTCGCGGTGGACCTCCTGGGCTCTGGCTTGAAGCGCCACAAGGACTGGAATCAGGATACGAATGAGCAAATTTTGATGCATGATGTCGAGGGGGAGGGCCAGAGTCACACGGGGGAGCCATCGGTGCTTGCGAAGAATATGCGGGCGCCGGGCGGAATCGCCATTCTCAGGAGATTGACATCGCACGCTTGACCCCGGTGGCACGAATCTCCTAATTTGACCCGAAGGCGCTATGCAGACTCAATCCGGGATGGCCGCCAAGGCCGGGTACGCACTTGTTTCTCTTGAAATCTTGGCTCTGGTTGCCGGAGGGGGGTGGTTTTTGCTGCAGCGCAGCGACAATCGGCCGGTTTTGGACCCACCCCACGAGGCGGTTGCGTTTGCTGGGGCGGCGCCGATTACATCTATTCTTGTCACCCAACATTCTGCCGGTTACGACGTCTTCCGTTTCCCTTCGGAGGATTCGCTCCAGGACGCAATGGTCGGTGAGGCTGTCGATGTCTGGGGGGATTTTTCGCCCGTGGCAGGGACTACAGCGCTCAAAGCCCCCGATGACTCACGGCTCAAACCGGTGGTCAAGGACATCCGGGTGACTCCAGATCGTGGCCAACTGCGATTTCTTTCCTTCGGTCCCGGAGCTTACCTAGAGGGAGCGGGAGATCCTGAGCAAAAGCAGTATCCATTGGACCTGACGGAGGAGTATCCGGCGATGAGCATTGTTCAATTGGTGCGCTGCCGCGTGGAGCCTGGCAAGACGCTGAAGACATTGGAGCTCACGAATCCGAAGAGCGGCAAGACGTGGCTCGTGGTGCGCGCTCACTCGGATGGCTCATTTGAGTCCCTGTTGTCCCCTGGGACGTCATCTCAGCGGGTCAGTGGGCCAGTCAACTCGTTCGTCCTTGTGTCGGTGACGTGGAATCCCAAACAGGGCAATGGGGTTTACCGGCTCGCCGTCCGGCCCGTGAATGGCCTGCCGCGGCAGATGAGGGAGACGAAGTTTGAAGCAAGCGGATTGGAGGTGGTCAGTCAGATGCGTCTTGGGCAGAAGCTGGAAGGCGGCGCCACACCGGTGGGCACGATGGATTTGGCCGAAACCGTGGTTTTCAACAGGGAGCTGGGAACCAAGGACGTCATCCGGGTTGAGGATTGGCTCCTCAAGGCCTACTTCTCCGATTTGCGGCGGGGGCCGTTCTCCTGGGAAGCGGCGAGCCTGACCTCCTCTTGGGGGGATGATGCCTCATGGTCAGGAGAAGGAGTGCCGGAAGCCAACGAGGAAGTCCAGTTCACCGCGGCTCCTAGGTCCGAACCGGTCACGGTGACCCTGGACGGCCACCGGCAGATCAAGAGGATGATCTTTTCTAGCGCCAGCCCCTCGTGGACCATCGCGGATGGGTTCTTCAAGGAGCCTCAGCTCAACATCACCGACGGTGATACGACCGGGTCCGAGGATATCAGCGGCACCATCACCGTCAACGATACCATTCTTAATCTTCAATCCCGCATCGGAGGCTTCGACGGGGCCGTTTCTGATGAAATCATCTTTTGGGGCGATGGAGGTACGGTGAATTTCCGCAAATCGGTCGGTTCTCGTATCAATTTGGGAGCCAATCCCTCTGCCAGCCGGGGCATGGTGTATGAAGTACATGCACCAGACATCGTTACCGTGCGCTGGTATATCGGTTTCCATGCGAATCCCTCCAAAGCGCCGGTAAACGGCACGGTTTCTACGTTCGTCCGCGTCAATCAGAACCAAAAGGTCTCCGTGGATCAGATCCGCATTGGCGGAGGGGGCGGGGGCCAATTTGGCGTCCTGACTATCCAAAACAAGGCCACGTGGAATCAGGATAAGGGAGCTTTTTACATTGGTTACTCTGGCTCCAATGGCACCCAGGGCCGGAGCAATGGCCGCGTTGAACTCGGTCACCCCAACAGCGCCGGGAATCTGACGATTGGGAACGATGCCACCCTGAAGGTTGGCGACATCGGCGGCACGGGCGTGATTGACGTAAACAACGGCACGCTCACGATCAAGGCCGGCAACGACACCCAATCCGTCACAATCAGCAACTGCGGGAGCGATCAAGTCAATGGCGGGGGCCAAGGCACCGTGAATCTCAACTCGGGCGGCACAATCTCCACCGCTCGGCGCTTCACCCGCAACGTGCCCACGTCAAATGGATCGGCCAAATTCAACTTTAACGGAGGTTTGCTGAAGATTGATCGCGGCACGGGCGATGTGACCAAGGATCTTTTTGGTCCAGGCATCACCGTCACCTTGAATCAGGGAGGTGCCAAAATCGATACCAATGGCCACAGCACTGTGATCACTCGCGATCTGTCAGGGATCGGCGGTTTAGACAAGCTCGGCAACGGCACGCTTTCCCTTGCTGGCAAGAATAGCTACAAGGGCGAGACCACGGTCCGCGCGGGCGTCCTTTCGGTTTCCGGCGCGGCTCTCCCACCGGGTGGAACACTTCAGATCACGGGCGGCAAGGTCAATCTCACTGGAGCCTCCCGTGTGTCGAAACTCGTTGTCGGAGGTCTTCCACGAGCGCCTGGCACGTGGGGGGCTACCGGTTCGGGCGCGGAGAACATTGACGACCTTTCCTTCAACGGTCCGGGATCTCTCACGGTGGGGCCGAACTGAGCCCGGAGGTGGGATCACAAAATCTCCGCCAGATTTCCACGGATCGTCTCCACGATGGCGTCCGTTGGCAAGTCATTGGCATGGGTTCCGAATGGATCTTCGATTTCTTCGGCGATTAACTCAATACTCGCGAAGGCATAGAACACCAGAGCCACCGCAGGGATGGCCCAGTAGCTAAAGTCGAGCACAAAACCGATCGGCATCGTGAAGACATAGAGGAAGATGATCTTCTTTAAGAAAAGGCTATAGGCATAAGGGATCGGCGTTTTTTTGATCCGCTCGCAGGCACCGAGGTTTTCCGCGAAAGATTGCAGCTCCGCGTTGAGGAGGATGAGTTGATCCCCGGAAATGCAGCCAGAAGCATAGAGCCGGTTGATTTCGCCAAATAGTGCCTTCGCGACCTGATTGGGAACATGACTGTGTTTTGCGTAAAACGTCGTGTCGTAAGGGCCGACTGAGCTGAGGTGATGGATATCGACTCCATCCCGCAGGTGTTCTTTGGCAGCAATCACGAAGTTATGAATCAAGGTGCGGAATAGCGTCCTTTCGCTCCCAGCTGATTCGGGGAGAAATGCGTTCAACTTGAAGGCCAAGTTGCGGGAATTGTTCACGAAGCTACCCCAAAGCCTGCGTCCTTCCCACCAGCGGTCATACGCCGTGTTGGTGCGGAATATCAGCATCATCGAGAGCACGAAGCCCACCAATGAGTGGACCAGCGTCGAGTTTTTCGAGGTGAGATGCAGGACATCATTCTCCAGCCAAGCCAAAAGAGCGGTGTACACGCCGAGCGCCAGCATCCCGGGCAGAAGAGCCCGGAAGGTATCGCTTCGGTGAAAGGCGAAGATGAGGTGGCCCCAGTCTTTGGGATTGTAGGTGATCATGGGACGCCGCAGCCAATGCGGGAGGAGGAAGGGGCTGTCAAGTGGCGGCGAAGCGGGCCGACCGAAAGACGCAGCCCTGCCAAAAAGGTGGGTGTTGTGGTTCTAGATTCGCCAAATCACGGATTGGGGGCCTTGGCCTCCCTTGTAGCCGAACGCGAAAAGGGCAATGCATCCGGCGCACATCGTACTGAGGGCCAGCCAGTAGCTGCTCCAGGAACCATGATTTTCCACGACCATGGACGTGTGGAGCCAGCCAACTGCGATGGTGCCGATCACTCCGCCAGCTCCCGTTGAGATCAAGCTGAGGAGCGCTTGGGCTTGGGAACGGAATTCGGGTTCGACCCGGCGATCGAGGAAGAGACGACCCGCCTCGAAAAAGAAGGTCCAGCACAGACCGTGGAAGCTGATGCCGAAGAGCACCCAAGCGAAGGAGTTGCTACTGGCGCCGAGGATGTAGGCTAGGTAGCGGAGCAAGCCGCAGGTCATTGCGAAGAGGAAGAGCCACTTGATTCTCCAGCGGCGCAGCATTAATCCAAGCAAGAGCATGGCGGCGACTTCACTCACTTGCCCCAGGGTCATCCCGGCGGCCACGTGGTGATAGTGGAGGGCTTCCAATTGCAACGAGCTGTGCATGTAAAATGCGGCGAGCGGGATGGAGAACAGGAACGTGGAGAGCATGAACACCGCGATATCGCGCTGACGAAGCAGTGCCAACGAGGAGAGACCGAGTAACTCCCGCCAATTCTTCGCCGGACGCGAGCGGGGCGGGGTGTGGGGGAGAAGAAGGCAAGCGCCGGTCGCGATGAGGCGAATGCCGACGGAGATCTTGCCGGCCAGCGGGGAGGAATCCGCACCCAGGGCACTGATGCTCCAGCCCGCGATGATCCAGCCAATCGTCGCCCAAACACGGTAGAAGCCGAAGCGGTGTTCTTTGTCACGCAGGCTCGTGAGGGCGACCGTGTTGAACAGCGGCCAAATCGGCGCCGTGAGCAGGGAGGAAATCGTGAAGTGGAGCAAGAAAGCGTGGGGCCGGGTGCCTCGCTCCAGCTCCTCAAACGCGAACCAGAGGAATGGCATTCCGGCCAAGTTGAGCCAAAAAAGAAGCCGCTCCGCAGGCACTTTTTGATCGGCGCGGGCGGCGATGACAAGGGGGGAAAGAACGCCGGCCAACGGGGGAATTAGGTAAGCCCATGTGACCAAATGTCCCCAGTCGCGTCCCTTGAGGACGTTCGCGAGCACGGGGAGCCAGCAGCCCGGAGTGGCGGCGAAGAGGAAAAAGCAGACCGAAATCCAGCCACTGTGGCCGCGGAGACGCATGAGAGCGCTCCGATAGGTGAGGACGGGCTCCGAGACAAGAGAAGGGTTTTGTTCTCCTTGGCCCGAGCCTTGCTGTGCGCGTGTTGCATTTTGTCTCAATCGGATACAAATAAAAGCCTCATGATCGCCGCAAAACCCTTTAAGCCAGCAGTGAAGACGAAACGTCCCAGCGGCCGACGCCGGGGGCACAAGGTCGTGATCATCGATGATCATCCGATGATTCGTGAGCACCTTGGCCACATGCTGGTGAAGAAGCTGGGGGTGATCGTCTGCGGCCAGGGCTCTTCCGTTCAGGAGGGCAGCAA
>CAMCXS010000112.1 GCA_945883495.1 Akkermansia muciniphila
TCGGGCATTTCCTCTGACCCCGGCACGTGTGGTGCACTCAGTAATGTAACGAATCCACAACCCGAGGAACCGGATGCGCTAATCGTGCTCGTCCGGTTCTGTGGGGGGCGTCGTCCGGCCTTCGGGCCGGGCGGCCCTATCCCGGACCCTCCAGTCCTGCAGAGGATCGAAGCCTTGCGCGTGAAGTGACTCTTGAATTTTCGGGCGATTTTTCACTTTGGCCCGATTACTGCTAGCCTATAGAGAATCAAAGCGTATTGATTCTCCATGGCACACGCCGGACTTAGCCAACGCGGCGAGCTGCGCCAAACACAGAAGCTCGCTCCCCAAATGCAGCAGAGCTTGCAGATCCTGCAGGCTGCCACGCTCGAATTGCGAACGCTCGTGCAACAGGAACTGGCTGAAAATCCAGTCCTTGAGGACGAGACCATGGAGATTTCCATCGAGGATCAGGACATCCAGGAGGATGACGGATTCGGTGAGGAGTTTTCTCGTCTCTCTCAAATGGACGACGAGTGGCGCGATTACCTGAGTCAGTCACGCCAAACAACGCCCCGCTGCTCCGCCGATGAGGACAAGCGCCAGTTCATGCTGGACTCCCTGGTGCGGCCCTTGACGCTTCAGGAATTTCTTTTGGATCAACTGCGGACCGAGGGGGTGGATCCCGCGCACCAAGATCTCGCGGAACTCCTTATCGGGAACCTGGACGAGAATGGCTTTTTGCAGACCTCGCTCGATGACATCTGTTTGGCCCACGGACTCCGCATGGAAGACCTGGAGCGTGCCAAGTCGCTGGTTCAGTCCTTTGATCCTCCGGGCGTTTGCGCTGCGAGTTTGGCTGAGTGCCTCTTGATCCAATTGGAGCGCGCCGGGAAACAACGCGGCCTGGAATACCGGATCGTGGCCTTTCATCTCGACGATTTGGCACATCGCCGCTATCCGCAGCTTGCCCGCAAGCTCGGGGTCAGCACCGAGCAGATTGCAGAAGCGGCGTCCTTCATCGCCACGCTGGACCCAAAACCCGGCCGGATGTTTGAGTCCGGCAGCAACAGCTACGTCACCCCGGACGTCTTCATGGAGGCGAACGATGATGGCGGATTTGCGGTCCGGCTCAACAACGACCAAGTGCCGCGTCTCCGCATCAGCAATGCCTACAAAGACCTGATGGCCGCCCAAGGCGACCGCCGCGAGGTCCGGGATTATATCAAGGAGAAAATCCGAAGCGGCCGCACGCTGATCGACAGCATCGCCCAACGGCAAGAGACGATCCGCTCCATCGCCGAGCAAATCGTGCGTCGCCAGGAAGGATTCTTGCGCCGCGGGCGCTCCGAGCTCAAGCCGCTCACCATGGCCCAGGTGGCCGATGACGTCGGCGTCCACGAAACCACCGTGAGCCGCGCCATCGCCGGGAAGTACGTCTCGACTCCGCAAGGCGTTTACGAAATGCGGTTTTTCTTCACTACCGGGTATCGCACCGACAGCGGCGATGACGTGGCCAACACCAGCGTGAAAGCGGCCATCGCGGAAATCGTGTCAGCGGAGAACCCAAAGAAACCGCTGAGTGACCAAGCGATCGTCGCGAAACTCGGCGAGCAAGGGGTGACCATCGCGCGGCGCACCGTAGCGAAGTATCGGGAAGAGCTCGATATTTTGCCGAGCCATCTCCGGAAGAGCTATTAGGCGCCAGTTTCCGGTTTCCTCCGTCCGCTTTCTCCGTAAGGAGAGAGTATGGCGGATGAGTCCAGCGTGCGCGGCGCGCTAGCTACGGTGAAGTATCCCGGATTTTCCCGGGACATTGTTTCGTTTGGGTTGGTCAAGACGGTCAAAGTCGAAGGAGGCGTCGTCGAGGTCATCATGTCCTTCGCGACCCGCGATCCCAAGGTGCCGGAGCAAATCTATCGGGAAGCTCGCGCCGTTCTGGAGAAACTTCCCGGCGTTCGCGAGGTGCGGATCGAATTCGACCTTAAGGAACCGCCAGGCGCTCCCAAGGGAGGCGGGGAAGCTCTCGCCAGCCGGATCCCCGGCGTGAAGCACGTCATCGCCGTGGCCAGCGGCAAAGGAGGCGTCGGCAAATCCACGGTTTCGGCGAATCTCGCGGTCGCTTTGGCCGCCACCGGCCGCCGGGTCGGCCTGTGCGACTGCGATCTCTACGGACCCAGCATGGCCCTGATGTTTGGAACCGACGAGGAGCCTCGGGCCGATCAGGAAGACCGCATCATTCCGGTGCGGAGGCACGGAATCCAACTCATGTCGATGGGGCTTCTGGTGCAAGACGACTCGGCCGTGATCGTCCGTGGCCCGCTGGCGACCCGTTACATTCAGCAACTGCTCCGCCAAGTTGCTTGGGACAATCTCGACTACCTGATTCTCGATTTGCCTCCGGGCACCGGGGACATCCAACTGACAATCGTGCAAACCGTGGCCCTGGACGGTGCCGTGCTTGTGACCACGCCGCAGGAAGTCGCCCTCATCGACGCACGCAAGGCCGCCAGCATGTTCGCCAAGGTCAATGTTCCGGTCCTCGGCATCGTCGAGAACATGAGCTACTTCCTCTGTCCCAACGACGGGAACCGCTACGCGATCTTCGGCTCGGGAGGTGGCGCCACGGAGGCGAAACGCTTGGGCGTGCCGCTCCTGGGGGAAGTTCCGATCGAGATCGCCACTCGTGAAGGCGGTGACCAGGGAACGCCAATCGCCTTGCGGGCTTCGGCCGAATCCCCTTCCAGCTCGGTATTTCACGCCGTAGCCGCGCAGTTGGACGCCCGCTTCGCTGGCCGATGATCCAGACGCTGCGGCTCACGCCACCGGATGGGCTCTCCGTGCGGCTGGAAGACGCCGTGCCCACGCCTCACGAATTGCCGATGGCCGTGGCGCTGGAGTCTGCGAGTGATCCATCCTCCCTGATCTTCTGGAGCAACCCGTCCGCCGGGGTTACGGGAATCTTCCATCGTCTCGGCCGAACCGCTTGGCCCGACGCCCGGATCATTCGGATCCACGCCATCGTCCTCCGTCCCGACGCCGGACCTGGCGCCGCGGGGCTGGAGTTGGTCTTGGATGACGGCTCCGAACTCCCCGTGTTGATCTCACGACCGTTCCGGGAAGAATTCGCGGAATGGCTGGAGTCAGCGGCGCCGGAGCTGGAAGACTTTCTGGGACTCCAGGTGCAGTGGAAGGATTACGGCGGGGACCGATGATCGCAATTACGCTGGTTGAATCCCCATACTGAACCGGCACCAACACCCCCCGACTATACATTACGTGTGTTGTCCGAAGTTATCAGAGGGCCAAGTAATTGAATTTACATATGGTTCCATATCTTCCATATGGGAAACTTCTTGATTGTTTACAGGTATTAGATACTTTAGATCCAGCTGCACGCTCCGCTGCGTTGTTCTCTCGACAGAGCTGAAGGATTCGCTTCTTTGCTCTGTCTTACCAACGCCATGCAACCCCGGATCGTCTGCCGCTGTTGATCATGACTACTTTTGCCGCTGCCATGGAACGCCGTCACCGCACCCAGATCTTTGAAAAGATCCTCCTGGAGGATGCGGAACGCTTGCGGACTCTGCCGAAGCCCGCCCCGGTCAAATCAACTGTGACCGCTAGCTCCCCTTCCCCGCAGCGGCGCGATCAGTCGCTCGCGGAATGCCGGCAGCAAGCCGCACGCGCCGCGAGGCATGGAGATTTTGAAACCGCCGCGGAGCTTTTCGAGCGGGCGATTCGCTTGAGCCAAGGTTCCGAAATGCCAATGGCGTCGATTTTTGAGCTGCACCTTTGCCAGGCCGATGCCTTGCGGCGGGGACAGCGGTTCGAGCTGGCTCTAGATGTTCTCAATCGAGCCGCCATGCTGCTGCAATCTGGAATGAGGGCGTCTTTGATCCCGCAGCACATCGATCTGCTGCGGGCCCGTGCCGCATTGGCCGGAAGCTTAGGCGACATGGCGTCCGCGGAGGCGAACCTGGTGGAGGCGATCAATCTTTGCGAGCAGGACGAAATGGATGCGCCACGGCTTTGCCGGCTCTACCGGGAGCTCGCCAAGGTTTACAGCGCCAGCGGCCACTACGGGGACGCCATTCAGGTCATTCTAGAAGGAATCGGCCTTTTGGAAGGGGAATCGGGTCCTCAGCCCGGCGAGAAAATGGCGCTTCTCCAAATGCTGGCCTGCATCACCCACCGCCAGGGATCTTGCAACGCCGCCGCCAATCATCTTCTGGAAGCATACCGCATCGCCGAAGAAGCGGACCGACAGGACGATATGGCACACCTCGAAGCCATCCTCGGCACGCTTTACGCCCAACACGGCGAAGATGATGCGGCGCGCGAATGGCTCGTCGCCGCGATTCAACGCCTTGAGGCTTGTCCGGGTGAACGGGAGTGGATGATCGCCCTCCTACACGCCAGTTTGGCCCAAGTCGAGACCCGCCTTGGGCTCGAGCAGGCGAGCAACACCTTCACCCGCGCGGTGGAGCTTCAGCTGCAATACCTCAGCAGCGCCACCCCGAGCAACTGAGCACTCCGGACTCCCGCTACTCGGGCTTCGAGTAGCCGCCGCCTTCCAGCTGATCCAATTCCCGCCGCTCTTTTTTCGTGGGGCGTCCCATTCCCGGATCCCGACGTGGGGCGGCCCGGACGGCGGCCCGCATTTCATTGGCCAACGCGATCGCTTCCGTCGGCGTGTGGTCCATGCAGAAGTCGCCGACGAGTTTCGCGCCTACGCGATGTTTGAGCGGGGCCTTCATCTCCAGCACCACGGTGAGGAACGGCTGCTCAATTTCAATCCGGTCGCCCGGCCGAACAAGTCGTGACGGTTTCACCGCTTGACCGGCGATCTTCACTTGGCCTTTGCGGCACGCACCAGCGGCCAGCGACCTGGTTTTAAAGAGGCGAACCGCCCAGAGCCAGACATCGATGCGCTCGGCAACAGGATCCGGAACAGGCAGGGAAGTAATCATATTTTAAATACCGTAAAATTCATAATAAAGCGGTTGCGTAAATTTAAATCGTCCGTAATATCCAGGTATCAACAGTTCCCAATGAAACGCATCCTCTTTGTCATGAACGACCACCAAGAAGTTGGCAAGACCAGCTTCGCCACCGCTCTCTCCACCCACTTGCGTCGCCAAGGGCATCGCACGGCCCTCGTGGCCGTCGTGGGTGATAACGATGACCGGGACCGCAACGCAAAATACAACGGCACCTGGAACATCTTGGACGAGAACAACATCAAGCGTCTCCTCGGCTGGACCAAGAAAAACGACGTCATCGTGTGTGACGTGCAAACAGGATACGCCGAAGCGCTCATGGAGTTGCATGAGAGCATCGATATGGATCTCGAACTGGGCGAACTGGACATCGAAGTCACCATCGTCGCCCCGCAAGTCGACGAAGCGGATTGCAACGAATGCATCCTCGAAATTTGCCGCACCTTGGGCGACAAAGCCTATTACGTGATTCCGCGGATTCCGAAGGATGAGTTTGCTTCCAGCCTGGAATCCTGGGACGACAGCCGCGCCTGCCGCGCCGTTGATTCCCTTGGAGCCGTGATGATGGAAGTGCCCCGGATCACCGATGCCGCTCGCCAGCTTTTGGAGAGTGAAGACATTTCCTTGGTCGAAGCTCTTGCTGTGGAACCCGAAGAGCTTCCCGGAGATCTGGGCCGCTACATGCGTCGCTGGTGGAGAGAGTTCGACCGCCAGATCGAAGAAGCCGCCGACTACCTGGAGCCCGAGGTCGTGACGCGCCACGGTTTCCGCCGCTCGGCGTGAACCGCGCATTCTTCCCCTGAAAGTTTGTTGTTGGGTTGTTGATAGGCGCCGGGTGCGATGGCTTGCATCCGGCGCCTTTTTCATTTCTCGGATCAGCCTTGGGCCAAAGCATCGTCCACCGAGAGGTCCCGATGCACCAAGGCATGGAGTTGCCGGCTGATGCGGGCGGGTTCTGGGTGTTGCCAGACGTTGCGGCCGATGGCGATTCCCACGGCCCCGGCGTCGAGAGCGTTCCGCACCATCGACAGCAGCGCGCGATCATCGCCGAGCGCGGCGCCACCGAGGACGATGACCGGGACGAAACAGCCCTGGATCACGGATCGGAAATCGGCGGCAGTGGCTCCGGAGGGGAATGCGGTCTTCACGACGGCGGCACCGAGCTCCGCAGCTTGGCGCACGGCGAAACGTACGGCGTCCACCGTGTAAGCGGATGGCAGGCCGAGACCAACAGGAAGCGCCTCGACGATGGTCGGGATGCCAGCGAAAATGCCCTCACGAATCGTTTCGCTGCACTCGGCCAGAATGCGGGATTCGTCGGCGTGCCCTGGATAGAGCATGTGCATCATGGCAGCGGCGCCCACTTCCTGGGCATCGTCCGCGCCGAATAGTTTGACGCTGCCTTCCGGGAGATCGGGTTTGTAAACGTCCGTGCGCAGGCAAATGGCGGTCTGGGAGAGAGCTTCCTGGCAGGCGCGGGCCACGCCGAGATTGACGACGAAGCCATCGATGTGCGGAGCAATCGCCGAGATTAGCTCCGCCGGCCTTTCCAATCCAGGCACCGGGATCGCCGTGCCGTGATCAATCGGAAGAATCACCGTTCTGCCATCCGGCCCGAAGAGTTTTGCCAACGCTTGCTTCATGAGATGGGCCGTAACACAGGCTGGGAGTGGAGGCAAACCCGGTGTCGTCGCATTTCCCGCGCTTTGTAGTTGGACGGACGGGCCGTTTGCGCTAAGGACTGCGCCAGGAAAACTTTACCCCAAACGCCCATGCCCCACGTCCAGACAAACGGAATCCAGATGTACTATGATGAAGCGGGAAGCGGAGATCCGCTGATCTTGATCATGGGAATCACCGCTCGCGGTGAAGTCTGGGAAGCGCACAAAGAGGATTGGAAACAGAGCTTCCGCTGCATCATGGCCGATAACCGCGGCGTCGGTCTCACCGACAAACCGGCCGGCCCCTACAGCAGCGAAATGATGGCGGACGATTACGCGGGTTTGATGGACGCGCTCGGCATTTCCCGTGCTCGCGTCGTGGGCGTGTCCATGGGCGCGATCATCGCCCAGCAACTGGCGCTGCGTCACCCGTCCAAGGTCATCAGCATGGTCCAGATGTGTCCCTGGGCACGTTGCGACCGCTACGGCCGATCCATTTTCGAGCACATGAAGGCCTGCAAGGCGCACCTTGCCCCCTCCGAGTTCCTGGAGTGGATTCAGCTCTTGATCTTCACGAAACCGTTCTGGGACAACGACGAGGCCTACCAATCCCTGGTCCAAGGCCGGGCTGATTTCTACCTCAACCCGGTGCCGCAGCCTCTGCACGGCTTGGAAGCCCAGGCTGCCGCGTGCGTGAACCACAACACCTTCGCGCAGCTCGGCCAAATCAAGTGCCCAACTCTCGTCATTGGCGGCAAAGCCGACATCTTCACGCCGCTCTGGATGGCGGAGGAAGTCGCCAACGGAATCCCCGGCAGTGAGCGCCATTTCTACGACAACGCCGGTCACGCCTTCCACTGGGAGGTCATGGCCGACTTCAATCCCCGAGTCCACCAGTGGCTCCTCGCTCACTAATCCATCACCCCAAAACTCCACAATTCCATTCCCTTACCCATGGCTAACATCAAATTCGGCTCGCAAGTCTACACCTGGTTCATGCAGGGAACCGGCGCTGCCTACAGCAACAAGCTCGATCACATGATCCGCATCGCCTCCATGGCGGGCTTCAAGGGGATCGAACCAATGGTTCTCACGCCCTTCCCGGACTACTGGCTCGGCGAGTTCAAGGATCCCGCTCGGCTCAAAGACACCCTCGAAGCCAACGAAATGGAACTGGTCGGCCTTGCCCTGGTTTGCTCTTGGGACGCCGAAACCGAAACTCCTGAAGAAAAGGCCGCTGCCGATTACGCCATCGCCACTTTGAAACTATTCCCCGGCGCCAAGTTGGGAACTGTTCCGCTTCCTGGGGGACGCCATAACCTTCAGGAGCGCCGCCTCAACTTGGCCAAGAACGTCAATCGCGTCAGCAAGCGCGCCAAGGACGCCGGCCTCCACGCCACCTTCCACCCGAACAGCCCGCCGTCCTCGATCGTCCGCACCCCGGAAGATTATGACGTCGTCCTCAACAGCCTGGATCCGACGGTGACCGGTTGGACGCCCGACGTGGGCCACATCGCCCGCGGCGGCATGGACGTGATCGCCACGATGACCAAGTGGGGCCATCTCGTGGACCACATCCACTACAAGGATTTCAGCGGCATGGCCATGGGCGCCGAGCCGTGGGCCAAGATGGGCACCGGCCGGATCGATTTCCACGCTATCACCGAGTGGCTCGTCACCCGGAATTACAATGGCTGGATCGTCTGCGAAGATGAGGCACACGAAGCCGTGGGCGACCCCGATGGCGTGACGCTCCAAAACGGCGAGTGGTGCAAGTCGAACTTGCTCCCGATGATCCGCTGATCCGGCGAACATAGAGAGGGGCAACCGTGTGCCTGACATGCGGTGCCCCGTTCTCGTCTTTCGGCGCGCTATCCTTCCCTCAGCAGGGCGCACTCGTAGCGCATTGACATCCCGCAACCGCTGCCGCACGGTGCGTCTGGCCACAGAAATGGAGTCTCCGATCAAGATTGGCATGCTCGACTCCGGTGTGGGCGGCTTTTCGGTTCTGCGTGAAATTGTCAAAGCCTTGCCCGGTCATCCGGTGCATTACGTGGCCGACAATGCTTGGTGCCCCTACGGCAACAAACCTCCGAGAGACATCCGGGCGCGGGTCCTCCGGATTGCCGATTACCTCATCGAGAAAGGTTGTGGAATCATCGTCGTCGCCTGCAACTCGGCCACCATTCACGGCGTGGAGATGCTCAGAGCCACCTATCCACTTCCCTTTGTGGGCATGGAGCCGGCCGTGAAACCAGCTGCGGAAATGACCGAGACCGGCATCGTGGGTGTGCTCGCCACGGAAGCCTCGATCGCCGGCGAAAAGTTTCACCGGCTCATCACCGCTCATGCCAACGGCGTTCGTGTGATCACGAGGCCATGCCCGCGTTTTGTCGAGCTTGTTGAGGGCGGTGTTCTGGACGGCCCGGAGGCGGAGACGGCTATTCGCGCTGAGGTCATGCCGTTGCTGGATCAAGGCGCCGATGTCCTGGTCTTGGGCTGCACGCATTATCCATTTCTTCGTCCCGTGATGGAAGCCTTGGTGCCGTCCGGGGTCTCGATTGTCGATACAGGATGCGCGGTGACTCGAAGAGTGATCCGCTTGCTGGGCACCGATGCCCTGACCTTCCCCAACGGCGATCGTTCGCCCGCTTTGACGATCGAAACCACCGGCGATCTCGATCACGTGACCCGCCTCATGCCGCTGCTTCTGCCGAATCTCGGTCGGCCCGCTGCCGTCCAGCATGTGGATCTGCTCAACGGCGAAGCGAACTCATAAACGTGTCGATTTGGCGGCACGCCGCCTGGTATGAGTGTCCCTCGATCAATGCCTTCTCGGCGCCTTGCATGGTCTCGTCGTAGCCTTCGGCGGAGTCGAAGAGCTTAGCGACGAGGGCTGGATCGGCGTAGGTCCGGCCGACGGCAGATTGGGCGAGTTTGGGAAAAAACGTGTGATAGGCGGGGCCGCCAGGCGCGAGCAACACCGTCCCCGTGAGCAACGCATCTCGCAGCAGCGGATGATCGAACCCGGTTTCCTCAAAACTGGCAATCGCCAAATGCTTGCCGAGGGTAGTCAGAAGCTCGCGATACTCCGGCACGGGAATCACGCGGGTCCAATCGGCCCCCAACTCCAAACGCTCCTGGAGGCGGCGGGCCCGGGCGCGAGAGACCTCTGGAATGGTCAACAGCTGACGGGTGGACTCCACGATGCCTTTGAGATCCGCGATGAAGACGCTCGTGGATGGGGCCTCCGGCTGAAACGCGGTGATATCCACGTAGATCCCTGAACGCGTGCCGTGAGCAGGACGAAGTTTGGGATTCCAAGGCAGCGCCGGCGGGAGATACAAGAACCGCTTGGCTTGGTTCAGCGATTCAAAAAACGTGTTCATGTAGGGATCCGTCGTGAGGCTGCCATCGGAAATGGCGAGCATGGCGAGAAGATCCTGAAAGTTCGTTCCTGCGTGGAGGCACTCGGTGACCTTTACGAACGTCGCGGCACGCCATCCTAGAAGAATGATTTGCGACGGCAACGCGGCTCGCAGCTTCTTGAGATTCGAGTGCGTCTCTTGCAAGTCGTCGCCGGTTACCAAGAGAACCGGCCGATTCGCTTCCACCGTCCGGGCCAGCGAGGTAAAAAATGCACCACGGGTGGCTGCCGCCAAACCCATGAAGCCGACCGGCAAAGGCGCTTCTTCGATCTCCAACTCGACTTTCCCGGTGAAGTCGATCGAACGCGCTTGGGCATTGGGATCGAAAACGATCAGACTCGTGCGCCCCGAGCCGTTGCGCCCGGCGTTCGAAGAGATTGCGTTCACCGGTGGAGGCGCGGAGGAAGGCACGAAGACTTCTCCAAGGTCGGCCAGCCGGGGCGGTTTGCCGGCGGTGGCCGGACGTTGTAAGCTGATCACGCTGGCGGCAATGCGCGAGACTTCCTCGCCAATCCGCTGTTCGAGGTTCTCCAAAACCTGTCCTTTTTGCTCCAGGGTTGAACTGACGATCTGTTCCGTCTCCCGGCTTTCGCGGATGGCGATCTCGAGTTGCCGCAGTTTTTGTTCTTTCCGTGCGATCTCGTTGGCCAGTTCTTCGTTGCGCAAGGTGAGCTCTTCATGGAGCTCCTTGGTGGGCTCGTAGTGGTTGAGCCGCAGGTCTTGCAGAGCGGCGCTGGAACCGTCCGTCTCCGATCGCATCCGGTCACGCAGGTCAGCCAGCTCGTCCCGAGCCTTGCTCAATCGAGCTTCAGCCGATGTGCATTGCTCTTCGAGCTTTGCCTTGCGTTCGACGATTAGCGTGAGCTGGTTCGTCTCGAACTCGTTCCAATCCCTGATCTTGCCAAGGACGCGGGCTTCGGCCATTTGCAGGCGGTCCCGTGCCAGCGTCGATCGTTGGCGGAGATCTTCATTTTCGCGTTCCAACTCGGTGCGGACTGCTGTTTCGGATTCAATCCGTTGCCGGAGGGAGCTGAGGTTTGCTTCGGCTTCGGCTACCGCCGCGACAATCGCCTTGTTCTTGACCACGAGCTGGTCGCGCTCTTGTTGTATGGCGTCGAGGGCGCTTGCGGCGCGATCTTGCAGGGACCGGAGCTCCTCGTGTTCGCGCTTCGCCTCGTCCCGGGAAGTCTCCGCCGCCATCAATTCGTTTACGGTAGTGCTGAGCGCGGCGCGTTTCCCTTCCAGATCGCGTGTGGCGGCTCCCAGCCCATCTCTGACCTCCTGAAGGCGCAGTTGAAGGATGTCGAGTTCCGATCTTGCTTCGTCGCGCTGGCGGCGGAGCTGGTCGATCTCGGCTTTCAACGCGTTGATCTGACTTTCCAAATCAGGAACGGCGCGATCCTTAAGCTCCTCAAACTTGCGATGTTCCTGGACCAGGAGAATTTGCAGTTCGGCGCGGCGTGCTTCCAAGCGAAGCAATTCCGCCTCGGCTTCCGCGATGGCTGGCGATGGTTCTGGCTCCGGCGCCGACGGGGGCACGGGAGCCGGCTGCACCGATTCCGGAATGTGCCAATACTGGACTTCAAACACGCCGAATCGAATGGTTTCGCCGTGTTGCAGCGGGTGCTCCTTGATCAGCCGGTCGTTGACATAGGTGCCGTTGTTCGAGTTGAGATCGAAGATGCGGTAGCCGCCTCCATGCTCGCGCAACAATCGGGCGTGATGGCCGGAAATGTAATCGTTGTCGATGACGATGGAATTGTCACTCAATCTGCCGACGCCGATGACATCAGCCTCCAGGGAGAAGCTCTCCACTCCTCCATCGTCATAGCGAAAGACCAGTTGCGGCATAAGGGGGCGGGAGCGGGGGTGATGGTAGGTCCGCGAGAAGGGGCTTGCAACCCGCTTTCCATTTTGGGAGTGAGCGCGTGCTTGAGTCCTCGCCGTTCCATGCTACTTGCCGCCATGCAACGGATGCGGATCAAAGAGTTGCTCGCCGCGGAAACTCCGCCGGGCGAGGTGCGGGTTCAGGGTTGGGTCCGCACCCGGCGAGATTCCAAGACCTTCTCGTTTCTCGAAGTGAACGACGGCTCCAGCCTTGCCAGTCTTCAAGTGATCTATGATGCGTCGATTGAAGGCTACGCGGCGAACCTGCCTCATCTGCACACGGGATCGTCGGTCGATGTCTCCGGCGTGGTTGTCCGCTCGCAGGGCAAGGGACAAAATTGGGAGCTGCAAGTGCGCTCGCTGGCGGTTTTAGGCGCGGCCCCGGAGACGTATCCCTTGCAGAAGAAGCGACATACACGCGAGTTTCTTCGGGAAATCGCCCATCTACGACCGCGGACGAATCTGTTTGGCGCGGTGTTCCGGGTGCGCAGCCGACTCTCATTTGCGATTCACCGCTTCTTTCAGGAGCGCGGGTTTGTCCATGTCCATACGCCAATCATCACCGCCTCGGACTGCGAGGGCGCAGGCGAAATGTTCCGGGTCACGACGTTGGAAGGGCAGGCATTCACGGCTCCCGAGGCCGAGACCCGCGATTTCTTCGGCAAACGGACATTCCTGACGGTCAGCGGGCAACTGGAGGGAGAAACCTTCGCCTGTGCCTTCTCAAATATCTACACCTTCGGGCCCACCTTTCGGGCGGAAAACTCGAACACGGCACGCCATGCGGCCGAATTCTGGATGATCGAGCCCGAAATGGCGTTTTGTGACCTAACCGGGGACATGGAGGTCGCGGAATCGCTGATTCAGTTTCTAATCCGGGACGCGCTCGATCACTGCACGGAGGATTTGGCGTTCTGCAACGAGTTCGTCGACCAGGGCTTGCTGGAGCGGCTGCGGCTCATCGCGGGACGACCGTTCTCTCGGATCAGCTACACGGATGCGGTGGAGATTCTACTCAGATCCGGCAAGACGTTTGAGTATCCGGTGGTTTGGGGGCAACACCTGCAAACTGAGCACGAACGCTATTTGAGCGAGGAGCACTGCCGGGGACCGGTGACGATTTACGATTACCCCGCGAGCATCAAACCCTTTTACATGCGGCAGAACGAGGACGGGAAGACCGTGGCCGCCATGGATCTTCTGGTGCCGGGAATCGGCGAAATCATCGGGGGCAGTCAGCGCGAGGAGCGGCTCGACCGGCTCTCGCAGGCGATGCATTCCCAGGGGCTGCGTGAGGAGGACTACTGGTGGTACACGGATTTGCGGCGTTATGGCACCGTGCCCCATGCTGGCTTTGGATTGGGCTTTGAACGCCTCGTCATGATGGTGACCGGCGTCGAGAATATCCGTGACGTCATTCCGTTCCCGCGGACCCCGCGCAACGCAGAATTCTAAGTCAATCTTTCAGCCGTTCTTTGGGACATTTGTGATTTCAGTTGCAGCCCTCGCCTCCTTACGGAAAGTGGAGACTCGTTGGAAGGCTCGAAACGCATCCTGAATCCCATGGACGCACTCGGCACTCCCAGGAACACATGAAGCCTATTTTTGCGGTGCTGCTGCTGGCGGTCGCCTTCTCCGCGATCCCGGCAACGGGCGAGGTTGAGAAGAAACGAATCAATTTGGAACTGATCGAGAGCCTCGCGGCGGAGGCTGCGAAGCGGCCGTTCGAGGTCGTCAAGGACGATCACTTGCTGCCCGAATCCCTGCGGGGTCTCAGCTACGATCAATACCGGAACATTCGCTTCCGCCCGGACCGGGAACTTTGGCGGGAACAGAAGCTGCCCTTCGGCATGGCGTTGTATCACGTCGGCTATCTCTACAAGCAGCCGGTGGAGATCTATGAATTCTCTGGGGATTACAGCCAGGACATTCGCTTTTCCCGCGACTTGTTTGATTACACCGGCTCGGGCCTGGATGGGCCGCTGCCCGCAAAATTGGGCTACGCCGGGCTTCGCCTGAGCTCCCCTTTGAATCGCCCGGATTATTACGACGAAATCGCCGTCTTCCTCGGGTCCAGCTATTTCCGGATGCTTGGCAAAGGGCAAGTTTACGGCCTTTCCGCCCGGGGCTTGGCGTTGAACGCGGGCATCGACGGAGTGACCGAAGAGTTCCCGATGTTCACGCACTTCTGGGTTGGCAAACCCCAGCCAGGGGCGACATCCGTGACGATGTTCGCTCTGCTCAACAGCCCAAGTGTGGCTGGAGCCTACCAGTTTGTCATTCAGCCAGGCGAACAAACCATCGCGTCGGTTCAGGCGATTCTCTATTTTCGCAAAGAGGTGAAACACATCGGGCTGGCTCCGTTGACCAGCATGTTCTGGTTCGGCGAGAACACCACCCGGCCGTTCGACGACCATCGCCAGGAAGTGCACGATTCCGATGGCTTGGTGATCAAAACCGGATCGGGCGAGTGCGTCTGGAGACCGCTACGCAACGATCCCGCGAAGAACCGCACGTATTCCCTGGCCTTCGATTCGATCCGTGGTTTTGGGTTGCTGCAACGGGATCGCAGTCTCCGAAGCTACGAAGATCTTGAAGCCGGCTATCACCAACGCCCCGGGCTTTGGATTGAGCCGGAGGGCGATTGGGGCGCTGGAACGATTCGCCTGGTGGAACTCGCGACGAGCAACGAGCTTTCCGACAACATTGTCGCGGCTTGGGAACCGGCGAAGCGGCCAGAGGTCGGCAAGCCATTCCGGATCGCCTACAAGCAGAAGTGGACCACCGATCCCAATCCAGCTGGCGCCTCTAGTTGGGTGGTTGCGACCCGGAGCGGCACGCACGATTGGGCCAAAGGGGCACGCTTCGTGGTGCTCGAATACTCGGGGCCTGCGATCGCGGAGCTCGGGCCCGAAGAGAAGCTTGAGGCTGAGGTAACCGTTTCCGGGCAAGGGATGAAACTGAGCGGACCGGCCCGAGTCCAACGCTATCCGGATTCCGCCACCTGGCGCGTTGCGTTTGAGATCCAAAAAGAGGGTGAAGGGGATCCTTCTGGCGGCGCGGAGGTGCGCTGTTCCTTGCGGCGCGGATCGGACTATGTTTCGGAAACCTGGACGGGATGGCTCCCTCTGTGAACGAATCGAGCGCCACGATTGAGGAGTGGAACGAGTCCTACGTGACGGTCGAGAGCTATCTCTTGGCCTTAGGACTGAGGAACCGGCTTCTATTGAGCCGTCTGATCCTCCGCATCTTGGAGCGGGCCGAGCGGCGGCTGATGGAGGATCCCTCGCTGAAGGCGCCTTCCGTGGCCATGGAAGAGACCATCAGCACGGTGGCGGACTGGTTTTCTAGAGCTTCCGGAGTCGAGTTGCCGGAGAATCGTCTGGCGGCGCGAGGTCGTCTCGCTCTGCTTTTGGCGGACATCCCGGGCCGCTACCAGGGGTACATTTTGGCGGAACCACCGTTGCCGGAAGAGGTATCTGATGCCCTGAAAGAGAGCTATCTGCGCGCCGAACCGCTTTTGCAGCGACGCACCATGGTGCCCCGGCCGATCTCCCTGAACCCCATCATGAAGCAGGCATCGGCTTGGTGGGAAGGCTTGCACCGGGCCCCGATTGTCAAGGCTCTGGTGATCGTCACGGTGCTGTCCCTCATGGGGACCATCTTCCTTCTGTTCTTTTGGCGTTGAACCCTTCCCCGATGCACCAAACCGCCGCCCCCACCGAAGCTTTGCCCGGCCTTCCGCCCCCTCGGCGCAAGGGAATGCCTTATGGTGCGCTTTGGCTGCGTCGCTTCATCGTGTTCGTTCCCGTCATCGTTTTGACGGTGCTTGCTGGGGTGTTCATGGGGGATCTCCTCTGGCGGACCTACGGCTTTTTCAATGGTTCGCTGGCGCTGCTGCTGGCTCTCTTCGTCGCGCTGTTTGGATTGCTGACCTTTGGCGCGATGACGGCCTTAGCCGGCTTTTTCTTCGGCCGGTTCGGAGGCGCCAAGGTCACCCTTTCGGCGGACCTGAAGCCGGAGGATCTCACGAAACCGTTCTCGAGAACGGCCATCGTCTACCCGGTGTTCAACGAGAATCCCGAGGAGATCTACGAGCGGGTCCGCGCCGTTTACCTCTCCGTCCAGAAGACCGGCCGGATCGATGACTTCGACTTCTATGTTCTGAGCGATAGCACGAACCCGGACAACTGGGCCAAAGAGGAATTCGCGTGGGCGCAGCTTTGCGCGGAGTTTCACGCCTTTGGCCGCATTTTCTACCGCCGCCGCAAGGACAACGTGAACCGCAAGGCGGGGAACATCGCGGATTTCTGCCAAACCTGGGGAGGACGCTATTCCTACATGCTTGTCATGGACGCGGACAGCATCATGGCGGGCTCGGACATCGTCCGCATGGCGGCCTTGATGGAGAAACACCCTCGCGTCGGGTTGTTGCAGACCGCGCCGCGCCTCATTAATGGCGAATCGATCTACGGCCGGGTGCAGCAATTCGCCTTTCGCTTCTACGGGGATCTGTTTACGGCCGGACTCAACTTCTGGCAGGGACCGGATGGGAACTATTGGGGCCACAACGCGCTCTTGCGCCTCGCACCTTTCATGGATTACTGCGCCTTGCCTGACCTTCCCGGGCGCGAGCCGTTTGGCGGCAAGATTTTGAGCCACGACTTCGTCGAAGCCGCTCTGATGCGCCGGGTGGATTGGGAAGTTTGGCTGCTCTGGGATGTGAACGGCACCTACGAAGAGGGGCCGCAATCCTTGATCGACAACGCGAAGCGCGACCGCCGCTGGCTCCAGGGGAATCTCCAACACACCTGGCTGCTCTTTGCCGCCGGATTGCGCTCGATGAGCCGCCTACACCTCTTTCTTGGGATCATGGGATACCTGGCCTCGACGCTTTGGTTCCTGTTCCTCTTCATGAGCACCATGGTGGCGGTGAATCTGCAGATGACGAATCTGTCGTGGATTCCCGCGGAGAGCACGATTCCCCAGCTCATGCATCTTTCGGTGGCCGAGCAGGGCACCATCCTATTCGGAGCCACGCTGATTCTTCTCTTCCTGCCCAAGCTTCTCGCTTTTGTGCAATGTCTGCTCTCTCCGCAGCGGATGCGGTCCTTCGGCGGCCTCGTCAGCATCACCGGTGGGATGCTGGTGGAGACAATTTACTCCGCTCTCACCGCGCCGGTCGTCATGCTTTTTCACAGCAAGTTTTTCCTTTGGCTGCTCCTCGGCCGGAAAGTCGAATGGGTCACCCAACAGCGCGGCGCCGTGGGTACGAGCTGGAAAGAGGCGGCGGCGGCCCATGGAAACCAAAGCCTGCTTGCGTTGGCTTGGCTCAGTCTCGCCTTCGTGGTCAAGCCCATCCTCGCCCTTTGGTTGCTCCCGGTGATGGGGCCGGCGCTCATTTCCATTCCACTTTCCGTTTGGTCGAGCCGCCCAGGACCTGGCCTGGCTTTGCGCCATTTGCGAGTCCTGCTGACACCCGAAGAATTGCATCCGCCCACGGAATACGTGGAGATGGCTCGCCGGATGGAGGAGGAGCAAACGGTGTTGGCCGGTCGATTTGAACGCGACGCCACCCGGGAAGGCATCACTCGCGCCATCGTCGATCCCTACGTGAACGCCGTCCACGTCTCGCTCATGGAGCACGATTCTACCGGAGGCAGCGAACCGACGCCCCAAGTAAAGGAAACCTGCGACCGGCTCATGGCGGACGGTCCCCAATCCGTCGATGACGGATCTCTCCGGGCCATCGCCTCCGATCCGGAATTGATGGTCGAGCTTCATCGCAAGATTTGGATCACTCCGTTCGCGGACTTGGCGCCCTGGTGGCAGCATGCCATTGAGCGGTATCGGCGGGCTCTCTGAAGCCGCGATCATGCCTTAGGCTTGGGTGACTTACTTGACCCGAGACTGGGGCCTTGCTCTGCGCTTTCCCTCACGGTAGGCTGCCGTTGTGCTGGAGATCCTCGAAGACGCTGAAATCC
>CAMCXS010000113.1 GCA_945883495.1 Akkermansia muciniphila
CCTCTCCACCTCTCCACCTCTCCACCTCTCCACCTCTCCACCTCTCCACCTCTCCACCTCTCCACCTCTCCACCTCTCCACCTCTCCACCTCTCCACCTCTCCACCTCTCCACCTCTCGACCTCTCGACCTCTCCATCTCTCCATCCCAAATGCCCCACCGCGCCCTACCCCGAACCGAACTGGAACGGCTTGATGCTCTTGAAGCCGCGAACCGCAAGCTCAACGCCTTGGGTCCCGAGGCGCGTCGAGCGTTACGCCCCGGCACCCGGAACCGGTTGGCCAGTCTCCTCCCGCGCTACCGCCAAGCGGTCTGCGGCCGGCAAGCCTTGATAGGGCATCAAACGGAGGGCACGGCTTCGGTGGAAGCGGCCAAAGCGAGGCTCCGGCTCTATGTGGCGCACTTTCTGGAGGCGCTGAACCGGGCGATCGCACGGGGCAAGGACTTCCGGCCGGGGGATCGGACGTTTTATGGGTTGGCGGCCAGCCAGGAGACGCTGCCGAGGCTGCGAACCTTGGGCGAAATCCTCGAAGTGGCCATGGATGTGGTGCGCGGGGAAGGGGAGCGGATCGCGGCAGGAGGGCAGCCAATCACCATGCCCTCCGTGCAAGAGGTGGCGGAGTTGTTGGAAACGCTGCGCACCCTGGTCCAAGACCGGAAGCGGGTCGTCACGGAACTCGATGGCTATGCGGACGCGGTGAGCGCAATGCGTGAGGACATCGACGACCTGATTCGCGACATCTGGGACGAACTCGACTTCGCGCACCGGAAGGAAGAAGCCCCGGCCCGGCGGAGGCGGTTGCGGGAATGGGGCGTGGTGTTCGAGACGCGGAGGCGGCGCGGCGGGATGGAGAGAGCGCGGGATGGAGAGATGGGAAGGCGGGGAGTGTTGGAGAAGCGGTTCGATGGCGGTGAGCCGGACGAATTTGCCGGAGGGCGACGCCGTGTCGTCGCCGATGATCTTGGGTTCAGGGGGCAGGGAAAGCCGTTCCAGTACCGCGACGGTCGATGCCGGAGGCATCAAAGCCAGTCGCCGGTGTTGGAGCGCAGCGACACCACCGGATCCGCGTTGCCATCGAACGCGCCCCCTGGCAGGGGTGCCAGCCCGGCCCACTCCACCACTCCACCACTCCCGACCCCAGCCACATGACCAACGACGGGCGGACATTTCCCACTAACTTTTGCTTGCCTGTTAGTGCCTTATAGTAAATTAGTATTAAAAATCAACCCACGCTCACAAACCAATGCCTTCCCGGTTGCTTCCCACGTCCGATATCCAGTCCCTCGACGCCCTGCGCGATGCCCTTTTTCAATTGGAGGCAACGTCGCCGGAGCAACCGGCGGTCCTCAGCGCGAAGACGCAGGAGACTCTGCGCCGGGTCTATCCGTTGTGGCGGGAAGAGTTGAAGGGGCGGCAAAGTGTGGTCGGTTTGCAGACCGAGGCCACGGCGGCGGTCGAGGCGAACAAGGCGAAGTTGCGGGTCTTGGTGTCGCACTTCTTGCAGACCTTGAACATGGCGATCGAACGCGAGGAGCCAGGCTTCCGGGCAGGGGATCGCACCTTGTATGGGCTGGACGCCAGCCAAACGGCGCTGCCCCGAATGGAGCGGGAAACCGAATTGCTGCGGGTGACCGAGAACGTCATTGACGGCGAGGCGATGCGGGTCAAGACCGGAGGGCCTGCCATTCCCATGCCGTTGATCGGGACGATTCAGGCGTTGTATCGCGAAACCTTGGCGCTGCTCAAATCTCAGCATCAGCAGGTGGCGGCCCTCGACAAGGAGAGCGTGGATGTCCTCGAGCTGCGTGCCGCGGTGGCGGAGTTGGTGAAGGATGTTTGGGACGAGCTGGAGTTTGCCTATCGCAAAGAAACCCCGTCCGCCATGCGCCGCCGCTGTCGTCAATGGGGCGTGGTCTACACCCGGCTGGCGGGCGAAACGGAAGACGAAGCCGCCGCCACCGAGACCTCCAAAGATAAAGAACAAGACCAAGCCGCGCCCGTCGCAGCCGCCCGCAGCGGGATGGCAGCCGACGCCAGCGACGTGGAAGCGCGAGAGACGCTTTCGGCGTGACGGTGGATTTCACCGATGATTTCCGTTCAAACCGGATAGACGATGAAGCCCGATGGGCTTCCGGATCCAAGCCCAGGGTTCCGGGGAACCCTGGGACACGATCGGCGAAGCCGGTTCCAACCCCGAAGGCGGTTGCGGACTTGCGCACCGGGCACCACCGCAACCACCTTCGGGGTTGGGCTCTTGTCTTGTCCGGTAACCCCAGGGTTTTGCAAACCCTGGGCTGGAATTCGCAAGCCCTTCAGGCTTGAGAAAGCACGAGCGCGATGCCGGAACGGTTCGTAAGTTGGACCTGTGGTCCGACCGTCCCGCTCCGATCGACCGGATCGGCCGGTACGACGATGAAGCCCGATGGGCTTCCGGATCCAAGCCCAGGGTTCCAGAGAACCCTGGGACACGATCGGCGAACCCTGTTCCAACCCCGAAGGCGGTTGCGGACTCGCGCTCCGGGCACCACCGCAACCACCTTCGGGGTTGGGCTCTTGTCTTGTCCGGTAACCCCAGGGTTTTGCAAACCCTGGGCTGGAATTCGCAAGCCCTTCAGGCTTGAGACATCCTGACGCATCGGGAAACGGCTATGGATTGGGATAGCTGCCTGATTCACTGATTGCCCCCGCGGTATACCGTTTCAACAGTCCCTCCGACGGGGAAAAGATCCAAGCCAGCGTGAACAGCAGTCCGGCGGTGAAGGCCATCATGCCGGAGGTGTTGGTTCGTTCAAACCCGATCAGCGGGGGCAGTACGAGGGCCATCCAGTGCCCCAGGACGGCAGAGGCCGTGGCGATGCCCGAGCTGATGAGGAGCATGGGAAGCAAGCGGCGCGTCAGGAGCAAGGCGGCGGCCGGCGGCACGATCATCATGGCGATCACGATGATGCTGCCCACGGACTCAAATGCCGCCACCGTGGTCACCGCGACCAAGGTCATGAGCAGATAGTGCAGCAGGCCGGAGGAAAAACCGAGCGTGTCCGCCAAGCCGGAATCGAACGAGCTGAGGCGCAGTTCTTTGTAAAGCGTGGCGATGACGACGAGGTTGAGCAGCAAGGCGCCGCCATTGACCACCGCCGCCCGGGGAATCTCCCAGCCGCCCAGGCGAACGGTATCGAACGTGATGAATTCAATGGCGCCGTAGAGGACGCAACCGGGATCAAGGTCCACGTGATCCGCCGCCTGGACGATCAAGATCAAGCCCAGCGCAAAGAGGGTGGTGAAAACGATTCCCATGGCCGCGCCTTGGTCGATGTTTCCGAACCGCGTGATCCACTGCGTGAACACGGCGGTGAGCACGCCCGTGGCCGCGGCGCCGAGAAACATCGGCAGGCTGGCCCGGTCCCCGGTGACGAGGAACGCGATCGCTAAACCCGGCAGCACGGCGTGGCTGATGGCATCGCCCATCATGCTCATTTTGCGGAGCACCAAGAAGCATCCCGGCAAGCTGCACGCCAACGCGCAGAGCGCCCCCGTCAGGGCAATCCAGGTATCGTCAGTCGTCCAATTCATGTGGCGGATGAGGATGAGGACCGGGATGGGATGCGGTGCGGGCTGCTGGGAATCGCTGGGCGCGGTTTCAACTCCGCCTCCAACGCCCGGACCATTTCCGCGCCGAGGATGTGTTCGACCAGGTCGGCATCGCGATCGACATGCGATGGCGCGATTTCGGCGTGGGTAATCAAATAGAGCTCCCAGAGGCGGTGATTCCGGGTGATCCGGCTGGCCTCGCCGAACCCAGATTCCGAGAGATGGATCAGGGACGTATCCGCTCCCGTGCCGGGTTCAATGTGATCCTCGTGCCGGGCCTGGCTCAGCAAACGGGAGAGTTCCGCGTTCGACCAACTGCGGTGTTCGAGGAGTTCCTGCCGGGGGATCGGCTGGTTGGACACCGGTTGTCCCATCGTTTCGAGGATCTCGTAGGCGGCGCGGAGGAGGTGCTGGCGGCCGATCCGGCGTTGCAGTTTGGCTTGATCGAGCAGCTTGAGGATGACGCCCCGCGCGGAACCGAAGAGCATGCTGAAGAGGAAAATGGCGGCCGCCGTCAGCACGATGAGGGCTCCCGCCGGAAGGTTCGCGAACAACGCGCTCACGGAAGCGCCCAGCCAACCGCTCATCGCCCCGATCGCGCCGGAGAGCACGAGCATGCGCCGCAAACTGTTGGTCCAAAACCGTGCCGCCGTCGGCGGGATGATGAGAAAGGCGATGATCAGGATCAGCCCGACCGCCTGCAATCCGGTCACGGTCACGGCGGTGACGAGGACGAGCAGCAGAATGTCCAAACGCAAGACCGGCCAGCCGGTGGAAGCGGCAAAGTCTTCGTCGAAGCAGAGCAACATAAACTCTTTGAGCAGGAGCAACGCCGTCCCCGTCACCAGGATGCCGACGACGCTGATCATGACCACGTCGCTGAAGACCATCGACGCCGCTTTGCCGTAGATGAACGATTCCAGCCCAGCCGCCCCGGGCTTGGTTTGCACCATGGCATAGACCGCCGCGCCGGTGCCAAAGAAGACGCTGAGGGCAAAGCCCATGGCCACGTCATCGCGGAGCCGGGTGGTGTTGCGAATCGCCAGCATGCAAAGCACGCCGAGTACCCCGGAAATCGTCGCGCCGGTCAAGAGCCCGAGCAGATCCTTGCCGCTGCCACCGGCGGAAACCATGACCGCAAAGGCGATGCCGATCCCCGGAAAGGTGGCGTGGGACAAGGCGTCTCCCATGAGCGAGCGTTTGCGGAGCAGTAAGAAGGCGCCGGTGATCCCCGAGGCCAAGCCGAGCATGGCGGTGCCCAAGACCACAATCCGGGTGTTGTAGCTCTGCAGGAGAACCGTGCTGAGGATGTCGTGCAGCGTGGGCATGGCGCGGTTACGAGCGCCGGATCGCTTCGGCGGCGTGGTCGAGCAGGCTCAGTTTGCCTCCGTAGGTTTTCCGCAAGTTGTCGTCATTGAACACCTCTGCCGTCGGTCCCGAGGCCACGACCCGCAGGTTGAGGAAAATCAGCCAGTCAAAATACTGCGCCACCGTCGCCAAATCATGATGAACAACGAGACAGGTCCGGCCGGAGTTGCGCAGCTCTTGGAGCAGGGTGACGATCGCTTGTTCCGTGGCGGCATCCACGGCGGCGAATGGCTCGTCCATAAAATACACCTTGGCGTCCTGGGCGAGCGCGCGCGCCAGGAACACCCGTTGTTGCTGCCCGCCCGAGAGCTGGCTGATCTGCCGTCCGGCCAGGTGAGCGATGCCCACTTTTTCCAGCGCCTCCAGCGCCACCGCTTTTTCTGCCTTGCCGACCGGCCGGAACCAGCCGAGACGGCGGTAGGTTCCCATGGCGACGACATCGAGCGCGCTCACCGGGAAATCCCAATCCACGCTTTCGCGCTGCGGCACGTAGCCCACGAGGTGGCGGTTGGCACGGTAGGGTTCCCCGTAGATGTTGACCCAACCGGAGGTCTTCGGGATCAAATCGAGGCAGGCTTTGAGCAACGTGCTCTTCCCGGCGCCGTTGGGGCCAACGATGCCAACGAGCTTGCCCTCGGGAATGTTGAGGTCCACATCCCAGATCACCGGTTTGCGCTGGTAGGCGACGGTGAGGTCATGGACGGAGAGCGGGCAGTCTGGCGGATGCTCGTGCAGCATGGGCGTGGCGTTGCGTTACTTCAGTTTCCCGTTGAGCCCCTTTTCCGGAGCGGTGCCGCCCAGGGCGCGGGCGATCGTGGTCACGTTGTGGTCGATCATCCCCAAATACGTCCCTTCGTAGGTCCCGGCGGCGCCCATGGCATCGGAAAACAGGGAACCGCCAATCCGCACCTGGTGGCCGGCGGCGCGGGCGCCTTCGATGAGCGCCTGGACGTTTTTCTCCGAGACGGAGGTTTCCACAAAAACGGCGGGAATCTTCCGGTCCACGAGGAAGCGGACCAGATCCTCGATATCCTTGAGGCCCGCTTCCGATTCGGTGGAAATCCCTTGGATGCCCCGCACTTCCAAGCCGTACGCACGGGCCATGTAACTGAAGGCATCGTGCGCCGTGACCAACACCCGTTGCGAGGCGGGGATGCTGGCGAGGACTTCGCGGGCGTAGGCATCGAGCTTCTTGAGTTCCTCGAAGTAGGCGGCCGCCCGTTCCCCGTATTCGGCGGCGTGCGGGGGATCGATCTTCTTGAGCTTCGCGGTGATCGACTCCGCGGCCCGGGTCCAGCCCGCGACGTCCATCCAAACGTGGGGATCGTGGTGACCCTCCCCGGAATCCATGACGTAGGGTCCGAGATGATCCGCGACGGCGTGAACGGGCCGGCCGCTGGCGCCGATTTTGGCAAGGACGTCGCCCATTTTCCCTTCGAGCATCAGGCCATTGTAGAAGATGAGATCCGCCGCCTTGAGCACCCGCAGATCCGTGGCCGCTGGTTTGTAGAGGTGCGGATCGACGCCTTCGCCGATCAACGTGCGGACTTCCGCCCGGTCACCGGCGATGGATTGCACGACGTCGCCGATCATCGCGGTCGTGGCCACGATCCGGAGCTTGCCGTTTGGCGCGGGCTTGGGCTCGGCGGAACCGGACGACGGTTTGTCACAGGCACAGACGAGAACAGCCGCCAAGCCGGCGAGCAGGCCGCGCAACAAAGAGAGAGAACCTTGGAGCATCACCGGACAACATCCGGCCCAATCTTGAACGATCAAGAAAAATGATAGGATGACTCAAGCTAGTCCCCGCCGCCGCTCCGGGATCGTTCCTTTCACCCACAACGTCCCCGCCGCCGACGTACTGATCCGCACCCGCTCCGGGCGTCCCGCCACTTCCAAGGTGAGGATTTCCCCCACCGGATCTCGCGAGACGACTTCCAGGCTCGCCCCCGGCCGCAACCCGTGCTCTTGCAGCCAAACCAAAAACGGAGGGTCGTCCCGGGAGACCCGCACCAGGCGCACCCGCTCGTCTCCGCAGTCGTTCAAGGCGCGCAGGTCGTCGTCCCGGCGCAGCAGTCCGTCCGCATCGGGGATCGGCTCGCCGTGCGGATCATACGCCGGGCGGCCGAGCATTTCGTCGATCCGTTCCACCATCCGGTCGGAGAGCACGTGTTCCAGCACCTCCGCTTCTTCGTGAACGTGGGCCCAATCGAGCTGCATGACCTCGACGAGGAAAAGTTCGATGAGTCGATGGCGACGGACGATTTGGAGTCCCAATTTCTCGCCCGCAGGGGTGAGGCAGACGCCCCGGCGTGGCAGGTAGTGGATGAAGCCCTCTTTGGAAAGATGCTTCATCATCGTGGTCACCGTCCCCGGGGTGAGCCCGAGATGGGTGGCGATCTGGCCCACGGCCACGGTTGGGGTTTCCCCACCGCCGTCGGCGAGCTGAAGGATCGCTTTGAGATAATTCTCGACCGTGCTGCTCGGCATGAGGGGTGTCGTTCTCTTTTCCCTTCCACGAGGGCCGCCCTCACGCAAATCTTGCCTGCGAATTCCTCCGTCAGGGCCGGCCCATGAAAATTATCACGTTACAACGAGGCGAAGACCGATAAGTTGGCCCGGCGGACACGGTCCGGAAGAATGGAAGCGCAACTCAGGCAGCAACCCACGGGATTGAATTTCACGCTCGGTGAATCCTGCGTCATCGGCCGCAGCGAGGAAGCGGACGTCCAGGTCTACAGCTCACGCGTGTCCCGGCAGCACGCCATGATCCGGTTGCATGCCGATGGTTACCGCATCTACGACCTCGACAGCGCCAATGGCACCATGGTCAACGACCGCGATGTCGACCAGCCGCTTCTTTTGCAAGATGGCGATATCATCACGCTGGCCGATATCCTTTTCCAGTTCCACGTGCCGACGGAGCCGGACCAAATGCCGAGCCCGCCGCCCGCCGCGCCCACGGTGACGCTGGTCGGGGTTCGCAAGATCCCGATCATCGCCTTGGTGAGCGATATCGTCAATTTCAGCGCGATCAGCGAGAAGCTCACCGAAGAGCAACTCGCCTCGATCCTCAATGTGTGGTACGAGGACTGCCGCCGCCTCATGGAGGAATCCAAGGGGCAGATCGACAAGTTCATGGGGGATGGAATGTTTGGCTACTGGCGTCAGACTTCGCCGGAAGCGCGCGTCCAGGCCTTGCGCGTGGCCCGGCAACTGGTTTGCGGGCCGCAACAGGTCTCCGAGGGCGTGGCCAAGCTGATGCGCAAAAAGGGCGTGACCATCCGTTGCGGGGTCGGCCTGCACATCGGCACCGCCGCCGTCGGCTCCGTGGCGCGCGGCGAGAAAACCGCCTTGGGGGACGTCGTCAACATCGCCTTCCGGATTGAGGCCATGACGCGGGAGCTGGGGCATCCGATTTTGGCCAGTGGGGATTTCTTTGAGGATTGGGAGATGGGCAAATCCGTGTTTCACCACCTCGGGCCGCACGAACTCCGGGGTTACTCGGAGCCGGTGGAACTTTACGCCAGCAAATCTGGAAATTCCTCGTTCGGGTTCGTCAAACCGGGCTGTTCATGAACTTGCGATTCTTCTTCCTCGGGTGGTGCTTGCTCGCGTCCATGGCCGTTCCGGCGAAGGGCGGGGTGCCCAATGACGCGAATCAGGTGTTGGTGGCGATCGCTAAAGATTGGGACCGCGACAAAGCGTTGCTCTGGGCCTTGAACCGCACGCCGGACGGATGGGTTTCCGCGTTTGGGGAACCGATTGAAGTCCTCTTGGGCCGCAACGGCCTGGCCTGGGGAAGGGGAGTGGAACCGGCCAAAGCTCCGAGCGACCGCGTCAAACGGGAAGGAGATCGGCGCACGCCCGCTGGGGTGTTCAAGGTCGGCAAAATCTACGGCGAAGCGGCGCAACTGCCCGGCGGCAGTTCGTATCCCTACCGCCAGATCGGCCGATGGGACGCCTGGGTCGATGACCTCAAAAACCCCTATTACAATCAGCATTACGTGGCCAAGCCGGGCAAAGTTCCGCCCTGGTTCGAAAAGCAACGCATGCGCTTAGGGGACGCCGCTTACGAGTTTCTCATCGAGGTCCGCCACAATGCCGATCCCCCGGTGCCAGGGTTTGGCAGCGCCATTTTCTTCCATATTCGCCGCGGCGAGGATCGGCCCTCGTCCGGCTGCACCGTGATGACGCGGTCGAATCTCATCAAGGTGATCCAATGGCTCCGCGCGGACGCGAAGCCGCACTACGTCATCTTGCCCAAAGCGGAATACGATCGGTATCAGGCTGCGTGGAATCTGCCAGCCTTTCGCTGAACGTTTTGCGCTTCACGTGGGTTGAGAGTCAGCGTAGCGCCGCGCCGTTCCCCATCGTCAACCGTGCCCTGGCTTGCGCTGGTGAATGCAGATCGCGTTTCCGTCTGGGTCTTTGACAAAGGCCATCCGGCAGACCGCGGTTTCGATGGGGCCAAATTGAAATGGCGTTCCCGCGGCTTGAAGTTCGGCGAGGGCTTGGTCGAAGTCCTCTACTTCAAGGGCGACGCTGCATCCGTCGGAGCTGGGGTTCCAGCCAGGAGCGCTTCCGATCGAAAGCGTTCCCGCTCCGATCTCGTACTCGATCCAGTGTCCGTTCGGGGTCTCGTGATCCATCGTGGGCTTCAAGCCCAGGACGCCTTCGTAAAAGGCACGAGCCCGCGCGACGTCCGTAACGGGATAACAAGAGAACGCGATTTCCGTAATGCGCATGGCATCAGTGAAAGCGGAGAGAGGAAATGGTCAACAGATGGATTTCGGGATAAGCGATCATCAAGCAGGTTGACTGCCGCAGGCTGGGTGAAACCGCAGATTTCGCAGATGCGCGCAGATCGGGAAATCCTCAAACATCATCTGCACCATGCTCGTGCTCGTGCTCGTAATCGAAACCATCGGTCTTCCAGATCCGCTCCGATGCGAATTCGATTGCGATTCCGAGCACCGCTTCGCTGAGCACGAGCACGAGCACGATGCCCTTCCCGGCTTAATGCATACAACCCAGATAAATCCGCGTCTGCTTCACATAACCGGTCGGCGCCCAGGATTTGAAGCGCGTCAGTTGGCGTTGGGCGGCCCAGCGGCTGGGTTGGATGCCGGCGATGACAATATAATATCCTGGCTCGAACCCAGTGTAGCCATCGGAGCGCTCCACGGAGAGGTATTGCGTTTCCGTTTCCTGGCCGGGAAGGACGGTGGTGTCGTAGCGCCGCGCCACGTATTCGCCTGCCCACACTTCGTCGTCGAAGTCGAGCGGATAGATCAAGCCGCGGCGGCTGTCGTAGACGCGTCCTTCCATGGAAAACGGGATGTGGGATGCTTTGGCGATGCGCGTGGCGTCTGCCTTGGCGGCGGCGAAGGACTTGTAGGCGGAGAGAATGACCACGAAGCGATTCTCCATGTAGTCATTCTCCTTGGCGGAAAGATTCGTGAGAAGAGTGGCCGCCAGGAGGGCGAAGAGAAATCCGGAACGCATGGGTTCAGGAAAGCTGAGCTTCTGCCACGGTGCAAGATCCGATCGTTCCGCCAAGCCGGGAAGGTGCGGCGTTCCTGGCGGAAGCCGCTGAACTCATCGCGCATTCTGGTATAGCGTTCCCTCTCGTCCTCGTTCACTCTGCGGAAGCGGGCATCGGGGCCGCCGCGGCGGGCGAGCTCATCCTGCGGCTCCGCGATGACGAATTGCGTCCTTGGGAAAGACCTCCTCTCCGCGCGGCTGAGTTTCCACTTTCGCCCGGTTCTGTGCTTGGGCGTGGACGGCGGCCTGGGGAATGCCGAGAGCCAGGAGGGCGATGGTGAGGGCGGCAGCGTGGCGGCAAGGTGGCCAGACGACGCGAAGCAAAAGGGAGGGGAGGTGATGGGGGTTCATGGGGAGCAAGCGGCAGAGCTTCTGAAAAAAACTCGTTCAGGCCCGGCGGGAGTCACGCGGAACTGGCCATCCGGCCGGCCGCCATGGGGGCGTACGTTGGGGAAGTAGGCAGCGCCATTTTCGAACGCTGGCGTCTGGGCTTGTTTGTCAGAATTGTTGCTTGGCAGAACCTCAAATCCACGCGTTAGCAGCTTCGTCGATATGCCGGACCTTCTCTCCCGTATCCTTCGGCGTGATCCGCTATTCTTCTTCGCCTGGGCTGCGCTGGCGGGGATTGTGGTGGCGTTTGCCGGGGTGCCGGTGCCACTTGGGGTGGTGTTTGGCGCTTCCGGTGTCTTGCTGTTGGCGGCTTGGATTCGGGGATGGAGCGCGCTTGGCGTGATCGGAGTGGCCGTCTTGTTTTTCGGTTGGGCGGACTATCGAAGATGCGATGCGGAGATTGTCGCCAAGTTGTGGTCCTACCAGGAAGCGCAGCTGGCAGAACTGGAGGGAACCGTGGTGGAAACGCTCGATGAGGCGGAACGTGGCGTGAGCGCCGTCACGGTGAAAGTTCGCCGCTTGAGCCTGGCGGACGGGACGGAGATCCGTGAGGGGGTGCGGTGCAAGGTGACGGGTCCATTGCCGGCTGTCCACCTCGGGGAACGAGTCCGCGCCAAAGGCATGCTCAAGGGGCTTTCACCACCGCGCAACCCGGCGGAACGGGGGAGGCGCGGCTATGCCCGGACGGCCAATCAGGCGGTGGCGGAACTGCAAGTCGTCTCCAAGCAACGGCTGCGCAGAGATGGCGTCGAGTGGCAGGGCCGCGTCCTGGAGTTCGCCGAAGCGGCGCGGGAATCTCTGAGCCGGACGATTTCGAATGGGCTTCCGGTGGAGTCTGAGGAAGTGGCGCTGCTCAAGGCGATGGTTCTCGGAGTCACGGCGGACATCAGTCCAGAGTCGGAAGAAGCGTTCCGGCGGAGCGGCGGGATGCACATTTTTTCGGTGAGCGGCCTGCACGTGGGGATTTTCGGAAGCGTGGCTTGGCTCATTTTGCGGGCGGTGGGGATCTCCCGGAGGCCGGCGATTGCCGTCATCGTGGTGCTGGGAGGCGCCTATGCCTTGGTGACGGGGTTGCAATCTCCCGCGGTGCGAGCCGCGATTATGTTGGGGGTGTTTCTGGGCGGGTTCGTGATCCGGCGTCAACCGCGGCTGCTCAACAGCGCGGGGCTAGCGGCTGTGGTGATCTTGGCGTTCGATCCGCATCAGGCGTTCTCCATCGGATTCCAGCTTTCGTTCGCCGTGCTGGTCGCGATCGGCCTGCTGGATGGGCCGATGCGGGCGATGACCCGGCGCTGGCTATCTCCGGATCCGTTCATCCCGTCGGCGATGGTGCCTGGATGGAGGCGCCGCGTGCAGGCCGGAGCTCAGTATTTCGCGGACATTGTGACGGTGTCCGTGGCGGCGTTCGCGGGATCCGGACTTCTGCTGTGGTGGTATTTCGGAACGGTAACGCCAGCGGGTTTGATCGCGAATTGCGCGCTGATTCCGCTCTCCTGGTTTGTCATGGCATTGGCCACGCTCAGCATGTTGTCGGGGGCGTGCGGACTCGGGCTGTTGTCGATCGTTTGCAACCGGATTAACCTGCCGATGGTTGCCTTGGTCAAGCAGGCGGCGGGCCTCTTTGCCGCGTTGCCCGGCGGGCATTTCGAAGTGGCTCCCGCTTCGGAGTTGTGGGCGGCGCCGGACGAGCGGGTGGCTGAAATGGTGGTGTTCGATTCCGGGCTGGGCTGTGGTCCGCAAGTGGTGCGCCCCGCGGGGAACGATGGAGACGGAGTCTGGATGATCGATTGCGGGGACGAAGCCGGATATGCCCGGACGGTCCGGCCCTGGTTGCGGCGTCACGCGCGGCGCGGACTGGAAGGCTTGATCCTCACGCACGCGGACAAGGCGCACGTGGGCGGCGCCGGGAGATTGCTGGGTGATTTGGCCATCCGCCGGAGGTTCGCCGGGGGCGGATTCGAACTTCAGGATGGGACCGGGGCGGAGTTGGTCCGGGCTGGGACGAGGTGGCAGGCAGGACCCGAGACTTCGATTGAGGTGGTGTTTCCGCCGGAGGGTTTGCCTGCGCAGAGCCGGTCGGATGATGAGTGCGTGGTGCTCTTGATTTCGCTGGGGCCGTGGCGGGTTTTGTCGATGGCGGACAGCGGGTTCAAAACGGAAAAGTGGATCTTGCAACACCGTCCGGATCTGCGCGCGGACGTCGTCGTGATGGGGCGGCATGGCTCCGATTTCTGCGGGTTGCCGGAGTTTTTCCGGGGAGTGGCCCCGCGGGCCGTGATCGCCACGTCCTCAATGTTTCCGGCAATCGAGGCGATCCCGGAAGTGATGCGAAACGAGCTACGGAAAGCGGGGATCGCCCTCTTCGATCAGGAGCGCACTGGGGCGGTCGAGATTTGGCGGGAGGAGCACAGTTTGGTCCTGCGCGGTTTCCTCGATGAATTTGTGCTAAGGATTGATCCCGGCTATTAAGGAGTTTCCTGTTATGGATTTTTGCAATAAGGTGCTGCAAGGATTCGTCAATGGTGCCATGATGGCCGGGCGAATCTGACATCATCGTGGCAATGGCCATCGGATCGAGCAACAGTTTCGGCACTTGGAAAGGACTCATGAGCGGAGTCCTCGTTGTGTTGGGTCTGTGTGCTGGGCTCTACGGAGAGGATGCTCCGGCGGATCGAACCTGGACCAGCCGGGAAGGACGGAAGCTCGAAGGCCGGATGACGGGCCTTTTGGATGGCGAGGTCGAGGTCCGGCTCACCAATGGCAAACCGGTGCGGATCCGGCTCGATCTGCTTTCGGATCCCGATCAATCCTACGTGAACGAGTGGCGGGATCTCGGGTTCGGGATCAAGGTGGCGCGCTGGCCGGCGGAGTTGCGGCCGATGCTGAATTTCACCGCCCGGGAGCTGGAGCGGGACGCGGACGGGAAATCGGTGTATGCGACTCCGAATTTTCGCTACGTGTGCGATACCCCGTTGGCGGCGAGCCTGATCAAAGAATATGCCCTGGCGTTCGAAGGCACCTACTACGCGATCAAGAATCTTCCGTTGCAACTGGATCCGCGGCCGCCGGGGGACGGGTATTTTGTGGTTCGCCTCTTCCGGAACCGGGAGGATTACCTCAAGGCAGGAGGACCGCAGGGCTCGTCGGGCGTCTACATGGTGAAGACTCGGGAGATTCTCGTCCCGATGGATTCGCTCGGGGTGCGCACGGTTGGGCGCCGGGTGGCGATCGATCACCGGGTGTACGACGCGGGGACGCTGATTCACGAAATCACGCACCAAGTGATGCACGACTGGCTGGAGGTGCTGCCTGTGTGGTTCGTTGAGGGAATCGCGGAGTATATGGCGGCCGTGCCTTTTGATGACGCGCGCTTCGATTTTCGCCGGATGAACGACGGGTTGTTCGAGTATTTGGAGACCGCTTATCAGGTAAAGCGCAGCTCGAAGGGAGCGACGCCTCTCGATATGGTGGTGCCTGAAGATCTCATGGCGCTCACGCATCAGCAGTGGGCGTCGGCTCTATCGAACCCGGGGGCCGCGGCGCTGAATTACCGGTCCGCGTTGCTGCTGGTGTATTACTTGATCCACTTGGATGGGAAAGGGGATGGCAGTTCCATTGTCGCCTACCTCAAGCAAGCTTGGACCAAGCAGGGCGAGATGGAGCATTTCGTGCGGGAATACAATGAGGCGGTGAACCGCTACAATGCGGCTTTGGCTTCCTACAACGACTCGGCGCGACATTACAATGAGGAGCTGGTGGAGTTCCGGGAAAGCGTGGAGTCCTACAACAAGAAGGTGCGAGTGTTTAATGATCAACTGCGTCGCGGCGTTCCGGAGCAAGACCTCATTGACGTTGGCGATGAGCCTGGGCTTCCTCCCGAGCCGCCGATCAAGCCGGAACTGCCGCGCATTTTGGCCGAGCACCCCGAAGGCGGAGGTGTGGTCGATCTCAGCCGTGCGGAGCTCGAAGCCCGCCGCGCCATTTACCGTTCCCGGGATGCGAGCCAGCTCTGGTCGGACATGGAACGAGCCTTTGCCGGGCAGGGGCTGCAGTTGCGGCCCGTTCAGGCCGAAGTGACGCGGGCGGGAAACCGGGCGGTTCCGCTGTTGCCCCCGAAAAAGGGGCAGTGATCCGTCCGATCAGGCGAAAAACTCACTCTTGCGGAACGCGGAGACCACTGGATAGCCGCGGGCCTCAATCGCTTCTTGGCCTCCTTCTTCGCGGTTGACTAAACAGATCACGAAGGCGACGCGGCCACCTTCGCGCTCGACCGCCTCAATGGCTTTCAAGGTGGAGCCGCCGGTGGTGATGACATCGTCGGCAACCGCGACGAGATCCCCGGGAGCGAACGGGCCCTCGATTTGCTTGCCCAGGCCGTGGCCTTTGGGTTCTTTGCGGACGCAGAAGGAGTGGACTGGATTTGGATCACCGGCTAGCGATGAATGGATGGCGATGGCGAGAGCGATGGGATCTGCGCCCATGGTGAGACCGCCGACACCCTGAAGTTGCAGACCGAGCTCGGCTTCCTTGGCCCGGAGGAGCGGGTGGAGAACCTCGCCGATCAAAGTGGCGCCGCGGGCGTGCAGCGCGGTTTGACGGCAATCGACGTAAAAATTGCTCTTGGCGCCGGATTGCAAGGTGAATTCACCGAGGCGGACGGAGCGTTCAGCGAGCAAGGCGAGGAGTTCGGAGCGCGAGGATGCTGCGGGCATGGAGCATGAGAGCCGGGCCTGGGCGCTTGGTCAAGGCGGCGGAGGGGCCTCCTGAAAAAACAAAACCGGGCGGCTCGTGAGAACCGCCCGGTTTGGAAAAGTAATCGAGTCTAGTTGAGGATTCCCTGATTAGAAGGAAACGGAGAACTTGGCGCCGCCGTAGAGGTCGTTCGGAGTCTCAACGAGGTTGAGTTGCTCACGAGCTTCCATCGCGAAGTTGGCACCAAGGTAGGGGATGAACGCAGCGCTCGGAGTCAATTGAATCGGAGCGGTGAGCATCACGCGGGTATGGGTGAAGCCTTCGCTAACACCGGTCAGGTTGTTGTAGGTGTAGTAGTCATTCCCGTAACCGATGGCTGCGGAAGGAACCAAGGACATCCACGGAGTGACGGCGAAGGTGTAGCTGGCACCGGCCTCAGCGTAGTGACCAGCGATCTTGATGTCGTAGGCATACATCGCGTAGAGAGAAGCGTCGCCGAGAGGCACAGTCGCCGTAAGGGAAACTTCGTTCGCGCTCGTGATGGTGGAATCAGGATCGCTGCCGAAGCCGAACGTTTCTCCGTTCACGGAACCCGAGAAGGTATCCAGGAAGAAGTAGTGGGTGTAGCCCAAGGTGAAGGCGGCGAAACCGGCATCGTAGGTCAGACCCGTGAAGAGGTCGATTTCCGAATACTCAAGTTCTTGCCCAGGAGCACCAGGAAGATCAATGTCGGTTCCGAGGGACGTCGTGTAGAGAGCGCCCACGTTGAAGCTCAACTTATCGGTGATGTCGGTCGAATAAGTGAGGCCGGTGTAGACGTTGTTGTTGCTGAACCACAGACCGCGGAAGTAGTAAGCGGTCTCGTAGCCGGCGTCGAGGGTCAGCCCGGCATCTTCCACCAGGTAGTTCTGGGGTTCGATGACGTTCTTGGAGATGTCGCCAGCTTGAGCGCTGATGGCAGCGATCAGAGGCAGCAACGCGGCTGACTTCGTGATGATGGACTTCATATTCTTCATTTGTTGTTGGCTGTGTCGTGTTGTTGTCAAGCTTGGGCCCTTGGCAGGCCGGTCACCCGAAACGATCTTAAGAACGTTTCGCATGGTGGCAAACTAATGTTTTTGTAGGTTGCCTCGATTTCCGGAGCAAAATCGACAAAAAACGACTTTGTTGACCAAGCTTAACAATTTACATGTATTGATTTCATATTTTACTGAAGTGTCAAGAAAATCTGTTGAAATCTCCAGCGCAGGTCGCGCGAAAGGTGTCGCACCCCGGTGTTTGCCCGTTGATCATTGGCCCGATTCGTCGCTTTGACGGCCTAAATTTTCTCAGCGTTTCTTTTCATTTGCCGTTAATCAACGTTTTGGAGTGCCTGAATTTAGCCTTGGCTTGGCTTGAGAAACTTTTTCAGGGGCTGCGCTTTTTTCTTTTTTTGCGGTCCGAAGCGTTCGCGGCCCACGACTCCATCAGGCTCCTAGCAAACCCATTGACATCGGTTGATCTTTGGCTTTACTTAAGTAATCTTAATTGTATGGTCGAGATTCTCCCATCCGTAGGCATTCCGGATGCACGAGGCCGTTTGTCGGAGCTTTGTGGCGAGGTCGCCCGCTCCGGGCAACCGGTCTGGCTTTGCCGCAGGGGAACTCCGATCGTCGAGTTGCGTCCGGTCCGAAGCGAAGCGTCGGCTACGGAACGGTTGGCCCTTGGGCAGCGGGAGGGAATCCTCGACTTGTGGCGGGAGTGCCGGCAGCGATTTGGCCCCGTGCAGGAAGAATTTCCGGCGGCTGCCTGGCGGGAGTCCGCGAGCGATCCAACCGGCATCGCATGAAATATCTCCTCCACGGGTCGGTTTACAGTTTGCCGCTGCAACCGGCGCCGGTGATGGCGGCGATGGACCGGTGGCAAGCCGTGGGCATGGAGGCCACCGCCGTTTCGATCATCACGGAGGCCCAAACGCTTTCCAGCCTCTATTTGAAGGGCTGCGAGCGGCAGTTCCTCTATTACCAGAACACGATTCGCGACCGGGTCCGGGTGCTTGGAATCGACGAGACAGTCGCGAGGCTCTATGCCCGGCTGCGAGCGCGTTGGCAGCGAAACGGGAAGGAACTGGCGGATTCCGACATTTTCGTGGCGGCCACGGCGCTGGCCCACGGGCTGACGGTGGCGACCTTGGGGGCAGAAAGTTTCGCGGCGGCCGATGAGGTGGCCTGGGAGGATTGGAGCGGGCGAATCGCAGCCTGAATCCGATGGCTCAAGACTGGGCGGCGCCGTCTGGATTGACG
>CAMCXS010000114.1 GCA_945883495.1 Akkermansia muciniphila
TCCCGGGTGATCTTGTAGTAATCCCCCGCGGCGTCATATCCCCGCAGGCTGAGACGAAAGCCGCCCTTGCCAGCAATCGCCCCGTGACATGCGCCCATGTTGCAATTGTTCCGGGCCAAAACCGGCATGACGTGGTTGTTGAAGCTCCAAATTTGCGGCTTTTCGAAGTCGACCACCGTCACCTCGGCGCTCGCCCTTCCGTGTGCGGTCTCGACCCACATCTTCGTCTTGCCATTTCCCTTGGGAGAGAGGCTTCCATCGACGATCGCTGCCACGGCTTCGTCCTCCGTCCAAATCCGCTGCACCGGCGCTTCCCCGGTGGAATGCCCGCCCTCCGAACGCACCGCGAGGATCCCGTGCCGCGCCTCGGGACCGTAGAGCGTGATCTCCCCGGGCAGAAGTTTCACCTCCGCCCCCGCGACCGCCAGCAGCGACGCCCAAATCAAGAGCCAATGTCTCATGCGAACAGTTCGTGAACCGGTTGCTTTCCGAAATCGACCAACGGAAACGGACGTCCCGACGGTCCCGGCAGGTGCGCCTCGTGATCAAACCCGAGCCCTTTGAAAATGGTGGCCACGATATCCCCAGGCTCGACGGGACGATCCGCTGGGAAGCCTCCGATCGGATCGCTCTTGCCAATGATGCGGCCGCCCTGGACGCCGCCCCCCGCGAAGGAACAGGTGAAGCATTGCGGCCAGTGATCGCGCCCGCCGGCCGGGTTTACTTTGGGCGTCCGGCCAAACTCGGAGAGCCCGGCGACCATGACGTGGTCGAGCATGCCGCGTTGGTCGAGATCCTCGATCAGGGCGGTGTAGGCGCGGTCATACATGGGAGCGACTTCCTCTTTCATTTGGGCGACCGAAATGAAGGGCTTCGAGCCATGGATGTCCCAAGAGAGCTCGTTGAAGACCGTGTGAAAGGTGTTCACGGTCACGAACCGGACTCCGTTTTCTACAAGACGCCGCGCCAAGAGCATGCACTGCCCCACGCGATTCATGCCATACCGCTCGCGCACTGCGGGATGCTCCTTGGAAAGGTCGAACGCACTCCGCGCCTGCTCGCTGGACATGAGCCGGAACGCGGCTTGGAAGTTGTCATCCATGAGCCGCGCGTCTTCGCTGGCCTCGAAATCCTTGATGGTCTGCTCCACGATGTCCCGCATCTTGCGACGCCGGTCCATGCGAGCCCCGCCGATCTGATCCGGTGGAAGCAGATCCGGCACTTTGAAGTTTGGTTTCGACGGGTCCGCCTGCAGGGAAAACGGATCGTGGGCCTTGCCCAGAAACCCTCCGGCTTGGCCATTGGGCAAATTCCCACCTCCTCTGCCCATCAACTCCGGCAAAACGACAAACGGTGGCAGATCGGACTTCCGGCCCATCAAGTAACTGGCCACCGAGCCCGCGTGAGGCGTTTGAATCCCACCGGTGAAGCGACGCCCCGTTTGCATCATCTGCCAACCAGCGTCATGCACAGCCGCTCCCGAGTGGTTGCAAGAGCGGATTAGCGAGAACTTGTCCGTGATCTTGGCATGCATCGGGAGGATCTCCGAGAGTTGAAAGCCCGGCACCTTGGTCGAGATCGGCTGAAACGGCCCGCGGATCTCGCTTGGCGCATCCGGCTTCATGTCCCAGAGATCGATGTGACTCGGCCCCCCTAAGTTGAAAATGAGGATGCACGCCTTGGTGTCATCCCCTTTCACGAGCCCGGCTTCCTTGGCCGCGAGGAATTGCGGCAACGACAACCCGATGGGCCCCAACGCACCAGCCTGGAGGAAGGAGCGACGGGAGAATTCGCGACCGCAGAGGGGCGCTTTGCTTTCCGCGAGAAAATCGAACATAGCGAGTCAGGGTTTTCGGTTTCGGCCTGTAGTCTATGCACCCAATTGACGAGAGTCTTGTATCACCCGCGCCCGTTTTGGTATGTTCCGCGCATGGCCCCCGAGGAAGCACGACGCTTTCAGGAGAATTTTTTCCGTCGCAACCCGACGTTGCTCCCGCCTTTGCGGCTCATGGCTTCGGCGCCGCACGCTTGTGTCTTCGTCAAAGACCGTGAATCCCGTTATGTGCTTTGCAATTCCCTGCACCTCGTCACTTACGACCTGACGCGTGAAGAGGATCTCATCGGACGGACGGCCGACGAGTATTTCCCTGACCTGCTCGCCGAAGCCTACGCGGCCAATGACCGTGTCGTCTTCGACTCCCGCGAACCGATCTGGAATGAGGTTTGGCTCGTACCCCACATCCGTGGAACGCCTCGATGGTTCGTGTGCAGCAAAACTCCGCTCTTCGACCTCCAGGCCGACTTGCTGGGCCTGGCCGGATTCATGTATCCGATCGCCACACCGGAAGCCCAGCGCACCTACTTCGGGGAACTGCAACGCGTCATGACCTACATCGATACCCACCTCATCGATGAAATCAGCACGGCGACCTTGGCCGAGATTGCCGGGCTCTCAGTGTCCCAATTCAACCGCCGCTTCCGCCAGCTCCTGCGGCTTTCACCGATGGAGTACGTTCTATCTTTGCGGGTGCAAGAAGCGCAACGACTCCTCGCCACCACTGGGAGGTGCGTGGGAGATATCGCCGCCGCCACGGGGTTCTGTGACCAAAGTCATTTGACCAAACGCTTCCGCGCCACCACCGGCATGACGCCATTGACTTACCGGAGACGGTACCAAAAAGCTTGAGAGACGGTGGCAACCGGAAACTCCCACCGTCAAGCCCTAGCCGTTCAATGAGCGCAGCAACCTGGCTTTGCGACGGGGCAAGGCGAGTCCATGGGAAGGTGCTTAACTTTTGGATGAGCAGCCCCGGACTTGCAGCACTTCGCCTTTACCCGATCCTGCTTGCAGCCGGAATGATGGGAAACCATGCGGAAGTGCACGGGATTGCCGAGCCCGTTGTAGCCCAGCACAGCCCGTCCATGCGGACGTGCGCAGCAGTCACTCTTCGCTTTTTTGGCGCAGCACGACTTCTTCTCCTGCTTCGCGCAGCAAGATGACTTCGACTTTTTGGAACAGCAGGACGCCGTCTCCTTTTTGTGCGCGCAACATTCGTGGGCGGACGCGGAGGAAGTGAAGCCGATGAGGGCCACGGCAATAAGGGTGAAAACAGATTTCATAGCTCAATAGAATGAGTGGAGATACTGAAAAGCGCAATCCTGCCGCGCAGATTTCGCGGCGGGTTACTTACTGGACTGCCGATGCGGCAAACTCCTTCACCCTGGCTTGGCTTTCCGGAGAAAGTTGACCGATCGGATAGGGGTAGGTGGTGCCATTTGGCATTTGCAGGTGCGCTTTGTCCCCCTCTACCCGTAGCAACGTAGCCGTGATCGTTTTCCCCTGAACATTGGTCCACTGCCCTTGAAGAGGCTGAGGAGCTTTCGCCGCTGCGGGCTTCTCCGCCACCATCCCCTCTCCTTCGAGAGGAGCTCCCGCGTCAATCCATTCTTTGATGGCTTTCACATCCCGGGACGCCAACCCCTTGCTCTTTGGCGGCATCACGTCTTCTCCGCCGTCCTCCATCGTAATCCGGCGAATCAAGTCACTGGCGTCAGCCTTCGACGGAATGATCGAACCCGCTGGCCCAATCGCATCCGCGATCTGATCCGGATCCAATGCAAGCCCCCCCTTGGAGTTACCTCCCATGTGGCACTTGGCGCAGCTGCTCTCGAAAATCGGGAGGACGTCCTTTTTAAAGTCCGCCGCCGAGACGGACGAAGCGCAGAGAACCAGGGTGATCGAAGCAAGGTTGAGTAACTGATTCATGGGAGTAGCGGACAAGAGAGCCTGAACCCTGTTGTCTCAGCAATTCACGTGTCGTCAAGCGCAATCCTTGCACTTCACTTGGCGGCAGCCGCTTTGCGAACTTTGCCTTGTTCCTGAAGCCGTGCCGTGGCCGCGACATCCTTTTTCGGCGCCACTTTCACGAACTTGGCCACAGCGTTCGGCCAATCGGCAAGAATGTCAGCGGCCTGTTCGCTTCCGGTCAGCTCCAGATGTTGCTGAATCAAGGAGCGGACGTTGTTGGTGTCCTCCGGATCATCAAAGGCCACGATGTTGACCATCTCGTCATTCAACATCAGCTCCATGTGTTCCAGGTTGTCGTAGATGTAAGCGGTTCCACCGCTCATCCCCGCCCCGAAGTTCTTGCCCGTAGGACCGAGAATAATGACCAAACCGTCGGTCATGTACTCGCATCCGTGGTCGCCCACGCCTTCCACAACCGCGACGCCACCGGAGTTGCGCACACAGAATCGTTCCCCAGCGCGGCCGTTGGCAAACAAGCGTCCCCCCGTGGCGCCATACATCACGGTGTTCCCGATGATGGCGTTTTCCGCCGGTTTGAACCCGCGCACTTCCGGAGCTTTGACGATAATTTCGCCTCCGCACATCCCCTTGCCGACATAGTCGTTGGCCTCGCCCGTGAGCGTGAGGCGAATCCCCCCGCAAAGAAACGTTCCCAAGCTTTGACCGGCACTGCCGCGCAACTGAACGTCGATGGTCCCATCCGGGATTACATGATTCCCATTGTGGCGTTTGGCGATCCGGCCTGAGAGCTTGGTGCCGATGTTGCGGTTCGTATTCACCACACCATAGCTCACCGTCACCGGTGTCTTGCCATCCTCAATGGTCTGCGCCACGTCGGCGATGATCTTGTCGTCCAACGGGGCATCCTTGATCCCGTCGTTGCGGCTTTGCTTGGAAACGCGATCCAGGTCCCGCCCCGCTTGCCGGGCCACATCCACGAGTACCTTGGAAAGGTCGATCCGATTCGCCTTGGGATGATTCGGCACTTCGCGCTGACGCAAGAATTCGGGGCGTCCGATGAGTTCCTGAATGCTCCGCACCCCGATCTGCGCGAGTTGCTTGCGGACGTCGTGCGCCACCGCATTGAAGAAGTTCACCACATGCTCCACCTCGCCCTTGAACTTAGCGCGATACTTCGGATCCTGCGTGGCGATACCAACTGGACAGTTGTTCAGGTGGCACTGGCGCACGTAGACGCAACCCATGGCGATCATGGCGATGGTGCCGAAGTTGAACTCCTCCGCCCCGAGAATCGCTGCCGTAACGATGTCCGAACCGGACCGGAGACCGCCGTCGGTGCGCAACGTGACACGACCGCGCAACCCATTGAGCATGAGCACTTGCTGCGCCTCCGCCAAGCCGAGTTCCCAGGGCAATCCGGCATGCTTGATCGAACTGATGGGCGACGCGCCCGTTCCTCCATCGTGTCCCGAAATCAGAATCACGTCGGCGTTGGCTTTGGCCACACCGGCCGCGACCGTGCCGACGCCGCTTTCCGCCACCAACTTCACGCAAACCGTGGCTTCGGGATTGACCTCCTTGAGGTCGTGGATCAGCTGCGCCAGGTCCTCGATCGAATAAATGTCGTGGTGCGGCGGCGGACTGATTAGCGTTACGCCAGGCTGGGTATGCCGCAAACGGGCAATCAGCTCGTTGACCTTGCTTCCCGGCAACTGTCCGCCTTCTCCTGGCTTGGCGCCCTGAGCCATCTTGATCTCAAGCTGCTCAGCGTTGACCAGGTAATGCGTGTGAACCCCGAAGCGCCCTGAGGCCACCTGCTTGATCTTGGAGTTCGCCCAATCGCCGTTCTCGTACGGCTGGAATCGCCGTGAGTCCTCGCCGCCCTCCCCGGAATCGGACTTCCCGCCGATCCGGTTCATTGCGATCGCCAGCATTTCATGCGCCTCTGGGCTCAACGCGCCCAAAGACATCGCCGCTGTGGTGAACCGGCGTCGGATGCTCTCGATCGGCTCCACCTCGGAAATCGGGATCGGCCCACCTTCAGCGGGAACAAACTCCATCAGATCCTTGAGCGCGACGGGATGAACCGACTTCAACTGGCGGACATATTCTTCATACTGCTCCGGATCACCGTTGCGCACGAAGGTGTGAAAATTCTTGATGACCGGCCCGGCGATCGCATGCCGCTCGCCTTCCCGGCGGTAGCGGTTGTATCCGGGGTCGTCCAGCTTGAGCGGTTCTCCGCCGCCCGGCACGGCCGCGAAGGCATTACGGTGCCGCAGCAAGCTCTCACGAGCGATGTCGACAAATCCAACGCCTTCCACTTGGGACGGAGTGCCTTCGAAACACTTCTGAATGACCTCTTGGCGAATGCCCACGGCCTCGAAGTTCTGCGCTCCTTGGTAACTGGAAAGCACGCTGATGCCCATCTTGGACATGATCTTGAGGACACCCTTCTCCAAGGCGGAGCGGTAGTTCTTGAGCGCATCCTCATAGCTCAGGGCGGCGAACTTGCCCTTCGGATCATGCTCAATCGCCTCCCGGATCGTCTCATAGGCCAGATACGGACAAAGCGCCTGCGCCCCGAACCCAAACACCGTCGCCGCGCTGTGCGTGTCCCGCACTTCGCCGGTATCGACGATGATGGAGAGCCACATCCGCTTGTGAACGTGGTTCAGATGCCCGTGCACAGCCCCCACCGCCAGCAAAGCGGGAATCGCAACGCGATCGATGCTGACGTCGCGGTCGCTCAGCACCAAAAGCCGGATGCCGTCATCGGCCGCCTGTTCCGCTTCGCGGCAAAGCCGGTCAATCGCCGGTTCCAGCCCCTCTTCACCTTCGCTCGCCAACCAGGTCATCGACAAGGTGCGAGCCGGGAAATCCGGACCGAGATCATTGAGCTTATCGAGATGGTGCTGGTAGAGCAACGGGTGGTTCAGGTGAATCACCTTGGCGTGCTCGGGAGTCTCCACGAGCAGGTTGCGCTGCCAGCCGAGCGTCACGCCCACGGACATCACCAATCGCTCCCGGATCGGATCGATCGGCGGGTTCGTCACCTGCGCGAAGAGCTGCTTGAAGTAAGTCGGCAACAAGCGTGCCCGGGTGGAGAGCACCGACAATGCCGCATCATCGCCCATTGAGGAAACGCCCTCTTGGCCGGTCAAAATCATCGGCGCCACAATGTCCGCCACTTCCTCGGCGTTGACATCGAAGAGGACCTGCTTCTGCGTCAACGAGAAGAGATCGAGCTCGCCCTTGGCTGGCTCCGGCTTGGGACTGACCAACTCGCTAAATTCAATTCGATGATCATCGAGCCACTTGCCGTAGGGCTGTTGCGCCGCGAGACGCTGCTTCAACTCCCGGTTGTAGGTGACGGTGCCCGCCTCCGTGTCCACCGCGATCATTTCGCCCGGTGCCAGTCGCCCCTTCCGGACAACGTTCGCGTCATCCAGCTCCACCGTGCCGACCTCAGATCCAATGAAAAAGACGTCGTCGGCGGTCAGTTTAAACCGCGAAGGCCGCAATCCGTTCCGGTCCAAGCAAGCCGCGAGCGTCCGCCCGTCGGTAAACACCAGGGCAGCGGGGCCATCCCAAGGCTCCTGGAAGCACCGGTGGTATTGGTAAAACTCTTTCTCTTCTTGAGTCGTCTCGGGGTCAATCCTCCAAGCGGGCGGCACGAGCATCGCCATCGCATGCGGCACCGAGCGGCCCGAAAGCACCAGCAATTCCAGCGCGGAGTCGAGGCTGGCGGAGTCCGAAGCCGTGGGATCGACGACCTCCTTCAGGAGATCGACGTCATCGCCCCAAAGATGGCTTTCGAAGTCCTGCTCGCTGCTGTTGAGCCAGTTCCGGTTGCCTTTGACGGTGTTGATTTCACCGTTGTGCGCCAACATTCGGAACGGCTGCGCCAACGTCCAAGACGGGAACGTATTGGTGGAGAAGCGCTGGTGAAACATGCAGATCGCTGTCTCGAACGCCGGGTTCTGGAAGTCGTCGTAGAACTGAACGAGCGGCCCGGGCAGAGCCAGCGCCTTATACGAAATCGTCCGATGGGAGAAGGAACTCACGTAGAGCCAAATGTTCTCCTGCTTGGCGCGCCCCTCGATCTCGCGGCGGCTCATGTAGAGGGCGCGTTCAAAACGATCCCCGTCCATCTCCGGCCCGCGCTGCACCAAGAAATGCTGGATGTCCGGCATGAACTGCCGCGCCTTGTCGCCCAAAGCGTCCGGCTGCACCGGCACTTGCCGCCAGCCAATCACCGTCATGCCGCGGCGCTGCACCACTTCCTCCGCAACGGCTTTGGCCTTCGCGATCGCCTCCGGATTATTGAACGGCAGGAAAAACACCCCCACCGCCAACTCCTCGGGCCGCCCCAGTTTCGTACCGAGTCGTTCCGCCGATTCCAGAAAAATTCCGTAAGGGATCTGCGTCAAAACCCCCGCTCCATCCCCAGTTTTCAGGTCGGCCTCCATGGCCCCCCGGTGCACGACCCGGCAACAACTGCCCAAGCCATACCTCAGGATTTCATGGCTCCGTTTCCCTTTGATGTGCGCGACGGCACCCACGCCGCAGGCATCGCGCTCCAGTTCAGGAAGGTGCAACGTTCCAGTGACTTCAGGATAGTGAAGATTCAGGTGGGAGTTCATGCCAGCTCTATGTCGTAATACGCGGGTCCGCCCCGAAAGGGCGAACTGAAGTAGGTCATCGGTTCTCCCGCGTCAACCCCCCAATCCACCAGGCGATCCCAACCCGCAGACTAGACCGTCCTCCGAACCTACGCAAACCTGTCGATGCCCTTTCCACATACCTCCCGAAAAGCCCGTAGCAGTTTCCGGACCATGCGTCGCTGGATCGTCCTCTCCCTCCTCATCGCAACCGCCGTCTTCATCGGCTTTTTCACGTTTTCAGCCCGTTCCATGAGGGACAAAATGGCCGAAGTCCACACCACCGCCAAAACCTTCCTCGCCGCACATCCAGAAGCCGCTTCCACCCGCGCCGGAATTTTTTCCATCGCCTCCCCTACGGAAAATCCGTACGGCACTTTCGTCCTCGTCCACGGCTCGCCCGGCGATTGGACCGATTTCGGCGCCTATCTCGCGGATCCAAACCTCACCGCCGGCCTCCAAATCGTGGCCGTCGATCGCCCCGGCTATGGCAACAGCCCGGATTCCGCCCGTCCCCCAAGCCTCGCCGATCAAGCCTCCCGATTGGCGGTCTGGGCCGAAGGCTTGCCACCCGGCAAACGCTTCTGGCTCGGGCACTCCTTCGGTGCTTCGGTGGTCGCCAAGCTCGCCATGGACCGCCCGGATCTGGCCGATGGCGTGATTCTGCTCGCCGGAGCCATGGATCCGCAATGGGAGCAGCCCCGCTGGTTTCACGCCATCGCGAACGTAGCCTCCGTCCACACGTCTCTCCCGCCTCCAGTCGCCTTCGCCAATGACGAGGCCCTCGCCTATTACAACGATCTCGGCGCCATGGAAAGCGATTGGGCGCGGATCCGATCCCCAGTGATGATCATTCACGCCCGCAATGACCAATTGGCTGATTTCCGCCACGTCGCCTATGCCCGAGCCCGCCTCGATCCAACCCGCACCGAGGTGATCGAACTCAGGGACGGGAACCACTTTCTCCCTTGGAACCGCAAACCGGCCGTCGTCGCGGCACTGCGCCGCATGGCGGGACTGCCGCCAGAATCGCTCAGCGACAACGACTCTAGGTAGCCATTCACCAGTAGCCCCACTGCCGAGTCCCCAGAACGTAGACTCCAAGCAACAAATTGACCAGTGCGTGAAAGATGACGCATACCCCCAAGCTCTTGCTGGTCACGGCCAGCCAATAGGCAATTGATCCAAAGCAGAAAGCGCCAACCCAATCAACCGGTTGATGGACCAGGACCACCAATCCAGTTACGATGGCATACGTCCTCCAACGGTGACGCCCGAAGGAATTTTCGAAAAACCGTCTCTCGGAATCATCCACCAAGCGCATGACGTATCCGCGCCAGCAAATCTCCTCAGCCAAGGGCACCACAATACCTAAGCGCAGAAAACGCAAAGCCAATCCAACTTGTGGAGAAACCCAGGTTCCCGAATAGTCCGCCGGATTGAACCCTTCCGTCCGATCCGCCAAGCCCAAGACGGTGCATAGAGCTCGCCCGAATCCTGGCACCTGGCTCTGCGCCCAACCCGGCTCGCCATACCGCACAAATAACCACGACGGCGCCACCCAAAGCAGCAACGCCAAAGGAGCCGCCACCACTGCCCGCAAGACGGCCCCCGGGCGCATCGGCCCAAAATCGTAGGATGACCAAAAAAGCGAGATCAACGCCAGCCCGGCCGCCGTCTGGACCGGGTAAAGCCAAAGCAAAACCTCGTCTTCGCCGCCAGGCGCAAAACCACCAATCAGCCCAACCCCCAAAAGGGCCGCCAATGGAGCCACATGAGCCACTTCAGGACTCCGCGCACTCATAGATCGACCCTGCCCAGCTGCGAACGGCTACTGCCGAGTCGGCGTCACCGGCGCCTTGCGCTTGCGCGGCACCAGCACTCGCTCCATCGATTCTTCCAACGACGTCAGCGGCACGATCGGTTTGGCGGAGGGAGCAGGCCGACCCGACATGTCGTAACCGAGCAGCGAGAGCATTTGGTCTGCGCTCTGCTCGTCGGAGAACACTTCGGTGCTCATGACTCCATTCTCGTCACGGTCGATGAGCACATGCTTCGGACCTGGAATCAAGCAGTGATGCACGCCTCCGTGGCCACCAATGTTGTCTTGGTAAGCAGCGGTGTTGAAGAACCCGATGTAAAGGTCATCATGCGCCCGGAACTTGGGCAGGTAGATCGCGTTGAGATGCTGCTCGGAGTTGTAGTAGTCGTCACTATCGCAAGTCAGCCCGCCCAAGAAGACCCGCTCGTAAATGCTATCCCACCGGTTCACCGGCAACATCAGGAACCGCCGGTTGATTGCCCACGTGTCGGGCAGCGTCGTCATGAACGAGGAGTCGATGATGTTCCAAGCCTCCCGGTCGTTCTGCGCTTTTTGATACAGCACCTTGAACAGCGTTGCCCCGGCCTCGCCCACCGTGAACGAACCGAACTCCGTATAGATGTCCGGCATTGGCACATCGTTGTCCTCACATGAGGTCTTCACCTGCTCCAGAATCGCCTCCACGATGTATTCGTAGTCGTAACTGAAGGCCAGCGAGTTCTTGATCGGCAGCCCACCGCCAATATTAAAGGCCGTGAGCGTCGGGCAGATTCGGCGCAAATTGCAGTAAACCTTGAGCGCCTTGGTCAATTCGTTCCAATAATAGGCCGTGTCCCGGATCCCGGTGTTCACGAAGAAGTGCAGCATCCGCAGATTCATGAACGGGTGATGCTCCAATCGCTCCCGGTAAAAGGGCACGATGTGCTTGTAGCCCACCCCCAGCCGAGAGGTATAAAACTCGAACTTCGGCTCTTCCTCGGATGCGATCCGCAGTCCAACGTCCATCGGAGCACGGATCACCGAGTTCAGCCGGGCGAATTCCTGCTCGTTGTCCAGCACCGGCAGAATCCCCGTGAATCCTTGTTCCCGCATCGCGGCGATCCGCTCGATGTAGGCCGCCGTCTTGAAGCCGTTGCAAATCACAGTCGCTTCCCGCTCCATGTGGCCGGTCCGTTCCAACGCGGCCACGATGTCGAGGTCAAACGGCGAACTGGTCTCGATCAATGCCCCATGCCGGAGCACCTCTTCGGTCACATGCCTGAAGTGCGAACTCTTGGTGACATAGCAATAGTGGTAGTCCCCCGTATAGTTGAGCTTCGTCATCGCGGACCGAAACCAACCATGCGCACGACGGATGTTCTCACCAATTCTTGGCAGATAGGTCAGCCGCAGCGGCGTTCCGTGCTCCTCGATGAGCTCCATCAGTGGAATACCGTGGAACTCCAGGTAACCGTCGTCAGTGAGTTGAAACTCCTCCTGCGGCCAATCGAACGTCTGTTCGATGAGATCGATGTATTTCAGCTTCATTTCGAGGCAAACCCTGGGCTAAGGGTGCGACCTTAAACGGTATGCCGGGAAATGCAATGCCTCACCGTCCCCTTCGCTTTCCAATTGCAGCCCATCGGCATCTGAGCTACGACGGGTAGAAGCATCCGCCCTCCATGAATCTCTTCGTTTACGGCAGCCTCAAACGCGGCTTTTCCAACCACCACTTTCTGACTGGACAAGTGTTCCGCGGCTTGGCCACGACCGAGCACGAAGCCCGGATGGTCGATTGCGGAGGATTTCCGGGAATTGTCGCCAACCTCTCTCCACCAGGATACAGGATCTGCGGCGAGCTCTGGGAAGTCACCCCAGAATGTCTCCAGCGCATAGACTGGCTGGAAGACATCGACACCGGTCTCTACTCCCGGGTGGAATGGCCGGTAGTCTTCGAAGCATCCGACGGGGCGCGACGTGAAGTGCTGGCGGTAATCTACCTCTACCACCAAAGCGCAGACGGCCTCACCGAAGTGGGGCCGTACTGGCAAATCGACTGGGACACCGTCAGGCCATCCCTTTTGTCCGAATGCGAAGGTCAGCAATAAGCGACCTGGAGACGGCTCAGCTCAGCGATTTCTTCAAGCAGTTGGGCGCTGTGGAGCTTCCAAAGCCGGAGACGTTTTCCGGACACACGAACGTGCTCAGCGACAGCGCGTTCCAGTTCCGCGTAGTTCGCGGTGAATGCAGCCGACATATCCTGAACGCGATCGAAGGTCTTTTGCCAGTTCGGACAATGCCAAGCGTGGGGAGGGACGTTCTTCAACTCAGCTAGACGCTGCTCCGCCTGAATCCGGGCCTCCCGGAGCTCCGCCAGCAAGACCTTCTCCGGGGCGGCGCGACGGAGATCCGTGACCAATCCAACCCGCGACAAAAGCCAGATGGTCCACTTGGTTGGGTCAAACTGCCAGTCCTTGACCCCGTTGCGGTAGTCGTGCTGGAAGGAGTGGTGATAATTGTGGTAGCCCTCCCCGAAAGTGAACAGAGCCATGAACCAGCTATCACGAGCACTGGTCTTGCTGGAGTAGGGACGATTGCCCATGCAATGGCAGAGCGAATTGATGAAGAAGGTACAGTGCTGCACGCAGACCACGCGGGTCACCCCTGCGATGAGGAAGCCCCCCAGAGCACCCTCCCAGCCATTCCAGAAATACCCAAGGACAGCGGGCAAAACGAACCCAACGAGGGCAGCGATGTTGCGGTGATGCCGGTGCTGCCACATCACCAGAGGATCCTTGCGGAGGTCGGCCACGTTGTTCAGTTCCCGGGGATAGAGCTTGAAGAAAATCCACCCCATGTGGGCCCAGAAGAATCCCTTGTGAATGTTGTAGGGATCATCATCAGTGTCCGTGTGCTTGTGGTGATCCCGGTGGTCCGAGGCCCAATCAAGAGCGGAGTCCTCAAAGGCACAAGCCCCGAAAACCAAAGTGGAAAAACGGACGGGCCACTTCGCCACGAACGAGCGGTGGGCGAACAGACGGTGATAACCAAGCGTGATACTAAGACCCGTCAAAATGAAATAGATGAAGAATAGGGCGACTTGAAACCAATCCAAGCCAAACTGTTTGATGTAGAGGGGCGTGCCAATGACAGCCGTGAGGAAGGTCGCGATCAGGAAACCACTGGCGACCCAGTTGACGCGTTTGAAGGGAAAATTCGGGAACATCCGGTTTGAGGGTTGACAGGCCTGAAGACCCGTCCATGTGCCCCCAGTCTGCCGCAATCCTGGCAAAGGTAAAGGGCGAGTTACCGAAAGTTCACTTGCAATGACTTTCGTCCTGCCCACAATCTTTACATTCTCGTTTGCTTTCGGCCAGATCCCGACGGATTAGTGTGCGATCCGTCCTCACCTGGATCCGCTGAACCCCCGCCCGGCCCGTCGTACCCTCGGATTCGATGATGTTCCAGAACGGAGTCCCATGCTGCCCAGGGGATGGCATTTAGTTCTGTTAGAAAGGAAATACTGTTAGATGAAGCTATACATCGGAAACGTGTCCTACGACACGACCGAACGAGAATTGCGCGATGCCCTCGCCCCGTTTGAACCCCTCGTGGATTTTTATTACCCTCTTGACCGCGAAAGCGGCCGTCCACGGGGATTTGCGTTTGTGACCCTGAGTGACCGCGATGCGGGCGAGGAGGCCATCCGTTCATTGGACGGACTGGAGATCGCCGGACGGAAACTGCGCGTCAGCGAAGCCGAGGAGCGCCGTGAGCGCACCGGAGGTGGTGGCGGTGGCGGCGGTGGCTTCCGGAGCAGCGGTGGCGGCGCCGGAGGCGGAGGCGGAGGCTACCGTGGAGGTGGCGGCGGCGGAGGCGGTGGTTACCGTGGTGGCGGCGGTGGTGGTGGCGGCTATCGCGGCGGCGGTGGCGGTGGTCATGGCCACGGCGGCGGTGGCAAGCGCGGCAAAGGCGGCTATTAATATGCCTGCCTGATCCCACGATTCCTAAACCTGTTGATTTTCAGAGCGGGAGGATCCAATCCTCCCGCTTTTTTTTTCGCCAATTAGGATTTTTTTTCGTCACATCATCCAGATTGACGCCAACTCCTTTCAGCACCGCTGTTTTTGTTTACAACTTGGTCTGAGCTGAACAGACTCAGCCCTACCCCTACCCCGCTTATGCCGTTCTCCCCATCGCGCCTCGGGTCCGCCGTTGACCGGATTTCGCTTCCTGCCCTGATTTTTGTCTGTGTTTCCCTGTTCCCGGTTGAGAGCGCCGAGGCTGCCCCTCCCAAAGCGCCCGCTGGCCTGACGGCATCGATGACTTTCCCACTGGCATCGCCCACGGGATCCAAGGCCTACCAGAACGTCCTTTTCCAGTGGGAGGACCGATCCATTGACGAAACGGGGTTCGAATTGTTTGCCAGAATAAAAGGTCAACCTTCTTTCACCTCGCTGGGAACCATCGCCTCCAATAGCGAATTGATCAGCACCCGCCTCAATTCCTTTTCCAAAAGCACAATCCTTGAATTCAGGCTGAGATCATACAAAGGCAGCGGCGCCAAACGGGAATTCTCTGGATTCTCCAACACCACACAGCTCACCGTCCCGTCCATCCCGGACTTTGCGCCCCCCACCAATCTGGTAGGGACCGATGTAGCTCGCGATAGCTTGCTGCTTACCTGGTCTGACAACTCCGAGCAGGAGGACTACTTCGTGATCGAATTCAAACTGAACTCGGAGCCTTCCTGGCAATTTTACGCCCTTCCCCTCTTCAATATTACCAGATTTGAGCTCAACGCCGGGCTGGATCCAGGCCAAACCTATAATTTTCGCGTTCGGGGTTTACGACTCCAAGCCAATACCGGGCTGTCGCTCAACCCATCCACCAATCTCCTCGCCAACCAAAACGGCACTCAGACCGGCCTGAGCTACACGTCCGAAACCAACCTAGTAACGAGGACCATTCCCAGCCTCAACTCCCCGCCAGCACGCCTCACCGGAACCGCGATCGACGAATCGACCATGAGGCTCAACTGGTTCGATCAATCCGACAAGGAACACGCCTACGAAGTCCAATACTTCCAAACCACTGCGACGCCCGCCGCCTTCACATTCCTCGAGTACGTGGATCCAAACTCCACCTCATACGAAATCAGCAATCTGCAACCACTGACCACGGTCACTTGGAGAGTCCGCTCCGTCTACCAGCGCGATAACCTCCAGATCCTCAATTCGCTCCCCTCATCTGAGGTGACCATCACCACCCCGTTTTACGCCCCAACCGAAGTGGTGGCGCTGGCCAGCCCTGATTCCGACGAGATTACTCTCAGGTGGAAGGACAACTCGAAGGTGGAAACAGGTTACGCAATTTACTCGCGCCCCCCGAACGGAAACTCGGCGAGCGAGACATTTCGAAAAGCCGTTGACCAGAACATCACGACGACGACGATGACCGGACTGAATCCAGGCACGGATTACGAGTTTGTCATCCGCGCCTTCCATGAAACCACCACCGGCGCCGTCCTGAGTGATCCATCCGCTCCAGCACGAGCCACCCCTCGGAACGGTTTCACGAGCGCTAACCCGTCCCCGTTGGCGGTCGGCGGCGCGGTAAGCTATCAGGCGGAAACATCATCACCAAACAAGCGAGTTGGCTGGACGGCCGAAGGCTTACCTCCAGGCGTCGAGTTTAACTCCACCTCTGGACTGATTTCCGGAACGCCAACGAAAGAGGGAGTCTTCACCATCACGTTAAAGGCCACCTTCACCGACGGCTCCACCAATCAGAAGACTTTCACGATGCGCACGGCGCTCCCCCCATCGGCTCCCGTCGTAATTCCGTCCGGTAACCGGACCGTAGCGCCCAATACTGCAACTCCCATTCCGCTTGCCGGTCTCTTTAAAGATCCCGACACCGAAACCGCCGTGCGCTTGTCAACGAACATCGGGAACATCGACGTGGTTCTTTTCTCGTCGGCCACCCCGCTAACCGTGGCAAACTTCCTCGCTTACGTGGACAGCCATCGATATGATGGACTAGCCTTCCACCGATCCGTGCCGAACTTTGTCATCCAAGGCGGTGCCTACAAGCCAGTCGAGGCCCCCAAGCGGTTTCAGACCATTCTGAAGTTTGCCTCCCCGCTGAACGAGCCCGGCATTTCCAACGTCGCCAGAACCATCGCCATGGCAAAGCTTGGAGACGATCCGAACAGCGCGAGCAGCGAGTTTTTCTTTAACATGTCGGACAGCAATGCATCTAACCTCAACTTCCAGAACGGAGGGTTTACCGCATTTGCTAGGGTAGCGAACACCTCATGGAACGTTGTGCAAGCAATGGCCCAGAAACCAGCCTCTGCGTATGCGTATGAACTGGACGACGCCTCGACGGCGGAGGTGAGCTATGCCCAGGTGCCTTCCAATAGCGACTTCCCTTGGCCCATGAACCCCCAGCCGGGGGATGCCAATTATCCGGCCGCCCCCGCTCAAATGGAGAACAGCCAGACGATTGTCATCAACACAGCCCGCAGGATTGAGGACGTCCTGACCTACAGCGTGACCGGCAACAGCAATCCGGACGGGGTGTCCGCGAGCATTTACGGCTCCAACTTGCTGATTACGGGGCCGACGGCGGGCGCCGAGAGTCAGATCCAAGTAACCGCCACCGACTTGGATGGAAACTCAGCGAGCCAAACTTTCACGGTCCGAGTCCAAGAGAACTATCTCGCCCCCGTCATCAACCAAGCCCCCGTCAATCAGACCGCATTGCTTGGACGGAGCGTCACCTTCTCTGCCGAAGCCGTGGGCTCCCAGCCACTGAACTATCAGTGGCGAAAAGACGGCCAGGTTCTTCCCGGGAAGACGCAGCCAAGTCTCACCATCGCCGCAGCCGCCTACTCTGATCAAGGTGCCTACAGCGTCGTCGTCTCCAATGAGGCCGGCTCCGCCACCAGCTCCGCCGCCACCCTCACAGTCCAGGGCTTGCCTTCGATTGTTACCCCGCCCGCCAGCTTAACCCGGACTTATGGATACACCGCGAGCTTCAGCGTCGTCGCGGCCGGCCCTGGCCCGTTCCGCTTCCAGTGGCTGCAAGGCAATACCAGGATTCGGGGAGCAACTGGATCGAACTATACGATTCCGGTCACGAACATGACCCACGCTGGCACTTACCGGGTCGTCGTTACCAACTCAGCCGGATCGGTCACCAGCCCTGCCGCGACACTGACCATTTTGCCGATCGATACCGACGGAGATGGCGTTTTCGATCACGAAGAACTGGCCGCTAGGGCGAATCTGGCCAACAAGGACAGCGACGGCGATGGTTACGACGACGCCGTTGAGCTGGAGTTCGGCGGAAAGCCCAACGTTGCCTCCAAGGTGCCAACCGCATTTTTCGCCGCGCGGGCGGATGGTCCAGCCGTCTTGCGGGCCCTTCCATTCCGGCGCATTC
>CAMCXS010000115.1 GCA_945883495.1 Akkermansia muciniphila
AAAGAGAGTGCGGGTTCACACATATTGCGGGTAGGACGGACGCGCCATCCTCCAGGTGGATCACCGGAAATGTCCAAAATTCCTGTCTCGCCTGATCCTTGGTGCCTTTGCGCCTTCGTGCGAGCCCATTCCATCCCTGGATTTAGGATCAACGATCCGGCAAATCCTCCGCGAGACCAAACCGGATGCGCTCCGCTAAACACGGAGCCAACCTTCTTTCTGCTTTTGGGTGTTGGTTCGATTCCATTCCGGAGTTTGAGCCATGAAACTTCGCGGCCGGGACGACACCGTCCCAGGGAGAATCACCCTTGGTTTTGACGGGACGACGCCGTCCCAGCGAAAATCACCCTTGGTTTTGACCGGGACGACGCCGTCCCGGCGAAAATCACCCTCGATTTTGACCGGGACGACGCCGTTCCGCCGAAAATCCTCCCTAATTCTGGCTGGGACGGAGTTGTCCCGGGGAACATGCCGCTTCGTTCTGAATGGGAGACGGCGGAGGAATTTCGGCGCGAACCTGCCCTCCCGAATGATCTTCTCGTCACACCACGTCCTGCAATCCAAGCTGCTCAATCAACTCTTGCGGGGGCCCGGGATAGGGACCGGCGATCGGCACATTGCCGACATACCCGAGATATTTCCAGGTCGCGCTATTGGTATAATAACCGCCCAAGCAGAGTTGGCGAAAGCGCTTGAAGAAGCGGGCTCCTGTCTTGTGCTCGGGCAACGCTTTCTCCTCGTCGCAAATGGAATCGACGATTTGGCTCTGTTCCGCGATCCCGAGTTCGTCGAAGCGCTTTTCGAAACGCCGGAAGCTTTCCGTATTCAACCAAGCCAATCCGCCGCGAATCACCTCGCTGGCCTCCCGATTGTCCTCATAGGGCGCGCTGCACCATTCATTTATGAACTCCGGCACACCGGCTTCGCTCGCGGCGGGACCGTTGTCGTCCTTGGGAAGAATCAGGTCCGCGAGAGCGGTGGTCGTTTTGAGTTCTTCCGGCGTGAACTGCTTTTCCCAGGGGAACACCGCCGGTTTCGCGAAATCCGGATCGTAGATCGGGTGACGGGTCGGGAAAGCAGGCGGGGCGGGTTCGGTTTCGCCGGGAGCGCCGATCACCGGGGCCACGGTGCCTGCTGCGGCGGTGCCGGCCAACCACTTCATGGCATCGCGACGAGAGAGCGGAGTGCGATCAGGATTCTTCATTTACTCGGGAATGACGGTAACTTCACGGATGGCAAGCGGCTTGGTCCGTTTCCAGGCCAGAGCCACGGAGCAAAGCCAGACAATGCCAAAGACGGTTCCAAAAAACGGCTGCCAAATGTAGAAAAGCCCCAAGGCGAAGGTGCTCCACAAGAACCAACGTTCCCGGTAGCCACCCCAGCGGAACGCATAGATGATCATCGCGCCGCCCGCCAGCAGCATCCCATGCGCGACCGCCAACGGATGACCCGCCGCCGCCAAAAGCAGCCCGTTCACGCGGTCGTCAGGCTCTTCGATTTTCATCCGGTCCAGCGCTCGGGAGACGCGGTAAAGTCCCGCCGCTTTGATCGGGAGCGCCACCCAGGCGAGCAAGGTCCCCAGCATGGCAAGCATCGGGAACAGCTCCGGTTGAGCGGGTTTTCGTGGCCGCATCCGCCCGTAGGTCGCGTGCCGGACACGCCGTCTAGGTCCCGTATGCACGTTCGATCTTAGATGGTCCCCTTCTTCATCTCCTCCATGAGCCAATCCGTGCCGCGCCACGCCAGCGCCATGATGGTCAAGGTGGGATTCTTATCAGGATTGCTCGGAAGCACCGCGCCGTCCATCAAGAAGAGATTTTTCACGTCCCAAGTCTGGCAATACTGGTTGGTGACACTATCCGCCGGTTTCGAGCCCATCCGCGCGGTGCCGACCTCGTGAATGATTTCACCGGGACGCAGGATGGCGTCGCGACCGCTCTTCGGCGTCGCCTTGCCACCCATCGCCGTGATCAGCTCAGCAAAGGTATTTTGCATGTGCTCCGCCTGCTTGATTTCGTGGTCGCTCCATTTCCAATGGAACCGCAAAACCGGAATGCCCCATTGATCGACGACGTTCGGGTCCAGCTCGCAATAACAATCTTTATTCGGCACCATTTCGCCACGCCCGGAAAACCCGAAACTGGCTCCAAAATAGCGGCGCGCTTCTTCCTTGAGCTGGCTGCCATACACGCCCGGCGCCTTGGTATCGAGAATCCCGAAACTCTTCATCGACGGCATCTGGCGTCCTCCACCCATCTCAATATGATAGCCGCGAGGGAACCCGAGCTTCTCGTGTTCGCGGACCAGCCACCAAGGCGAATACACGTGGAGTCCACCCGCTCCATCTTCATTATATGGCGGCAAATCTTCCAAGGCCGGAATATGCGCCCCGAGGTTCGTCCCCACGCTATCCATGAGGTTCTTGCCGACTTGACCCGAGGAGTTCGCCAATCCGGCCCGGTCGAGCGATTTCGAGTTCAACAAAATCCGCGAGGTCTCGCACGAACTGGCCGCCAAGATCACGATCTTCGCCTTGGCCACCATGTCCCGCCGCGTCGGCTTGTCGATGTAATGAACGCCCGTGGCCCGGCCATCCTTGCCCACGATGACCTCACGCACCATCGCATCGGTGATGATGTCCAAATTCCCGGTCGCCAACGCCGGAGGGATCAGCACGGTCGTGCTTTGGAAGTTCGCGCGGATTGAGCAACCGCGGACGCAGTTCGTCGCCCAAAAACACGGGGCCCGCATGCTCATGTCCCGGGCGATGATCTCCTGGGCCTTGAGGTTGGTCGGGAAAAGCTCCTTGGCCAAACGCGCCCCGTCCATCGGCTGGCTCAAGACCGCCCGGTGCGCGGCGACGATCGGCACGCCGAGTTTCCTGCCGGCCTTCTTGGCCATCAGCTCACCCAAACGCGGCTTCGGCGGCGGTTGCAGAATCCCCGGCGATGAGTCTGGCGCATTCTCGATTCCATCGTTTTCGCCGTAGACGCCAATCAGCTTTTCCACCCGGTCATACCACGGGTGCATGTCGTCGTAGGACATCGGCCAGTCAACGCCCAACCCATCGCGCGAGGCGCAGCGGAAATCGTGCGGCCCGAAGCGCAAGCTGATCCGGCCCCAGTGATTGGTACGTCCGCCCAGCATCCGGGCCCGCCACCACCAGAAATCGCCCTCCGTGCTCGGCTTGTTGGTGTAGGGCTCGCCCGCCACCTGCCAACCGCCGATCGTCGCGTCGTAGTGCCCAAAGAACCGGTCCGGCGTCCGCTCGCCGCGCAACGGGGCCTGTTCCGGAGTGTTGAACATCGGCGTCTCCGCCACCGGATCGTAATTCCGGCCGGCCTCAATCATGAGCACCTTGGCTCCGTTGAGCGCCAGGTTGAGCGCGGCCATCCCGCCCCCGGCGCCGGAACCGACGACGATGGCATCATACTGGGTCTGAGTTTTGCGATCGGTGAGAATCGGCATAAGCGCCGCCAGTCTCGCCGGAGCCCCCCCAATCGCGCAAGTTCAATGATTGAACATGAACTCCGTCGAGTTCAGCAGCGCCCAGAAGACATCCTCATACGGCTGCACCGCTTTCGGCGTCGCGTTCACCAGCGGGAGAAGGCCCGCGACCTCATCCGGCGTCGGACGACGGGCCAACGCCATAATATAGAGTTCTTCCAGCACCTCTTCCGGCGTCTCTTTGGAATCGACCATCGCCTTGACCTTTCCACCAGCGGCCAGGCGTGGTTGGATGGTGTCGCCGACGGAGAAATGAAGCGCCTGTGAGATCGTTGGCGCCGACTTGGTTTCGGTGGAAGAAACACTCCCCCGGCTGCTCCGGCCCAAGCACTTGAAGACATCGTCACCGAAATTCGGTCCCTCCGTACCGCCGGAACTGCGGGGATAGTAATCGATGGCCCGGGTCTCCGTGGGGAAGCCCGAGAAATCGCGGGGAATCCCGGTCACCGAAACCACGCTGTCGATGAAGACATCCGCCCGCAAGCGGCGCAGATAGGCGCGGGAGAACTGCCGGGCATCGCCCCGGTTCGTGTCGTTGGGCTGACTGCTCAATTGATAGGTCCGGGAAGCGCAGATGTCGCGCACCAAGCTGCGCAGGCTGAAATTCGACGCTACCAAGTGCTTTGCCAAATCGTCGAGCAGCGGTTCATTTACCGGCGGATTGGTCACGCGGACGTCATCGACGGGATGGACGATGCCTCGCCCCAGCAATTGTGCCCAGATCCGGTTCGCGAGGTTCCGGCTGAAGAGTTCGTTTTCCGGTGAGGTCAACCAAGTCGCGAGCGCCGGACGCGGATCGCCTTCGCTTTGCACCGGGTCGACCGCCCCGAGAACCTTGGGCGGCATGGGGCGTTGATCGACAACGTGCAGCGCTGGAGCGGCGGCGGTGTCCCAGAAGATCCGTTTTTCGCGCGGCTCGGCGCCGGGCTTGCGCTGCATCCCGGTGAAGAAGGAAACGAACCCGTAGTAGTCGTTCATGTTCCAACGATCGAACGGGTGATTGTGGCACTCCGCGCACTGGAGTTGGACGCCGAGGAAGACTTGGGAGAAGTCCGCCGCCAACGCTTTCGGTTCGATCCGCGGCTTGTGGACCAGCATGGTGTAGAGGTTCGCGGGGCCGTTGCTGAGATTCCCACCGGAAGCGGTCACCATCTCCGCGACGAATTCGTTGAGAGGCCGTCCACTCCGCATTTGCCGCCGGATCCACTCGTAAAACGTGTCGGCTGCTTTGATATGGGTGGCATCCGGGGCGTAGTTGCCGCCCATGAGCCGGAGCTGCTCCGCCCAAAGCGCTGTCCACAAATCCGCGAAGGCATCCCCAGCCAGGAGTTCGTCGATCTTGCGGAGCCGTTTGTCCGGAGCCGCATCGCTCATGAAGACTTGATACTCCCCCGGCGTGGGCGGGCGCGCCGCCAGATCCAGGGTCACTCGCCGCAGGAACGTCTCGTCGTCGCAAAGTTCCGAAGGCGCGATCCGCAGCTTCTGGAGGCGGTCGAAGACGTGATTGTCAATGTAGTTCTGCGCCACCGGATTCGGCCAAACGAACTTGTCCGGCTTGAGGACCGTCGCGCTCGCGCCGATCGCGAACCGGCTGAAGCGGGCAAAGACGTTGGTGTCCCCGGCGGTCACGGCATGGATGCGGCCGTTCTCATCGATCGTCACCACGCTCGGGTTGTTCGAGTGGAAAATGGCCAAGTTGGTGACATCGCGCTTCGCGCCATCGGTGTAGCTGGCGATGACCTTGAGGTTGGCCGTCGTGGTTTTGCCCTCAAACACGAAGCGATCCTCCGCGAGTTCCAATCCCACCGTGTCCGGCACGCTCGCGGAATCGTCCGGCGCTCCGGCGGCGATCCAGTCGCGCAAGGTTTGGTAATACGGGCTCTTGCTGTCGAACAGCTCTCCCCCCGTGTGCGGCACGGCGCCGATCGCTTTCAACAGCAACAGGCTGCGCTCAGGCACCGCCGGGTTGATGCGGCGACCCGCGATGTCATCGACGATCCGAAAATAGTCGCCAGCGGCGTCATAGCCAAAAAGCGACAGCATGAAACCGTCTTTGCCCTTGGCAGCGCCGTGGCAGGTGCCGGCATTGCAACCGGCGCGGAAGAGCACGGGCATGACGTCTTGGCGGAAGCTTGGCGTCTCCGCCGCAGAAGCGGTGGCCAGGAGAGAGAGGAGAAGAAGGAAGCGCATGATATGAGATCAGTCAGATTGGTCGGATCAGTCGGATCAAAGCTGCGGATCCACCCGCAAGCTCCCGCGGCCGGTCCGTTGCTGGATCTCCTGGCCACCGGCCTGGACGGTGAGTTCGCATTCGAGCCCGGAGACGAGGCCGAGGAGGGCTTCGTCGGTCGCTTTCACTTCAAACGACACCTCCTTCGAATCCTTCGTGATCACCGGGAAGGGCTCCGCTACGGATACGCCTTTCGGCAACCCGAGGAGCTTGACGGTGGCTTCGCCTTCGAAGCCGCTTTTCGGCGTGATCTTCCAGGCGAACTGCGAACTGCCGCCACGGCGCACGCTGGCCGGTTCCGCGGCGAGTGTCACGAACGGCTCCGCAATGGTCATGTCGATGATTTGCGACGAAACGCGCACGTGCCCGGTCCCCAAATACGAGCCATCGTCTTGCGCATTCGTCGCCATCACGAACAACGGTCCTGTCCCGAGCTTGGCGTCGGCGCTGGCCGAGATCCGCAAGGTGCCCTCGCTTTGCCCCGCCGAAATCACTTCGGCGGGAGGAAGGACCACACCCGTCGGCGCGAAGTCGCACTTGAATTCCACCGGACCATCGAACCCGGGCCGACGAGTCACCTTGATCGGAATCGCCAATTCCCCACCGCGCACCAGTGGGATCTTGGGCGCCGCCAGTTCCATCGCGAACGGCGCGGGATCGGTCACCGCCATCACAAAGCGATCGGTCTTCACCGCCCGCCAAGCATCGCCTCCGGAATGGTTGATGAAGGGAACCCACTGCACACTGCCGGACCGGAGCGGTTTCGAGGGATCCGTCGAACGAACCCCAAACGTCAACACCGCGCCCCCGGGTTGGGCTTCCGGACTGGCGATCAATTGCACCGGCCAAAGCGGCGATCCACCGGGCACCTTCGAGGCCAGGAGTTGCACGCCTTTGGGGAGACCGTCGGCGAAGATCTCCAGGTCGCCTTTGTAGGTCGTCCCTTGTCCAGCCGGGAGGCTCAGGTTGATGGTCCAACGATTCCCCTGCGGCACCGCCAAACTGGTGTAACGGCCCGTCTCCACCCAGTCGAACGCCGTGCTCCGCAGCAACGCGTAGACGGTGTCCGGCGGCGTTTCGATCTCAATCCGATACACGCCCGTCGCACTGCCAAATCCGTTGGTGTCCCGGACCTCGATGAGATACTCCCCATCCGTCTTCGGCTCGAAAATGACTGAGGGATCGAACACGTCCTTGAGCCCGCCTCGGGAGCGAATGTTCGGGCCGTGTATATCGCGATCCGCCAGCAGGGCGTCGGCGTCATCCATCTCAATCTCCGGTTTGCCGCCGCTGGCGGGCGTAATCCGCAAACTTGGGTCGAGCGGCGATCCCAACGAGGCCGCATAGACCCGAACCCGGTAGCGATCCCCCTTTTTCACCCGGACGCGGAAGGCATCCTTGTCGTTGGGAGCATCGAGAATGCCGTTCAACGCAATCGGTAGCGACGCCACATCGGTGACCGGCGCGCTCGGTTCCTCCATGACGTTCGGGTGGGCAAACGCGCGAATCCACAACGGGGACGGCCCGTCGAGGAAGTGCTCCACGATTTGTTCCTCGGCCGGCAGCGCGATCGATGCCTTGGTCTCGCCCAACGGATCACCCAGCAGTTTCACCTCCAACGGCTTGCCCACCTGACCGCCCGCCGGATAGGTGATCACCGGTCGCGCGAAGGATCCAATGTGCACCGCGTAGTGCACCTCGTGGCTCACGAATACCGACCGGCGCACCTCCACAAAAACGTGATCCCCGGCTTCGGCAGGGACTTGGATCGACAGCACCGGGTCCTGCTGATGCATGGAGTTGTCGTCGTTGATCGCCAACTCGCGCCCCTTGGAATCGAGAATGCTCGCCGCCAAGTCATACTCGGCATCGCCATAGTGTTTATCCGCCATCCGGACGCAATCGACCTCGACGGAAATGCGCTGGCCTGGCGTGGCCGGAACCTTGTAGAGATCGCGGTCGCCGCGGCGGCTGTTGCTCACCGTTCCGCGGATGGTCACGTTCGGACTCACCGGCATGGCGGTGGACGGCGTGTCGTTGCTGTTGGCGGTCTTTTCGGCCTCCTCGATCACCGGGAATGGCGAGACATGGAACGTGGCCAATGAGGTCAGCTCCGTCGCGGTCCGCACCCGGAACGGATGTTCTCCGGGGACGCAATCGGGTGCGATCTCGAACCGGCACTTGAACTGTTCGTCGATCCGGCCGCCGTGCATCAGGGCGGAGGGACGGGGAACGTTGGGGAGCGGCTCAATCGCCACCGCGCGGATCCCGGGCTTGAAGAAGATCACTTCGCGCGGGTCCTTGAGGTGCGCCCCCTGAATGATGACCTCGACGGTGGTGCCACGTTGCCCCATGCGCGGTTGCACCGATTCGACGTGCTTCAGCATCGCTCCGGAAACCGCGACCGGCGCGACCAGCCCGAGAAGGCAGATGATCCAACGGACGGTTCTCATGCCAACAAGCCGGGAACGAGTTTGCCGTGGATGATCTCGATCGGCCGGGTGCCGAACGCGAGCAGCTCCTTGTTCGCATCGACTCCGAGCTGGTGGTAGATCGTGAAGAGCAGGTCCTCAAGCGGCAGGGCGTCGCGCGCTGGCTCCGCTCCGGTGGCATCGCTGGCTCCGTAAAACTGGCCGCGCGTGAATCCGCCCCCGGCGATCAGCATGGAGTAGCAACGCGCGTGGTGGTCGCGACCCGAGTCCTTGTTGATCTTCGGCGTCCGGCCAAATTCGCTGGTCACCCAGACGATGGTGCTGTCGAGCAATCCTCTTGCGTCCAAATCACTGATCAACCCGGCGATCCCGTGATCCAGGGCGGGCATCTGGTCGAGCGTGTTCTTCTTCACATCGACGTGGCAATCCCAGCTTCCGTAACTCACGGTGACGAAGCGGACTCCGGATTCGACGAGCTTGCGGGCGACGATGAGCTTCTCGGCCAAGCCCTTGGGATGATACTTGCCGTCGGGGCCTTTCTCCCCGGTGACGTGGCTGCCGTACAGTTTGAGATCCGCTTCAGTGACCCCGTCGAGCGTAAACGCCGCCTGCGCCGAGGGCGAGGTGAGCAGGGTGTAAGCCTGCTTGTAGAAGTCGTCCATCGTCCCGAGTAATTCGGGGTCCGACTCCAACTTGCGAAGGCGAGCCTCGACGACCTGACGCGCGGTTTGGCGACGATCAAAGCGCTCCATGGAAACGCCCGCCGGGATCGAGAAATCGCGGACCTTGTAGCCCCGATCGCCGGGATCGGCATTCAGTTCGAACGGACCGAAGGTGCTGCTGAGGAAACCGGTGCCACCGCCAAACGCGTTTTTCTGGGGAATGGCCACGTAGGGCGGCAACTCTCCGCGCGGGCCGAGCTCATGGGAAACAATGCTCCCCACCTGCGGGTAATCGATCACCGCGGTCGGCGTGTACCCGGTGAAAAGGTGATACGAAGCGATTCCATGGTCCGGTATCCGGCCGACAACGCTCCGCAGCATGGTCAATTTGTCGGTGATTTTGGCGGTCTGCGGGAAGTTGTCGCTGAGGACTTCGCCCTGCTTCGTCTTGGTCACGCCAAACGAACCGCGGATGTCCACCGGCGCTTCCGGCTTGGGATCGAACGACTCCTGCTGCTGCATGCCGCCAGGCAGGTGAATCTGGATCACCGATTTCGCCCGCGCTTGGAGCTTTTTCCCTCCGGCCATGGTGAACGCTTCCCCAGCTTGCGCCTGGAGCCGGAAGAGATCTCCCATGGAAAGCCCCAAAGCGCCAAGGACACCCGCGCGGAGGGCGTGGCGGCGGGGGAGACGGCGAAGATCGGACCGATTCGTCGGATTAGAAGGTTTCATATCAGTTCAGTTTCCAAAAATGCAATCTCCCGGCGTTGTCGCCGCCGATCAGGGTTCTCATGTCGAAAGACATCGCCACGCTCAACGGCTGGGCTTCGGGGATCGGGAAGGCCTTGAGCTCGGCTCCCTTGGCGTCCCAGAGCCTGACTTTTTGGTCGCGACCGGCCGTGCAAAGCTGCCCGTTGCGATCAAACCGCGCCGCAAGCACGCCGTTGGGGATTTTGCCGTAGGTGCCCGGGGGCCGCGCGGGCGCATGGGCGTTCGCCTTGGTGATCGCCGGCCAGCCATCTTTGACGTCCCACCAGACGATCAATCCATCCTCGCCCGCCGAAGCCAACAGCTTGGAATCCGACCGGAAATCGAGCGCCCGCACCGCCGCTTTGTGCTCCAGCAAACTCAGCAAGGCGCGTCCCGAGTCCGCTTCCCAGAGGTGCAAGCCGCCCGCACGATCCCCCGTGGCCAAGTATTTGCCATCCGGGCTGAAGGCCAGCGAAAGCACCCAATCGGTGTGTTTCTCGATGCGGTATTTCAGCTTCCCGGAACGCGTATCGTAGACCTTGACCACCTTGCCGGCCCCGCCGAGCGCCACGCTGGTTTGATCCGGGCTGAGATCGGCCGCGAGCACGGCATCGACTTCGTCGCCGATCGCCGCGACTCGTTTGCCGGACTTCACTTCATAGAGCACCACTTTGCCCGATTCCACCGGCTTGCCTCCCGCGGCCATGAGCACGGCTCCGTCCCGGCTGAAGCGCAGCAGGTGGGGAATGCCTTCCGGGAACGCGAGTCTCCCGAGTTCACCCTGCGTCTCCAAATTCACCAGGCGCACGTGATCCACGCCCGCCACCGCCGCGAGCGGAGCCCACGGACTCGTGTCCAAGGTCAGCACCGGCAACGGCCGCTCCGTCTCCGGCACCTTCACTTCCGGCAGACTCTCCGGCATCGGCGGCACCGCGGGTTTGGCTCCCGCATCCGCCGCCGGTTGGAAACTCAGATCCCGCTCCGCGACCAGCGATTTGCTCCTGGACGATTCGCGCAGCCCGGAATCGATCCACTGTTGGATCATCGCCACTTGTTCGGCCGGGATCGGCGGTTTGTTGGGCGGCATCCGGGCATCGTCATCGGGATCCGTGATCACCTTGAAGAGCAAACTTTGGCTGGAACGCCCCGCCACCACCGCTTCGCCACCGCTGCCGCCTTTGAGGGTATCGGCATACGTCTGCAAATTCAGATCCGCCTTCTGCTTGTCGTCCCCATGACAGGAGAGGCAATGCTGCCGGAAGATCGGCTTGATGTGCTCCTCGTAATTCACCGGAGCGGCGGCCTGGGCCGAAGCGATTGCGAACGCGATCAGGAATAGGGGCGAAAATTTCACGGTCAAAGTTTCGGCAGCGGGACGTTCAACGGCGGATTCTCACGAGACCACAACAAACTCGGGCGGCCTCTTTCCGTGAGGTCCGAGATTTCCTGCGGCGACAAGGCGCGATTCCAAATCGCCAGTTCATCGATCATCCCGTTTAGCGCACGCGAGGCCGGGGCTTGGTCCAAGGCTTCGCTCAACCAGTTCCCGAGCCGGCAATACCCCGGGCGGATCAAGACATCGGAGCCTCCGAGCTTTGCCTCCAAAACCGGCGATCCGTTCACGTAAATCACGTGGCGGCGGTGCGGCAACGAGAGCACAGACACCACGTACGCCCATTTGCCTTCCGGGACCGGGTCGCCCACCCAACCCGCCTCCGGGCGGTCCACGCCGAGAAGGCCCCCGCGCGGCAACCCGAAGCGGTTCATCTGAAAGTGGACATCTCCCGGCTCCGAGCCGTTGGAGTTCAGGATCGCGTTCATCTGCCGGTCAAACCGGTCCACCTTGATCCAGACCGCCACGCTCAGTTCCGTGTAGTCCCCGGGGATCTCGATCTCCGCAAAGTCGGATTCGCGATCGAACCAAAGCGCCTCTTTGCCCGGCCAACGCCCCGTCGCCCAACGCGCCCCGGCGATCCGCCCATCCGGAACTGCGTTCGCTCCTCGCACGGCATTCCCCAGCATCGACGCGTTGCCTTGCCGCTCGAACGGGAACCAGGCGATCAGGCCCGGGTGCGACAGCATCTCCTTGCGTTGCGAGGCCCAGCGCAAATAGCCGATCGAGTCGGGCGACGGAAACGCCGCCAAGTCCAAGCCCGGCGCGGCTTCGATCTGGCCATCCCGGCAGCGGACTGATTCCCCGCCAAACACGCTGCCGAGCTCCTTGCCGTGCAGGTTCACCTGGCCATCGAAGACGTGCATCGCGCTTTCTCCCGTGGCCGGATTGAGGATCAACCCAAACTCGGTCCCCACATCTTCGTAAGCCATTCCGGGCGTCTCAACGGTGAAACCACGCGCCGCTGGCGGGACGATGGCGCGGACGGTTCCCGACGCGAGCCGGGTCCGCAATTCATCGTGGATCTCAAACTCCGCCGGCCCTTGCACCACCAGATCCGCTCCGTTCACAAACCGCAGATGCACGGTGCCAGCCCGCAACGCATACCGGCCCGGATCAAACCGCACCTCGCCCGCTGCCCGAGCTTCCGCAAACTCGGCCCCCGCTTCATCGACCAGCAACGCCGTGACCGCCGCCTGCGCGACCTCGGGCATTTCGTTTGGCCGCTTGGGCCACCACCCCGCCAAGGCCAGCAGGCAAGCCGCCGCCGCGATCGCCCACGGCAACCAACGCAGATGGCGAGCAGGTTTCGGATGCTCGATGGTTGGATGCATCGCCCACGCGGTCAACCCTTCCTCGACCTCCGCCAACGCTCGCAACTGGGCCCGGAGTCCGGCGTCCTCGCGCAACCGCGCTTGCAGCCGCGCAAAGTCCGCTTCCGAGATCTGGCCGTGACGCCAGGCGTCGAGCCATTCGAGATCGGTCACGTCGCCCCTCCTTCCTCGGACAGGCGCCCTTCGACACAGTCCTTCAGCGCGAGCCGGATCCGGCGCAGCAATTGGTAAAGCCCATCCTCCGTCTGCCCCAATCGTTCCGCCAACGCGCGCATCGTGCTCCCCGGCGTATACGCCTGCATCACCAAGGCGCGCCGCCCTTCCGGAAGCCGTTGCAAGCAATGCTCGAGGAGCGCCAAGCGCCGGCCCCGCACCGAACTCTCTTCGGCCGCTTCCTCCAAAATCAAGGAGACCAAGGCTTCGTCGAGCACCAGCCGGTTCTGTTCCCGTGCCCGCTCCCGCTGGAACTTGAGCACCTCGTAGCGCGCGATCATGCACGCCCAACGCCCGAACCCGCGTTCGTCCGTGAGCTGATCAAACTTCCGCCAGGCCACAATGCTGACCGCCTGCATGACATCATCCACATCCTCCGGCCGAAACACCACCGCCCGGATGCTGGCACGAATCATCGGCTCGTGCCGCAACAGCAGCGCAAGAAACCGGGCATGAGCATCATCGGGGGGCTCGATCACCTTCACGTCAAGACCACCAAACCTGCCGAAGTCTGACGCCCGGATCACGATTTTTTCGTGCTCGTGCTCGGGATCGTGCTCGTGCTCGTGCTCGTGCTCGGGATCAGGATCGAAATCGAAATCGATTCCCGTCATCCACCATTCCCACCGCGCCATCAATCGCAAACCAAGGATGCGACACAGCGCATCCCTCCGGAGCGCGACGCTGTGTCGTCGCCATGGAGCGATTAGCGATTTCCCTGTCTCACCACAAACGATACCGGATGCGACACAGCGCATCCCTCCGGAGGGCGACGCTGTGTCGTCGCTATGGAGCGATTAGCGATTCCCCTGTCTCACCACAATCGATACCGGATGCGACACAGCGCATCCCTCCGGAGCGCGACGCTGTGTCGTCGCTTTGGAGCGATCAGCGATTCTCAACGATTAACCAGTTCGATTACGATTACGAGCACCGCTGCGCTGAGCACGAGGATCCTACACCAAATACGCCATCACCACATCATCCACAAATCCATCCCCAACACGCACCGCGTCCTTCCTCCTGCCTTCCACCACAAAGCCGCAGCGCTCATAGAGGCGAATCGCGGTGGCATTGGTCGCGAAGACATTGAGCTCGATCCGCCGCAACGCACCGTCGCCCTTCGCCCAGTCCATCGCTTTTTCCATCAACGCCGCCCCAATCCCCTTGCCGCGCCACGGCCGGGCCACGGCGATTCCTAACGCCGCGGAATGCTTGAACGCCGGTCGAGCACCGCGCCGCAAATTCACCTCCACCACCCGATCGCCGTTCCACTCCGCGATCAGAAAGAGATCGCCCCGCGCCAACGCGCCACCGAACAGCTCCGCCTGCTGCTCCGGCGTGCGAAAATGTTCATCGGGACCGAGCGGGATCTGAGGATCGGGCTCCGTCGCCAAGGAACGCACCAGATCGAGATACCATGCGGTATCGCTCGAAGTTGCCGGCCGGATCGTGAGGGACATGGGGGACATGGCGCTGGTTGCGCCGGTTGAGGGTTGGTTGTTGAGGGTTGAGGGGCGGGAATGAAGGTTGATTGCGGAGTTCTGGGGAATCCCGCTGCACGATCCTGATTGTTGTCGCAAGATCTCACAGGCCTTCCGTTCTTGTCGCTGATTTCGTTCCCGAGGCCGAACGGAAAAGTCTCACGGGTTGCCTGTCTCATAGGTCCAGCCGCATGCCGGACACAGAGTCACGCCCGGAGCCATCGAGTCCCCACAGGCAAGACACGCGGTTTCGGTGCCGTTTGCGCCGCAGAGAATCACTAGCCACTCAAGAAGACAGAGTCACATCCCCCGCAGCACTCGCGCTAGCGCCGCTCTCTTCGCCCAGAATCTCCGCCCGGGCCTTCGCGGCTTTGGTGCGAACTTTGGCGACGGCTTCCTTGAGCCGGGCGAGGGCTTCTTGTTCTTCCAGCTCGATCTCTTGCAGTCTCTTGGTCTCGCGACCGCTGCGCTGTGCATCTTTGCGCTTGTTCGCGGCTTCGATCGTCTCTTTGCTGCGAGGCTTGCGGCGCGGTTGGAAGCCGATCTTGACCAGCTCGGGATTCTTGGTGGTCTGGCGGCTGGCGGCGCAATACCAATAGCGCACTTGAGATAAGGTTTGCGCGGCCGCTTCGAGTTTCTCGTTCCGGGATTGCACCGCGTTGCCAGCGGCGGCGGCGACTGGATGCGGCGTGAGTTGATCGTATTCCGCCAAGGCCTTCTTCAGGTCGGTAACGAGCTCCGGAGAATAACGGAACGCTGGATTCACCTCGGTGTGTTCCCGGCAACCGATCCGTGCCAGGGCCACGATCCGGTCGTCCGACATCCGGCCGAGCAGCCCACCGGTCCAGCCATAGGATGCATAGACGCTGGCCCGCTCCACCTCGGTGATCACGGTGGCCCGGATGGCGCCGATCGCGTTGTAGCCGTTGCGCACCAAGAGTTCAAGTTGCGCCAGCCCATCCCGGAGAGCCGCGGACTTCTCCGTCCGGTTCACCTCCTGGGAGGTCGTCGCTCCATCCGCATTTTCCAGCGCTTTGAGATCCGCATCGACTTGGTCCCGCAACAGCTTGGAGAGCCGGTGGGGATCCGACGCCGGGACTTGGTCATCGATCGTCTGGATCAGGGTGAGATGGGCGGTTACGGAAATCGATTCTTCGGAAGGCATGGCTGGGCAGAATTCGGGTGTCGTTCGCGATGGGCTCAAAGAATTCAAGTTCCACGAAACGTCAACAAACTTAAAGTGAACATTTTTCTAGGGTTTAGCTGCCCACCCGGCGAAGACTGCCTTTCCAGCCGCCGTCCGCCGGCTTCCCTTATTTTCCTGACCACGTCCGTGGTCCCTCGTGGCCCCGGGAATCTGTCGCCGAGGTCAGTTCTCGTCCGCTGCCGGCCGAAACATTTGTCTTCGGCTCCAAGTTTGCTCCGGCGGAGGCTCCGGAACATTTCTAGCGGCCGCCGGAGCAGCGGCGGACCTGAAAACATTTGTATTTGCGGCAAATCTTATAAGTATGATTCCTCAGAAAAATGTTTTTGGCTTCAAACTTGTAGAATTGCCCCCAGAAAAAATGTTTTCGGCTCCAAACTTGTAGAATTCATCCCAGAAAAAATGTTTTCGGCTTCAGCGCTACAAAGTTGAAGCCGAAAACATTTGTTTTGGCCTTCAGCGGAGCAACTCCGGGTCCGGCTCGCTTGGGAATGGCCGTTCCCGCGCGGGGATGGGTGAAGAGATCTGGTCTCGTGCCCAAGGTCGTGCTCAGCGAAGCCGTGCTGGGAAGTTTTCCTGCGATGGAGCGCCATGGATGAACGCGGCGAGCACGAGCACGAAGGGGTCGCACCGGTTTCTCGAATCTCTTGCGATTCCCCGCGGAATGCGCTTAACGTGATCCTTCCATGGCAAAGGCAAACATCACGTCCGTACGCAGAGGTCAGGCAATCCGTCACAATAACGACGTTTGCATGGTGGAGGAAATCATCCACAAGACCCCTCCGAACAACCGCGCCTACGTCCAAGCCGCCGTCCGCAGCCTCGCCTCCGGCAAGGTCAATCACCTTCGCTTCACCCCGAACGATTCCGTCGATGTGGTGCCGGTGACCCGCGAGGATTACGAATACAGCTACGTCGATCAGTCTGGATACCATTTCCTCCACTCGGAAAGCTACGATGACGTGATCGTCCCCCGGCATCTCGTGGAAGGCATCAAGGGTTACCTGGTCGAGAACCAGAAATACACCCTGATCTTTACGGACGAGACCATCGCCGCCGTCGAACCGCCTCCCACCATGGAGTTCACCGTCACGGAATCCCCGGAAGGTCTCAAGGGCGATAGCTCAACGAACGTTTACAAGCCGGCCACGCTGGAAACCGGCTTGGAAGTCCAAGTGCCGCTCTTCATCAAGGCGGGCGAGCGCATCCGCATCAACACGGAGGACGGCAAGTACTTGGGACGCGCCTGAGCGCGCTTCGCGCGCGGTTGATGGTTGAGGGTTGATAGTTGATAGTTGAGGGGCGGGAACGGGGAAGAGCCCGAGAGCCCGAGAGCCCGAGAGCCCGAGAGCCCGAGAGCCCGAGAGCCCGAGAGCCCGAGAGCACGAGAGCCCGAGAGCACGAGAGCACGAGAGCACGAGAGCACGAGAGCCCGAGAGCACGAGAGCACGAGAGCACGAGAGCACGAGAGCCCGAGAGCACGAGAGCACGAGAGCACGAGAGCACGAGAGCACGAGAGC
>CAMCXS010000116.1 GCA_945883495.1 Akkermansia muciniphila
GCGCGGAGCATCCCCATACGCGGACGGTGGCGGGGAATTATCTACGTCTGCGGGAGGAGATGGAAGGGGCTGAGGGAGCTTCGTGACCGTGATGATAAAGCCCGATGGGCTTCCGGAACCCAGCCGAGGGTTCCAGGGAACCCTGGGACACGATCCGCGCACCCGGTTCCCAACCCCGAAGGTGGTTGTGGACTTGCGCGCCGTCCAGGCACTTCCGCAACCGGGGAACCACGGAATGCACCGAAGACACGGAAGTCGAGGCGGGTTTGATTCCGTTTCTTCCGTCCCTTCCGTGGTGGGATCGCCAACCATCTGTGATGCGTCGCACCCCGCGTCCTCGGGAGGATTCCCTGACTGAAGTCCGGGCTACTCTTTGTTCCTCTCTTCGTGCGCTTCGTGTCCTTCGTGGCGGTTCGCAATGCTTGTGACGGAAGAGAGTGGTCAGTGATGAATTCGGGGCAGGTGATTGTTTCTTGGTTTCGGACGGGCAAAATGCCCACGGAACAATTCCCGAGCACCGCCGAGACGGCGTCAAGCTCCGGGGAACAAGATCTCCAGCAATCGATCCAATTCTTGCAGGAGAGTTTCACATTCCGTCATATCCGGCTCCGGATCCGGAGAATCGTCCATATAGCGATCGGTCAGATAAAGCTGGCGCAATCGCCGGCCGGCCGGAAGGAAGAAGGCCAGATCGACTCCGTAGACAAGGCATTCGTTGGCCAATCGCTCCAAATCATGGGTCTTCACCAGAGACCATCCCTGGCCGATGAGCCAGCCCTTCAATCCTTTCTCAGCGGCTTGTTGCATCCAAAGCACGGATGCGGTCGCGTCGTGGTCATCGATCGCTCGCAGCGCCCGGACGTGATCCATCCGCGCAGCTTTGAGCTAGTCGAGTGGATTGCGTGGGTCACCCTTCATAGACCGGGAGCCCATGGTCAACGATCTCTTGGAACACGCCAAACGGGTTCGCTTGCTCCGCTCTCCATTGTTGGGGCGTCCGGACCAACAGATCCGTGGAAATGAGGGGCCGGGTGGTGCCAATCGCCTGCATCGCTTCCAGTGCAGGATGAGTGCATCCGGGAGGATGATCCCGGATCACGAGAAGATCGATATCGCTGTCGTCCGTCGCTGTCGCGTGCACGCACGAGCCGAACACGATGATCCGTTCCGCCTGATAAACATCCACTAAGGCCCCCAAAACACGTTCCAACTGCGCTCTCGCGTCGGCGGGACGGGATGGCAGGCTGAGGCGGTCGAGATTGATGAAGTGGGGCATCGGAGCCGGGAAATGAAACTGCTCCACCCTACCACCCTGGCCGGCACGTGCAATCGAAGCGGCGCTGGTTGACGCCGAAACAACCGGACGCTTCCATTCCACCAGTTCATTCCAACGCGCGCCGTTCAGGCGCTTCCGTAACCATCAAATCGGGGGAACCACGGAATGCACCGAAGACACGGAAATCGAGGCGGGTTTGGTTCCGTGTTTTCCGTCCCTTCCGTGGTGGGAGCGGCAACCATCCGCGATCCCGATTCCCGATGCGGTTCAAAATGTCCGGGCTTCCGTGGCCGAGCGACCTTCTTCGTGATGGATCGGGGTTTCTTGTGACGGAAGTGGGTGGTCAGTTCACCGCTTGAACCCCAGGTTCTCCTGACGTAGGCTCAACCCGTAGCTGGTATGCCGGGAACCGACGACATTTTCATCACGGCGATCGAAATCGAAAAGCTGCGGCATCTCGCGAACCTGACGATTCCGGTGTCGGAGACGGAACGTCGTCATCTCATTCTGACAGGGGCGAATGGGAGCGGCAAGACGTCGTTGTTGGAGGTAATGCATTTCCAGCTGGGCCAAATTCTGAAGAACGGCGTCAACGGTGGAAGTGCGTTTCGGCTCAATGGTAACGAAGTGAATGTCATCCTTGAGATGAGTGATTCTGCTCCAGTGATCAAGAATCACTTTAGAATCGGGCAACTCGCCTACCACTTTTTTCCGGCTGACCGGAACGCGCGAATGAATCCTGCGGAAGGGGTCAAAAAGCTGGAGTGGGACCGGAGGCGGTTTAACGAAGCCCACGCCGTTCACTTCCTCCAATTCGTCGTCAATCTCAAAGCCGAACGCTCCTTTGCTCGGGACGACAACGATACGGCCACGGTCGCGGCTCTGGACCAGTGGTTTGAGCGCTTTGAACGGCTCCTTGGCGATCTCTATGCGGATCCCGGACTCCGCCTCGAGTTCAAGCGCGAGACCTACGACTTTTTCATCCACACCCGGAATCGCGAACCGTTCTCCCTCCGCACCTTGTCCCGGGGCTACAACGCCATTCTCGCCATCGTCTCCGAAATCATGATGCGGGTGGAGAATCCCCGCGCCTTGGCCTACGAAACCCAGGGGATTGTCCTAATCGACGAGATCGAGACCCATCTTCACATCGAACTGCAGAAGCGGATTCTCCCCTTCCTCACGAGCCTCTTCCCCAAGATTCAGTTTATCGTCACCACCCACAGCCCGTTCGTCCTCACTTCGATCGACGATGCGGTGGTGTTCGACCTGGAACGTCAGCAGCGCGTGGAAGATCTCTGGCTCTATTCTTCGGAAGCGCTGGTCGAAGATTACTTCCAATCAGATAAGTATTCCACTCTCCTCAAGGCACGTGTCGCGGAATATATCGCGCTCGCGGAGAAAGCCGGCCGGACCCCAGCGGAGGAGCAGCGCTGGGCCGCCCTCAAGGCCATGTTTGCCAACGTATCGTGGAACGCAGCTCCGGAGCTCTTCGTGAAGCTGCAGGAGTTGGAATTGGACGCCATCGCCCAGTGATCAATCTGGAGAAGTCTCAACCCGCTCCGGTCAGCTTGGCCGCGGAGAAGTCCCGAGCCAGCGGAACCTACCGCACCGCGGAGGTGATCGAGCGGCTTCATGCGGATTTCTACGGGAAGTGCTATATCTGCGAAAGCGCCTCCCTCACCAGTGTGAACGTGGAGCACTTTGTTCCCCACCGCGAGGACCGCGACCGGAAGTTCGACTGGGACAACCTTTTCTTAGCCTGCGGCCATTGCAACAACACCAAGCAGGCGCGATCGGAGTTCGATTCGATCTTGAAGTGTACGGATTGGAACGACGCGATCCTCGCCAGCATCCGTTTCGATTTCGAGCCTTGGCCCAAAGAGCAGCCGAAATTCGTCGCCCTCATTGACGACGAACGTGTCCGGAACACCGCCAAGCTGCTGAATGATGTTTTCAACGGGAATACCCCAATCAAGGAGATCGAGTCGAACGCGCTACGCAGTCTGTTGCTGAAGGAAATCATGGAGTTTCGAGCACTCCTGCATGCGTTCTTCGAGAGGGACACCCCCGCACCGGAACGAGCCCGCCTCCGCGAACGAATTGAACAGCACCTCGCTCCGTCTTCAGCCTTCTGCGCCTTCAAGATCTGGGCAATCCGCCGTCGCGACGCCCTCGAGCGGGAGTTCGGAGCTGCATATGCCTGTCATCAGCCGCCCGTCCCAGTGAACGGGGAGAGGTAATTCTTGCCGATGCGGACGGGCAAGAATGCCCATCCTACGAGACGGCGCAGGCATCCTGCATGACTGTCAATCCATCACGCCATGAATTGCTGAACGCCAACGTCACGCATCCTCGCTTGACCTGCTGCCCTTCCTGACACACAACGTTCCCATGAGCCAAACCGTGAAGCTCTTCCTCTCCGGGGTCAGCGCGGAGTTCAAGTCCCACCGCGAAGCCCTGGCGCTGGTCCTGCGTCGGGCTGGGTATGAGGTCCGGCTTCAGGAGGAGTTCAATGCCGGGGGCGGGACGCTCCTGGAGTTGCTCGAAGGATACATCCGGGACGAGTGCCACGGGTGCATCTTCCTGGTCGGGGATCGCTTTGGCGCGGAGCCGCCCGCCGCCGAGGCCGCGGCGCATCTGGACGGAAAGTTGGGGCGGTATTCCTACACGCAGTGGGAGTATCTCTTTGCCCTGCGCCATCACAAGGCGCGCTTCGTCTTCTTCCCCGCCAGCCCCGTCCCCGCCACCGGCGATCCCGAGCCGCCGGAGATCGCGGCCTTGCAGAAGGTGTTCGTCCAGGAACAGATTTTGGAGCGGGGCAAGCACCGGGCGGTGTTCCACAACCTGGAAAACCTCAAGGACCAGGTGGCCGCCCTCCGGCTCGGCGCGCTGGCCTATGCCCGGCATCACGGGTTGCCCTTGATCGAGGCCAATCCCTACGTGGGCTTGCGCCGGTTCGAGGAGACGGACAAGGATCGCTTCTACGGACGGTCCAGTCTGGCCGGGGAACTCTTGAAGCGGGTCGAGGCGGAGCCGCTCCTCCTCGTCACCGGGCATTCCGGCTCCGGGAAATCCAGCGTCTTGCGCGCCGGGCTGGTGGATCGCTGGAAGCAGAAGCACGGCGCCGCCGCCCGGGTCCTCCTCTTCACCCCGGACAATGATCCCTTTGAAGGACTTTACGAAGGCCTGCGCCAGGCCGGGGAAGCCAAGGACGACGCTGCCTGGACCAAGGTCGGCCATGCCGATGCCTTCACCGAGATGCGCTCCCGTTGCCCCGGGGAACGCGGCAAACGCACCCTCATCGTGGTGGATCAGTTCGAGGAAATTTTCACCCGGGTGCCCGAGGCCGGGGCCGCCGGGGTGGAAATGTTCGTCGCCGCGTTGGTGGCGGCGCAGCGTCGCGCGGATCCGGAGCTGCGGATCGTCCTGGCCATGCGGGACGATTTTTACGGGAACCTGGAGCGGCACCCGGCGCTCTGCGGCATCCTGGATGAAGCCGGCCGGACCATCCGGGTGATGCGTCCCACGGAGCCCGAACTGCGGGCCATCATCGAGGCGCCCGCCGCCAGCCACGGCGTGGGGTTTGAAGGCGGCCTGGTGGAACGGATCGTGCGCGAGGTGCGCGGCCGGGAGGGCGAGGACCGGCGCGCCCTCTTGCCCCTGCTCCAGGTCACCTTGGAAGAGCTGTGGAAACACGAAGTGGCCACCGGCTCCCTGCGCGACCGCGTCCTCAACGAGGAGAGTTACGAGGCCATCGGCGGTTTTGCCGGCGCCTTGAAACAGCGGATCGGGAAATTCTACGAGGACCTGGACGACGCCGGCCGCGCCGCGGTGCAGCGCGTCTTTCTCCAGCTGGTCCAGTTCGGGGAAGCGGACGTCCCCGTCTCCCGGAGCGTCCCCAAGGAAGTGCTCGTGCGCGGGGCGGACCCGGCGCTCCTGGACCGGCTCATCACCCGGGAAAAACTCCTCATCTCCGGCGGCTCGGACCGGGAAGGGGCCGGGCCCAGCATCGAGCTGGCCCACGAAGCGCTCATCGATGGCTGGGAGCAGTACCGGGATTGGATCCGGGAGAACCAGGACATCCTCCGTCTCCACCGCCGCCTGGAAGAAGACGCCGCCGCCTGGGACGCGGCGGGGGGGAAACGGGCGGAAGATCTTTGGCGCGGGACCAGCCTGGCCCGCGCGGAAGAAGCGCGCCGGGAAGGAGAGTTTGAACGGGTCGGCAGCCTCAGCGCGGCGGCGGCCCGGTTCCTCGATGCCAGCCGCCAGGCCGTGGAAGACGAGATCGCCCGTCTCCAGGCCCTGGTGACGCGAGCGGAAGCCGGGGAAGCGGAAGCGCGCGCCGCCACGGTGCGGGCGGAAGCGAACGCCCGCCGGAGCCGCCACCGCGCCGCCGTGGCCACCGTCTTCGCCGCCGTGGCGGTGGCGGGGATGCTGGGGACCGGCTGGTTCTTCGTGGAAGCGGATCGGCAAGCGGCGGAAGCCGGGCGGCAACGGGACGAAGCGGTGCGCCAGCGCGACCTGGCGGTGGGCCGCGGGAAGGTCATCCGGGAGAACGTGCGGTGGATGAACTTTGAGCTGCGCGACGTGCTCCAGAAATACGCGCCCTCCGGCGTCCGGGTCGAGGCGAACCGCCGGATCGACGAACTCCTCCGCGCCGTGGAACCGGTGGGGACCGGGGACGATGGCGCCGGGGAAACGAGGGCCGGGAAGGACGCCGCCGATCTGGACTTGATGCGCGCCCGATGGGCAGCGGACGTCAATCGCGCCGACGCCCTCCTTCGCAACGCCGACGCCAATCCGGCGGAAGCCCGCGCCCTCTACGAAAACGCGCTGCGCCTGGCCGAGGAGTTGGTGAAGCTGGACCCGGATGACACCGGTTACCGGTGCGATGTGAGCCTCAGCTACATCAAGCTGGGAGACTTGCAGATGAAGCTGGGGGACACGGCCCAGGCCCTGGGCTTCTACGAGAAGGCCTTGGCGGTGGCCGAGGAGTTGGTGAAGCAGGACCCGGCCAACACGGAGTTCCGGCGCGATGTGAGCGTCAGCTACGAGCGGCTGGGGGACTTGGAAGTAGCCCTCGGTAATACGACGAAGGCCATCGAGTGGTTTGAGAAGAGCATGGCGAACTGGCAATCCCTTCAGGAATTGGATCCGCAGAACGTCGATTACCGCCGAGGGATCACCATCCCCTACAACCGGCTGGGGGATCTGCAGCTGAAGCTGGGGGACACGGCCCAGGCCCTGGGCTTCTACGAGAAGGCCTTGGCGGTGGCCGAGGAGTTGGTGAAGCTGGACCCGGCCAACACGGAGTTCCGGCGCGATGTTTGGGCTTCGCTGTGGCGGTTCGGCGATCTTGAGGAAAAACTGGGGAACCAAGCCGCGGCGAAAGCCCGCTTCATCCAGGTCATTGAGGCGCTCCAGGAAATGAAGCGGCTCGGGATTCTCGCGCCGGTGGATGAAGAGTGGATCGGCACAGCGGAGGCGCGGCGGGCGGCTTTGGAGTGAACGCGGAGGAGGAAGTGATGTTGGTTTGTAGGCCGGACATTCTTGTCTGGCCAATGATCGTCTACGTCTGTGGCCAGACAGGAATGTCCGGCCTACGGATTGGGGAGAGTTGGCGAATGCGACGCGGGATTTGGCCCAGTTGCGGGCGGCGGCGGGGAGGAAGTGAACGCGAGTGGCTGGCGGTGTTTCCCGATTGAGTCTTGGCCGATGGGGCGTATTCTCGATAGACATGTCGCTGCCCGAAATCACGTCCGCCGTCGCGGAATGGAGCACCGAGGAAATCCTGGCCTTGGAGCAGAGTCTTCATCAGATCCTGCGCCAACGCGGTGCTGGACTGGTCTACCTCGACGACTACGGCACGGCGACCGACGCTCAACTCCTCAGCGAAGCGGATGCGGCGTTCGCGGCCTACGATGCAGCCGAAGCCGACGCGAAGTGAGGTCTGGATGGTGGATCTGGGCATGACTGCCAAGGTCCGGCCCGCTCTCGTCCTCAGCGTGGCGGTGCTCGATCACGAGCGGCATCTCTTCGGGATCGTGCCCCACACCACCCATCCATGGAACACCCGGTTCGAAGCGATTGTCCAGCTGCCCTGGCTCCGGGCGGGTGCCTTTGACGCTCAAGGATTCCGGCCCGTGCCCCCGTTGCGTTCCAACGCCGGCTCGGAACCCTCCGGGCCGCGGAACTTGCCCTAGTGGAAGCCGCCATGCTCCGATGGATTGGCGTGGGTGCGCCAGCGGCGTGAAGCGCCACGATCCGCGGTGAGCCGATCGATGCGGTGCTGCGCATCTTCGAAGGGATGAACTCGGCCGGGGTGTTGGCTCCGGCGGATGAGGGGTTCATCGCGCAGTTCCGGGCGAAGGTGGCGGAGTTGGAGTGATGGGAGCGCGGGCACTCTTGCCCGCTGGGGTTCGTCGGAAAGGCGGACAGGAATGTCCACGCTCCGCGGAATCCAATGCTCGACGGGGAAAAAGCTGGGCACGGATCGCTGGCACGACACCATGCGCGCCTTGACCAAAGGCCTCAAACGGCCCACCTTCCGGTGAATGAACTGGACCGAACATGTCTCCGTCGATCCGAATGTTTGCCACGGCAAGACCTGCATCAGGGGAACCCGCGTCTTGGTGTCGGTGGTCCTCGACAACCTGGCGGCTGGAGTGAGCCCGGCTGAAATCGTCCGCAGTTACCCATCGCTCCAGCCGGACGATGTCGGGGCGGCGATCGCCTACGCGGCGGAGCTTGCCCGCGAGCGAATTGTTCCAACGCCATTGGCGGGAGCGGCGTGAAGTTCAAGTTCGATGAGAATCTCCCGGAGGATGTAGGAGCCTTGCTACGCCGGGAAGGCCACGATGCTCATTCGGTAAACGACGAGGATTTGCGTGGCGCTGCCGACCCGTCCATCGCCAAAGTCTGTCAGGAAGAGCAGCGCATCCTCATCACGCTCGATTTGGACTTCGCTCATATCCGGAACTACCCGCCGAACGACTACCACGGAATCATCGTCCTGCGGCTGGCGAGTCAGGACAAAGAGACAGTTCTTGGCATCATTCCCCGCATCTTGGCCTTGCTGCGGACTGAACCCATCGCACAACGTCTCTGGATTGTGGACGATCTCCGAACCCGAATCAGAGGGGATACGTGATCCATCGCCACACCAAGACTTCCCGAACGGGTGTGAGCGAATCTGATGGGCATAAAGGCGGAATTCCCCGGAATTCCTAGCTGCCATCGTTCCACGAAGAGTTGGTAAAGCTGGACCCGGCGAACACGCAGTTCCGGCGCGATGTCTTCATTTCCTACGCCAAGCTCGGCTTGTTCGCCGAACAGCGGGGAGACTTGCCCGAAGCGATCCGCCGCTTTGAGCAGATGGTGGCGATGATGACGGACCTTAGCTAGAAGGATCCGGCCAATGCGCGGTGGCGGCAGGATCTCGCGAATGCGAATGAGGATCTGGCGCGGTTGCGGGCGGCGGCGGGGAAGTGACGGCCGGTCGATCCTCCACGACAGACCTGGAATTGCCGTCTCGCCCAAATGACGTTACTCTGGAGGTGCTTCAACCCAAGCTTCCTTCTCCATGAACCTGACCCTCAACGTCCATCTCCCTGACCAGGACCAGGAAGCGATCGCCCGGATCGACGATTTGGAGGCTCGCGTGGCGTGGTTTGTGCGGGAACAGATCGCTTTGGAGAGGTGGCGCGGAAGCCGCCAGGCGGAGGTGGACCGGGACATCGCCCTCGATGCCATTCGCCAGGCGGAAACGTGGCGGCAGAGCGGCGTTTCTCGCGAGCAAGTTGCCGAGCGGTTTCTGCGGCGCTGGGACGAGATCATGACCGGAATTGGATCGTGAGTCCCCGGGCCGTTCTCGATACCAATGTCGTTGTCTCCGGGGAGCGTTCCGCTTCACCCACCAGCCCCAGCCGGGAGATCCTGCAACGCTGGCTGAAGGGGGAGTTTGCCCTGCTCTACACGCCGGACACCCTCGCCGAATACGCCCGCAAGCTCCGCGAACTCGGAGTGAGCGTGCCCCGGATCCGGGAGTTGCTCGCGGAAATGGCGTTTCTCGGCGAGCCGGTTCGTGTCTCCTTCTTCCACGAAGCTCACCTTCCTGACGATCCCGACGACATTGCCTTTCTGCTCTGTGCGACCAACGGAAACGCGACCCATTTGGTGACCTACGACTCCGATTTCGACTCGATTCGGCCGCACTTCGAGTTCAAGATTTGCCGGCCTTTGGATTTCCTGCACGACCTTCGGGGGGCGTGATCGCGCCGGGCTGGAGCAGGAACAGCTGCCTTCTTCGAAGGGATGAAGGCGGCCGGGGTGTTGGCTCCGGCGGATGAGGACGTCCTCGCGGCGTTCCGGGCGAAGGTGGCGGAGTTGGAGTGGTGGAGTGATGGAGTGATGGAGTGATGGAGTGATGGAGTGATGGAGTGATGGAGTGATGGAGTGATGGAGTTTTGGAGTGATCTGACTTAGCCTTCTCCCAAAAAAACGGTCTTCTCGGGGGTGTTCCTAGTGGAAATGCCGGTGGAAATCCGGACGTCGATCCTCTACACTTGGTTCACGATGAGTCCATCCACCCAACCGGCCCCGAGCGTGGAAGAACGGCTCGCGGATCTTGAGCACCAGTTCGAGGAATTGCGCAGGCAGGTGCTGGGAACCCGCCCGGGGTCTCGGGGGAAGGATTGGCGGCGCACGGCGGGAACCTTTGCCAGGGATGAAATGACCGTGGAAGCGGAACGCCTGGGCGCCGAATGGCGAAAGCAGCAGACCGCGCCTTGAGGTCATGCTCGCATTGGACACGGATCACATTTCCGTCCTAGGGGATCCCACGGCCGCCGGCTTCGCCTTGCTGTCCCGACTGGACGAGAGCGGCGAAGACGTGGCCACCACCGTGATCACCGTGGAGGAAAACCTTCAAGGCTAGCTGGCCCAAGTGCGTGCCGCCAAGACGCCGGAGGCCGAGATCGGCGCCTACGGTCGCTTCCAGCGCCGGGTCGATTTCTTCGCCGACTGGGTTGTCCTCCCGTGGGATCATGACGCCTCGCGGATCTTTCTTCAGATGCGCGCGCGGAGGGTCCGGATTGGTACCCAGGACCTGCGCATCGCTTCCATCTGCCTGGCTCGCAACGCCGTCTTGCTGACCAGGAATCGAGTCGATTTCCAGAAAGTTCCGGGACTGAAGTTTGAGAACTGGCTGGACTGAGCCGGGAACGCGGACGAGGGGCGAATCGCATGAAATTGGACCCGGCCAACACGGAGTTCCGGCGCGATGTCTTCATCTCCTACGCCAAGCTTGGCTTACTGGCCGAACAGCGGGGAGACTTGCCGGAAGCGATCCGCCGCTTTGAGCAGATGGTGGCGATGATGACAGAACTCAGCCAGAAGGATCCGGCCAACGCGCAGTGGCGGCAGGACTTGGCGGATGCGAAAGAGGTGCTGGCGCGGTTGCGGGCGGCGGCGGGGCGGTGAACGCGTTGGCGAGCTTGGCCTCGATGAAGGCGGCCGAGGTGTTGGCTCAGGTGGATGAAGAGTGGATCGGCAAAGCGGAGGCGCGGCGGGCGGCTTTGGAGTGAACGCGGAGGAGGAAGTGATGTTGGTTTGTAGGCCGGACATTCTTGTCTGGCCAACCATGATCTACGCTTGCGGCCAGACAGGAATGTCCGGCCTACGGATTGGGGAGAGTTGGCAAAGAAGCCGGGACCTGGCGCGGTTGCGGGCGGCGGCGGGGAAGTGATCGCGAGTGCATGCCGGACGGAAGACGATGGACGTGGACTTGCCCTTGCCTGAGCTTCTCTTCCGTTCCATGCGAGCGGATCAGAACGGCCTGCCGGTCCTCGGTCAAGATCGCCGGAGCCTCGGCGTGAAGGCGGGCGCTCCTCCGGAAGGGGACGTCCCGGTCGATGCCTCAGGAGACGTGGTCCCGGGAACCGGAGGGCTTTCGGTGGCTCCGGACGATCCGCTTCATTTGCCCCGGCATCGCCGGCCCAAGGAGGCAGCCGCGAGCCGCTACGCAGACAGAACGTCTGGATCTGGAGCCGGGGCGCTCGTGCGTTTGGCGCTTTCTGGCAGTGGGGTGATTTTGGAGGCCAGGGCGCGGGCTTTGGCGCGATCGGCTTCCGCGGCGGCGCGGAGGTCGGCGATGCGGGCTTCTTCCATGGCTTGCTTGAGGGCGCGGCGGGCGTCGCGGGCTTCGGCGCTGGCTTGTTCCTCCGGGCTCAGGGCGCGGCTGGCGGCGACGTGGTGCACTTTGCGATGGACGCGGAAGCCGCTGACGAAGTCGGGATGGGTTTGTTCCAGCGTGCTGGACAACCGATCCATCTGCTCCAAGTGGAAGTCGGCATCGTCGAACAGATCGGGGAGGGAGGCGTTGACGCGCTTGCGTTCTCCGATGATGGCCCTGGGACGGCCGATGAGGTCCGAGAACGATTGATTGAGGGCGTTGATCTGCTCCAGGCGGGCTGCGGTCACGCCGTAGCCGCCGAGTTCTGGGAGCAGTTGCTGGGTCAGAGTGAGGAGACTCTCCACCCGATCCGCCGCATCCACGTTGCGGCCTGCGGCGATCATGGTCTTGGTGAGGTGCGCTTTCTGCGCCAGGTTCTCATCGGACTGGTTCTTGGCGTAGGCCACGACGCAGGCGCTGAGGCTGGCCGTTTGCTCCGCGAGCTGTTCGCGTAAGGCATCCTTGTTTTCCGTGAGTCCGGCGGGATTCAGATCCAAGACGGATTGGCGGCGCAAGCGGATGACGTTGGCCGCATCCCGAAACTCCGTGCAATGCGTCTCGAAGACTGGCAGCTTGGAAATGGCGTCCGCGAACTTGGGATCGCTACAGTATTTCCGCAGGCCGAGATACATGACGAGCTTGTTAATTTGGCGCGTTTGCATGGGATGAGGAAAAAGTAAGGCGCGGCTAATATTACGCAAACGCTAAGTAGGTATTTTTTTTCCTAGGCGACTCGTCCGCAGGTGACGGGAGCGCTGTCGCGAGTCGTGCGATTTGAGCTGCTAGTAATAAGATATGTAAAGAAAGCAGTAAGAATTTCCATGTATTCAGGAAAAACTGTATTTCCGGGGCCGGGAACTCTGCTGTACGCATCAGGAAGTCTGATGCGAGCCTTGGGATTTCGGCCGCACGGGTCGTGAGTGTGGCTGCGCACGCCGGGATTTTGGCCGCAAGGGCCGGGGGTTCCGTCGCAAGCGCTGGGAATCCGGCCGCAAGGGCCGGGAATTGAGCTGCAAGCGCCGCCGATTCTGATGTACCTGGCGCCAATTTCCGTGTAATTCGAAGGAATGCTCCCTATCCCGGCCTTCCAGCCTCGACGAAGCGGAAACGCGGGCGCGAGGCGGTTTTGAAGTCGCGGTCCTGCGGGGGGCGCGTTCGTAGGTTGGGCATTTTGCCCGACCGTTTGAATCTCAATGATCCGGGCGGACAAAATCTCCACCTTACGTCTGGCCGCCCCATCCGAAACTTGCCGCCCCACCTGGCCAGCGGTATCCTGCCAATCGGTATGACGCACCGCGAACTGGAAGACATGCTGCAACGATCGACACCGTTCAGGTTGAACGTGGCCGATGGCCGGTCTTTCGAGGTACCCCATCGCGATTATGTATTTCTGCCGCCTCGCTCCACCACGGTAACGCTGGCGTTGCCTGACGCTGAGGAGCCCGAATTCCTCCGTTACCACGTCATTCCGTTGCTCATGGTTTCCGGTGTCAGCTACAGCGAACCAGCGTTGCCAGAGTCGTAGGCAGCTGGAGGCTGGAGCCTGGAAAAGGACGATTCCGCCGACCTCTTCTTCAAAGCTTGCGCCGAAATCGGGATCGATGCCAGAACGGTCGGATCACAGGTCCAGCTTACGCTCTTCAGTAAGTTGGACCTATGGTCCGACCAGTACAAGCACGATGACGAGTAGGAACTCACGCGGAGGCGCGAGGCTGCGGAGTACTGGGAAAGGGAGAAGGGACGAGGTCGATTGACGATTGTGGAGGTTGGATCGGGGGCTCCAATGTCCCTCGGCAACTTTCCACTCTCTCAACCGGAAACCCTCAACCCTCAACCAGCGCGCTCAGCGCGTTCCACGCGCGCATAGATCGCATCCAGCGTCATGGAAAATCCCAGCTCCGGAATCTGGAGCGCGTCGCCGCTTTCGGGCAGCATTTCGGTGCTCCAGTCCTCGCCATGTCGGCGGTGGATGGTGACTTCACGACGGTCTTGGGCCACCAGAACATACGTATGCAGCGCCGGAATCATTTCGTAGGCCCAGCGCTTCTCGCGCCGGTCGATGCGTTCCGTGGAAGGAGACATGACCTCGACAATGACGCTTGGGGTGTCACAGTAATACTCCTTCTGGCCGGCGGCATCGCAGTTGACCATCACGTCTGGATAGTAGAACCAGTCGTCGTTGCGCTTGTGGACGTGGGCCTTCATGTCGTTGATGAAGGGGATGCACCGGTTGCCCGCTAAATGGGCGTGCAAGGCCGCGAAGACGTTGCCGGCAATGATGTTGTGCGCCACACTCGCCCCGGCCATCGCCACGACCTCGCCTGCGAAGTATTCATGACGGACTTCGCTGACCAGCTCTCCGGCCAAATACTCTTCCGGACTGATCCAATTGCTGGGGCGGCGGAGGGAGCTCATGCTTCGTGACCATAGTCCGTTCCGGACGCCCGCTCGTCAACGACGGCTGCAGAGGGCGATCTTGGCCTGGAATCGTGCTCGTGCTCGTGCTCGCAATCGGAAATCCGGTGGGACTGGCTGTCCTCAGCCGGCCGTCTGCAGCCCGCGCCGCTGGGCCCTGGAAACGTGCTGAACGAGGAAATCGGCGCTTGGGGGACCAAGCGGCCCCCAGTAACTCCAACTCAATCCTCCAGGCCAGCCTGCCTCAATTTGCTGAAAATCAGCCACTTACGCAGCCAGAGGCTTCGTGCTTTGACACGGAATCCCTGGGCATGGATGACAAGAAGATAACAGATCCGGTCCCGCTGCGGCGGGGCCGAGGCAAGCCGGCAACAGTGGTGAAGCAGGGATCGGCGGCCGTGCCGATCTACCGGCAAGAGTGCCGGGGAAGAGTGCGGTTCACTGTAGCGTTCTATCGCAATGGCCGGCGGGAGCGGCGCACCTTCGGGAATTTGGAGAGCGCCAAGGATGAGGCTCGGCGCATCGCCCTCAACATCCAGCGCGGCATGAGCAGCGACAACGATCTCCGGCCGCAAGACCGCGAGAACTTCCGCGCCGCCATGAATATACTCGCTCCCCTCGGGCTTCCGCTGTTGGGGGCCTTGGAGGACTACGTGGAATGCCGCCGGAAGTTGGGCTCGGTCCCGCTGCTTGTGGCGGTGGATTCCTTCAAAACGCGAATGGACGGCTTTGAGGCTGCGGTCACCGTGGAGCGAATCGTAGATGAAGTTCTGGTGGCCAAGAGGCAGGATCGCGTCGGTTACCAGCACATGAAAGATCTGAGGTCGATCTACCGCCGGTTCGTGAGGGACTTCCCTGGGCCGATCAGTGAGATCACCACCCCGCAAATTGACGATTGGATCCGGCAGGGCGGCCACTCAATCACAACGCGAAACAACCGGCTCAAGCGAATGAAGATCCTCTTCAAGTTCGCCAAGGAGCGTGGGTATTTGCCCAAGAACGAGCCCTCGGCCGCCGAGATGTTGAAGCGGGTTAAACCCCAGGACTCGGACGTGGGCATTTTCACCCCCGTAGAGATGGAGCGGTTGCTGCACGCTGCATCCCCGGCGATGGTCCCTTACCTGGCAATCGGCGGCTTTGCAGGGCTTCGAGTTGCGGAGATCTGCCGGCTGGATTGGAGCGCGGTGAGTTTGGAGCGGCGCATCATCGAACTGCGGGCGAGCCAAGCCAAGACCGCTTCCCGACGGATCATCCCGATCAGCGACAACCTCGCCGCCTGGCTAGCCCCCTTAGAGCGGCGCGGGCCGGTGATCCCCAATCCGGTGTTTCTCGATAAGGTGAGGAGGTTTGCGCACGAGATCGGAGTGGGCTGGCCACATAACGCCCTGCGCCACTCCTACATCAGCTACCGGGTGGCTGAGCTTCAGAATGTGGCGCAAGTGGCGCTGGAGGCGGGGAATTCGCCTGCGATCATCTTCAAGCATTACCGGGAGTTGGTGACCCGCGAAGACGCCCAAAAGTGGTTCAGTATCCTTCCTGCCAATGCGTCCGCATCGTCCTGCATTGACACAGCAAACGCTGCATGACGACTGAAGCTATTGTACCTCTTTTCGTGAGGAAGGCTGAACTTGCACGGTTGCTGGGCGTGAGCCTGCGCACCGTGGACAATTGGCTGGCGCGGCGTTTGATCCCCTATGTGGCGGTGAGTTCGCGCCTCCACCTCTTCAATGTGCAGGAGGTGGAGGAGGCGCTCCGCAAGCAGTTCGGTGTGGAAGCAGCCGAGCGCTGACTGGTGCTGGGGTCCGGTAGTTTGTTGCGCCACAAAGAACGGCGCGGGACTACCGGACCTGCTGCAGGAACTCGTCCCATGCCCTCACGCCGGGATGTGCCTCGACAAGCTTCCGGGCGGCGAGTGACAAGGAAGCGTTCGCCCAGCCCTTGGAACTGGAGTCGTTGCGGTTCCCGGACTTCGGCACTTCGGGCAGGTGGCAGAGGTCCACGCAGAATTCACGCACGGATTCCGGTTCGGCGCGGCGAATCCACTTCACCTTGCCGAGCCAGGGCGGTAACACCCATTGCGGGTGGTAGACGGGATCTTCGACCAGCGCGACCACGGCTTGCTCCAAGGTTTTCGCGGCGGCGAGGGCGGAGTTGTCCAGTCTCTCACGGTGCCATACCGGACATGGTTGGCCGCGTTTCATGGCATCAAGCGTCCAGGCGGCAAGACTGACGAGAACTTCACGCGGATCGCGAACCAGGGCCACGGTGAGCCAGTCGTTTTCGTGGAAGGCGTCGAGAGCCTTCTCGGTCCAGCTGAAGGTGTGGTTGTGGACGAAGCCGCAGCCGCCCGGGTGTTGGCCCCAGAGATTGCTCTCGGCCAGCAGGAGCAACTCGGCTTCGGTCCATTCGCGTTGCAGGCCGAGATCCCAGCTCACGAGGTTTTGTAGGCCGAGGGCCGGGGCGATGTGTTCTTGGAGGAGAAAGCGGAAGTAGGTGCCCCAACTCCGGACGCAGTGGATGTGGGCGATTTTCCTTGGAGCTTTGGTGGCTCGAAGGGAGTCGCGCAGGGCGTTGCTCATGTCGATGATCCGGGGAGCGGTGCCTTTGGCTTTGAGCTTGTGGTGATAGCTGGTCACGGGCCGCCGACGGGGTGATTCCCAGCGCCATTTGGCGAAGTTGTGATCGTGGCCGAACCAGGTTGTGACGAATTCGTGGCCGAGGTTTTCCAGGCACTTCT
>CAMCXS010000117.1 GCA_945883495.1 Akkermansia muciniphila
AGTGTTTCTCGACCACGACCTTCAGTGTGGGTGCCATGCCTAGAGGGTGCCTCGTAATAGCCGCTTCCGCAAGTTCAATACCTGGGAAGCCCATTGACACGGATGGCCATCGAGAGGCATGGCCAACCAGGAACCGTGCGATCGAGGCCATCCGGGAACTGCCGGAAGACGCCGGTATTCACCAAGTGCTGCGGGAGCGGGCAAGTGTCGAATCAGAGGTGTTGATGTTCCTGGAACGGAGGTCCGGCTTTTGGACGATCTCCGTCCCGCTCCAAACAAAGCGCACGTCCGAGGCCACCGTCCAGGCGGTGGTGGTGTTCCTGACTTTTTCCACTATCCGCACTCTACGCGATAGTCCGTCATACGAAAACGCCGTTCTCAAGTTGCAGTGCACGGGGGCTTTGTCGCTCTGGATCGCGACGAGGCGGTTGATGCTGTCCCATTGGTAGACCCGGGTTGAGCCGCCGATCACCCGTTCCTCGGTGAGGTTGCCGTTGGTGTCGTAGGTGAGCGTGCGTTCCGTGCCGCCCACGGTCACGTTGTAGCGCCGGAGGGTGGTGTTGTTGGCTTGGTCCTGGGCGTTCGATGTGCATGGTTCGTCTCCTGAAGAGATCCATCAAGGCGCATTCTTCCTGGCACTTTGAATCGAGGATGCGCAAATTATCTGGCGCTATGAACACCAAAGAGACCCCATTCCTATTCGGCCACTGTCTCGCCGGTGGCGCTGAGAAGGGCGACGACGTCTTAGCGGTAGTTTGAGGTGGCCGCCCTTCCCACGAAGACTTGCGCCTAGCCGATGCCAGGTTACATTCGGCCTATGGCGACCGACTGCACCGTCACGTCCTTGCTGAACCGGATCACGATCGACCCCTGCGTCTGCCACGGAAAGCCGGTCGTGCGTGGCCTTCGCTATCCGGTGGAATCCATTTTGGAGTATCTGGCGGGCGGGGATAGTTTTGAGGAAGTCCTCGCGGAGTTCCCTGATTTGGTGCGCGAGGACTTGCAAGCTTGCATTCAGTTTGCCACCGAGTCCTTGAAGCTTCGCAGCCGGAACGTCGCGGCTGCATGAAGTTCCTGATCGACGCCCACCTTCCCCCAAGCCTACGGCGAGTTTTTCAAGCGGCGGGACACGACGCGATCCATACCGTTGACCTGCCAGACCAAAACTCCTCGCGGGATGGCATCCTCAATGAGGTCTCGATCTCGGAATCGCGTGTCGTAGTAACCAAGGATACCGACTTCTACTACTCGCACTTGCTGCACGGCCGTCCGTGGAAGCTGGTCCTGGTGCGAACGGGTAATCTGGGCCTTCATGCGACGAGGGAGATGTTCGAAGTCCAGTTGCCCGCGATCGAAGCAGCGCTAGACACCTGTACGCTAGTGACCCTGGAACAGAACCAGGTGTCCGTGGTGGCATGAAGCTGCAAAACTTAACCGACCTCATCCCCGACGCGCTCTGCCCTCACAAAAGTATCTTTGATGATTGGAGGTCGTAGGCAAACCAGTACGGGGGATCCAAGTCAGGCGCTAATGCCTCAAACAGCGACTGGGTGATCAGGTGCCCCTTAGTCGGCAATCGGATCAAAGGCCCAAAACTGGCAGCTACTGGCGGAATCGGTATTGAAATCCTCTTGGTAGCCCATTGAAGCGGCTCCTCGATTGTAATCTCGAGGAGGTCTCGCCCCTTGAGCAACGTTGGGATCAGCCTACTATATTGATGCTGAGGCACGCAGTTTGCGAGTTGGTCGATCAACTTGTATTCGCCGTCGTCAGTGAAGTGCAGATCTCTCTGCTCCTCCGTAAACTCCGCTGGATTGAACTGAAATGCCCGTCGTACTGGCTCGGGCTGTATCGCAACTCCCGGAACCTTTGCGATGATCTCATCAGCAAGATCCTGCCGCACAATCAAATAGAACGTCGGCAGATAGACCCTGAAGTTATTGAACTCGTTTGGAATAAACCCCTCTGACCTCTCCCATCCGTGTCCATACATGACGCCGTTCCTGAGAAGGCTCTCGGTTGCTTCCGGCCGAGGAAGGTTGACTTTGTCTTTAAGGAGAATCATAGCAGCGCTGCCTCAGTCTTCCAAATCAAATAGGATCTCGATAGCCGCCGTAACTCAACGGACTAACAGCTTGTAGTTGATAGAAGGATAGCTCGATAGTGGTCAAGGGAAGCTTGGCCGCACAGTTGGCAATCTTGGCAGCTGTCAGTGCCGCACGGCCTACAGCACGGGCGGCTATTCGACGTTGCATCATGTTTCTAAAGGCCGGCGATCCCGTGCCTGTATCGTATCTCTGCTTCATGCGATTCCAATCGTCTTTATACGGTCCTTTCACCGAATCCCCTTTCAATAGATCCTTGAAATCGCTATCCTTCTTTAGATCTTCGAGATGAGCCTTGGCTGCTTCAACGGTTCGATGCTTAGGGCATTCATCAAACCAGTCCTTCCAGTGCTCCGTCCATTTGGCCTTATGCAGCGCATCATGAGCCTCCTTGGTCATGTCCAATCCATTATCTGCACCGTTGATGAAATCGGGAGACAGCCCTGCATCAAGACCGCTCGCAAACGGAACTAGGTGATGCCAATCTGCACCGAAGGGATCCCATCCGGCGACTGGAGAGTTCGGTCCATACCCATACAAATTCAACCCACCCGCTTCCCCGATCGGATCCTCGCTCAACCACCGCCCCAAGATCGCATCATACGCCCGGTACATCGCCAGACACAGGCCGCTCTTCTCATGGTAGTGATGCCCGGTAAATCCCCATTCCAATGACCCCGCCGTGGGCGAGGTGCGCTCGCCCCAGGCCGTGTAATCGAAGCTTTGGGCAATCACGCCGCCCTGGTTCACCGCCTCGCGCACGCTGCCCAGGTGATCCCGGGTGTAGTAGGTAGTAACTGTGTGGGCGCCAAAGCCAAAGACACGGATTTCGCCTTGATCGAAATACTTGGCGGTCACGGTGGAGCCGGTGAGGTCGCGCTTTTGGATGATCTCGGTGCCTTCCCAGAGATAGCGGGCGATGCTCTCGGTCGTCCATCGGGAAGTTCCGTGCATCTTCTCCACCATTCCGACACTACGGGATTGGCCGTCGTAAGCAAACTCCGTTCTCCAGCTGCCCTCCACGGGGACTTTGTCGCTTTGGATCACGATGAGACGTTCAGGCTGTCCCATTGGTAGGACCGGGTTGAGCGGCCGATCAGCCTTTCCTCGGTCAGGTTGCCGTTGGTGTCGTAGGTGAGCGTGCGCTTCGTCCCGCCCACGGTCACGTTGTAGCGCCTGACCAAAACACGGAGATGGAGTCGTCTAGCGCGCAGACGCAGAAGGTGCGTAGAAACATGGCGGATAGCCGTTTTGCGTGAGATTTGAGAAGTTGCGGTCACCTTCCAGAGGCCCAAGTATGAATAGGCGTCCCGCCAGTCAAAGACTCGAGCGCTCCGCGCCGCGTGAGATGATTCCATTTCCGGATTTAGCAGGCAAACCACGGGGCGCGGATGTGGAAGGGAGAGTAACTCTTCGGCTCCCGGGCCCGCAGGTTAGTCTGGAGGTTCAACGGTGTTTCGATTACGAGCACGAGCACCGCTTCGCTGAGCACGAGGGAAAATGCGAAGGGTCGATGGAAAGAGACGAAGTTCGTTTTCAATCTCGTGCTCGTGCTCGTAATCGAGTTTGAATCGGTTCATCAAAACTCCCACTCCACCAAGCTCGGTCCCCTCGCTCCCGCCCAGTAAACTGGATCGAGTTAGTCGGGAGGCTGAACGGAGCATTTCGGCGGAAGTCGAAACAGCGGACAGCGAAGCCGGGACTGCATCCGCATCCGGCGCCGGAGCCGAAGAAGCCACCGCGGAGGAAGTGGCGGCGGTGATCGGAACCATGGCGGAAGCGCAGGAAGAGGAATCGGTGCACGCGGGAGCTCTGCAGGTGAATGGAACGGAGCTGGCGGGGTGACGCGCTGGCGCGCGGGTTGAGGGTTGATGGGCGCTTGCGCTCCAATTGCTAACCGCTAACCGCTCACACCCAGAGCTTGCGGATCTTTGGGAGGCTGATTTCGGTGAGGCGCTCTACGACTAGATCGGCGAGCGGCTCTAGTTTGGGGATGGGGTGGGTGGTGGCGACCCCGATGGCTTTCATGCCTCCGCGGCGCGCTGCCTCCAGGCCGACGAAGGCGTCTTCAAAGACCACGCAATCCTGCGGACGCCGGTTGATTCTTGAGGCGGCCACAAGGAAAACTTCGGGATCCGGCTTCCCATTTCGGACGTCCTCGGCGGAGGTTACGGCGGCAAAGAATGGCGCCAAGCCCGTGATCTCCATGATGGTCCGGATGTTCTCGTAAGGCGTCGAAGAACCGACGGAACAAGGCACGCCGTGCTCGCCCAATTCCTCCAACAACTCCAACACGCCGGGCAACGGGGTAATGCCGGTTTGTTTGAGGATGTCCCGGTAGAGCTGCTCCTTGTGATCCGCCAGTTCCGCCATCCGGGCGGTGTCCTCCAGATCGACCCAGCCGAGCAAAGGCCCGAGGATGCTCTGGTTGCGCATCCCAAAGCATTTGGCGAACAGCTCATCCGAAAACGGCTTCCCCAGCTCCGCCGCCAATTGATAGAAGGCGCGGCGGTGCTGGTCGTGAGAATCGATAATTACGCCATCCCAATCGAAGATGGCTCCTAGCGCGAATTCCATCAGTCGAGCCGCTCCAGGGTTTTGACACCGAGACGCGGACCGAACTGTTCGTTGACCGCTTCCGCCATGCGGGCGTCGAGATAGATGACCTTGGGGAAATCCTCGAACTCGATTTTGTGAATGCCGTTCTCCGGCTTGGCCAAAGCAGCGTTGAGATCCTTGATGGACTTGATGACTTGGCCATTGACCTTGGTCACCTCAATATTGCCAATCTGCTCATAGCCGACTGTGGCCGGAGTGAGCACCACGGCACTGAGAATGACCAGTTTGCCACCCTCGTCCTCTTCGAAGAGCTCCTGGTTGGCATGGGCGTGCACCAGCTTGAAGGGCGCCCGGTTGACCCATTGCTCGCCCCAGGCCTTTAGGTAAGGCAAAGTCAACTCTTGGAAGATCAGACCGCCAAGAATCTTGAAACGCGGCCCGCGATCAAACATATACGGGTCGATGTGATAAGCGGTCGGCGGCTTGCGCGTCAGCTCCAGGTTCAAGGTCACTTCCTGCCCTTGGCGATGCACCTTCAGCGGCACCTTCTGCCCGACCTCCGCTCCGCCCCGGACGAGGTGACTGAAGTTCAGCTTCCCGTACTTCGGGTGATCATAATTTCCCCGGGCGTCGATGCGATGCCCATCAATCTCCAAGATGATGTCATCCGCTAAAATCCCCGCCTGCTTGGCCGCGCCGTCACGGGAGACGCGACGCACATAGATACCGCCCTCGATTCCATCCAGTTTGGCGTACTTGCGCAACTGTTCATCTAGGGTTGGGGCATAGCTCAGGCCCAAGTTCGGGAATCCTGCATAGGTTCCATCCGCGAGATCTTTGAGGAAATGCTCAATAATCGGCGCGGGCAAGACATCGCTGGTTTGCTCTTTGGAGTCGTATGACAAAAGCAGCCCGGCCAGTCGACCTTCTTTGATCACCGGCAGGGTGAAGCTGCTGGTGCGATATTGCAGGGAGCCGCGTAGCACATAATTCAGGAAGAATGAGCCATCCACAAAATAGCGGCCCACGCCCACCTGGATGACGGTGCCATCCGTGCTAGCGGGTGTGCCGTTGTCTTCGAGTTGCCAAACCTCCAGGCGATCCCCAGGCGCCGTGCTGAGGTCGAGCTCCAACGGCTTCATCCGGCTGAAGAATTCCGTCTTCTTCTTCTCATCGCTCGGCTCCAGCAACGCAAGATTGGCCTCGTAATCGAGACCAATCACGCGAGCGGGCGTCTTCTCACCAGTATCGGGCAGCTCGAGCTCGATGTACGTATGGTCCACCACAAGCTCAGCGGTCACCAGCACCCTGCCGCCTTCGATCAGCGGCCCCAGACCGCTGCGGCGCGAAGCCTCCAGCTTCTCCCAAGGCCGGACGAAGTTGTATCCCTGATTGGTGGCGTGAACCCGCACTACGGAAGTCGCGGCGGTCGTAGCCGGAGCGCTTCCGCCAAAGGGAAATTGCAAAGAGAGCCCCTTGTCCAAGCAGGACGTCAGCAGCAGGGAACAGCCAGCCATCAGGCAGGCGGCAAAACGATCTACACGCGAAGTCATCGAAATGGCGAAACTTGGTATCGAAACAGGGTTCACTGAGCCATCACCGAATCTCCCAGCCGGTGATCTTCAGTCACGTTATATTTCTCGGTGACGCGCTGGTTCGCGGCGGCCACCCGGGAGGCCTCGATCACCATCGGACGTCCCTCCCCCAGAAAGCGGATCACGTGAAATCCGCCCTCCGGCGCCGGATTTCGCAACGCTTCGTGGACGTCCTTCAAGCTACGAATCTTCTTACCGTTGATCTCATCCACCGCTTGGTGCCGGAACAGGTCGAAGTGCGTGTTGATCTCGTCCGGCAAGATATCAGTCAACACCACGATCTGCGGCCTTTCTTTGTAGACTTCGTCCTGGCTGAAGAAGTTGAAGAGGTAACGGACGTTGAGATTGCTGACACCGTGAGCCGCCATCATGTTGCGATCCACCGGCTGAAACAAAAGCCCCGCGAAGACCACGTATTGGGGCTTTTGATCATATTGATTCGCCTGAATCAGGTAGGGCAAAAACCGCTTCAATTCGATGTCGAAATCGATCGGCTTGCCCTCGCGAATCACTTTGAGCTTCACGATATCTCCCACGTATTTCCGCTCCACGATCTCGTTCATGTTCACCCGGGAACCGAGCATATTGATAAAGCCATCGCTGGAGACCGGGAATCCATCCATCGCCACAATGATGTCCCCGGTCTTTAGCAAATCCCCAGCCGAGCCCGCGCTGTCCGCCGAAGCGACCATGACGCCAATGCCATCGCCGGAGAGCCCCAACGCCTTTCGTTGTGCCGGGTTTTGCAGGTTGAAGTGGGCGATTGCCAGGTCCGGATAGTGATCGTACTTGCCATCCGAGACGTCCTCAAGAAAGCGATGAATCACCGGCACCGGGATCATATAACCCGTGCTCTGGGCCACGTCGCCACTGTAGCCTTGGAAGGCAACCCCCACGACCATGCCCTCTTGAATCACCGGCCCCCCGCTGTTCCCGGGGTTGATCGCGGCATCGACTTGGATGGCGAGGTGGTAATCGACACCGGAGTGAGCAAATGCCTGGAAATCGATCCGGGAAACCACCCCACGGGTCACGGAGATCCGCTGGCCGCCGATCGGGTAACCGACCGCGATGACGGTGCTGTTCAGAGGCGGGATGCCGCCAAAACGCAGCGGCCGGACGTTCTCAAACGCCGAAGGATCCTTGAGCGCCAGAAGCGCCAAGTCGCAGTCGTGCGCGATGTGGACGATCTCCGCTTCGTAGGGTTTCGGATCGTCGATCTTCTTGATATAGAGCAGTCGGCTGTCGCTGACCACGTGAGCATTGGTGAGAAACCGGTTCGGCGCCACCAGGAAGCCCGTGCCCACGCCGCCGCCCGTGCCGCCGGAGTTCCACGGAACGCGGAAGTTCGGCTCCCAAGATTGGTTTTCGACCCGGACAATCGCGGAAAAGATGGCCTCGCCATCCACCTGTGGGGCCGCAGGCGGGGGAACCGGAGCGCCTGGAGGCGGAACGGGCGCGGGCGCGGGCGATGGCGCTGGAGCCGGAGAGCCAGGAACGGCGGCGGGCACGGGAGCGAGTTGCGCCACGACGGGGAAAACCCCAGCCAAAAGGACGCTAACGGCCCAGGCGGCGGCTCTCGGGACAAAGTGTTTCAGGTTTGGAATCATGGGGATAGTCGAAGGGTGAACCACAACGGAGCGGACGATCATCAGACGTTGAAGCGGAACTCCATTACGTCTCCATCTTTCACTACGTACTCTTTTCCTTCGATCCGGAGCTTCCCGGCCTCGCGCGCCTTGGCGTGCGAACCGAGCGACACCAGATCATCGAAGGCGACCACTTCGGCGGCGATGAAGCCGCGTTCGAAGTCGGAGTGAATGACCCCGGCGGCTTGCGGGCATTTGGCGCCGGCCGGAATCGTCCAAGCCCGGGTTTCTTTTTCCCCGGTGGTCAAATAGGTGCGTAACCCGAGCAAGGTGTAAACCTCCCGAATCAGGTTGGAGACGCCGCTATCGGTGACCCCCATATCCTCCAAGAACGCCGCGGCCTCGTCCGGCGCCAGATCGATCATCTCCTCTTCAATCCGCGCGGAAATGACCACGGCACCCGCCCCGAGGTGAGAGGCGGCATAGGCGCGCACTTTGGCGACCATGGGATGCCCGTCCGGATTCTTCTGCGCGGAGGCTAATTCGTCCTCGGCCACGTTGCAGGCAAACAAGGTCGGCTTTGAGCTCAAAAGGAAAAATTCCCGCAGCGTCGGCTTCTCCTCCTTGGAGACCTCCATCGTGATCGCCGGTTGGCCGGAATCGAGGTGCGGAATGAGCCGCTCCATCAATTCCACTTCCCGCTTGGCGTCCTTGTCGCCAGACTTCGCCTTCTTTTCCCGCGAGCTCATCCGCTTCTGCATGGCGGCGAGGTCCGAGAGGATCAGCTCCGCGTTGATGATCTCGATGTCCCGGATAGGATCGACCGAGCCCATCTCGTGAATGATGTCGGGATTCTCAAAGCAACGCACCACCTGAACGACGGCATCCGTCTCCCGGATATTCGCTAGGAACTGGTTTCCAAGCCCTTGCCCTTGGCTCGCTCCCTTCACCAATCCGGCGATGTCGACAATTTCAATGGCCGCCGGAACGAGCTTCTGTGACTTCGAAAGCCCCGACAGCACTTCCAGACGCTTGTCCGGAACCGTCACCATCCCGACGTTCGGATCGATCGTACAAAAGGGGAAATTCGCCGCATGCGCCTTCCGCGTCCGGGTAACCGCGTTGAAAAGTGTCGATTTCCCGACGTTGGGCAATCCGACAATGCCTGCTTTTAACATGGCGGGCAGCCTAGTCGACGCACCCGCTATCGCACGCAAAAAATTGCTCTTTGCATCGGAGCGCCGCCGGACGCATGGTCGGCGGACCATGACCTCAGCCGACCGGATGCTGGCGGCCGCCGGGGACCTGAGCGCCGCATTGGCCGGGTTTCACTGCGGTGGCGAAGTGACGCACGTCTACAACCCGTTGGTGTATGCGCGGCGGCCGCATGAAGTGTATTTGCGGCGCTTCGGCACGGGCCGGAAACGCGTCCTCTTCATGGGCATGAACCCGGGGCCCTGGGGCATGGCCCAAACCGGCGTCCCCTTCGGCGAAATCCCTGCGGTCCGCGATTGGATGGGGATTTCCGAGCCGGTGGGTCGCCCCGAACTCGAACATCCGAAACGGAAAATCGAGGGCTTTGCCTGCCAGAAGTCCGAAGTCAGCGGGCGACGCCTCTGGGGCCTCTTTGCACAACGGTTCGGGACTGCCGACGCCTTCTTCGCCGATCATTTCGTGTTGAACTACTGCCCGCTGGTCTTCATGGAAGCCACCGGTCGCAATCGCACGCCAGACAAGCTCTCCGCCGCCGAGCAGGCGTTCCTGGAAAAGGTTTGCGACGACTGCCTCGCAGTCGCCATTTCCTCGTTGGAGCCGGAATGGCTCATCGGGGTGGGCGGTTACGCGGAAGCCGCCTTGCAACGGGTCGCTTCCGCGATCGGGTCCGAAGCAAAGCTCGGAAAAGTGCTGCACCCAAGTCCCGCCAGCCCGGTGGCCAATCGAGGCTGGGCGGAAGCAGCGACCCGGCAATTGGAAACGCAACGGGTATGGCCTGCCTCATGACCACGATCAAAACGATCGCCCTCCTGCTGGTCTCGAACGTCTTCATGACCTTCGCCTGGTATGCCCATTTGCGGCAGCTCGGCTCCAAGCCGCTCGTGATCGCGATCCTGGCCAGTTGGGGCGTGGCCTTCTTTGAATACGTCTTCCAGGTGCCCGCAAACCGGATCGGCTACCAGACGCTGACCCTCCCCCAACTGAAAATCCTTCAGGAGGTCATCACCCTGAGCGTGTTCGTCCCCTTCGCCCTGATTTATATGAAGGTGCCCCTGAGCTGGAACTACCTCTACGCCGGCATCTGTCTCCTCGGGGCCGTGTTCTTTATCTTCCGGCAGGACTGAATCGACGCAGGGAATCCCCTGCCCTCCCTGATTCTGGGGCCCACAGTGACCATCTGCTGCGACGCTTCCTCCAGGCTCGTGGGCGCTGCGAAATCAATATTTTTTGTCGGTCAGCGAAGATGGCTTTTAGCCTTTCCCTCAGATTTGCGTCGCTTTCCTGAAATTATCAAATTTTGCCTTGCCCGAAGCGCGATGGTGACTATCTCTGCCATTGTAGAGACAATCACTCAAACCCACGATAAGATCACTAGAGAAACATGAGAACAATCGGAACTAAAATTGCGGCCATCTTCGCGATGATGACTGCGGTCGCGCCCCTGGCCCACGCTCAAGCACCTGGCGAGGTTGAGGGCGTCATCGTCAACATCGGAGCACTTCAACTTGATGGCTCGTTCACGCTGACCGTCATGGGCACCACCGTGTTGGTCCCATCTTCGGCCGTGATCTCCACGCCAACGGTTGCCAACCTGTCACGTGACAAATTCCTTAGCACGGCCACCTTCCCCGGACGCACGGAACTTGGCTTCCTGGGCGGAACCGCCATCGCGATTGGAACCACCGGAGCCGATGGAGTCATCACGGCTGAAACCCTGTTTGCCGAGCCAGGTGAAAACGTCGCTCTCGGCATTGTCACGCAGAACGATGCAGCCGGCCTGAAGGTAAATGGAATGCCCGTCAAGTTCCTTACGGAAGAAGTAGATTCCCTACTACGCATGCCTTTTGACGTTCCCACCAACGACCTTGGATTTGAAATCAACCTCGCGGACGCCATCGTCGGAACGCCCGTTGGGATTGAAGGCTACTACAGCACCGTGGAATCCACCTTCTACGCATTCCTACTCGAAGCCACGGGGATTGCGGCCAAGGATCAAAGGGTTCAAATCTCAGCGCTCCGCGCTCTCGGTCGCCCAGCGAAGGGCGAATTGGAAATCCGCGGCGGCCTTTCAGGGATACCAGGTCCCGTGACCATCGCGTTTTTCAATGCCACAACGAATGCCGCGCTGGGTCAAGTGAACGTCGTTCCCGACCCGGCTTTGCCAGGGACCGCGGTGTTCCGCTTCCGCCCGCGCAACATCCCGCAAGCCCAGTTCCCCACCAGCGTCCGGGCTAACGTGCTCAACACCACGGCCACTGTGACGGTGGCTGTTGAGACTCGCTGAGGCTCCCGTCGCTTCACTCGACTTCGGTCGAGTCTTAATTCCTGTCAGCTTTGCCCCCGCGGATCCGTCCGCGGGGGCCTTTTCGTGCAAACTCAACGGGCCGGTATCCGATGCGATCTCATCAGAATGCTCCCTCGCCTTTTCGCTGGAGTCTGATCGCGATCCTTTTGGTCATCCTGGGTGCACCAGGGTCGGCCAAGCCTCGTCGCGTCGATGGCATCATCCCAAAACCCTATGCGCTGACCCGCTATCGCAGCATTTGGGAGCCCACGTGGTTCGCATCCGCTCCTGTTGGGGAAACACCCGAAGAGGAGGTGGCCGCCGCCGTATTTCCGTTCACCCTATCGGGCATCGCGGAGTGGCGAGGGAAGGCTTACATCTACCTAACCGGCGAGGACAAGAGGGTCCATGAACTCGCTCAAGGAGAAACGCGAGGAGATCTCGAGTTGTTGGAAACGAACTTTGGCCAGAGCGAATCGGGCCACAGAGCTCTCGTCCGCTATCGCCTCGACTATTTTGAGCTCGAATTTGATTTGCAACGCCGCTTCGTGGCGACCCTTGGGGCCGCTCCAGTTGTCACCCCTGTCCGCGTTCACTCCGTCAAGATCTCCATTCGGCGTTTGGGAAATCGCAGCAACATCCGATCGAGATTCGAAAACTCGCGCCCGTCCCGCAAGGCAGAGCGGGAGACTCTCGAATGGCTGGACGGCTGGTTTCGAGATTGATTCAACGCTCGTCGGCGATGAGCGTTGCCAAAAGCGGGCGGTGATCACTTCCGCCGTTCCAATCTTTGCGCCAGAGGATTCGGCAGCCGGAAAAATCGACCTCCCGCCGGAGTCCTGTCGATACCATGATGTAGTCGATGCGGGAGTATTGATCCGCAAACTCCCAAAAGTGGGTCCACGTCATCCCATCTTGATCCTTGAGATAAAGCGTCTCCAAGTAACGGTCGCTGCCACGCTTGCCCTGGATCGCCCGGATCGGCGGTTCGTTGCGGGTGTCGTTGAAGTCCCCGTAAACCAAGAGGTTGGCCTTTGGGTCCGACGCCAAGATCGAGTCCACGTGCCGACGCAGAAGGTCCGCTTCGTTGCGGCGCATCATGGTTTCGTCCGCCTCGGGAACATCCCGCTTGCTTTTGAGATGCACGCCCACGCAGCGCAATCGGTAGCCCGGATTCACCGCCACGGTGACGTCGAGAAATCCGCGTTGCACCGGCAGTTCCACATCACCAATCCGGTAGGTCAGATCGGTCACGGAATTGCGTTCGACGATTGGAAACCGGCTGAGCAAAGCCAGGTGCCGTTCGAGATCCGCGGCGGCAACCCATTCCAGGTGCGGGTACTTGAGGCCCCGTTCCCCTAAGCGACGCCGTAGGTCCTCGACCTGCGATACATCGCCAATTTCCGAAACTCCGACGATGTCCGCCGCCAACTCGGCGATGCTCGCCACCACCACCCGCTTCTCTGCCTCGGGTTTCGGGGCAGCTTTGACGCTTTCCCCATCCACCTGACGATCCATCGGCAGGTAGTTCTGGACGTTATAGGCAACGAACCGGACGCGCTCCTGGGCAACGCCGGTGACTTGGACCGACAGCCAAACGGCCACTAGGGCGAACTGAACAACACGAGCCAAGGCGTAACGACGCTTCGCTCACGCATCCGAGCGCGAGGCCGTCTCCTCGGTAGAGGCGGTGCTGCTGTTCGTCATCGGGAGCTTCCGAGGCTCCTCGCGGACCGAGTATTCCGCCCGGCGGATTTCGTCCTGAAATTCGCGCTGCGCGGACTTGAACTCCGCCATCGCCTTACCCAAGCCACGGGCAAGTTCAGGGAGCTTTTTGGCTCCGAAAAGCAAGAGCGCCACAATGAACAGCAGCATCCACTCGCCACCGCCCGGCATGCTCACAAATCCGAAAAGAGTTTGGGTATTCATCGAATCAGAGGCTTGGATCATCGACACTTCAGGAAACGTCAGACTTTTTCTGCGCCGATTCCCGAGCTTCCTTCAACTTGGCTTCGGCCAGTTGCGCTTCCAGATCCGCTTCCGTCTTCCCTTTGCGGAATTGCCCGACGCTCTCCCCAAGGCTGCGAGCCAACTCGGGAAGTTTTTTGGCTCCAAAAAGCAGAAGCATCACCAGCGCCAGAATCACCATCTCGCCACCACCGGGCAAAGAAAGAACACCATAGACGGGAGACAACTCTGCAAGGGTGGAAATCGGTTCTGCTATCATCGCCTGAGAAATAGGTTGAGGAGTTTGGACTAGGAGCACTCGAAACTAGCGCCCACTCTTTCGTTTCAGACAGCGCCGAGCCTCGTTCCGTTCCCGGAAATCGCGCGGAATATCACTATTGGCACCGCTGGGCCGGTTTGCAAAGGGAAGCTTTCTCCGGCAGGTTGGCGGGCTATGGCCGCACCGCTCCCCATCCATGGCATCCGCGATGCCCTGCTGCAAGCCCTTCGGGAGCAGTCCTCGTGCCCTCGACTCGTCCTCGAAGCCCCGACCGGCTCCGGAAAATCGACCCAAGTTCCCCAAATGCTTCTCGATGGCGGGTTGCTCGGTCTCAACCAGGAGGTCGTCGTCCTCCAACCCCGGCGCATCGCCGCCCGGATGCTCGCCCGCCGCGTCGCCTCGGAACGCGGCTCCAACTGCGGGGATGAGGTGGGCTACGTGGTCCGCTTCGAAAGCCAAGTCTCCGGCCGCACCCGCATCCGCTACGTCACGGAAGGAATTCTCCTCCGGGAAATCCTTCAGTCCCCCTCCCTCCCAGGCATCGCCGCCATCGTCTTCGATGAATTCCACGAGCGCCATTTCCACGGCGATATCACCCTGGCCCGCGCCCTGCGCATCCAACGCGAAGCCCGCCCCGATCTGCAACTCCTGGTGATGTCCGCCACCCTCGATGGCGAGAAAATCGCCGCCTTCCTCGGAAATTGCCCCCGCCTCACCACCGAAGGCCGCACGTTCCCCGTCGAGATCCGCTACGAACCGCAAAAAGAACGCATCAAGGGCGAGCTCTGGGATCACATCGCCCGCGTTTACGGCGATTTCCGCCAAAACAATCCCGGCCCCACCGGCGACGCCCTCGTCTTTCTTCCCGGCGCCTACGAAATCCGCAAAACCATCGACGCCCTCCGCCAATCCAAAGCCACCCGGGATGTCGATATCCTCCCGCTCCACGGCGAGCTCAATCCCCGCGATCAAGACGCCGCCGTCAACCCGAGTGCACGCCCCAAAATCGTCGTCGCCACCAACGTCGCCGAAACCTCGCTCACGATTGATGGCGTTACCCTGGTGATCGATTCCGGTTTGGCCCGGCTCGCGGACTTCGATGCCCGGCGCGGCATCAACACGCTCACGATCCAAAAGATCTCCCGCGCCAGCGCCGATCAACGTGCCGGTCGCGCCGGCCGGACCGCTGCCGGAACCTGCATCCGGCTCTGGAGCGAGGCAGATCACGCGGGACGGCGCGGGCAGACCATTCCGGAGATTCACCGCATGGACCTTTCCGAAGCCTTGCTCGCCCTGGCGGCCACGGGCATTGAAGATCTCGACGGCTTCGAATGGTTCGAGCGGCCGGACGACAACGGATTGCGCCGCGGCCGCGCCCTTTTGGAAGACCTCGGCGCGCTCGATTCCACCGGCAAACTCACCGATCTCGGCCGCCAAATGGCCCGCCTTCCGGTGACACCCCGCTACGCCCGGGTGCTCCTCGAAGCGTCGCGGCTCGGCTGTTACGATGCCGTCGCGGAGATCGTGGCGCTCACTCAGGGCAAATCCCTCTGGGCACGGCGCGGGAGAATTCCCGAAAGCTTGATCGAGACCGGCGATGTCTCCGATTTCCAACCGCTCTTGCGGGCCTTACGCAAAGCGCGCGATTGCCGCTTTCAGCCCCAGGCCTGCGACGCCGTTGGGATTCACGCCGGCTCCGCCCGGGAAATCGATCGCTTGTGCGCCCTTTTGCAACGGCTCGGCCCCGGGGACGACGACACCGATCTCACTGGCCCCCTCCTGGCGCACTGCCTGCTCACCGGATTCCCGGACCAAGTCGCGAAACGCCTGAATCGTTCCAACCGCGCCTGCGGGTTGGTCGGCGGACGCCGGGGCCAAATGGGGGACGACTCGATCGTGACCTCGGCCGATCTCTTCATCACCGTGGAAATCACCGAGGTGGAGGGCAAGGACATCAACGTCCTGCTGAACCTCAACACCGCCGTGAGCCGGGAAGAGCTCGAACGCGTCTATCCAGACGCCATCAACAAAGCAGCCACCGCCGATTGGGAACCCCGGGAACGACGCGTCTTGGCGCTCTCCTCGATTCGCTACCGCGACCTGATTCTGGAAAGCAAACCGGCCACCGATCCCCCCGCCGCCCAAGCCGCCGGAATCCTGGCGCGGGAAGTCATGGCCGGAAGTCTCATTCTCAACGGTTGGGACTCTGGCGCCGACCAATGGATCGCCCGCCTCAACACCTTGGCCGCCGCTCTCCCGGAATATGAGTTCCCCACGTTCGGAGATGAAGAGAAGTTGGCCGTTCTGGAGCAGCTCTGTCTCGGCTCGTTCTCCTACAAACAAATCAAGGACCTGCCGGTCATGGACGAACTCCGCTCCTTCTTGCCACGCCACCTGGCCGGATTGATCGACCAACTCGCGCCGACCCGGATCGATCTCCCCTCCGGCAAAAAAGCGCGCATCCGCTATGAAACCGGGCAAAAGCCGGTCCTATCGGCGCAATTGCAACATCTCTACGATTATCCCGGAACGCCATCTTTGGCCGATGGCCGCATCCCGCTCAAAGTAGAGATCCTCGCCCCGAATCAACGCCCAGTGCAAATCACGGAAGACCTCGCGGCGTTCTGGAACACCAGCTATGCCGCCGTGAAAAAAGACCTTCGCGGGCGGTATCCCAAGCACGAGTGGCGATAAGGATGCGACAAAGCGCCCCCCGGAGCGCGACGCTGTGTCGTCGCCATTTCGATCGACAAACAATCACCCCTCAACAATCACCCCTCAACAATCACCCCTCAACAATCACCCCTCAACCATCAACTCGCGCGCAGCGCGCTCACCCCGCCAGCGGCACAGTGTCCGCCTGGGCGCCGCGTTTCGCCTTCGCGGCCTTCGCCTTGGTTCTCGCGTTGGCGGTAGATTCTGCTCTCGCCTCTGCTTTGGCCTCCTTCTTAGCGGCTTCCT
>CAMCXS010000118.1 GCA_945883495.1 Akkermansia muciniphila
GATCAAGCCGGACTGCGCAACCTTGAGGAAATCGTCGATGCCACCGATTGCCTGATGGTGGCCCGTGGAGATCTCGGCATTGAAATCCCCTTCGAACAACTCCCAGCCGTACAAAACCAGGTCGTCAAAGCCTGCCTCGCCCACGGCAAACCGGTGATCATCGCCACGCACCTTCTGGAGTCGATGGTGGAGAATCCGTTCCCGACACGAGCGGAAATCACCGACATCGCCAACGCGGTCCGGGAACGCGCCGACGCCGTGATGCTGTCCGGCGAGACCACCACCGGCAAATATCCGTTGGAGTGCGTGGATGTGATGAAGCGCATCATTGAGGCCACGGAACCGCTGAATGGCGACGGCCTGAATCTGACAATGCCCCTGACCACGCCCAAGGCCAAGTTGGTGCGCTCATCGATCGTTCTCGCCCAAGAGCTGCGCAACGCTGCCATCGTTCTGTTTACCCGCAGCGGACACACGGCGGTGGTCGCCTCCGCCCTTCGTCCGTCCGGGATTCCTGTCTACGCTTTCACGGACAAGCTTTCCACCTTCCGGCAAATGCTCATGCTTTGGGGCATTGAGCCGTTCCTCATCGATTTCAACGGCCTCGATTTTGAGGAAACCATGACCCGTGCTTTCCAAGCTCTCGTGAAGGGCAACTGGCAAATCCCGGGCGATCGCCTTGCCGTCGTGACCAACATCGTCGCCAAGGGACGAATCATCGACGTGCTGCAAATCCGGACCATCGCGTAAAGCTGGACCGGACAACCAATCAGCCGAACGGCCGCGGCCCGTTAACCCGGTCGTACTGGGCCTGGCGTTTGGATACCTTTTCCCGCACGGCACTTAAGCCCCAGCGCATCAACTTCATCGGCTCCGGTGTTGCGTTCCAGGTCCGAAAAGCCTCCGCTACCGGCCCATTCAACAACTCGACCCAGCGGAGAATTAAGGCTTCCACGGTGAATTCCTTCGCCCGCCGGTACCCGTTCTGCCGCATGGCTTCGCACAATCCGGGGTCGCTCCTTAACTTCTGGATCGCCTGAATCGCCGTCTCAGGGCTATCAACTTCCAGATAATCCAAGTCGCTCTTGCGAAGATCTCGAAAGCCTGGTTCTACCCCCAACAGCGCAGGCGTTCCGGCAAACCAAGCGTTCACCAGCTTGCTAGCGGGCTTCGTCTTGAAATCGGCCTCGGTAAGATTGCGCACCGCAATGACCGCGTCCGCCGCGCTGTAATCGTGCATCTGCAGCTTCGCCCCGCCCGGCGGAGTCCTCGGATCGATCTTCAGCTCGACGTCCAACTGCCGCAAAGCCGCCAAGAAGGCATCATCCCGGAATCCGATCCAGAGATTGTTGACCTCTCCCTTGTAGGTCAAGTTCTCCAGCCGTTGCCCGCGCGCAGGATCCCGCGGAATCAGCCCAGGTTGAGGCCAATGCGGGGTCCAAGCCACTCCCGGGAGATGACTTCTCACCTGATTCTGTTCAAAAACGAAATTCGCCAGCTCCGGCACGTGCGCATCAGCCCGGCATGCCACAATGAACGCCTCTGGAGCGCGTTCCCGGAGCGGAAAGTCATGAGCGCTCGTGATGTTGATCACCCCATTGACTGGCTTCGCCGAGCGACTCGGCGAAAGCCCAGCTTTGCAGAAGTAGACGTAAGGGATCACCACCCAATTTGCCATGGCTCCCACGCACCGCTGAGCCAAAACCTCGTCGGTGATCTCGTCCATTGTGCCGGACCGAATCTCCGGCCATACGTGACACTCCGGGATCACAAAATTGACGGGCAGGGAAAGCGCGGGCATGACCGGAAAACCTCCGCCCTTTCATTCGTTTGGGAAAGCTAAATGTCAAGCTTTCTTCATCTCCCAATATCCCCGGCGGGAATCGAACCCACATTTTAAGTTTAGGAAACCCACGTTCTATCCATTGAACTACGGGGACGCGGAAGAACAGGGGGGCAGCTTACGCGCAACCGCTCGTTGGTCAACTTTGAGGCGATAAACAGAAAGGGCCGGAGCGCAAGACACGCCCCGGCCCAGTTGAAGACAGAGAGACTCTGAACGGAAGAAGGATTACAGCTCGTAACCCGCTTCGCCGTGATCGACGAGGTCGAGACCGGTGTCCTCCTCTTCGACGGTGGGACGAAGACCGATGACGAGCTTCACCAGCATGGCGATGGCGATGGTGGCGACGATCGACAAGGCGAGGGTGACGCCGATTGCCTTGACTTGCTCCAGCCAGAGCATCCCACTCTCAAGCACCTTATCCAATCCGTTTTTCTGAGCGTAGACACCCACCAGGTTCGGATTGACGTCCTTAGTGGCCAAGACACCACTGAGAACCGCACCCAGCGTGCCTCCAACCGCGTGAACGCCGAAGGTGTCCAGGGCATCATCGTACCCAAACTTGTGCTTCACCACGGTGCAGAAGATGAAGGGAATGATCCCGGCCAGTACTCCAATGATGAGGGCGCCCTTGATGTCGATGAATCCGCAAGCTGGGGTCACCACGACCAGTCCCGCCACTGCACCGGAGCAGAATCCGAGAATCGAAGGTTTGCCTTTGGTAACCCATTCCAGGACGGGCCAGACGAAGCAGGCCACGGCCGCGGCGACCGTGGTGGTCGTGAAGGCGTTGGCGGCGATGCCATCGGAGGCGAGAGCAGAACCTGCGTTAAAGCCATACCAGCCGACCCAGAGCATACCCGTGCCAATCGCACAAAGCACCATACTGTGAGGGGACATGTGCTGCTTCCCAAAACCTTGCCGCTTGCCGAGGAGGATACAGAGCACCAGAGCGCTCCATCCAGAGGACATGTGGACCACGGTCCCACCAGCGAAGTCAATTGCCCGGATCTTGGCAGCGCCATTCCAGACACCATTCATATAGCCATCAAAACCCCAAACCATGTGGGCCAACGGAAAGTAGACGACAAACATCCAAATGGTGATGAAGGCCATCACGGCCGCGAACTTCATGCGTTCCGCGATCGCGCCGACAATCAGCGCCGGGGTGATGATGGCGAACATCATCTGGAACATGGAGAAGACGTTTTCGGAGATCCAGTAGCAGTAATTCGTATCCGGTGCGCTGCTCACGCCTTCCATGAATTTATGCTTGAAGCTCCCCAAGAACGGAGCCCAAGCCGGCGCTCCTTCAGCCGGATGTTCGCCAAACACCATGGTGTAGCCGCACGTGACCCAGAGAATCGTGACCAGTCCCGCGCAACCAAAGCACTGAGCGACCACGGAAAGCACGTTCTTCTTGCGGACCAAGCCGCCGTAGAACAGGGCCAACCCAGGCAGCGTCATGAAGAGCACGAGCGCGGCGCTGGTCATCAACCAGGCGTTGTGCCCCGGACCCGCCATCCCCTCGGCGGCGGTTCCCGTGGGATCGCCGTTCGAGAGATACGCCGCGAGACCAGGCTCCGCCGCCGGAGCAGGCGCCGGCTCAGCGGGCGTCTGTGCCTGCAGACTGCCGATAGACAAAAAACCGAGCGCGGCTGCCGCGAGAACGGGAGCAACGCCCATAGGTCGAAGGATACGATGGATTTTCATGTGGGTGTTTCAGATGCGAAACCTAGTAGATCGCTAGGTTTACGCAATCGGGCCGTAAGCACCCTGCGTGCCAATAGTCGGCATGTCTACGTAAAAATCCGTGTTGCTCGGGGAAATTATTTCATCCCGAGCCCAGGTTCCGCCACACCGTTCGTGTCCAAAATCTGCACAGTGTGGATGCTCTGCTTTCGTTCGTTCCCGTAGGTCCAGACCACTGCCTTCGAAGGCGTCACCTCGATGAGCTTAATGCCGGGGCCATGATTCCCGTAGGTCGCGATCACCGTGTTCCCGTTCGCGAGGCGCTGGGCCCCGCACGGATCTTTGAGCGGCGCGCCTTCCAGTTCCGCATTGGTGAGCTGCCAGACGATCTTGCCCGCCCCATCGACTTCGATGACATGGGCGCCGTGGGTGCAGGTGATTAGGGTGTTTCCACCGGGAATCCGGATCGCGGTAAAAGGCCAGCTGTCCTTTGGAGACTCAGGCGTCTTCACCTCCCAGACGATCTTGCCGTCCGGAGCGTATTCGCGAACGACACGGTCCAGAAGCTGAGGGACGAGGTAGTTCCCATTCACCAGCTTGCGGGCCATGCGAGATTGCAGATGGTGATTCGCAACCTGCGCTTGGAGCCGAACCTCAACCGCGATCTTGCCCTCGCGCGTCACTTCTAGGAGACGGGGCCGGTCTCCAGCTTCGGTCAGCAGGATGTTCCCGTTCTCCAACGGCTGCACCGTGTTTACCTCTGATTGCGTCCCCGGAAAAACAAATACCCGTTCCTTTCCGCGGGTGACCTCGACTACCGCCCCGCCCGGGAATTCCTTGCTTTTCGAGAGGGCGATAAGGACGTTCCCCTCCGGTAAAACCCAGGCATCCCGGCTTCCTCCCGGATATGACCAGATCGTCTGCCCTGCCGCATCAACGATCGCCGTCTCCGGCCCCGTCGCGAGAAACGAGTGGGTCATTTCCGGTGCGGCCTGGCTGGTGGGAATCGCAGACCAGAGGACGGCCGCGATGGCGACGAAGCGAAGAATCGACATGCGTCCGATTCAAGCGCCTGCGCGGGACAAAGGCAACCCCGGAACTGGTGGCAACCGTAGCCCAAGGTTTGCCAAGTCCCGCAGAGCCATCTCCCTTCGACCGGCTACGTTGAGGGAGATTCAACCCTGAACGTTCATGCTCGCGAAATACAAAATTGAATACGCCATTCCGTTTCACAATCACGATCAGCCACATCATTACACCACGAATGATCCGGTGACGTGCGAGGAGACGCTCGCCAAGATGCTGGAGCACGGATTCAAGATCAAGGCGGTCCTCCATGAGGGAGTCGAACTGCCTCGCAATGAATTCGACCACCTCATCAAAACCGCCGCCGGGATGCTGGCCTCAAACCACATCTGCCGTTCGCTCGGCATTGACAAGGTGGAGGCCAGCCACCGCTTCGGCGTTCCCGCCTAAGAACGCATCAGCGGCCACGGCCGGAGACTTTGAGGGGGGAGAGATTCTTGTTGGCGGGTAGGACAGCCCCAACTTGCCTCGATCTCGTTTCAAGTGACGTCACAGCAAAGATGCGGACAAACCGCGGAATGCTCATGCCCCCCCCCCCCTTGGGGATCGGTGCGCCTCGTTGATGTGTGCCTAGGCGTCCTCGCAAAGTCAGTGGACGCCGGGCCAGTTTTGCCGAGAGTGAGCCCCGCATGCATCCGGTCGTTTTCCTCGTTTTCGTCTTAGCCGCTAGCTCATCGGCACAGGCCGCACTAGAAGTCACCGCATCGCCTGAGGGCGGATTGTCGGCCGCACTCAACGTGGTGCGCCAAAGCCGCAAAGCTGGGGAGACTGGTCCCGCCACGATCATCGTCCCAGCGGGCCGCTACGAAGTTCGCCGTCCATTGGTGATCGAGGCGGAAGACTCAGGACTGACCATCCGCGCCGAGAAGAATGCCCGCCCGCTTTTCCTGGGCGGAACGGCAATTACTGGCTTCACCAAGCACGAGGGAGAGATTCTCAAAGCAGACGCCTCCGCGATTGGGAAATCGGGACCCTCCCCGCGCCAGTTATTCTTCGGGAGCGACCGCATGATCCTGGCGCGCTATCCCAATCACAACCCGTCTGAGCCGCTCTACGGCGGTTGGGCCTTTGTGGATCGATTCCCTCAGGACCGCGCTCCCGAAGCACTTGAACGCAAATCGTCGTTTTTCCTCAAGTCAGAAGACATCCGCAACTGGGCGCACCCCGAAGATGTCGAAGTTGATATCTTCGCCGGGTATGGTTGGTGGAACTTTCTGCTACCCGTAGAGTCGCTCGCTCCGGAGAGCCGCAAACTGACACTAGCCACCGCGTGCTCCTACGATCTGAATCCGCACAATCGATATCATTTCCAAAATGCGCTGGAGGAACTCGATTCGCCGGGAGAATGGTTCCTCGATTCACGCACCTCCACGCTCTATTTCTGGCCTCCCGCGCCCATCGAAACCGCGGAGGTCCGCCTCATCAATCTAGACAGCTTTCTTCAGGTGAAGGCGGCCAAGGAAGTCCACATTGAAGGACTGCATTTCACCGGATGCCATGCCACCGCGGTCACCCTCAGCAACGCGGAAAACTCCTCGGTGGCCGGTTGCCACTTCATCGCCACTGGCGCCTTCAACAGTTCCGCCCTCGGTATTTTCGGTGGTCGCAACAACACGGCACGCTCCAATGAAATCGCTGGGTGCGGAGGGAACGGCATTAGCCTCACTGGCGGCGACCGGAATACGCTGATACCGGCAAACCACTTGGTAATCAACAACCATATCCACCACCACGGCGTGTTCCACAAAGGAGCCGCTGGAGTGTCCGCGACCGGCGCTGGCTTCACCATCGCGCACAACCTCATCCACCACGGCCCCCGCATGGGCGTGCAGATGAGCGGAAACAACATCACCGTGGAGTTCAATCACCTGCACCATCTTTGTCTGGAGACGCAAGACGGTGGCGCACTCTATACAGGCGGCCGGGATTGGCTCGGCGGACGTGGCAATACTTGGCGTTACAACCGAATCCACGATGTCATCGGCTGCGGCCAGGAAGCGGATGGACTCAAACATCCGTGGTTCACCTTCGGCATCTATCCAGACGACAACACCGGCGGCGTGGATATCATCGGGAATCTCGTCTACCGCACCGCGCAGGCCCCGATTCATATGCACAATTCCCGGGATTGCTTGGTCGAGAACAACATCTTCGCGTTCGGGGCTGCGTATCAGTTTGATCTCCACGGCTGGAGAGCCACCGACCGTTTCTACACCAACCACATCGGAACCATGATCGCTGGCTACGACTCCGTCGCCAACCAACCTGCCTGGAAAACCATGCGCGGCATGGAATTGCATCCCAAGGACGCGATTCGTGAGGACGGAACCATGATGAGCGGCAACATCGTGCGCCGCAACATCATGTTCTCCAACACCCCCGGGATCAAATATGGCGATCTCCGGCATGTCAGCCCGCAGTGGAACACGATCGACGAGAACCTGGCCTGGAATGGCGGCCATCCCGTGCTCACCGGCCTCAACAAGACCGGCCCTGACCTTGGTGAACCTCTCCTGGTCGAATCCTTTGCTGCCGTGGAGAACGGCAAGCTTCCCAAAGGCTGGGGCTTCAATCACAAGCCCACGCCCACGGTGCAACTCTCGGTGATCGATGGCTCGCTCCGCGCCGACTGCGTCCTGAGCGACACGCCCGGGAACACCCACACCGTGTTTCACGGACCCGATGTCCCGATCAAGCCAGGCGCCGCCTACCGCGCCCGCATCAGGCTGAAGAGCACCGAACCCGCTAGCCGGGCCAGCATCGCCTTCGGCTCGTACAAAGCCGGCGAAGGCTACTGGCAGAGCAAAGGCGCCGCCGTGATTGCCTCATCCGAATGGCAAGCATTCGAGACTACCGCCACCATTCCGCGGACGGATCATCCATCCTGGAAGCCGTGGCTGACCTCCATGTGGGTCAGGGTTGATTGCCTGGATGGCGCGGGACAACTCCTCATCGATGATCTTCAGATCACCGAGGCCGAGCCGCTCGATGAATGGACCGCCTGGCAACTGGAAGGCTGGGACCGTAACGGACTGGTCGCGGATCCGCTCTTTGAGGCCCCGGCCAAGGACGACTTCCGGCTCAAGGCAGACTCCCCCGCCATCACTCAGATTGGATTCAAGCCTCTTCCCATTGATGAGATGGGATTGGTCGAGGATGAATGGCGCTCCTCCGCCTCGTTGATCGAACTGAGGCATTCGACGCATTAAAATTGCCGGTCAATGGGTGGGCTTTGGCGATCCAGGCTTTCCATTGAGCGGCCAGTTTCTACAATCTGGAAGCACCATGAAGCCCGTCTTGCTTGTCCTCACCCTGCTCCCCTGCTCGTTGTTCGCCGCACCTTGGCCGCTCTGGCGCGGCGATGTCCTGGGCTCTGGCGTCACTTCCGAAACCGGATTGCCGACTGAGTGGTCCAAAGATAAAAACGTAGCTTGGCGGGTCGACCTCCCGGAAGCGGGAAACTCCACGCCCGTCGTCTTCGAGAATCGCATCTTTGTCACCCAGCCTATCTCGGCGGAAAAATGGCGAGGGCTCTATTGCTTCGATCGCAAGGACGGCAAGTTGCTTTGGAAGAACGGCATGGTATATGACAAGCCGGAAACGACGCACCCAACCAATCCGTATTGTTCGTCCTCCCCGGCCACGGATGGAAAGATCGTGGTCGCGGCCTATGGCTCCGCCGGAATCGCTGCTTATGATTACGAAGGCAAGGAACTCTGGCGCCGCGATCTTGGGCCAGTCGTGCATACTTGGGGAACGTCGTCTTCGCCCGTTCTGCACGGGGATCTCGTGATCTACTACCACGGCCCCGGCCAGGGAGCGCGCTTGCTCGCGCTGGACAAGACGACCGGAAAGACGATTTGGGAATTCCAGGAGCCCACTTGGAAGCCCGGTCAACGCACCGATGGATTTAAGGGCCAGGACGGCGGCGTCATTGGCTCGTTCGTCACACCGATCATTGTCGAGGCCAATGGCCGGGAAGAACTGGTGATGAGCTTTCCCATGGAAATGAAAGCTTTTGATCCCGCCTCCGGGAAGGAATTGTGGACCTGCACCGGATTGAACCCTCTGGTCTATGCCTCTCCCGTCGCCATGGAGGGAATCGTCCTCACCACGGGCGGATATTACGGCAACTCCATGGCGGTGCGAGCGGGCGGCAATTCAGACGTCACCCAAACCCATCGGCTTTGGCAACTGATTCGGCATAATGGCGGGATCGGCAGCGGCGTAGTCAAAGACGGATATTATTATTATCACAACTCCGGCGGCGTCGCCTACTGCCTTGATATCCATACAGGAAAAACACTCTGGGAAGAACGTCTTCCCGGCGCTGGCAAGTCCTGGGGTTCGTTCCTCCGCTCCGGTGAGCACATCTACGCATTAAGCCAGGCGGGTGATGCCGTCATTTTCCGCGCCACGCCCGATAAACTGGATATCATCGGTCATAACCACCTCGGCGAGCACACAAACTCATCTCCGGTCCCATCCGATGGGCAAATTTTCCTCCGCACGCACCAGGCCCTTTGGTGCGTCGGGTTTTCCAGCTGATCGGCATTGATTCCGCCGGATACTTGGAGGCAGCCACAAGACTCAACCGTGCGGGATCACTCTTCAGCGAGAGCGGCAAGTAGCCGAACCAAAGGAACCAGCAGCGGAAGGCGCCACTGCATTACCTCTCAACGGACGTAACCCGCTGCCGCAACGATGCCAAACTCTGCAGTTCGGCCTCGCTCAAGGCCCGATCAAACACCGCCACTCCACCAATCCATCCGGTGAAGCCCACGCCACGCGAACTGTGGATCACCCGGCCAATCGTGAACGGACCACCACTCGCGGCATCCTTGGGAACATAGATTCCGTGTGGATACCACCACGGATTCAAGCGGAGGCCCACCAAATCCCGCGACTCCTCCACAAACGCACCATCGTCCCCTTTTCGCAAAACCACCTTCACCTTGGTGTAGCGATACTCCCGCAACTCCACCCGCTCTCCAGCAAAGTCACTCAGCACCGAAACCGAGATCGGCTCGTCCTCCGGAGGATTATAAAACTGATCCACCGGAAACTCCGGATCTTCCCCAAGCTGTTGCCCTGGCTTGCGATGCAAACATCCCTGTAGCCATGCCTGATACGCGGAAGTGATTAGCCGATCATCCTTCGGATTCTCCAGCCAACGATCTCCGGCTACGCCATTTAGCCAACCGGTGAGTTCTTCGCGCTCGTGATCAAACGTCATCGCGAAGCACTCCCAGGCACCGTCCAGCACATCGACCGGTGAATCCGCCGGAACCTCTGGGGTCTGACCCACGGAGTTGCTCTTGTGTAGCGCATACTTGTTCAGGAACGAACTGGCGCCGTTCTCCGAGACATGACCGCAGGCGCTCCCCATCTTATTGAGTCCCCCGAACAACGCATATTGCCGTTGCCCACGCTCAACCTTCTGAATCGACGCCGTCTCCTTCTGATGCAAGTCGGTGCCTTCATGCCATATCCCAGCCAAAGCGTGATTCCCGCTCTCGCGAATTGCCCAGACCACCACGCTCACGGACTTGTTCTCGCCCTTGATATCCAGCGGCGTGTCATGAAGGCGCGAGCGCGGGACGTATAAAAAGGGCCGAAAGTCTGGATCGTCCTCTTTGCGAATCCTGATCGCCTGCCCAAACGGCCCGCGCCCCAGCAACGGAAAATCCGCGTAAGTAGCTTCGCTTCCCGCCCCCCAGTAATCTTTTATATAATTGGCCGCATCCAACGGGTAAATCGTTGGACTCCCCGCCGGCACGTGCGCCACGAAGCGAGAGTCCGGCCCCGACTCCCGTTGCACAAAGTCCCAAAAGGCGACACAACCCGGAAGCTTCGTCACCGTAGCCACGGCGTCATTCGCATGGATGGATGCAACTGGAGGACTCAAGAGAAGGGCGATTGCGTAAAATTGGATTGGTCTCATAAAAAGATTTCAATCGACCAACCCGCGGCGATACGCCTCGGAGGCCGCCTCGGTGCGGTCGCTGACCTGGAGTTTGGCCAGAACATTGCGGATATGGATCTTCACGGTTCCCAGGGAGATCCCGAGCAACGCGCAAATGTCAGGGCTGGTCAACCCCTTGATGAGCAGTTGCCACACTCCCCCAAGGGGTCGAGAGATCCGCGCCATCTCCTCCGTAATCCCCCGACACTCGTCCCCCTGGCGTCCGCTTGACGCCAGGAGGGTCTCAGATTCATCTCAAGCCGCGATCGACGTGATCGTGCCGGTCCCGGTCGCGGTCCCGTTCTTCGCCCGGTCTGCAGCCACCGTTTCCTCCAGGTTCGCCAGCTGCAGCTTCAGCGTCTCCATCCGTGCCCGGATCTTGGCGGCTTTCTCCAAGCCGGTCTGGACGCGCTTGGCGGCTTTCTTCTGCACCTTGGACTCGGCGCGCTCTTTCCGGTCGGACCGCAACGCACGCTCCGTGGCCGGGCTTTCCAAACGATAGGTTTTCCAGCGGCTGTCGTCAGCAGTCAGCAACCGCTTCAACTCGCGAACGAAGCCTCCGATCCGGAAGCTCAACTCCTTCTTCGCGGATGCCCGGGCCTCGGCCAGTGCGGTGTGCTTTGTATCATGCACATCCACGTTCAGGAGCGCCTGGCTCAACGCTGTCGCGCGTTGCAGCATCACGCTGGCGGTGAAGTTCTTTTCGGCGTCCTCATACTGAGGGAAGTCTTTCAAGAAGGTCGCCAGAGTGAAGAGCAACGTTTCCCGCTCCGCCCAGGTCGAAGGCGTGCGGGTCGATCCCACAAACCCGGCTTGTCCCCAACCCGAGTTCCAACGCAAACCTTCATAATAGCGAATTTCTCCCTTCGCGGTCTCAATGGCGACCAGCGCCTCTTCTTGGGCCAGCCGGAGGGCGGGAATCAGGGTTTTGGCCCGCTTGGTGCGAGACGCTTGGAAGAGCTTGTCGCTGTTCCGCGCCTCCGCGAGGGCCTCACGCAGGAGCTTTACCGTGGAAGCCGGAACTTCCACATCCGTTTTCAATGTCTCATGCCCAGACAACAGAGCCTGGCCCGCTGAGATATTCACTTTCAGGTCATCACCGATTTTCATGTGCGCTATCTTTATAGGTTTGTTTAATGGTCTTTTCTTAGACAAGTTAATTATAAAGCAGGACAGAAAACCGGCAAATCATTATTTGTAATATTTCTAATATCTAGAGCTGCCGAATCATTGTACTCTCTCGATGCCTATTCGCTCGGAAAACGAAGAGCCCTAGATGAGGGACGTACCCGAAGTCTCGATCAAAACTCAGACCGTCGTGGCGTCAGTCACCAGATTCCCACGGCTACCCCATTTTCCGTGCAACGCATGGCTCGTTCCCAGCCAGAAATCGCCGGTGGCCCCCCCCCGCGACGGTGAAACCAATCACCAGGATGCGCAAGCTGAGGCGTCCGCTCCCGGACCGTACGCGTACCGTCGCCAGGCTCGCGATTTCCTCCCGGATGAAGTCCGAAAGGCTTCGTCACGCAGTCTCAGGCACCGCAAAAAGGATCCATTCTCTCCGTACGGATCGTTTGACCATTTCCGCTCCCCACGCGAGGAATTCATCACATGGCTCTCCACCCCGAGTTCCCGACCTGCCCCTACGCGCCCCTCTTGCCGGAGCACCGCTGGTTTCCTGCCGACGAATCGCTCCGCGCCACGGCTTACGACAAACTCGTACCGCCACTGGTCGCCAACATCCGGGTCGTACGCCTACCTCCCGAGTGCTTGCGGGCTAGTGGTTTGATGCCGGTCATGCGATTGAGAACGCCGACCGATCATTTTCGCCGTTCGATTACTGCTTGGCCCAGCAGGAAGCGATTGAGAAGCACACTCCCTCTTCGTTCGACTCTCTAGGAGCAGCCTTCGTCGAGTTAACGGGGTCCTGAACCGGCCATGCATCTGGTCTACTACGACGAATCTGGGGACGATGGGTTCCCCAGTTACGCATCCCCGATCTTCGCCCTCAGTGCGATCTACTGCCCCGCGCTGGACTGGCGCGAGAACTTCGAGATCATCGCCGAATTCAAGCGCCAAATCGCCAAGGATTTCAATTTGCCGGTGAAACTTGAGATCCACACCCGGGAGCTGCTTCTGAACAAAAAACCGTATGCTCCACTCCAGCTCCGGGACGCGGATCGCCTTGAAATCGTGTCACGGTTCTGCCAGGTGGCGGCACAGCTCTCCCTGAGATCGATCACCACCGCCGTGATCAAACCATGGATTCGAAAATCCGACTACGCCGTCCTGGATCGCGCCTTGTCCTACTCGATCAATCGGATCGAAACCGATCTCCGCAGCTCCAGCGCGAATCGCTTCGTCATCATCACGGACGAGGGACGGGTCGCCAAGATGCGCACCACCACCCGGCGGATGCAGAAGATAAACTACGTCCCATCCCAGTTTTACCAAGGTTCGTATGCTCGAGAAATCCGCCACCTCATCGAAGATCCACTCCCGAAAGACTCCAAAGAATCTTACTTCATCCAACTCGCGGACATGAACGCCTTCCTGTTTTACGCGCTCGCGGCGCACCAAACCGGAGTCGCCGCTTTACCGCGTAGGGCCCCAGCGGGACTCGATCACGCCTTCGTCTCCGGTTGCCTGTCCACGCTGCAACCAATTCTGAACCTCAAGGCATCCGCCGGACATCCGCATGGACTCGTGCTCATCCCCAGCTGTCCGTAACGCAAAACGCCGCTCCCGGCATCGGATGAGCGGCGTTGCGAAAAATCACCACCTACCTCCCATGCAGGAGTTGAGTGGTTCGTCATGATAGTTCCACGTTTGACGCCCCGCTTCAAGTCCTTTCTTCAACTCCACCAATCCGTCGCCCTTCAGAAAACGTCCCGCGCGCAGCGAAAAAACAGGGTTCCAGGAAAAGCCTGCGGTGGCCGCCGGTCTCCAGCCAACTGGAGCTTACGGCGGGAGCCTGATCCATCTTCGTCCAGGCACCAAGCCCGGTCAGCCTATCGCTGAGCTGGTCCGAGAGGTTCATCGAGATGAATACATCCGGCGCCAGGATCGCGATTTAGCCTGGAAATTGCTCATGAAGGAAATGCCCAATCCGCCAAGTGACCCGGCGCTCAGAGCACTCCTTGATTCCATCTATTAAACAGCGTTTGCCTCACCCACTCCCAAAAATCGCCGGTGGCCCCCGAAGCGGTGTAGCCAATCATCAGGATGAGCACGATGATGGCGCCTGCTCCCATAGTCAAAACTAGCGGCCAGACCACTCGATCCAGCCACCACTTTTTCAGCCGATCTAAACGTTCGCGCCGGGCGGCTTCCTTTTCAGCGGCTCGTCGAGCTTCTTCGCGACGGAGCGCGGCAGCATCACCGCGCTCGAGCAAGCTCGAGTGATCCGGCACTGATAGATTTGCCATTCTCGCAACCGCGGCGGCCACCTCCTCTTGTTGGCGCGGCGGCAATTCGCCGTAGATCGGCGCGATGCCGAAAATGAGTTGATACGTCAACTTCTCGCTCAGCTGTGCCAACATGTCGCGATACATGCCTTGTGCTGCGCTGATCGACAAATAAAGTCCGTAGCATTCGTTCAACGCCTCATCGAGAAGGATTCGAAATGACTCAAGCCGTTGGCTCTCCCGGTGGGCATTGAAGAACATCTTCCCCACGTCAAAGGCGAGTGAGATGCCGCCTGAATTGGCTGCTTTCACCCCAGTCCACACTGTTTTCGCCAAATTCATGCCCAATGGCTGAGGCTGACTTTGGGCGACAAAGACCTTCCGCACCGGCTCGTAGGCAACAGAGGCGGCAATCAGAGCAACGCCAACTTGGTGCAATCTCTGAAAGGGCTCCTTCCAAATGCCGTCCAGGCGGTGTGCGAGAGTGCGATGGAATGCTGGTGATGGGCGCCAGGCGTCAGCAACGAAATCTCCGCAACCAGCCAACAGCTTGCTTCGCAATCGCTTACCCTCGGTCTGCAAAACTTGGCAAATCATCCCAATCTCATCTCGCGCAGCAACTCGAATGCCGTCGAATACCTCGGATCGAACGTTGGAATTGGTCACGTCCACAACGGGATCGAAGAACGCGATCAACGACTTGGCGATCAATTGAGGATCGTCACCGTCCTGAATCTTTGCAAAACGGTCAAGGTTGTTCGCCGAACGGATCACAGCCGTGATCTCGGATTCGATTGTGGCAATGGCATGGAAGAGGCCAGACGGGACCGCGCAACAGCGCTCATGAATGGTGCGTTTTGAGGCTCCCAGAATGGCATTACGGTATCTTTCCCATAAATACCCTAGAGGATCATTGCCACCGCAGAAGGGACATGTCGCTGTAATGACAAATGGATATCCGTTCTCGGCCCCCATCGCGCAGACGCATCGAGATTTCGGGACTGCTCGGAGGTCGGAGATGTTGAACAAGTCCAGCTCTACGTCCGCATCAGCCAAAGCCAAGCGATGTGATCCGTCCAGTGCGTGACGTGGCAATGGCACTTCAGGAGCGTCACGCCGGGCTATCGCTTGCTGCACCAATATGGCACCTTCCGTGCGCAGAATATCCTTCGCTGTTTCGAGCGCCTCCTCCTTAACGATTTGTGCCTTCGACTTTCGTTCCGGGGTGCCACCATGATCTGGGGTCGAATCATTCGCATCGGCATCGGTGACTGCGCGAGAGTGATATGTTGCGGTTTCGTTCGGTGCGGCCAGCGCGAATAGGGAAGCTTCCTCCGAGAACTCTTCCAAGCGCTCTAAGTCCTGGAGAGTCACTGTGAGATAATCACAATTCGCCAGAAACGCTCCAAGATCATCCACCGCCCCATCAAGTGATCCGATGACCTCTTCGGCAAGCCACTCGAATAAGTCCTCCATGCCGAATGACTCTAGACACTTGGTCGAACCGTGCAAGAGCTTCCGACCATCAAAATCAGCCGTGATCTCCCGAGATCTGTCCCGACATCACCCGATCCCATTCGCGACGAAGACGATCAGCCGACAAACGCCTTCGGGAGTGCGCCGCTTCACATCGCCGCAATCATCTCCGCCAGCCGCCGTTCCACCACGTTAAACGCATCGTCGGGCCGGCGATCGTGAAACCGGACGGGTTTGCCGTCGGGGATGATCGCTTGAAAAGCCTTCAGTTCGCTCCGGTCCCACGCCGGACAATCCTCTAGCAGCACGGGAACGATCCGGATCTTGCCTTCCTTCTCGCGTTCCATGGCCCGTTTCATTTCCACCCCGCGGATGTACTCCGAGGCGAAGAACTTCGTGCTGACGAGGCACAACATTACGTCACAGCTCTCCAGTTCCTCCTTGATTGCCGCGTCCCACTTCTGTCCCGGTGAAATCTTCCGGTCCGTCCAGGAGGAGATCAGTCTGTCACTCTCCATGGCGGCCAGGTTTGCGCTCCGGAAAAGGTCGAACATGTCCGTGTCGGCATGAGCATAACTGATGAAGACCCGGAGCCGCTTGCCTTTCTCTTTGCGTGAGGTCTCCGAGCTGATCCGGTCCAGCTCGGCTTTTTGATCGATGAGTTCCGTCCCCTCGTCGGTGATGATCATGGACGGTTTGCCGCGCTGCTCATCCTTGAGGAGGGCATCGACCCGTTGGTATTTTCCCGGAAACTCCCGGACTTCGATCCATTCCGTCGGTTCCAATCCGCCAAACTGGGCGTTGAGGTGAGCGAAGTGGTGCCGGATGACCTTGGCGATCCGTTCCTGAGCGGCGGCCGGTCCGGCAATCGAGACCTCGATCCTCGGCTCCGCGGCCAAGACGAGCGCCCGGCCACCGTCCGTTTCCAGGACCACGCCATACCGCCACCGCGGTTGATTCTGGCTCAACGGATACGTCCGGGTGATGAATCGCGGGA
>CAMCXS010000119.1 GCA_945883495.1 Akkermansia muciniphila
CGCGATCGTTGCCACCGGTGCGGCGCCGCCTGAATCCTCCCCGGGCCCTCGCCACATGGGCAAACCCAAATCAACCTCTCCCCGCGATCGTTCCCGCGCGTGCCGGCCGGCTTTGTTGCTCCCCACAAGGAGCGAACAGTCAAGCGGGATGATTGTTGGATCATCCCGCTTGACTGTTCGACTTCTTCCGTTCCCCACGTCCACCTATGCGCCCAAACCACCGGCGTGTCCCCGCGATCGTTGCCACCGGTGCGGCGCCGCCTGAATCCTCCCCGGGCCCTCGCCACATGGGCAAACCCAAATCAACCTCTCCCCGCGATCGTTCCCGCGCGTGCCGGCCGGCTTTGTTGCTCCCCACAAGCACTTCCCACCTGGGCGCCCCCAAATCGGCATCTCCTTGCGACCTTCGCCACGGATGCACCCCCGCCGCGACGTCTCCCGGCGACCTTCGTCGCGTGTTCAACCACGCCGCGGCATCTCCCGGCGACCTTTGTCGCATGCGCAAACCCGAATCGGCGTCGCCTCTCGGACTTCGCCACGGGTGCAAACCCGGATCGGCGTCTCCTCCCGGACTTCGCCACGGGCGCAAACCCGAATCGGCTCTCGTCCCAGCCTTCGCCACGTGGGCAAACCCAAATCGACGTCTCCTCCCAGCCTTCGCCACGCAGGCAAACCCGAATCGGCTCTCCTCCCGGACTTTGCCACGTGGGCAAACCCGCCTCGGCGTCTTCTCCCAGCCTTCGCCACGTGGGCAAACCCAAATCGGCATCTCCTCCCAGCCTTCGCCACGGGTGCAAACCCGCCTCGGCGTCTCCTCCCGGACTTCGCCACGGGTGCAAACCCGCCTCGGCGTCTCCTCCCGACTTCGCCACGGGTGCAAACCCGAATCGGCATCTCCTCCCAGCGTTCGCCACGGGAGCAAACCCGAATCGGCGTCTCCTCCCAGCCTTCGCCACGGGTGCATACCCGAAACGAATCAACAATCATCCCGCTTGACTGTTAGTGTTCGTAGAAGGAGCGCCACAGGCTCGCGTGCGGAGGAAGCGAGGAACACCGCCATACCACGGCAGGCCGGACAGCCTCGGATTCGTCGGAAAGCCATCCCCGCTTTCACGGCCCATTTTCGGCGCGCAACGCTTTACGGAGTTCCCTTCCGCAGGTGCCGCCGGGAGCGGGGCCGGTATGTTTTCCGTTGCGAGCGGGGCCGGGCAACGCTACGAGTCGTCCAGCATCGTGATCCTACTGGACAGACGACAGGGCTTCGTGGCCCGAGGAGGAGGTCAGCCGCCGAGGAGCGCGCTGTCCCATGGCGCATGAACGTATCTGATCAGCAAGAAGGTGCCGGACACCCAGCGGCACCTCCCGCGACTGGCGCGGCCCCGCATCATCCCGGAAATCCGTGGTCGCTCGCCTTAATGGGCTTGGGCGTCGTCTTTGGGGACATTGGCACCAGTCCGCTCTACGCGCTCCGGGAATGCCTGCATCACGCCGGGTTCCGCGCCGGGGTGGATGGCCACGAGATGGTTTATGGGCCGATCTCCTTAATGTTCTGGTCGCTGACTATTATGGTCTCGCTGAAGTATCTCGGCATCCTCTCTCGCGCCACGGCTCAGGGTGAGGGCGGAATGTTCGCCTTACTCTCCCTGCTCCGATCCCGGAAAAAGGCGCTGGATCCCCAGCAAACCGCCGTCATCGTCCTGATCGTGCTCTTCGGCGCCGCGTTGCTCTACGCGGATGGGATGATCACTCCGGCCATCTCCGTGCTTTCGGCCGTGGAGGGGCTAAAGCAACTTCACGAAAGCATTCCGCAGACCGTGGTGATGTATCTGTCCATCGGCATTCTCCTAGGGCTGTTCATGGTGCAACGACATGGGACCGCCAGGATCGGGGTTGCCTTCGGCCCAATCATGGTCGTTTGGTTTCTCGCCTTGGCATCGACCGGCCTCTACCGCGTCATTGAGCACCCGGAGGTGATCACCGCGCTCTCTCCTCATTGGGGCATCAGCTACCTGCTGCATCATGGACAACACGGCATCGTCATCATGGGGATGGTCTTGCTCGCGGTGACCGGCTGCGAAGCGCTTTATGCCGATATCGGTCACTTCGGCGCCCCGCCGCTGAAGCGCGCCTGGTTCCTCCTGGCTTATCCGGCATTGGTCCTGAACTACTTGGGCCAAGGCGCCCTGGTCATTACGGATCCGGCGGCCGTGGAGCACCCCTTCTTCCGGGTCGTGCCTCAAGGATTGCTCGCTCCAATGATCATCTTGGCCACGGCAGCCACGATCATCGCGTCCCAGGCCATGATCACCGGGGTCTACTCGTTGACCCAACAGGCGGTGCAACTCGGGTATTTGCCCCGCCTCCGCATCATCCACACGAATCCCGACGTCCGCGGCCAGATCTACATGCCGCAGGTAAATTTCCTCCTTATGGTGGCCTGCATCAGCTTGGTGCTCACCTTCCAAACCTCGACCAACTTAGCGGCGGCCTACGGGCTGTCCGTCTCCATGGAGATGCTGCTCACGAGCATTCTCCTGTTTATGGTGGCCCGGCGGATCTGGGGTTGGCCTTTCTGGCGGATCGCCCCCATGGTCCTCCTTTTCATCCTTCTCGAAGCCGGCTACGTGGCCGGCAGCCTGACCAAGCTCATGCAAGGCGCATGGTTCCCGCTCCTCACCGCGGCGGGGATTTGGATCGTCATGAAGACCTGGACCGACGGCCGCGCCATCCTTTTCCAGGCCTTGCAACGCGGGCGGCTGCCCGTGCAGCATCTGATCGATGAGATCAAAAACGATCGCATCACCCGGGTGCCCGGCACCGGCGTCTTCATGTCCGCTACCGCAGAGGGTTTGCCGTTGGCGCTGCTCCACCACTTAAAGCACAACAAAGCGCTCCACCAACAAGTCGTCTTGCTGACGGTGCGGTTCGAAGGCGAGCCGTATGTCTGCGCGGAAGAACGGGTCGAGGTCAACGAATTCCACACGAATTTCTATCGTGTCATGCTGCGCTACGGTTTCTCGGAGTCTCCGAATGTCTTCCATGATCTCATTGAAGCTCTCCGGGAACGCACCAAAGTGAAGCGGGCCGGCGTCACCTTCTACCAAAGCCGGGAAGTACTTCTTCCGAACGGCCCCGGTAAAATGGCAGCTTGGCGCAAGGAACTATTCGTGACCCTTTCCCGCATGTCACGGCCTGCTACCGGATACTTCGAACTTCCACCCCGCCAAGTCATCGAATTGGGCATCCAGCTGGAAGTGTAACCCACTCCTCGCGCCCAAATCCTCCTAGTGGCCCGCCCAGGCTACACAGACGCTCTCATACCCTTCTGGCAGCACTTCGTTGCCAGCGAATCCGTCTGACCCATCTCCGCAGGCTGGGCGGACCGTTACCTTACACCCATCCTAGCAAGTCCGACTCAAAGAAAGCAAGGTTTTCACCTAAGACAGTCGTATCCATCCGCTTGCCGGCTAATGCTTGCAGCAAGGGCGACATGCAGCCACGGCCTGGTTGCAGAAGATCATGGGGCTCAATGACGATGCACGCGGCATCACGCACAATCCGGGCCGCCGCGGCAATCACCTCCCGCTCAGCCCCCTCGATGTCAAACTTCAGAATTAGCGGCCGGCTGTTGGGAACACAATCCATCAGCGTGTCGAGGCGGATGGATGGTGTCACCCCGCCCTCACAGACACTGGTGGCCCACGACTTCAGCCGGGCATCGCGCTGGAGACGAACCCCCTCTTCATGGCTCCAGAGCGCCGCGTGGATGGGTCTGATGCTCGCAACTCCCGCACAGTTGCGTTGCAGCTCTTGAAACGTGTTTTCGTCCGGCTCAATCGCCAGCACCGTCGTATTCGGGAATGCTCCGGCCAAATAGAGCGCGCTATATCCCACGTTCGCCCCGGCGTCCACGATGACGGGCTCCTGCCCCTGAACCCGCCACGTCTCCGCGAGCTCACGCAGCGTGCGCGTTCGCACTGGCCCAAGATCATACTCGCAATCTCCAAAGACCTGCAACGCCACAAACGGGTCGCTATCACACGGACGGAGCCGGATTCGAACATCTCCGGCATTCAGCAGAACGGCTGATTTTATCCGGAGCGCACGTCTGATCCACACGGACGCAGCGGGCACGGGACCGAGGGCACGCACTAAGCTTTGGATCTTTCTGAGCCGGTCGGACATGATACGGAACAATCGGAAATTGCGCTCCCCATCCATCCACTTGGACGTTTCGTTCGCAATATCATAACACACGCAATCACCCCTCATCCTCTGCGCGGTATCGTAGATAAGGGATCCTACACATCACGCCTTCGGAGTCCCAAAAGCCTTTGACCGCTCCAACCGGCGACGCAAAATACGAGCCAGCATGAACGGAACCGGCCACCATCCCGATTCTCCAAACCACGTCCTGACATTAGTCATTTGCACATATAACAACTCTGACAGCCTGCGGAAAGTCCTCGCCCAAATTGCAACCCAAGACACCCAGTCCCTGCGTGACTGCGCGATTCTGGTGATTAATAACAATTGCACGGATAACACCGCCGCCGTGGTCGCCGCCACCCTGGCCCAAGGATGCCTTCCCGGCCTTCGGCACATTCTCGAACCCCGCCAAGGCTTGGCCCACGCAAGGCTCCGCGGCGTGGCCGAAGCCAGGACCGAGTGGATTGCGTTCATTGATGACGACAACTTTCTTCTCGACGGCTGGATCGCTAATGCCAAATCCTTCATCAGGCACCATCCGCGCTGCGGTGCGTTCGGAGGACGGATCGAAATTTCGTGGGAAATTCCCCCGCCCCAGGTATTGCGCCGCAATGACTACGCCTACGCCAGTCTCGACCTCGGGACTCACGCACGTCGGCTTCATGGCGAAGAACGCTGGCACCTACGGGGCGCAGGACTCGTCTGCCGCGTCAGCGCCCTCGTCGCATCCGGCTGGACGACTTGGCAAGCGTGCACCGGCCGCAGTGGCTGTGCCACCACCAGCGGCGACGATCTCGAAATCGTGATGCGCATCGCCCGGGAAGGCTACGAACTCTGGTATGAGCCCTCCTGCTCGATGCGTCACCTAATCAGCGCAAGACGGATCAGCCTCCCCTATATCGAAAAACTTCACTTCGGCTTCGGCATGGCTCATCCGCTCCTGGTCGGCTTCAAATACCGGCAGAGTCGCGCAGGCTGGGCGATCCGCCTGGCGCGCTCCATCGTGCGTGATGCGATCCGGCTCATGGCACGCGGCATCGCAAGCATCTCTGATCCCATCAAGCTCGCGGAAGCCAGACTCACCTGGTCCTACCTGCACGGCACCTTATGCGGCATCCCGCATGCACTTAGACTTGGGATCCAGGAGCGGCGCAACTGGTTGGGCCATCCGCCTACAACGCGCCCCATTCGCTCCGGAACCCATGGATAGCCTCCTCCGCTCCGCTGCTCAGAGAATCTGGCGCAAACTCCCGACGAGCTACCCCGACCACTGGCGTGGGGGCACCCTCCCCGCAATCGCCAAAAACTTCGCTTGGCTGTCTGCTGACCGTGTTCTGCGGCTCGGGATCAGCTTCCTTACGGGCGCAGCAGTAGCCCGCTATCTCGGTCCCCACGGCTTTGGCGTACTCACAGTTGCCCTCGCCATTTCGGAACTGGCCGGGGCCTTTGCCTCACTGGGACTAGAAAGCATTCTTCCCCGTGAACTCATCCGCGAACCCTCCCGCGCTTTCGAATTGCTCGGCACCGCATTCTGGACCAGCTGCGCCGCCATGGTCATTCTCTACGCAGGCCTGATTCTCCCCCTGGCCGAATTCGGCGCCTCAAGCCGGGAAGCCTCGATCTGCCTGCTGGCGGCTGGGCTCCTCATGATCCGTGCGCCTCTCTCCGTTCTCAATTACCAGTTCGCCGCACAGCTTCAGGCGCGCTACGGTGTGATTGCGGCGAACCTCTCGTTTCTCCTAGGCACGGCCGTGCGCCTTCTTCTCATCTGGCAGGGAGCTTCCGTCACCGCATTTGCCACCGCTCTCCTGATCGAACCCGCCGGGACTGGCTTGCTGCTCTATGGATTCAACCGGCGATTCGGCGTCCGCCCTTCTCAATGGAAATGGAATCCCCGTCTCGCCAAAGCGCTTCTGATGGAAAGCTGGCCCCTGGCCTTCAGTTCGTTCGCGACCTTGATCTACATGCGTAGCGACCAGGTCATGCTGGCCTATGCGCACAGCGAAGCAGAGGTAGGCCGCTATGGAGCTGCCCTGCGATTGTCCGAGGTCTGGTACTTTCTTCCCGCAGCCCTCGCTGCGTCCCTTCTGCCCGCACTCATACGCAGCCAGAACCTCACCACCACCATCCGCCAACAGCGAGTGCAACGATTCTACGACCTGAATGCAGGCTTGGCATACGCGCTGATCTTCTTTCTTGCGCCCAGCGCTTCGAGGATTTTCCCCCTCGTCTTCGGCCGAGGCTATGCCGGTGCTGATACCGTCTTCACCATTCACATCTGGTCATGCCTATTTGTCTTTCTTGGCATGGCCCGGAATCAGTGCATGGTGATCGAAGGCTGGACACGCTTTCTGTTCCTCTGCACCGTTCTTGGCGCGGTGGTGAATGTGGCGTTGAATCTTCTAGTGATCCCAGTTTGGGGCGCCGTGGGAGCCGCCTACACCACGCTAATCAGTCAAGCTTCCGCTACATTTCTCTCCTCTTTTTTCTGGGGCCCCGCGCGACCGCATGGTTACGCCCAGCTTCGGGCCCTGCTTGTCCCTATTCGAGCGTTGTTTTGGCTCACCCGCCCCGTTCGGTAGAGCACTCAGCCAGTCCACACGCGGACCATTGGCTGCTACGGCGAAGCTTCCCTCCAGATCTGGCAAACGCTAAATCCACTTGTCCAAGAGCCCCATCATAAGGCCTCCGAAGATATCCGGCCACGTCGTAGAGATCATATCCACGCTCATGCATAAATTGCACGCAGTCCGGGAAGGTGGGCATCCCCGGCATGAATGGGAAGAGACTCGTCTCAAGAATGAATAGCTCTGTTCTGCCAAACAACGAGGCTGCTCCCTTCAGCGCCTCAAGCTCAAACCCCTGAATATCGAGCTTCACCAAATCCGGCACGATCGAACTTCTCTGGTCAAGGATTCCATCAATCGTCACCATTTGGGTCAAACGCTGCTTTCCATTGCGCAGCTGGCCCTCATTCACCGGCGGAAGGAACGAGGATCCATCCAGATCGTCCCATATTGTTTGCACTAATTGCTCCGCCTCCTTTCCAGCGCCAGCGCAAATCAACTCGACACGGCGCCGACCCGCGCAAATCGCTTCCAGAATGGGACGCATCTCTTCTTGCGGTTCCACCATCACGACCTCGGCATCTGGAAAAATGGAGAGCGCTAGCAGCGTCCATCGGCCACGATTCGCCCCGACGTCCAGGATCCCACGGGGACGGAAACCTCGTGCACGTACATCTTCGAGGAACCTTTTCACGTCTCCGATCGGACGCCCCTCAGAGCCCGCTGGCACTAGGCTGAGGTCTCTCCTGATGCGCTTCATCACCTTTGTCAGAGTATCTTTCCCGGTTCTGATGATCTGTTCCATAAACGGCTCTGCTCTTCGTATTCCGATTTCTCTCGCTCCAAAGAATAGTCACAAGGATCACTGCCCCGGCGATCTCCACTCGAATGGGGCCCGAGAATGGGCTCATCCAAAGATTGAAGAAACTCAACACCAGCAGCAGCATGCGTGACGGTAGTGTCCAAGCCCACGCAGCGTGGATCACGGCAAACCAAAGCGCCCATAAGACAAAGACACCATAGAGAATAAAGAAGACCCCACCCAGCACACCTCCCTCCGCCAGACTGACAACGATTTGCGAATGGATGGCAATGCCCTCAAAGTCATCATCCTGAAATTGCATCCCCCCTCCAGCCGCCTGCGCCTTCTCCGCGCGAATCAGAAGAAACTGATCCATCACCTCTGATTTGCTGAACCACGAGCCTTGGCCCACCAACGGCGATCTCAGAAACCCTTCCCATGCGGCCTGTAGCATCGCCGATCGCTCCACATTGGATCGATTCGCACGCTCCCCCTCACTGGAGAACATCTTCTCCACAATCATTGGGGAACACAGCAGAGCCCCTAGAGCCGCCGCCACCAGGATCGCACTCCGGGCCCTTTTCGGCAGGATGCGCAAAAGAAGCAGCACGGCGGTGGCCACGCACTCCGCCCCCAGACTGCGGAAATCCTGCGAGGCATGCAAGGCCCCCAAGGACACCGCGCCGGCGACGCCTCCCCAAAACCCCGCCAGGTGAGGAAAAATCAGAAACACCATCATGGTCACTGGATAGGCGAAACCAAATTTCCAGTAATCGCCAAACAGCGGCGGGGTCATCAGCAGCTGAGCAACGGACATGGCAACGCCGACCTGAAGCCAAACGAACGCTCGCTCGGTCACACCACACAAAATCGCCAACGCCAACATATCAATCAGCACAAACACCATCCGCAACCAACCACGAATCATGTCGACGGGGGCGCTCTCCCGCCAAAGATCAGATAAGACATAAGCGCCAATGGCCACCAACTGCCCGATCACAAACAAAACTAGGATCCGCGGCGCTGAAAATCCCCACGTCAGCCGCCTGCGTACCACCAGCGCAAGTGCTGCGGTGAAGCACACCCCAATGAGCACGAACTCCCCGACTGGCATGGCGCCGATCAGCTGAATGGTTGTGGTGCGGAGAATCCCAACGCAACATGCCGCTAGACAGCAGAGACTCCTCGTCACCCCTCCACCGGCTTCCGTCTCGAAGCCACCAGGAGGTAGATCTCGGCAACCACCCCCGGCACAAACCATTGACACTCGCCTCATGTTGCGACCGGCTGAGATCGGTTCCATGCGCCTCCCGCCCCGGTCACCCACCGCTGCCTCTGATGCGCCCTTTTCCAGGATCCATCAACAACGCGATTCAGTATCCCGCCCCGGATCACCCCGCATGCGCTCCCGATCTCCATTTCGGCTTCGTGGACGGCGGACACCGGTGTCGCCCGCGCGTTGACGACTAGCAGCACTTGATTACATAGTGGAGCAATCAGCCGCAAATCTGAAGTGGAAAGCACCGCGGGGCTATCGATAATCACATAGCGAAATCTCCTTTTCAAATTCTGCACGAATCGCATGACCAAAGGTCCACCCAATTGGTGCAAAGCCTCGCCTTCCGAACTCCCTCCCGTCATCACCATCAGATCTCCGATCACCGTCAATCCCTCGTCCAAGCAGCAGGACCCCGTCAGAACGTCGGACGTTCCCAGAAAATTAGGCAACTCCAACGTCTGATGCACGGCTGGGTGACGCAAATCCATCTCCACCAGCACCACTCCTGCCGGCTCGATCCTCGCAAGGGACAGCGCAAGCGCCGCAGCCAGCGCGGATTTCCCGTCCTCAGGCAACGGACTCGTCACCAGCACGACCACGGACTCCGCCGGCGCGGGATGGATAAGCCGACTGCGTATCATTCGAATTTGCTCCGCAACGGGATGGCCTCCGTCCACGGCGTTCGCTACCTGCATCAATGTCTCGTCTGGCGGAAATACATCGACGGAGCCAAGGAGAGGTAAAGCGGTGGCAGAGCTCCAATCCTCGGTTGAGTTGATTCGGGATGGAGGACTGCCTACGGCAATGAGCCTGATCAAGGCGCACAAAATCCCGAAAAGGATGCCCGCCGCCACCGCAAACTTCTTATTTGGAGAGATCTTTCGCGCTGCATCCGCAACGGCCTCCTGCACGATCCGGAGATCCAGATCCGGTCTACTATTTGCGATCCGGATCGCATGAAGCCGAACGTTCAGACTTTCGCTCAGCGAGCGCAAAGCTGCCACCTCAGACGTCAATGCCTCATATCTACCCGTCAGCAGAGTCTCTGCCTGGTCCGCCACAGACTCAACGCTTGCTGATTGAGGGCCTACAGCCGCTTCCCAGTAGCTGGCCTCCATCGGGTGCTGGCGCAACTTCTCCAATTCAGTCCGCAATCCCTGCTGATGCACCGCAACCACCGCAACCGCTGCCCGCATGTTCGGATGTAGCTCTCCATAACGTCCAGAAAGCAACTTCACTTCATTCCTTGTCTCCTTCAGCGACTCGCGTAGCTCAACCGATGGAAGATATAGAGCCACACGGCGTTGGGCCTCATCCAGCCGACCCTCCACTTGCCGGAAGTCTTCCTCTAGCCCATTGATTTTGCTGCTGGAGAAAGCCTCCCGGGACGAGAGTCCATCACTCATCAGAACATGAACAAACCGGTTGGCCATCAACGCCGCAACCTCAGGATCCCGATGGACACAGACCACGTCGATCAATCGAGTTCCCCGCACCCGGGAGACCTTCACATTCTTCTCCAAGTAGCTCGCCATCTTGGAGCCCGCGGAGACGCCCTTTGCGCTGGCGCCACTCCGCCCCTCCGTCACTTGGCCAGTCAAGCCGTCTTGCAGGGCGGGATCAGCTGCCACCCGGCTTAAAAAATCATAATGCAACAGCTTAGCCTGAGTCGTGGCAATATCCACCTCTGAAAGCCCGGCAATTGGACCCTCGGACAAAACTTTTCCAAACACGTCATCACCGCTGGGCTGAGGATTCACCGGCCGCGCTTCAAGCGTTGCGACGGCGGCAAACTCCTTTGGCGCAAACGCAAGATACAAGCCTGAAGCCCCCAACGGCATCAAAAGCAGCATTGCCAAGAGCAGGCGATCCCTTGTCAGCCGACGCCAAACTCTCTGGAACTCGATCTCATTCTCCCGCCCCGGAACCACGGCTCCCCAGGGCATGGACTCAGCATGGATCACCCGTGACGTGCTCAGTTCTTGCTTACGCATGAATTCTCGCTCCATGTCGACTGGAAGCCGTTATATGCCTTCGATAGACTGTCCGGATGGTCTGGTAGCAAACCTTCCGCTCAAAATAGCACTTGGCGACACACCGGTGATTCGGCTCCCCTCCCCGATCCAGCATCCCGCGCCAGGCAACAATTCCTTGGGAAATCGAGGACACACTCTTCGGCTCACACCACACCACCTGTGAGAGCCCTCGATCCGCCAAGTCATTGTTTCCGGGCGCTCGCGTCAGGACGAGCGGGAGATTCGTAGCCAAGGCCTCGATCGCGGCAAACGACATACCTTCATAGATCGAGGTAAGGAGAAAGCCGTCCAAGGCACGATAAAACGCGGCGGAGTCACTCAAGTAACGGATCCGGTGACAACGGCCGCCCATTCCCCTGGCGCTGATCAGCGCATCAATCTCAGGCTCCAGCTCGCCCTGGCCCAAATGCACGAAATGCACGTCCGGCAGCACCTGGACCACATCCGCAAACGCGAAATACATGGAGATCGGATCCTTTTGCGACGAGAACCGGCCGACCGAGCCTAGCAGCTTGGCTGAACAAGGCAGCCCCAATTGCACACGCGCCGCATCCCGCATCTCCGGCGAAGCTGGGTGGTAACGATCAAAGTCCACCGCATTGTGACACATCACTTGGCGGGATAGCGGCACGCCAAGCACCCGCTGCGCAAACGTAGACTCGCACCGCGACGTTGTCATGGTCGTACCCACGCGTCCAAATACCTTCTCAAGGCCATGAAACGCAGATGTCGTCCATCCCCCGGGACGGTTCATTCGATAATAAGAGTGCGGGGCATAGACAATCGGCACTGGCAGACCGAACAACCCTAGGATCCGCACCAGCGCTCCCGCTTTCGAGCTGTGCGCATGGACAAGATCTGGACGCGTCTGCTCGATGAACGAGCGCAGCCGGATCAGGGCACCTAGATCACCTAGGGATGGCGCATTGCGAACCTGAAGATTGATGGCTCTCCCGCCAGAAGAGCGGATTCGGTCCACCAGCAAAGCCAATTGATCCGTTGCCTTCCAATCCGAGTAGGCCAAATCCACATGATCTCCCTCCGACAACAAAAATTCCGCGAGATCGCTGACATGCCGGAGCACGCCGTCCCGGGCCGGTTGGGACACAAGCAAGAGACGCATTCGACTCATGTCAATAGCCGCTGCCAGGTCTCAACAAGGTCATCAGGAGAATCCGCAGGTCCAGCCAGAGACTCCAGTGCTCAATATAGTACAGGTCATGCCGCACCCGATCCGCAAGGTCAGTGTCGCCCCGCAACCCGTGGACCTGGGCCCATCCAGTCAAACCTGGCTTCACCTGGTGGCGCAGATTGTAATGGGGAATCAAATGCTTGAAGTCGCGGATGAACTCCGGCCGCTCGGGACGGGGACCGACTAAGCTCATCTCACCTTTGAGCACGTTCAGAAACTGCGGCAGCTCATCAATATTCCATGCGCGCATGAACTTGCCCACCCGCAGGCAACGAGGGTCGTCCTTGACTGTCCATCCAGGCCGTGAACCGCTCTCCGCATCCAAGCGCATGCTGCGCAGCTTTAGCATATCAAAACTGGCGCCATTTACCCCAATCCTCCGCTGCCGGTAGAGGACCGGCCCAGGACTCTCGCGATGCACGAGAAACGCAAACAATGCGACCAGCGGCGCCGACACCATTAGCCCAACAAGAGCGCCAACGATATCACACCAACGTTTCAGGTGAAGATTGAACGGAGACTGGAGTGGCAGCCTTCCCAAACCCAGCACAGGCACATCACCGATACGCCGCAAACGCAAACCTGACCGAAGCGCCCGAAAGCCCCCTGGAACAATTTCAAAGTCCACGAGTTCCCGCTCACAGATCGCCGCCAGGGAGCCGAGCTCACGGTCATTCAGCCCCTCAGCCCCCGCCAGCACACTGTCACACGCGCACCTCTCAATCACTTCGTGGAGCTCCTCATCCGAACCGATGACCTCAAGCCCCTGCGGCAACTCGACGGCAGGGGTCCAAGGACCCGCCGGCAGCAGAATCCCGCATAGTTCGACTTCCACGTTCTTCGTGTTGCTGGTGAACTCGATCAATCGCCGGAATTCCTCGTTCCAACCCACAAGCAATACACGTCGCCGCATACAGTCCGCCAAGTGCCTCGGCGTTAAGTAGTGCGCGACGAGGAGACGCCAATAAGCCAGCAACAAGATCAGAAGGCCCACTGCGAGCCCACAGAACACACGGCTCAGAGGAGGCTGAAACTTCAGCAGCAAGGAAAGACTGAGATAAGCCACAAGCCAAACGGCCGCTGCCTTGACCACCGAGCGAACAGCTCGTCCGGCGTCACGAATGGCCTCGTACGCATACCCACGCTGCAATATCAGTCCCGTAGACATCAATGTGGCTCCGAGGACGATATGGCCCGCGTAGGAGGCAAAACTTGTGGCCGAAGGCTCAGGAACGCCCAAGCTGGCTAGGCCAGTATGAAAACGGAGCCACCACGCCATTCCTAGGGCCAATGCGCTGATGCAGAAATCACCAATCGCCACCGCGCTGATGATCGCTCCACCACGGAATGGATACTTCAGCCGCCGAGACTCGCTCGCGATCGGCGGACAACATCGGTTCCGCGCCCAAGGAACGCTTGCAGGAGGTTCAGAAGTAAGGCGATGGGGTCGAAAGTCAGGAAGTGTCTTCATGAGGAACCAGCAAGAGCTCTTCACAAGGGATATGAGAGCCATCGCTAAACTCCATAACCCAACGAGAACATCTTTCGCAAATTCCATAAAGCCAATCTCATTGTTGCGACTTTTCATTACGAGGCCCACGCAGGAGCTCCGCGGTCACTCTCCTCTCCACTCTTCTTACATACTTCTTTCTCCTACTTGGCACGTGTGGAATTCCGTACCCGCTCCGTACATCTATCTAAGGAGTCTCCACATATCCTACGTTCCACGCAGCGAATATCTGGGGAAAGGAGACGCGCTAGCGGTGAGACAAGAAAATATAGTTTGAATCTCAAGATTAATAACTCTATCACCACTTTATGCCCTTCAGGATATTCATCGGATTCGCAGCTCTGGCCCTGCTTTCGGCGTGCAGCTCCTCAGGGCCCTACCGGCGTGACCTGCGCGGGGTGAGTGGCTCCGTCGCCCCAGGCCCTGACGGCTGCGTCACGCAGCCTTTTCACCTTGTGCGAAATCCGCCCTCCCCACGGGATTTTCACTTCGTGGACGTGCAGGACGCCTCCCTGCTTCCCCTGCCTTATCGGCCTCCAACGGGAGATCCAATCCCGTCGGCACAGAAGAGCCGAATGTTTACCGACCTGATCACGGAGCGAGATCAGCTCGAGGTATCCATCAACGACGTGGACCCAAACAGTCCATTTTACCAGACAACGGAGAGAGGGGCACGATCCGGCTTTGTGATTGGGCCGATCGAGGTCGAGCCTGATGGGATTCTACGCCTCCCGTATTTGCAGGAGATTCAAGCACTGGAGATGAGTCTATCTCAATTATCCATGGTCGTCACCAAAGCAGCGCGGAACGTCTCGCCTAGCGCGGAAGCACTGGTGCGCCGCACGGCCCGCCTGAACAAGCGTGTCTTTATCTATGGAGCGGTCGACCGGACCGGCGAAACCATCATCGACCGGGAGAACTACACTTTGGTCGAAGCATTGGCAGCGTCTGGAGGTCCTTCAGGTCCTCCTCATCTCTTTACCTTCGTGCTCCATCGGGATGGCTCCACGTATACCACCAACGTCTCGTCACTGGCCAAACAGCGGGTGTTTGTGCAGGACGCGGACATTCTCAAAGTGGAACAAAATCCAGATCTCGCCTTCCAAGTTACTGGCGTGATTGGCAAACCCGGCCGGTATCCCTTTCCTGATGAAAATCCGAATCTAATGGACGCTCTCTCAATCGCCCAAGGATTGGATGCCGGATACTCAGACGCACGGGGCGTGTTTATCTTCCGCTCCGATGGCCAGGGCGGAAACCTCGTCTACGGAGTGGATGTGTCCCGGCCAAACGGAATTTTCCTCGCCCAAAACTTCTCGATTGCACCGAATGACGTCGTTTACATCAGCGAATCACCGGTCTCGCAATGGCAACGCGTTGTCGATCTTGTGTTCCCCGTTTTGGATATGGCGACACGAGTCACCACCGTTATCAAAATCCCGTAGAATGCGCTTCCCTCCGGGGCGAACGACGATGGCTCAGGCGAAGAACCAGGAACGCGTGGGACCTTTCCTCTCGATCAAGAATCCAGCCCCACCCGCTCAGTGGATTCCGCCGTGGTCTGGGAAGTCTCGCCAGCCCGGTCGGCCACCCCAGCTTTCGCCTTCGCCCCAGTCCCGGGGTGAATCGCCCGCGCCTTGGCCAAGGTCGTCTTCGCTTCCTCATGCTTGCCGTCGATCTCGGCGGCGCTCTTCGCTTTGACCACTTCTTGCTTGGCCTCCCGCACCGCGGCATTCGCCTTTTCCAATTCGGAAAGCGCCCGGCTCGCGGACACTTGGTCAATCTTGCGGCTCACCCGGTAACCTTGGACAAACTCTTCAAAGTCGTCTTCCAACAGCACCAAGAGCCGGTCCATGTGGCCCAGTTCAATCTCCGCCTTCGCCAACAAATCCGGCAACGTCTGACGCACCTGCTTGCGCGCTTTGATGATCGCCCGCGGCCGGCCAATGTTCTCGGAGAATTCCGTGATCAAGTCATCGAGCGTCGTCACGACTTGCTTGTTGATCTTATACGCTTCGAGCGCATCCAAGTGTTCGTCCTCCAGTTCCACCAAGTGTTCCGCCCGCTCCACGGCGTCGATCGCCCGGCCGTTTAGCAGCATCGACTTCGTGACATGCGCCTGCTCCGCCACATCGGGTTTCCCAGTCTTGCGCGCCCAGGTCACCAACGCCGCGCTGATCGCCGCCGCCCGCTTGGCAATCGCCTGCCGCAACGCCAGACTGTTTTCAGTCGACCCGGTCGGGTTCAACTTCAGCAAGCTCGTCGAACGCTTGCGCAGCCGATTCACCAGTGACCGGAACGCGTTCCAAGATTCCTGAAACGGAGCCAAATGACCTACCGCCTCCTGATTCTTGGCTGCGGCGCAAAACGTGGCGAGAGCAAGAAACATGACCAGCTTATTGGTGTCGCGATTCTTCATGGATGATGATCAGAATCCAACAATCATCCCGCTTGACTGTTCAGGAATAGTGTGTTCATCTTGACAGTGATTATGAACGAGACCGCCGACCGACCGTTTCCCCAGTACAAGCGCTTTTTGCCTGGAGGCACCTCGTCGTGGGGCGTCATGCATGCCTTCAACCGCACCGCGGGCGGGCTGTTTCTGTTTGGGCCGGATGAGAAGGAGCACTTTCGCTCCTTGGTCTTTGGGGCGGCTCACTTTTGCGGGTTGGAGGTGTTGACCTGGACTTGCTTGGACAACCACTTTCACCTCGTCCTCAATGTTCCCAGCGAGGCCGAAGGAGCGCGGCTGCGGGCGGAGGTTTCCGAGGAGGAGATCTTCGAGCGGATGAAGAAGTGCTA
>CAMCXS010000120.1 GCA_945883495.1 Akkermansia muciniphila
TTTCACTCCCATCAAATGGATTTGATGGAGATCGATACAAAGTGAACGACATAAATCCATCGCAGGTCGAGAGATCAAACCTGACACGCGAAGCGACCCTGAACGTCTGAGTATGGGGGAAGACATCTTGCATCGGTATTTATTCGCGATTGAGGTAGGGACGCCAGTCGCCCGGCGCCCCCCTCGCAGATCCCGGCGTGCAGATTTCCCGCACCGGGCTCCTCGGAGGACGGGCACGCGTCGCGGCGTTGGTTCTGGATTCGGATAGACTTCATCATGCAGGTTCCGCCTCTTTTGGCAAGAATGGCCTTGCGAGTTCTTTCCGCACCCGAGGGGCGGGCAGTTTCCAAGTCGGCCAACGCTCCTGGTAGGCTTCCCAGGTGAATGACTTCCGCTGGCTGCGCCGGTTCAACCACTTGAAGAGCAGCCAATAGACCGCCCGGTGGTATTTGGCCAGCATGGCCGAGTTGCCAATCACCCCGAAGTAATTCCAATACCCTTGGAGTTTGCGACGCAGCACGGCCAACATCTTGCGCAGTTTGAGACTGCGATTCACCTTGATCCATTCCTTGAGCGCCCGGAGGCTTGCCCGGAACTTCTCCCGGTTGGTCCGCATCTTGACCACGGTGTAGCTCTTGCGCTTGCGCGTCCGCGCCCAGTAGTAATCGAAGCCAAGGAAAGTGAACTTTCCGCTTTGGTCGGGCTCCCACCGGTTGAACTTTACCAACGAGCTTTTCTCGTCCGCTAACTGCAGGCCAAACTTCACCAGCCGGGCTGGCAGGGCCTGCAGGTATGTTCGCGCGTCCTGCTCACACTCGAAGCATACGACGCTGTCGTCCGCATATCGCCGGAATATCACCTGGCCGCGACTGTGCTTGGCAACTACCCGTTTGATCCACAAGTCTTGGACAAAGTGGAGATAGATGTTTGCCAGAATGGGCGAGATCACGCCGCCTTGAGGAGTACCCGTTGCCGGGTTAACCTGTCGGCCGTCGTGTTCCATGACCCCAGCTTTGAGCCATTTGACGATCAGAGCCAGCAATTTGCGATCCGCGATGCGTTGCGCCAACATCCGCAGAATCCAGCCGTGATCCACATGATCAAAGAAGCCCCGAATGTCGGCTTCGACGACCCACCGGTAAGTGCCCGAGTCGAGCGCTTGGCGCAGCTCAAGGCTGCCCTGCTGAGCGCCCCGCCCTGGGCGGTAACCGATGCTTTCATCGACGAAGTCCGCCTCCCAGATCGCTCCCAGGATCATGCTGACGGCCTGTTGCACGATTTTATCCTCCAACACGGGGATACCCAGAGGCCGCAATTTCTTGCCGCCTGGCTTTGGAATCCACCGCCGCTTGACGCACTGAGCGCGGTAACGCCCCGTTTTCAAGCGCTCTTCCAGATCCGTCAGGTTGTGTTCGAGATTCTTCGCATAGTCGGCCCAACAGACTCCGTCGATCCCCGGAGCCGCAGCGGGCCGCAACGAGGCGAATGCCTCCTTCAACATCTGACGGTCCAACAAGCGGCACAGCGCCCGAAACCGATGGTCCGGGGCTCGTTCCGCTTTCGCTCGCAGTTCGGACAGGGTGCGTGACACGCTGGTTGAGGGAGTATTCGTGTCCCTCGCGTGAGTGCTATATCCGAGTTGTCCTTCCGTCCGCCCCTTCGCCATGTGAACGGCGTTACCGTCGCGGACTACTATGGGCGGATCTGACTCCCGCGCTGGCCCGACCCCGTCTTCGTTTCGTTGATCGGTTCCGGCCCTCAGAAGATAGATCGTCTCCTGGGGAGCGCAGCGCGGGTCTCCCGAGTTCAAGGTGCTGTTCTCCTCAGAACAGTAATTCATACGCTTCTCTATGCACATGCCACGGTCTAAGGTCGACCCCGGCGGATCCATGGACGCTCGCCTTGGTAACGCGTCTTCTGGTGCAGGATTCTCCATACTGTTAGATGATCTCCATCCGCATCTCCATTCTTACGGGGCTATATCAACCTTCAGGCGGGTGCTTCCGCCCTGTGGCCTGCGCACTCCCTGTCTACGCTTCGCAGAAGCCGTTTCGCCATCCAGCCTGCGATCCGAGAGGACCGGTTCTGGTGTTGTAAGGTCTTGTTCACGCGGCGACCGTCCGCGAAGTTCCATGACTTAGCTGACTTCCACGCAAGACTCGGTAGTGACTGCTGGCTAAGCTTTATCACAATAGGACTTTCACCTAATTAGAAGCGCCTTGCTTTGCTCGGCGCACAACAGTATAATTGAGCCGCACGCTGCCAATAACATGTTAATGGCAGCGTGCGGCATAACACGGTAAAATGCCGCATGAAGATCGTAGCGGCCGGAATAGGGCGTGGCAAGGTGATTTTCATGGCGGATTGAGCTGATTGCCTGCTGGGATTCACGGGAGATCCAGTGGGCTTGGGGCTCCGGCGCCAGGACGCTTCATCACGTGGAGGTAGATCATCGTGGTGGAAACCTCGGCGTGGCCCAGCAGGGATTGCACCGTGCGGATGTCGATCCCTCCTTCCAATAGATGAGTGGCGAAACTGTGGCGGAAGGTGTGGCAACTAGCCTTCTTGGGGATGCCAGCCGATCGCACCGAAGACTTGATTTGACGCTGGAGGGAAGATTCATGCAAATGATGCCTGGCCAGCCGTCCTGTTCGCGGATGCGGGCAAAGGCCCGCGGCGGGGAACACGTACTGCCATGGCCATTCCCGAGCGGCGTTTGGATACTTGCGCCGGAGCGATTCGGTCAGGTGGACCTCTCCGAAGCCAGAATCCAGATCGCGCCGGTGGCGTTCATGGAGTGCGTTGAGGTGGGCGGTGAGCCGGGGCTCCAGAGAGCGGGGTAGTGGGACGACGCGGTGCTTGCCTCCCTTTCCATCGTGGACGGCAATGGTGCCTTGGCCGAAGTCGAGGTCTTTCACGCGGAGACGCAGCGCTTCCATCTGACGCAGGCCGGTCCCGTAGATGAGTTCACACAGGAGTTTCCAGGGGTCTTCCAAGTGATCGAAGATGGCGCGCACCTCGGCTTTGGTGAGAACCACGGGCGGACGGCGGGAACCGTTCTGGGAAGGTGTAAAGCCAAGGTTCACTTCTTCGACTCTGTAGACCGCTTTGGCGAGATAGACGATGGCGTTGAGGGCTTGACGCTGGGTGGCTGGAGAGACCCTGCGTTCCAGAGCGAGGTATCGCAAATAGGAGGTGGCTGCGCCAAAGTCGAAGCCTTCCAAGTGCTCTGCACGTAGCCTTCGCAATCGGAACCGGGCGAAGCGCCTGACCCACCCCACGTAGGTCTGTTCGGTGGCCACGGCGAGGTTTTGCTCGCGAATGGCTCGGCGGAGGCGATCGATCTCCTCCTCGATCTTTCCTGCTTCTCCGGGTGCGGGGATGCGGTCGCGCTGGTGGATGGCGTCCGGCGATTCCGGCGTTTCGGAGTCCGGGGCGACAATGGACACTGAAACGGACTCCCGCAGCAGCGTGCGATGTTCGCGCCCGAGGGCTACGGCTTGATCGGCGAGGCCGGGCCAATCGAAATCGCGCATCCACTCCGGTGCGGAAGGCAGTCTGGAAAAGCGTTCTACCGCCTGAACCGCTTGGCGGAACTGCCAATCCTGTAAGGTGGGACTGCGCCCGAGTTCTTGAAAGAACTCCATGGTGGCAGTCGCGGATTCTTCCCCGCCGGCCTGGTGCCAGCGTGATACCCAGCGGTCGAGATGAGGCCGGGCTTTTTCGGTCACGGATGCGTCCGTCGCTAAGACGGTGACAAAGACGTTCCAGGGATCGTCGGGCTCGTCGAGAAAACTGTTCATAAAACCAACTCATGACGAGGAGCGACGGAGGCGCAATGAAAAAGTGTGTTCATAAATGCAGATTTCTGAATCCCCTGTGCCGACCGAGCCCTCAGCGCCCGCGATGCCCTTTCGTCCTCGTCCTCGCTCCCGAAGAAGTGTCTGAGATGGTGTTTCGAAATCGAAACTAAGAACGAGAACGCCTGCGCCGGTGTCGCCCCGGTGGGGCTGGCCAGAGCTGCCGATGCCAACGGCGTCGCCTCGGTGGGGCTGGCCAGAGCTGCCGATGCCAGTGGCGTCGCCTCGGTGGGGTTGGCCAGAGCTGCCGATGCCAGCGGCGTCACCTCGGTGGGGTTGGCCAGAGCTGCCGATGCCAGCGGCGTCGCCTCGGTGGGGTTGGCCAGAGCTGCCGATGCCAGCGGCGTCGCGAAGCAGCGGAAATAAATATCAGCATTTCCATACAAAAGTCTTGCCAGGCGCTGTTTTCCTTTTATTTATTATATCTATACAATTCAGAAGGCTAAACCAAATCGAAGAAACCAAATGACAGAAAACTCCGCTTCCAACTCCGTACCCAAGCAGTTTGACGGCGTCTCCAAACTGACGAAGGAGATCGTTACCGGCTTAGAGACATACGGCTCGACCTTTAAAGAGTTGCAGAACACCGCTTCGATCGTGCAAAAGGATCTCGATGCGGCTACCTTGGCTCACGCCGCATATAAGGCTTCCAAGACGAGCCTGCAGGATATCCTTCAGCCTGCTCTCCGTAAGGCCGATTCCGAAGGCCGTGCGTATATCGCCCTGGTCAAGCAAGTGCTCACCGTCCATCTGGGGCCAAAGTGGAACAAGGGATGGGACGAAGCCGGCCTCACTGGGGAATCGATCCAAACTCCGGGCAGCATGGGCGGGCGGGAAAAACTACTGAGTGATCTGGCCACCTACTTTGCCGCTCACCCCGAACATGAGTCCGCGGAATTCAAGGTCAACGCCAAGCGGTGCACCGAAGTTCACGATGCGCTCGTGGCTGCTCGCGAAGCAGTGAAAGACCATCCAAAGGATCGCCAGCTTAAGCGGGAAAACTACACCAAAACCGCCGCTGCCCTGCGCAAACGGGTCCGCACCACCCTGACGGAACTGGAAATCCACTTGGAACGGGATTCCCAACTCTGGGCGGCCTTTGGCCTGACCGCCCCCGCCTTCAAGGCGCGCCGCCGCGCGAAGCTCACGAGTGCTAAGAGCACCGACTCCGCCCCTCGCACCGCTGAAGGCGCTGCTTCCATGTCCGAGGACGTGGCCCTGGCTAAGTAATGGGAGCCAGTCGAATTGCTTCGATTGAACCGGACTTGGGAACGCTTTAGCTGTCGCAATACAGTTCCGACGCGGAGCCCCCCCGTGCCATCTAGTAGTGATTGGCTGCTTTTTGAAATTCCCCCACCCCAGTTTTCCGCCAGTTCCTCCTCTCGTCGCGTGCGCTCCGGCCGGAGGGCAAACCGTTCTTTTCGATCGCGCGGAACCACATCGATCTAGCAGTAGTTTCAATCACTCCACGATGCCGAGGGAAGTGGAGATTGGAAAATGGAGATTGGAAAATGGAGATTCGAAAGTGGGAAATTCAAACCTGGCCCGCCGATTTCCGGCCAATCCAAAACGCGGTGAGAAGGAGAAAGAGCGTCAGCATCCAACCCCAGTGCGACCAGATGCGGATGCGATGTTCCATGGGCGGAGGCTCGGGCAGCGATTGGATCGCGGCGACGACTTCGGTGAGCTTCGAGGCATCCATGACCTTGCCGCGAGTGATCCGGGCGATCTCGTCGAGCACGGCAGGCCGGGCCGGTTGACCCGTTTTTTCGCGGACATCGCCTTCCACCAGCAGAGTGGTTTCGAGGCTTTCGCCTTCATCGACGCAGGTCAGACGCACTTTGTATTCGCCTGCTTCCGCGGCGGTGAAGCTCCCGGAAAAAAGGCCCCAACTGTCTTCCCCTGCCGGCACCAGACGCACGCGGTCGGTAGCGCCAGAGGGCGTTACGAATTCCACTTGGACATTGGCCTCCTGCAACGGCTCGCCGCCTGGGCTCATCACGTTTGCATTGAGGGATAGAGTGTCCCCGGTTTTGGGCCGGTCCGGCGTATAGAAGAGACGCATCCGCTCTCCCTGGGCCATGTTGCGTTGGTAGGCCATCCAACGGGCGACTTGTCCCCAGAACCGGTAGTGGTACTTGTCCTCCACGCCTTTTCGCCAACGCCATGCACCGTCCGTGCCCATGAGCAGAACTTTCCCCGCACCGTAGGTTTTGGTGACGATGAGTGGCACGCGCCCGAAATCCGTTTGATCGGTGCCATGCCGCGCGAGAATTTCCGTTCCCGCCTTGGCCCGGACGATGGGGGCATACCATTGGAAACCGGGCAAGGCATCCCAAACCGACAGATTCGATTCGTCACTATCCTCCAACCGGGTGAGCAAGCTGCGTTGGCCTAATTCCGTGAGTTGCATGCGCCCCGGGACCACGGAACCCCAGCCGCGCGGTTGCGACGGATCGAGGACGACGGGGTAGAGTTCTTCCAAGGGCGTGTCCTTGAATGTCTGCTGATTTCCCCGCAGCCCGGGGAGGAAAATCAGTCCGCTGGCCTGGTTGCGCACCAGTTTGGCGATCCGCTCCGCTTCGTTGGGCGTCAGCTGTCCATCGGTCACGCCCACGTCCCCGAGCAAGACGACGTCGTAATCGACGAGATCTTCATCGGCGGGGAAGACTTTCAGATAGCCCTTGCCCTCCCCCATCTTGCCCAACGATGGATGGTAAAGCAGACAGGAAACTTCCACGCCGGGATCGCGGTCCAGGGCATTGCGGAGATAGCGATACTCCCAGCGCGGATAGGATTCGATCACGAGGACTTTGAGTTCCTCCGGCCGCACCGCCAGCTTCGCGCTTCGGAAATTGTTTTCCAGGACCGCCTCGCCCTCGATCCCGGTGACGTCCAACTTCAAGCGATAATCACCCTCCTTGTCCGGCCGGAAGGTTTGGCCCAGGTCCACGCTGCCCATCGCCGGAATCACGACCGCCTCCGACGCCACCTCGAGGTCATCGACGAGGAAACGGACCTGCACGGTTTGGTCACGCGGCAAGGTGCTCTTCACCTCGTAAGGAAGCCGCACTGCTTTGCCTTGCACCGCAAAGGCTGGCACATCGAAACGCGTTACCGCCAGATCCGGAAGCGGCACTTCGCTACCCACTGGCACCGCGAACACGGGCGTCTCCCGCAGGCGCAGCTTGGTCGCCGCTCGGTCCGGCGGAGCGCCGAGGTTCCAATCGCCGTCGCTCAACAGAACCACGGCGGCGGGAGGAATGGTGCGCTCGGCCACGCTCTCCAGGGCGGCGTTCAGGTCGGTCCCATGTCCGGCTTCTTCCGTCTTGGCGGAGAAGGGTTGCACGGTGACACGGTAACGTTCCCCCAACTCCTTCCAGGACGCCGGCGCAATCCAGCCAGCGACCGCTTCCTTGCGCGATTTGGCCTGCCCGTTGCCGCCAGCGGCGACATCGCGAGTCTCCATCGATCCCGAGCCATCCCAAAGAACGGCGACTTCCGGGTTCACCTGCGGCGGAAACCGTTCCCTCCACTCCGGCTGGTTCAAAGTCAGCGCCACCAGGAGAACGCAGAGCAACCGGAGCAATTCCAACAGGCCGATGGAGCGGAGCCAGCCGGAGCGTCGCCACGCCCAAAAGCCGAGCACGACGGTGGCCACCACCATGAGCACGCTCAAAGTGACCATCCAAGGGTTGGTCACCATCACCAGAGAGCGCTGCACCGTGCTTTCGTCCATCCGATCGATCTGTTACGCCGCGGGTTCAAAACGCCGTTTGCCCGGGTCCGGCGCCGGCGGCATGCAGAGAATGGCTTCGGCGATCAGCGCCAAGCCCATGAGCACCACCAAGCTGCGCCAAATCTCGTTCGCCAGCGCTCCGCCCTCTCCCGCTTTTCCTTCGATCACCCGGTAATCGAACCCGGCCAACAGCGTGGATAGTTCCCCGGAATCGATGCGCTCGGGATCGCCTTCATCGGCGGGGCGATTGAGGGCACGGAACCGCTCGCCGGATCGATACGCCCCCGCCCGTAAGCCGCGTTCCGAACCCAAAGCTTCCTCAGCGGCGCCCAGCTTTTCCCATGTTCCGTTTGCCAAGGTATCCGGCCCGGCTTCCCACTGCTGGGAACGCGCCCCGGCCGTGACGCCTTTCTGGAGCACCCGGTGCAAGAGGACGAAAAAGGCAATCCCATCCGAGGCCAAGCTCGTGGCCGTCGCGTCGGGCGAGAGTCCGCAGAAGTAAACCGAGCCCCTGGAAACGTCGCCGCGCGTCACCAAGGCCGAGCCATCGCTGCTCCGCGCCAAAATCAATCCGTCGCCCGAAACGCCCCGGAAGCGCTTCACCTTGAGTTCGCCCAGGGGCAAGACCTTGCCGTCGCCGGTACTCGCGAGGATCTCGGAGTCGGTGCGCCACCAGCTGACTTGGCCATCTTCCTTTTCCGTCGTCTTCCACTCGTCCCAACCCATACCAAAGAGCTGATTGGGATCCGCTGCCGAGGGCGGAAAAAAGAGCACCGTCCGCCCCGATTGCACGAACTGGGTGAGGTTCTTCGCTTCCAAACTGTCCGCCGCCGGCAGAGGCGCTTGCCAGACGATCAGCATGGCCGCGTCCCAATCCACTTCCGCGACACGAGCGGGCAAAACGAAATTCGCTTCGTAAGCCGCTCCCGGTTCGACCCGGGCTCGCAAGGCAGCCAGGAGCGGCGCCGCCAGCTTCTCGGATTCCGCGACGACCACCGAACGGCGCGCCACTTCGGGGGCAAAGACGAAATAGGCCCGGTCATCCATGGCATTGCGGTCCGCCGGCAGTTCGACCATCCCCCAACCTTCTGAACTCTCACGCCCCACCGGCACCGCCAATCCCCGGATCTTCTCCCGTTCGCTCTCAACCAAGATTTCACTCACGGTGCGCACGCCGTTCACCACCACGCCCAGGGGGATCGTCGCCGGTCCTTGGCCTTGGCGGCGCAGTTCCAAATCGAGCAACAACTCGGCCCCGGCGTTCCCGGGCAATTCGCGACGCCGCACCGCTTCAACCTGAATCCCGAGGTTGTCCGGGCTCCCCTCTGGAAACGTCAGCAACCGCCAACGCAGGTTCGGCAATTCCCGCGCCGAGGCTCGCAGCGATTCCCAGGCTCCGTTGTCCGGCTGCCAATCTCCCGTCCGCAAGTCCGAGCAGAGCCAAATCTCCGCGTTGCCCAGCTTCTGCGCCACCGCGTAGTCCATCGCGGTTTGCAGCAATCCGGGGATGTTGGCCCGGGTCGCGGTCGGCCCAGTCTGCGGCAGGTTCACCAAGTCCGAGGGACGCTCGATCTCCACCGGCTGAAGCAAGGCGCTGTCGATGAGAACGATTCGTTCCGAACGCACGCCCTTTTCTAAGGCATCGGCCACGCGCCGCACCGCCGTTTCACGCTTGCTCAAGCCGCTGGCGCCGTCCGTTTCTTCCATGCTCGCGCTGCGATCGAGGAGGATCAGGGTGGTATCGGCCGCTCCGCCCATGGCTAGACCAAGCCATCCGCTCACCAAGGGCCGGCTCACCGCGAAGATGAGCAACAGCAACGCCAACACCCGCATCGCCAAAATGAGAATCTGCCGGAGCTGATCGATTCCGTGATTCATCCGCTTGGCATCCAAGAGGAACATCATGGCCGCCCATTTTACGGTGCGATGCCGCTGCTGGTGGATCAGGTGAATGATCACCGGAACCGCCGCCAGGGGCAGGGCGAGCAACATGCCAAGTTGCAGGAAGTTCATCGGCGGGTTTTCAATCCAGTGTGCCGACCCAGGAGGAAGCGGGCCAACACCTCGTCATATTTCTCTTCCACCACCACCTGATGGTAGTCCACCGCCGCATCGCGGACGATCCCCGTGATTTCATCCAAATACTGCCGCATCGCATCCCGGTAGCGGCGCCCCGCCAAACTCGGGTCCACCACCACGGCGGCGTTCCCTTCCAAATCGACAAACCGGGTCGGCCGGTCGAAATCGAAATTGATCTCGCGTTCTTCAAGCAAGTGGAAGACGGCCACGTCGTGCTTGCGGAAGCGCAGGTGCTGAAAGGCTTCGCTGAGCGTCTGCGGCTCGACGAACAAGTCGGAGATAATCACCACCAAAGCGCGCGATTTGATCTTCTCCGCCGCTTCGTGCAAGGCGGCCACCAGCCCCGTGGTTCCGGCGGCTTTCACCGCGGCCAGTTCATCGAGCACCACCTTGAGATGCGCCCCGCCTCGCTTCGGCGGCACTTCCTTCTGAAATCCCTCCGCCGCGCAATACAAGCCCACGGCATCCCCCTGCCGGGCAGCCAGGAAAGCCAACGATCCCGCGAGCTGACGCGCATACTCCAACTTCACGATGGAACCCGCTTGGTAATTCATCGAACCGCTGGTATCGACCACCAAACAGAGGCGAAGGTTCGTATCCGCCTCGAACTCTTTAATATAATAGCGATCACTCCGGCCCCAAGCGCGCCAGTCCATGCGCCGCAGGTCATCCCCGGGGACATATTTCCGGTATTGCGCGAACTCCAGGCTCGATCCCTTCACCGGGCTGCGGTGCCGGCCCGAAACGCTCCCGATCATCCCGCGCCGGGCATCCAAGGGAATCGTCGAGAGACGCCCCAAGATGTCCGGATCGAGGAAGCTATGCGAAGAAGTCTGGGAAGCTTCGGCCATCGATCACTTCTCGCGGGCCATGTCCGCCACGAGGCGTTCCACCACTTTGCGGCTGTCGATCCCCTGGGATTCGGCGGCGAAATTTGTGAGCACCCGGTGCGCTAACACGGGCAGCGCCACCGCTTCGACATCCTCCTGACGCACCTGGTAGCTGCCTTGCAACGCCGCGCGAGCCCGTGCTCCGAGGATCAAACCTTGCACCGCTCGCGGTCCCGCACCCCATGCGACCAACGGCTTTAGCCATTCCGGCGCCTGCGGTTCGGAAGGACGCGTCCGCCGCACCAAGTCGACGGCATATTCAAAGATGTAATCCGGCACCGGCACCCGCCGCACCAACTCTTGGATCGCCAGCACCTCCGCCCCGTGAATCACCGGCTTGAGGGGCGGAGGAGTCGCCCCGGTCGTGCTCCGGGCGATCTCGATCTCATCGGCCCGGGTCGGGTATTCGACCGTGATCATGAACATGAACCGGTCCAATTGCGCCTCGGGCAGCGGGTAGGTTCCTTCCTGCTCAATCGGATTCTGCGTGGCCAACACGAAATACGGCGGCGCCAACTCGTAGGTCCGGCCCGCCACCGTCACCCGGTGCTCCTGCATCGCTTCGAGCATCGCGGACTGCGTTTTCGAAGGCGCCCGGTTGATTTCATCCGCCAGCACGATGTTCGCAAAGACCGGGCCCCGGACGAATTCAAACTCGCGGCGTCCTCCGGCTCCTTCCTGGAGAATGTCGGTCCCGGTGATATCCATCGGCATCAGGTCCGGCGTGAACTGAATCCGGCTGAAGCTCAACTCCATCGTTTCCGCGAGCCGTTTCACTAAAAGCGTCTTGGCCAGTCCCGGCACCCCGAGCAGCAGGGCGTGGCCTCGGGCAAAAAGGCAAATGGCAAGCTCCTCGATGACCCGGTCCTGGCCAACGATAATCTTGCCAAGTTCCCTGCGCAGCGTGGCGTAGGATTCCCGCAAACGGTCGATCGCCGCCACGTCATCGCCGGCCAACGTGGGGGAAGCATCAGGATTCAACACTTGGGTCATGAGCGTCGGCACTGTCTCACGGGGAGGCGGGGGGGCGCAAGTGTTGGTTGCGCTCGCGTTTGCGTGCGCCGGAGAACGAGGAACAACTGCAAATCACTCAGCTTCAGTCCACATGGCCCAAAGCGTCGCTCCGTGGAGAATGCTGATCCCCAAGTTCGCCCAGGGCACCGGGTTGGATCGATCGGTGACAAACACCAGAGTCAGGAGCTTGTAACAGATCTGCAGCGGCAGCAGCACGGAAGCAATCGGACGCCGCACACCAGCATGGATCACAGCCACCACGCTGGCGGCGGCAATCGCCAGATAAACAGAGGCCAGAATTCGCCGGGACGGGCTGTCCGGCCCAAAGACACGTTCCATTCCCGCCAACGCTCGCTTTAGCCCAAATCCCAGCGCGAGGCCCATGAAACCAGCAACGGCGACATTGACGAAAAGGGAGATGAACAACAATGGAGCGGCCACGGCCCCGTATACGCAGCCTCCCGTCCGTCCGGATGCCCGCTACTTTACCGCCTCCGGGAACACATCGCCCACCTTGTAAACCCAGGCCACTGGCCAGCCGCTATACCGAAGCGTAAACAACGCTTTGGCCTTCTGACGTGGATGCAGCAGCTTCATCGTCCGATTGAGCAGCACCCAATCCCCCGGTCGAGCCCCCGGAATCGCCCCGTCCCGCAGGACGATGGTCTTGCAGTCAAGATCCGGAAACCCCAGCAGCCGTCCATACATGATAAACAACGCCGGCACGGTCTCTCCAGCCGCCCGCCGCTCTCGCATCACATGCGCCACCAGAGAAACTTCCTCTCCCCACCCCAGCCATGGAGCTTTGGCGTCGCCGAACGGGACCTCTTCGCTGACCGGATAGGACATCACGACCGGGCGAAACGCCCCTGAGCAAGGCCAATACCGGCCCAATTCCAGCAGGGTCAGGGCGATGCATCCAACCATCGTGGCATGCTGGACCGGGATGCGAAACTTGGAGAGAAACCCTTGAAACACCATCAACAATCCCACGACCAAGACAATTCCTCCCGGCGCGACATAGCGATGTCCGGGCGGGTTTCGGGTCAGAACGAAGAAAACGAGATAACCGGCCCCACAGAGAATCAACCAGTAGGCCAATCGATGCTTCTTTCCCTCGCCTCCGCCAATGAAGAGAAAGAGCACCAACCCAATCACCAACGTTGGCCACCACTCCAGGACCTGCCAACTGCACGAGAGGAAGAAACTCGCCGCATGGATCAATGGATCCGTAGTATCAAAGTTCACGGACATACCGTTTAGCTCCGTGGTAGTAACAATACCCGGAGCTACGTTGTGAGGCGCCATCCATTTGGGGGAGACCAGTTGTGGTGCGACCAGCCCGAGCACAACGATCGCGGCAACGGACCATCGCAGCAGTCGTGCGCCTCGCGTCTCCAAAGCCCGAGCCGCTGGCGAATCGAGAAACGCCTCCAATCGGCTCCGCACCGGTGGCCAGCCCGGCAACCAAAGCAGCACCGCAAGCACCCCCAAGCTGAAGAAGGACTGCGCCCAAAGTGGGGTCAGCACGGTCTTCATGAAGCTGAAATTGCGCAAAGGCATGGTCCACACGAGCAACCCGCCAAAGCCGTCCGCGACCGCTCGGCCCGGGGTTCCTTCAAAAGAAAGCGTCCAAAGCTGAACGATGACGGCCACCACGGGAGCGATCAGCCAGAAAAGAGCGAACGCATAAACCCTCCCCAGTTCTCTCCAACGGCGATCCTCGGTGGACCATCCGAGGGCCACCAAAGCCACGATCAGGAACGGCAAGGCCGTGACCTTCTCGGCAAAACCCACGGCCGCGCTCAGAAACGCCGCCACCGCCCAGGACCGGTCGCGGCTCAGCCAATACCGCCCGCTGGCGATGGCTGACAACAAGGCAAAGGCATTGCTGACCGAGTCATAATTCAAAATCTTGTTCGCGAAAAACACTGAAGGGACCAGAAAGCCCAGGCAGGCGATCATCTGCTGTTGACGCCACTGCCCCGGTTTGTGGGGAATCAACCGGAACGCCAGCGAAAACAACGCCACCCCAAGCCACGCATGGGCGGCCTTCATGAACTGCAGCAGGACTTCATCGCTCCAATCCGTGGCCATCTGCAGAAATGCGATGACGGGCCGCAACATCAGGAACGTGATCTTGAAACCACCGAAGTTCACGCTCGACCTCGGATAACGGCCAAGAAGATCCGCCCCGATTCCAGCCGCATCCACCGTCAGGAACTGCAGCATCATCGCTTGCAGTGGCAGCATCGCCACCATCCCCACGGCAAAAGTCACACCCAACGATTTCGTGGATTCCCCGGATCTCCGCCAAACCAAAGTCCAGACCACCGCCAAAGTCAGCCAGTGGGCCGGGTGAAACGTTTGCAAGAACCAGGGGAACATGACGAAGAAGGCGCACCCAAAGTAATCTTATGTGTTGTGAATGTCAATTTATCTTAAGCGATACACGCCCCGCCTTTGGAAGAAATCGACCTCGCGCCCGGTGTAGAGATTTGAGCCATGACTCGCCGCCCTCCCCCCATCGTGACCGCAGTCGTCGCCGCGCTAGCTTGGCTGGCATCGTTGCGCGCCGAGAATCCCCGCCCAATGAGCTTCGTCAACGACGTGATTCCCGTTCTCACCAAGGCGAGTTGCAACACCGGCGCCTGCCACGCCAAGGCCATCGTCGGACAGCGTGGGTTCAGGCTCTCCCTGCTCGGTTTTGAGCCCCAAGAGGACTACGAACACATCGTCAAGGAAGCCAAAGGCCGTCGCGTTTTCCCTCCCGCTCCCGAACAAAGCCTCCTAATTCTTAAGGGCGCCAACCTCGTCCCGCACGGCGGCGGCGAGAAACTCAAGCCCGGCTCGGAGAATTACCAAACCCTCGTCCGCTGGATCGGCCAAGGCATGCCCTACGCCACCCCGAATGAGCCCGAACTCACCGTTCTTGAGGTCGAGCCGAAGCGCATGGCCATGAAGATCCGCACGGAGCAGTCGTTGCGCGTCACCGCCCGCTACTCCGACGGCTCCACGCGGGATGTCACCGATCTCGCCCTCTACGAAGCCAACGATCCCGACATGGCGGAGGCCAGCGAAACCGGGCTGGTGAAAACCCGTGACCTCCCCGGCAACGTCGCCGTCATGGTGCGTTACGGCGGGAAAGTCTCCGTCTTCAGCATCTCCATTCCCCTCGGAGCCCCGGTGGAAAGAGTCCCACCGGCCAAGAATTTCGTCGATGAGTTGGTCTTCGCGAATCTCAAGGCCATCGGCGTCCCGCCTTCCCCGGTTTGCGACGACGCCACCTTCCTGCGCCGCGTCTCGCTCGATATCGCCGGCCGGCTCCCCACCATCGAGGAGACCAAAGCCTTTCTCGCCAGCACCGCTCCAGACAAACGCGACCAAGCGATTGAAAGCCTGCTCGCCAGTCCCGACTACGCTGACTATTTCGCGAACAAGTGGACCGCCCTTCTGAAGAACAAGCGGGAGGACGCAGCCGATATCACCGCGAACTTCGCGTTCCACTCCTGGGTGCGCGACGGGATGTTGGCGAACAAACCCTACGACGAAATGGTCCGCCAGATTCTTGCCGCCACCGGCACGATCGTCGCGAATCCGGCCGTCGCCTGGTACAAGCGGGTCAAAGAGCCCAATGCCCAACTCGAGGACGTGGCCCAACTCTTCCTCGGTGTCCGGATGCAATGTGCCCAGTGCCACCACCATCCGTTCGAGCGCTGGAGCCAAGGCGATTACTACAGCATGGCCGCCTTTTTCGGCCAGGTAGGCCGCAAACCGACCGCCATCGCCGGAGAAGATCTCATTTTCCACAAGCGCGGCATCGCCCAGATCGAAAACAAGCGGACCCGGGAGATGGTCAAACCAGCCGGACTCGGCCAAGCGCCCCAAGAAATCGCTCCCGACGACGACCCTCGTCTTCGCCTCGCGGATTGGATGGCGGACACCTCCAATCCGTTCTTCGCCAAGGCGCTCATCAATCGCTGCTGGAAGCACTTCTTCAAACGCGGCTTGGTCGAGCCGGAGGACGACTTGCGCGACACCAATCCGCCCACCAACCCGGAACTCTTCGATGCCCTGGCGGCCCATTTCATCCAGAGCGGATTCGATCTCAAGGACCTGATTCGCACCATCACCCGGAGCCACGCCTATCAGCTCAGTTCCGAGCCCAACGAGCACAATTTGGTCGACGTCCAAAACTTCTCCCGCTTCTACCCGAAACGGATGCAAGCCGAAGTGCTCCTCGATTCGCTCGATAGCTTCGCCGGTTCCAAATCCGAATTTGCCGATCTCCCGCCGGGAACCCGCGCCATCTCGCTGCCGGACAACAGTTACAACACGGCCTCACTGTTCCTGAAAGTCTTCGGTCGGCCGGAATCCGCCAGCGTCTGCGAGTGCGAACGCGTCCAGTCCTCCAGTCTCGCCCAAAGCCTCCACCTCATGAACTCCGCCGAGGTGAAAGCCAAGGTCGCCATCGCCGGAGGCCGCGCCGATCG
>CAMCXS010000121.1 GCA_945883495.1 Akkermansia muciniphila
GGCCCGAACCAACACGCCCTTCTCCGTTACGGGCAATGACAGCAACGGCGATTCCCTGGCGTATTACTGGACCTCCGGGGACGGATCCATCCAGGACAACACCGCCACCCCCAACCTGCGCTGGGCCGTCGGTGGGAATTACTCGCTTCAAGTGACCGTAAGCGATATGAAGGGCGGCACCGGCAGCCAGTCCAAGTCTGTCACGGTCACCGATCCTATCGACACCTGGACGCTTCACTCCACCGGCACGACCGGAGATCTCCAGGAGGTGATCCAGGCCAATGGCCGGTTCGTCGCCGCCGACTACTGGGGAACCGTTTATTTGAGCTGGAACGGCACCTCGTGGACGAACTCCGGGGCACTGCCCGGATTCGAACGCGAACCACGCATCGCTTTCGGCAACGACCGCTTTGTCATCGGTGGCCGCAGCAACTCTGGGGTCACGGCCCATCTCAGCTATTCCTCTGACGGTCGAACCTGGACCACCGCATCCTATCCCAATGGGTTGCCGCAGATCCAAGCCGTCGCTTTCGGCAACGGACAGTTCCTCGCCGCAGGAGATGATGGCACGATCCTCCGTTCTCCGGACGGGATCACTTGGACGCTGACCACGGTGGCGGGGGCGCCGGACTTCCGCCGCCTCACCTGGAATGGCACCACTTGGATGTCCATCGCGCTGGATACGGTGCAAGTCCGCCCGGAAGTGGTTTGGACCTCGCTTGACGGCATCACCTGGACCCAGCGTGACGAGCTCGGCGTCGATGTGTTTGCGACCTATGGCCGGGACGGCGTTTTTTACGCCCTGGGCTGGTACACCGGAGTCATGGTGTCCGCGGATCAGGGAGTCACCTGGCAGGATGCTGCTCTGCCCACCACTACCCGCTGGACGACATATCGCATGGCGGTGGCGGACGATGGCACCTTCCTCGCGCTGGCGGAGGCTATGGACGAGAGCGGCACCCCGGCTGCTCTCCTAGTTTCCTCCGATGGCATACAGTGGAGCCGCTCCACGGCGAACGGCGGCAACCTGGCAGTGGCAGAGGCAAACAGCCTCACCTTCGGCGCCGGCCGCTTTCTGGCCATCTCCGATAATGGCGATGTGCACACCAGCGGAAGCTTCTTCCCGGACAACGTCTCCCCAGTCCCCTCCCTCACGTCCGCTCCAGCCAGTGCAAGCGCCCGCACTCCGGTCTCATTCGCGGCAAGCGGCATGGACGGGAACGGGGATGCGCTCAGGTTTGTCTGGGATCTCGGCCCAGAGTATCCGTTGCAGGACGGCGCCGCGATTTCTCCGGTGTATCCCTTCGGCGGAAGCTATGCGGTCACCTTGCGTGTGCTGGATGGGCGGGGCGGCATGACGGCACTGACGCACAACCTCACCGTGAATGATCCGGCGCGCACCTTCACTCAACGCGAAAGCGGCACGACGAGCAATCTCCGCGCGCTTGCAGCCAATGGCAATTTGGTGGTGGCCGCTGGGGACTCGGGGGTGATCCGCACGTCATCAGATGGCCTGACCTGGGTGACGCGGAGCATCTCAGAGTTCGCTGGGAATGTAGCCTTCTATGACGCTGTTTGGGACGGCAATCAATTCATCCTGGCAGGCCAGGATTATAGCTTCGCGATTGGTGACTGGTATGGTGCTGTCTATACCTCGTCTGACGGGATCACGTGGACGCGACGGTTCTCCGATGCAGCTGGCAACTCCGTCTTGTATGCCATCGCCACGAACGGCACCGTCAGCGTGGCCGCTGGTGAAAACGGGACGGTGCGCCGTTCAACCAATGGCGGACAGACTTGGACCGCCGTAACCATTTCTGGAGTCACCTCTAGCCACACCTTTGAGGGGATGGCTTGGAACGGCAATGTCTTCGCGCTCACCGGTTACACTGGCGGGAATGGCGGCGTTAAAGTCTTTACCTCTGCGGACGGCTCTGGCTGGGTCGATCGCTCTTCCGGTGCGGGAGTGGCCAGTTGGCAAGACCTCCGTTCCATCGCCTGGCTCAACGATCGCTTTGTCTCCAGCGGTTTTTACTCCGCTCTTCGCACCTCGACAAACGGTGGGGTGAGCTTCACCACCACCCGCGGGCCCCGAGAGGAGACCCCTGCCATGGCCTCTGGGAACGGCATTTACTTCGCTGCCGGGGTGAATTGGGATGACTCCGAAGCCGATGTCGATCTCCTCTCACTGGACGGAACCACTTGGTATTCCTTCCCCGCCCCAACCACCTCCGATCGCTACGCGGCGGCCTTTTTCAAGAATCGATTTCTCACCGTAGGAGAGGCGGGCAGCATTTGGCAAAGCGATACCGTGCCCGCCGCGGATCCATTCCTGACCTGGCAGGCGACGAATTTCCCGGCGGGCGGCGTGGCCGCAGAGGCAACAAGTGATCCGGACGGGGACGGCCTCAACAACCTGGAAGAGTTCGCTTTTAGCCGCAGTCCGGCATCCGGCTTAGGTGCGAACGGCGCTGCGGGACGGGCCTACCCCGTGTGGCGAAGCAGCCGGACATGGCTCCACCTTGATTTTCCCGAGCCAGTTCCCTCTGGAACCTTGATCTACACCGTCCAGGGCTCCACGGAGCCTTCTGGGCCATGGACGGCAGTTGCCTCGAAGACCGGCACCAGCCCCTGGGCTTGGCAATCGGCCGGAACCGCACGGATCACGATCGGCAGCCTCTCCGCAGGACGCATCCCCGTGGAAGTGGGCGTTCCCGACAGCGCTCTCGGTGAACCGAGGTATTTCTTGCGATTGCAAATCACGAGGACTCCGTGATGCATGGGGCCCTTCCCCATGCATGATCCCGATGGCTGTAACCGCGGAAGCGGACGGCATGAGAGCAACTAAATGCCTTCCTGGAACGCCTGCGCCCAGGTCCGCCTCACTGCCCTTTTGCTCGCCTTACCAGCCCTGCACACTCTCGCAAAGGATCGAGCTCCGCAGGAGATGCTCTCGCGGCAGCCCGGAGTGCCAATCGTTGTCGATCCAATCGAGACCTTGCCGACGCTAAAGGCCGCCGAAGATCTTCCGCAAGTTCATCCTCGGCCTTGAAGCGCAGGCGCGGCTACCCTTAAAAAGGTTTGGAGCCGCAGTGCGAACTCAACGGCCGCCATCTCGCACTCCCTCATCGAGGCCCTAAGCACGGCACAGCAGCCGCGCCGACCCGAGTAGCCCTCGTCCATTCGAGAGCCCAGCCTGGCGCGCCACCGCCCCCGGGGGATTTCCCTACACTCCATCAGGGGGACTCTCCAATCACGTCACGGGGCGGTCCTGATAGCACACCCACGCCGACTTCTCTAAGCTACGCCATCGAAAAGCTGACTCGTATCGGCGCATGATTGCCCCCGCTTCACCAAAACACCCTCGCCGCCTCGCGGCGCCGCAGACAATCCAGAATCTCAGTGCTTTGGACTCAAAACCAGCCGCTACCGAGGTTCGCTTATCCGTAGTAATCCCAGTTTACAACTCAGAAGCGACCATCGCAAGCCTTGGAAGAGAGATCATACGAACCCTTCGACCAATATGCGATCTGCAATTGATCCTAGTCAACGATGGGAGCAGTGACGGATCGGCGAGTGCCTGCCGAACACTCCACGAAGAGAACCCAACGATCGTGGATTACTTAGAGCTTTCAACGAATCGTGGCGAGCAGCACGCGGTATTCACCGGCCTGAAGCACTCCGAGGGAGACTATTGCGTGATCATAGATGACGACTTCCAGAATCCACCAGATGAAATCCCAAAACTCCTCGCAACCCTCCAGGATGGATATGATGTCGTTTATTCCCGCTACCATAAAAAACAGCATTCTGCTATCCGGAATCTTGCAAGCGTTTTGCACAATTTCACATCCACTGTCCTACTAGGAAAACCGATTGGGCTTTATCTCTCTAGCTTCAAAATCGTCTCGCGCCCACTGCTTACACAAATTGTCCGATATCCAGCTCGATATCCCCACATCGATGCGATCATCCTTCGACTGACCCGCAACATAGGCGTAACTTCTGTGCGCCACGCGCCGCGAAGAGCCGGAACTTCAGGCTACACATTTGCAAAACTTTTCCAAGTCTGGAGCACGATCGCATTCTCCTACTCTTCTCTTCCAGCTCACCTCGCAGCCCTTTGCAGCCTCACAGCTTACCACACCTTATCTAATACCGGCTCGATCGCGACCTCAGGACTTGTTGCTATACTCGTTGGAGTATGCGCCAATCGCGCCCTCCGACAGCACCTATTCGTTCAAGATCAAAAGGAGCTGCCACTTGCGCAGCACATGTCCCGCAGGTCACACCCCCATTCATAAAGGCAAGCAAAATGTATCATAGATTGAGTGCAATCCTATTTCTTTTCCTCGGAGGCATTCTTCTCTATTGGGAGACCCATTCCCATCCCTTTGTCTTCGATGACCTCGTCTACCTTGTTGAGAACCCGATCGCAAAGGACGCGAATAGTTTTCGCTATCCGTTTCAATTCAAAGAATTCGCGCTTCGCTCCGTCAACTTAGGATTATCTAATGATCTTTCTTTCAACTTTATAACCAGACCCTTTTGCTACTTAACGTTCTTCGTGAATTACTCACTCACAGGATTCGATCCAGCTCCGTATCGCATCACAAACATTCTAATCCACTCCCTGAACGCCGTTCTTGTCTGGGCAATTGTTTCCTTCTGGATCCATCACTCGCCCAAGGCAAAACGCCTCGATTCCATCTCAAGAGTCGCCACGCCACTTCTCATTAGCTTGGTGTTTCTGACTCACCCCCTGCAAACTGAGTCGGTCACCTACATTATCCAGCGCTTCACGTCCCTTGGGACAACATTGAGCCTAGGTTCCATTCTGGCCCATCATCTCGCCTCGCGCGACCAAACCTTCTATCGATGGGCCTCGTTGGTCCTGCTGGCTCTGGCCATGCTCACCAAGGAGTTCGCATTCATCGTGCCGATTTTGATGATTCTCAGCAGCACCATCATGATGGCGGTCCCACTCAAACGGGCCCTACATCAAGCTTGGCCAGCTATCGCCTTAATGCCACTTATTCCCGCACTTCTCATCCTCACATCCCTGGCCCAGAATCCCCAGAGCCCTTTCACCTCCGCTCTCCACTTGGCCAATGGCGGCATCCAAGACGACGCCCCTGCCCGCTACTGTTTAACCCAACCCGGCGTGATTCTCACTTACCTGCGCCTCCTTATACTCCCCTCACACCTAAACATCGATCCTGATATCTCACCTGTCGGGCACATCATCAACCCAGGTTTTTGGCTACCCGCTTTGATTCTTGTTACTTTGTTCTTATGCTCCGCTCGACCCTATGGTTCAAACTCAGAAGATTGGCACGCTTCTGCAATCCTTCTCGGCGTCACTTGGTTCTTCGTCTCACTCACCCTAGACTCGACGTTCATTCCGCTTCCTGATTACATGGCGGAGCACCGGGCCTATCTCCCTTCTGTCGGAGCCTTCTTAGCGCTGATCTCCCTTCTTGATCTGGGGCGTCTAAAAGCTCGCAGGCTCCCGCACCTTTCCGGAGCTTGGGTCCCGATCGCAGCTGTCTGGATTCTCGCACTGTCAGTCACCACCTGGCAGCGGAACAAGGTCTGGAGCTCTCCCGTCTCCCTATGGTCTGATGCAGCGGAGAAGAGTCCAAACAAGAGCCGCGTATTTGTCAACCTCGCGAACTCTCTTTACTTCGCAGGGGACACGCTGGCCGCCATGAACCACTATCGAAGAGCCATTCAACTGGATCCAAAGAACACAGCCGCACACAACAATCTATCCTCGCTGCTCATCCGGTCCGGAGACCATCACCAAGCGACCCAGGTTGCCATTCATGGCCTAGAGAGCCCGTCATCTATTTACCATCATTTGCTTTACTTCAACATAGCCATTTGCCATCTCTCCTGGAAGGATCGGCACACTGCAAAAGCATGCCTCGATGCAGCCCTGCGCCTCGCACCTAAGCATATCCCATCCCACCTAGAACTTGGGAAGCTTCACTTCGAAGATCACGACCACGAGGGCGCCCTTCATCACTGGCGCATCGCCGCCACTTACGGCCCGGAGAACCCGATGCTCCGTGAAGCAATCACCGAACTAGAACAATCTGTCATGTCATTAGCAGTCCAACCGTAGTTGCGCTGATGAGACCAGAGGAGTTTGAGCGCATACTCAATAGCGAATCATATCATTGGTGGTATCTGGGGAGCCATGATCTCATTGTTCGCGTGGCGAAAAGACTCCATCACGGAAGAAGACTCCGCGTGCTGGATGCCGGCTGCGGCACTGGGCGCCTTTGTCAATTGCTAGCCCAAACTTCGGATGTGACCGGTTGCGACATTTCGCCGACCGCTCTTGCCCTCGCGAACCGGCGGAGCCACGTTTCCATCGAACAGTGCGACCTCGAGGCATCACCTGTCAACGGCAGTGAATATGATTTAATCACTTGTATCGATGTGATCTATCATGAGCAGATCATTGATCCGGTTGCAGCCCTGCGCAATCTCCACACTCGTTTGCGACCTGGCGGACGACTGATTCTTCACGTCCCGGCATCCAACCTCCTTCGTGGAGCTCACGATCAAGCGGTCAGGGCAAAGCGTCGATTCCGCGTAGAAGATATCCGAGCACTTCTGAGATCGGCCGGACTCACGCCTATCTATGTCAGCTATCGTCTGGCAATTTTCTGGCTCCCATTTCTGCTATGGCGCCGCCTTACTCGATCCCAAACCGGCTCTTCTGACCTCGAAGTAAGACTCCCCCAGTGGCTTCACAGGCTATTCTTTCTCATGGTCTCCACGGAGAACTCCTTCTTACTCCGAGGAGGCCGACTCCCGTTCGGAACATCCATTATCGCGATCGCAAGACGCCCAAAAGAACCCACTTCATCGTGGCAAAACTAATCAACTTAGCCACCTTCTCTGATTCAAGAGGAAACTTAACGGTCATCGACCAGGTACTACCGTTTGATATCAAACGCATTTTCTACATATACGGAGTCGATAATGTCACTCGAGGGCAACATCGTCACCGTAGAACCATCCAAGCCGCCATCTGCCTAGTTGGACGATGCACAATTACTACGGATGACGGTAGCTTGGTTCAACACATCCCGCTGGATGCTCCTCACCAATGCGTTATTCTCGAGCCAGAGGACTGGCACTTTATGCACAACTTTTCCGATGACGCTATTCTCATGGTGCTTGCCTCTGAACATTACGATTCCTCAGACTACATTTTTATTCCCTACCGCCCCCTCGACGAGTTGCTCGCCCCGACCGTCATGACACGCAGGATCCGGGCCTGAGGCGCGCCTCATGAGAATCGATTACGAGAATCTTGCAAGAGTGAACGCTCCCTATGCCAGCGAGTGGGCTAGCATCTCCCAATCCTTCTTTGAAAAGGGTTGCTACATCCTCGGCGAAGCTGTCGAACTGTTTGAGCGACAGTTCGCGGATTTCTGCGGCACTACTGAGTGCGTTGGCGTCGCCAGCGGCCTTGAGGCCTTGACCCTTGCGTTGAAAGCCTGGGATTTCCCCTCGGGGAGCGAAGTCATCGTCCCAGCAAACGCCTACGTCGCAACGGTGCTTAGCGTGCTCAACGCTGGGCTTCATCCAATTCTGGTCGAACCAGACCCGCTTACTCGAAACCTCGATCCAGAGAAGATTCTTCCTGTATTGTCCCGCCGAACGCGGGTGATCCTTCCGGTTCACCTCTACGGGCATCTTGCACCAATGGATCAAATCTGCCGCATCGCGGAAGACCATGGCCTCAAGGTTTTGGAGGACGCTGCCCAAGCTCACGGCGCTAGTCTCCGCGATCGCAAGGCTGGCTCCTGGGGGGACGCCGCAGCATTCAGTTTCTACCCCACCAAGAATCTTGGGGCACTAGGTGATGCGGGGGCGATTACCACTTCCGATCGCATCCTTGCAGACAAACTTCGCGCGCTACGGAACTATGGCTCCGACCGCAAATACCATCACCGACTTCAGGGTTTCAACTCGAGGCTCGACGGCCTTCAGGCCGCGTTCCTTTCACTTAAGTTGCGGACACTGGATCAGATCAACAGGCACAAACGCTCATTGGCCGACTCTTATCACCAGAACCTGGGATGCGCCCCAAACCTTGAGCTACCGTCGACTCACCCCGGTTACTACGACGTCTTCCACATCTTCGCGGTGCATCACCCCTGCCGCGATTCTTTGCGCAAGTACTTAACAGATAACGACGTGATGACAGAAATTCACTATCCTATTCCGCCGTACCGGCAAGAGGGTTACCTCAGTGTTTTTCAGAACCAAGGTCCCTTTCCAATCTCAGATCGCCTCCACAACCAAGTTGTCAGTTTACCAATCTCCTCAATGCATACACAATCTGATATCACTCGTGTATCGGAATTGATCCTGCAATTCTCCGCTAGGCCTTTATGACCGAATCTTTCCTTGGTTTGAAGAAGAAGCGTATTCTGCTGGTGGACGACCACCCACTCTTGCGGCAGGGAATATCGCAACTCATTGACCAACAGGATGATCTTGTGACCTGTGGTGAAGCAGAAGATCGGGCCGGGGCGCTCCGTGCGTTGGACCAGCTGCACCCGGACCTGGCAATTGTTGATCTCTCCCTGAAAGAAGAACGAGGACTGGAGCTGATTCGTGACGCCAAGGCTCTCCACCCTCAGGTTCCCATGCTCGTTCTGTCCATGCATGACGAACAATTCTATGCGGAGCGTGCCCTTCGCGCAGGAGCCCGTGGCTACATTATGAAGCGCGAAGCTTCCGATAAAGTGCTTGAAGCAATTCGCGTTGTATTGGAAGGATGCGTCTACGTCAGTGGATCAGTCGGCAGGTCCATTGTCGATAAGATTGCTGGAGAAAGCGAATCCCGAACAAAATCTCGATGGGGAAAGCTTTCGGACCGCGAAATGGATGTCTTCTTATTAATTGGCAAAGGCTATGGATCCCAACAGATAGCCAAGCGGCTGACAATCAGCGTGAAGACCGTCGAGACTCATCGGGCGAACATCAAAATCAAGCTTCAGCTAAACAGCGGTGAAGAGTTGCTGCAACAAGCGATCGGCTGCGCGCAGGAGTTCGGATGATTCGGGTGCGACAGTTCAACACAGATCGATTTTCTGGCCCATGACCTTGATCGCCACTTGCGACGCCCCGCTGCGACCTTAGGGTGCGGGCCACTTCGCTCATGACTGAAGTCTACGAATCCGTAGGGATGATCGCCGGAAACGGTGTTTACCCCGCCACCTTCGCTCGCGCCGCTCGCTCCGCCGGTGTCAAACGCCTCGTCGCCGCCGCCTTCACCGATGAAACGGACCCCGTCATTGAGGGCTTGGTCGATGACCTCGAATGGTTCCGCGTAGGCCAACTCGACAAAATGATCAAGTTCTTCACCGGCCGCGGCGTCACCAAGGCGGTCATGGTCGGGCAGATCGCACCTTCGAATCTTTTCAACCTTCGGCCAGACCTCCGCACCATCGCGTTGTTGGCTCGGCTCAAAACAAAGAACGCGGAATCAATCTTTGGCGGCATCGGGGACGAACTGGCCAAAGACGGTGTCGAGCTGATTCCCGCCACGTCGTATCTCGATGAATTCATCCCCGGCCCTGGCCCAGTTTGCGGCCCCAAACTCAAGGACGCCGAGCTGACCACCGCCGCTTGGGGCTTCGGAATCGCCAAGGAAGTGAGCCGACTCGACATCGGTCAAACCATCATCGTCAAGGACGGCACCGTCTTGGCGGTGGAGGCTTTCGAAGGCACCAACGAAACCATCAGACGCGGAGGAGCCCTCGGTAAGGGCAAGGCCATGATCGTCAAGGTGTCCAAGCCGAATCAGGATTTGCGCTTCGACGTCCCCTGCGTCGGCGCCGCGACCATCGCAACCGCCCGCGAATCCGGCGTCGGCGCCATCGTCATCGAAGCCAACCTGACGCTGATTCTCCAAAAAGACGAAGTCGTGCGCCTCTGCGACCGTCACCAAATCGCTCTCCACGCTCATGCCGGTTCCTGATCCTCACCCCAAAGTCCGTGCCGGAGTCGTCGGCGTGGGTGCCATTGGCCAAAACCACGCCCGCGTCTATGCCAGTTTGGCGAACGCCCAGCTCACCGCAATTTACGACACCGACGCCGACCGCGCCGCCGCTTTCGCGGACAAATTTGGCGCCAAACCGACTAGCGATTTGGAGGAATTCGCCTCCTTGGTCGATGCCGCATCCGTCTCGACCCCAACGGTTACGCACCGGGCTATTGCCGAGCTGCTCCTGGATCGTGGCGTGCATTGCTTAGTGGAGAAGCCGATCGCCGCCTCCACGGAAGACGCCGCCGCCCTCGTGGCCAAAGCACTTGAGAAGGACCGCCTCCTGCAAGTGGGCCACATTGAGCGGTTTAACCCGATCCTCCGGAATTTGGAGAACCGCCTCACCAGCCCACGGTTCATCGAAGTGCATCGTTTGTCGCCCTTTCCGGAGCGGAGCACCGACGTTGGCGTCGTTCTCGACGTCATGATTCACGACCTGGAGATCGTTCTCCACCTAGTCAAATCGCCGATCGTGCACGTCGATGCGGTGGGCGTGGCCGTGCTGACAAGTCGGGAGGATATCGCGAACGCGCGAATTCGTTTTGAAAGCGGCTGCGTGGCCAACATCACCGCCAGCCGGGTGAGTCCCGAAAAGCTGCGCAAGATCCGCGTTTTCCAAAGTGATACGTATCTCTCGCTCGATTACCAGGCCCAGGCCGGGAAGATTTATCGTCGCGAAGGGCTGCAAATCGTCCCCGAAGATGTGCTGGTGGAGAAGGACGAGCCGCTCAAATTGGAGCTGGAATCCTTCCTTCACTGCGTTGCCACCGGACAGCGTCCACGCGTCTCCGGAGCGGAGGCGGCAGCCGCCTTGAACCTGGCCATCGACATCACCCGTCTAATCGGCGAATCTCCGTGCCCCGTATGACGCGATTATTTCTCATCGCGGGCGAGGTCAGCGGAGACACGCACGGAGCGGAACTCCTGAGGGCACTCAAGGAACAACTCGGCGCCAGCGATTTGGAGATTCACGGATTGGGCGGGCCCAAGATGAAGGCGCAGGCCCCGCATCTGAGCGATTGGCTTGATGAAGCCGCCGTCCTTGGCCTTTGGGAGGTACTCAAGAAATACGGCTATTTCCAAGCCAGGATGACCGAGACCCTCGCAGCCATCGAACGGGACCAGCCGGATGTCACTGTCTTGATTGATTATCCTGGGTTCAATCTCCGGCTCGCCAAGGCATTGCGCCAGCGCGGCTATCGCGGACGGGTCGCCTACTACATTTCTCCCCAAGTCTGGGCCTGGAAGCGCGGCAGGATCAAGGAAATGGCCCGGACCCTGGACCTCATGATGTGCATCTTCCCGTTCGAGAAGGATCTCTACCAGGCCTCCGGCTTGCGCACGGAATTCGTCGGGCATCCGCTCGTCGATGAGTTGGCGGCGGAGAAGGTCCAGGTGGAACGGGAGCCGCATCTCGTCGGCCTGTTTCCAGGCAGCCGCCGGAGAGAAATCGAGGCCCTTTTTCCCGCAATGGTCGAGGCCGCGAGGCTTTTGGCCGCAAACCGCCCGGGGCTGCGTTTCGTGACCAGCGCGGTGAACGGAAAGTTGGCCGCGCGGCTCCGTGAACTGGCGGAAGCGGGAGGCGCACCGATGATTGAAGTCTCCCACGGAGACGTCCACCGGCTCATGCAAACCTGTGGCTGCGCCGTGATCGCGTCCGGGACCGCCACCCTGGAAGCCGCCTTTTTCGGGCTGCCTTATTGCCTTACCTACAAAGTGGCATGGCTCACCGCCGCCGTGGCCCGCGTCGTCATGCAGGTAAAATACCTGGGCATCGTCAACAACTTGGCCGGACGCCAAGTCGTCGAGGAACTCCTGCAAGAGCGTGCCACCGGTCCGTCGCTGGCGGCCTCTTTGAGGGCACTTCTCGACTCGCCTTCGAAACGCGAAAGCCTGACACGTGAACTTCAAGACGTGGCGGCAACGCTAGGTGCGGGGGGCGCTCACGCCACGGCGGCTCGTGCCATCACAAAGCTCCTGAGCTCCCCGCTTCGCCACTAAATAGAGCCAAATGGCCGGAAATGGAAAAGGGAGCCCGTGCTGGTGCCACCTCCCCATGAACACCATCAACAAGGCTCCCTCTCCAAATTCTCGATGCACCTCTTGCGATCCGCAGGTGCGGTTGGGGATTACTAGGGTATGTCTAGTGATGAGTGACGAAATCGTCAACTTGAAAAAGTTCCCTCCGAGAAAACATCGTACCGGAAGTTCCGCTGTCCCCCGGTCCCTCTGCCAATTTTCGCAACCTTTCGCCGACTCAACCGTTTCATCTTTGGCCATGGTCCCCCACTCCTCCAGCTCCAGTCCGGCACGGCCGCGCCTCTCCGCTCACGGATGGATCGCCGGTTTGCTCCTCGCCCTCACCCCGTCCATGGCCTTGCCCGATCCCCCAAAACCCGGCAAACCCGACGCTCGCCAGAAACCAGAACGGGCCGACGATTTGACGCCGGAGGAGCGAAAGCACCTTGATGAAGTGCTTTCCAAAGCTTGGCAGGACCCAGCCGTGATCACCGCCCGCGATCAGGTCCACGCCGCCACCGACAACTATCGCAAAGCTCTCCGTGACGCCGTGGAACGCATCGACTCCTCCGCCGTCCCCCTAATGGGCAAGCTGCACGACAAAAGCCGGGTCGAGGCGATGCGGCGCAAATTGCCCATGGACGGACCACCAAACATGGGTCCAATGGGACCTCCGTTGCCGAAGGACCCCGGCGCGTCGATCCAATTCTTGGCGACCCAGGAAGCCAACCTCCGGAACTTGGAAGGGGAAGATCGCGACCGACTCTTCAGCCTCGCCCGCCGCCTCCAAGACGCAGGCACATTGAAGCCTCAGATCGATCGGACCTACGAATCGTGGACCCGCGGAGGCCGGGACGCCGCCAAATCGCGCCGCGAACTCCGGGAACAGTTCGTTGTCGAGATGCGTAAACTCGATCCCTGGGTTGCGAACTTGCTAAAAGTCGAACCGCTCCCCCCGTTCAAAGAAGGTGCCAGTCCGAAGCACCCACAGAGGCCACCTGTCCCATGAAATGGAATTTCGACTTCCTCAGGTCGACGGCCCAAGCGCCCCGAGTTGGACCTTAAGGCACTCCGCTAGGAATTCGAGCCGGTCATCCAAACACTCCATCGCCAGCAGCTCGTGGCGCTGCTCCAAATTGGGGAGGAAATAATTCGAAACAACATCCGCAATCAGCTCCGCCGGCAGCTGCGTGTTGAGTTTTAAATCCAACTGCGGCGGACAACGAACCCCGCGGTCCACCAAAGTGCCGGCGATCGCAAGCACCCGCTTTACTCCAGTCTCCACCGTCACGGGATTCTCGATGAAGGTCTCCACCGGCTGCAAGACCGCGATCCGGTATGGCTCTTCCCGAAGCCAGCCGGTGAACAGCACTCGGCGTAACCCTTCCAAAAGGAGATTCGAGGTGCCGTCCTCCGCCGTCACGCACGCCCGCACCAGCCCCACTGTGCCATGCACGTACACGCCGGCCGTCTCATCGACGGGCAACCCAGGTTCTGGCCCACAAGGCTCCACCCGCGTTCCGATGCAGAACATCCGATCGCTCTCCAGCGCCAACGCCAGCATCGCCCGGTAACGGGGCTCGAAGATATGCAATGGCAGCGGCGTGAACGGGAAAAAGTTACATCCCGGCAGGATCATTACCGGCGCTGAATGGGGCAATTTCAGGGGGGAAGTCATCGCTGGGAACAAACCTCATACGGTGCTACGGACGGATCGGGGGCCAGCAAATTGCCAGCCCCCGCAGGGCTCAGGGTTGCCCCGCCGCCCCACGAACCAATAGCCGGCGCACCAGCACCGTCCCAGACACCGCCAGCCAACTCCGCGACTTTGCCTTCTCCAAAAAGGGATGCGATGCCGTCAACTCCTTGCCGTCGAGGCGCGCGGCCATTTCCGAGCCCCGCCACTCCACGCGCAAACTGTGCCAGTCACCGGGCTTCACCTTGCGTTCGAGCTTGGCCAGCACGTGGGACGGTTTCACCGAATCCTCGGCGATCACCATTCCGTTGCCATTGACCACGGCCCGCCCGATGTGGCCGTTGGTCCCATCACACCCGATATAAAAGGCAAACGGGCCCTCGGAAAGAAACTCGCACTCGAAGACCGCCGTCGGCAATGCCACATTGTGATGAAGCACCGCCACATGCTTGTCCGCGGGCACCTCCACCGCCTTTAACTCCCCCTTCTCCGGCGTCCAAGTCCCGTGGGCCACGCTCCAACTGGCATCCAGCGGCTCCGTGAACGACGGCTCCGTGACGGACGCCAAGGTCTCGACGACCAAAACGGGTTTCTCTCCGGCCTGCCCCCAGGCAGTCAGTGCGAGCATAGTGATCCAGAGGTCGCGAGATTTCATCTGATCGACCAAAGCATCGCTCTCACAAACCCGCAATCCGCACCTTCAACGAGTCGAACCCCACCGTCCGATCATAGCGCGCCTCGTGTTCCACATGATCCTGCGCTTCCAGGATCGTGATCCGCTCCACGCGCTCGATGCACTTCTGCAACAGCGTCCGCACCAACAACCGCGCATGCGGCGCCCCTAGGCAAAGATGCGCCCCAAAGCCGAAGGAAAGATGCGGGTTCGGCTTCCGGTCCAGTTTCACCTCGCCGGGGTTCGGAAACACGGTTTCATCCTGGTTCGCCGACGCCCAACAGAGCGAGACCCGGCCGCCCGGCGGCACCGTCACTCCATGGACGTCGGTTTCCACCGGACAGACCCGGCCGATGTGGGTCAACGGCATAAACACGCGGAAAAACTCTTCGGACGCATGCGTCACCCGCTTCGGATCCTGCCGCAGAAACTCCAGCGCCTCCGGATGACGGCCAAAATGCGCCACGATCGAGGAAATCGTGTGGATGATCGTGTCCCGGCCCCCTGCAAAGGTGAGATTCCCAAATCCCATGCATTCCTCGCGGGTCAGTTTCCGTCCTCGAAACTCGGCTTGGGTCAACGCGCTAAAGAAATCCGGTCCGGGCAACGCCTCCGCCCGGTCGAACTGCGAATGCAGGTACGTCTCCAGCGCATCCCCCTTCTTGGCGCCATCGCCCACCTTGAAGACGTGAATTCCCCATCCGATCCAAATGTCGGCCTCGAATTCGGGAACGTTCAGCAGATACGTCAGGGCACGCGACTGAATCGGCAGCGCAAACTCCTCGACGATCTCAATCGACTCGCGCCCCAAAGCGGCGTCGAGCATCTGGTCAATGAGCGATTCGACCTTCGCGATCACCTCAGGCAGCTTGGCGCGTTGGAAAAACGGCTCGGCGATCTCCCGGTATTCGCTATGTTCCGGCGGATTCGTCTCGATCGGCAGTTGCCGCATGGAGCGCACTTCTTCCTCGGACGGAATCGGGACGCGAAAGGGAGCATCCGAGCTGAACGTCTGCCAGTCCTTGGCCGCCTTGCGCACGTCTTCGTGGCGGAGAATCATCGGCACGGTCTCGCCTTGGAACTCACAGGGCAAGACGCCGGACTTCACCCGGGCGTCGTGGAAAGGGTCTTTCGGGGCATTCATCGATCGGTCGATCCTTGTCATAAACGCCGCGCGGGGCGGGCTCAATCGGAAACGGCCCGGGCCGCTTTGCAACTTGGTCCCCTCGCTCTCGCCCCGTAAACTGGATCATCACGGCTGGATCATCACGGCTGGATCATCACGGCTGGATCATCACGGCTGGATCATCACGGCTGGATCATCACGGCTGGATCGTCGGGAGCCCGAGAAGTTGACGCGCCTCGGCTTCGGAAATGCCGGACGATATCAACCGGCTCAGGGC
>CAMCXS010000122.1 GCA_945883495.1 Akkermansia muciniphila
TGCCGCCACCACGGCCCCGGCCGCCTGTCGATAAGGTCCCAAAATAGATAGCGATACCAGGGACTGCTGGTTTGCAAATGCACCTGCTTACGAAGGGCCGATGGAAGGAGACGAAGTTCGTTTTCAATCTCGTGCTCGTGCTCGTGCTCCTGCTCGTAATCGAGTTTGAATCGGTTCATCAAAACTCCCACTCCACCAAGCTCGGTCCCCTCGCTCCCGCTCAGTAAACTGGATCGAGTTAGTCGGGAGGCTTAGCCGAAAAACGGGATTGGTCTGGGCTCACGCGGAGAAGCCGAGGCGCGGAGGACTGGGGATTTTGATTGCTGGAAGGCTTGTCCGCCGGCGCCCACTTCGTGAGTGAGCGCCTCAAGTTCACCAAAACCAATATCCTCTCTGACTCTCCGCGTCTCCGCGCGCGTGAGATGATTCCATTTCCGGATTTAGCAAGCAAACCACGGGGCGCCGAAGTGGAACGGAGAGTAACTTTTCGGCTCCCGGGCCCGCAAGTTAGCCCGGAAGTTCAACCTTGAAAGGAAGATAGTCACCTCGCACAAAGCCACTAAGGCACGAAGTAGATGCGGGATCACATGGCTTGTGGGGAGGATCTGGGGCTCACCCGATAGATGAATCGCCAAAATGCCCAAAGCTGATTTCCCACTAGATTCTTTGTGCCTTCGTGGCTTTGTGCGAGCCCAAACCATTCCCGGATTTAGGTTTAGCAGACAATCCACGGCGCGCGGATGGGGAACGGAGTGTAACTTTTCGGCTCCGGGGCTCGCAAGTTAGCCTGGAGGTTCAACGGTGTTTCCATTACGAGCACGAGCACGTAATCGAGTTTGAATCGGTTCATCAACACTCCCACTCCACCCAGCTTGGTCCCCTCGCTCCCACCCAGTAAACTGGATCGAGTTAGTCGGGAGGCTTATAGGCTCAGCGAAAGTCATGCGAACTAACCTCCGATACGGGAGCGAAGGGCAAGGGTTCCAGGTGCAAGGCGTAGACGGAAACCACTCCGTCTTGGGATTGCACACGGCCTTGGATTCTCAAAAACGGCTCCTGCGTGATCACGAGGCGGAACTGCTCAAAGGTCGCCGCCGGGACGAAGATGTTGGCAATCCCGGTCTCGTCCTCCAAGCTGAGAAAGACGTGCCCCTTGGCGGTTCCGGGACGTTGGCGGCAAATCACCAAACCTCCGACCACGACCAGCTCCCCGTCCTGAGCTTTGGGCAAATCCGTGGCTCGCCAGAGTTCCGGGAGCGATTCCCTCAGGTAAAACATCGGGTGCGGCCCGGTCGTGAGGTGCTGCGTGGCGTAGTCCGCCTGCAACCGTTCCACCGGCGTCATCTGCGGCAACCGGTCCGCCGGAGTTTCCAATCGGGAAAACAGATCTTCCTCCCGCAAGGCCGGCTCGGATTTCCACAACGCCGCCCGCCGGTGCCCGGCTCCCGGCAAGGCGTTGAGGGCTCCCGCGTGAGCCAACACCCGCCGCTCGTCTTGGGCGACTCGGGTGCGATGCAGAAAATCCCCGAGAGAGCTGAATGGCGCTTGGGCCCGGCACTGGACGATCCGTTGCGCAGTCGTGTGAGCCACGCCCTTGAGATGGGAGAGCCCGAGCCGGATCTCCGAGTCCGACACCACCTCGCAAACCGCGCCAGATTGCGCCACGCAAACGGGCAAGACCCGAATACCGTGCCGTTTGGCGTCCTGGAGCAAGGTGGCCACCGAGTAGAAGCCCATCGGCTGATTGTTGATCAGACCCGCGTAGAATTCCGCCATCCGGTGCACTTTGAGCCAAGCACTGGCATAGGCGATCAAGGCAAAGCTGATGGCGTGCGATTCCGGAAATCCGTAAAGAGCAAAGGATTGAATCGCCGTCACGATTCGTTCCTGCAAATCCGGCTCCACACCTTTGCTCGTCATCGCGCGCCGCAGCTTGCTCATGACCCGGTTCATCCGCTCTGGGGAACGGTGAAAGCTCATGGCGCGCCGCAGCTCCTCCGCTTCGGACCCGGTGAAATCCGCGATCACCATGGCCATCCGCAGCACCTGTTCCTGAAACAACGGCACGCCCAGCGTCCGCGCCAACGCCGGCTCGAACCGCGCATCGATGTAGTCAACCGGCTCCTTTCCATTGCGCCGGTTGAGGTAGGGATGAACCATTTTCCCCACGATCGGTCCGGGCCGGATCAGGGCGGTTTCGATGACGATGTCGTAAAACACCTTGGGCTGCATCCGCGGCAACGTGGCCATCTGCGCCCGGCTCTCCACCTGGAACAGCCCCACCGTGTCCGCCCGGCATAGCATGTCGAACACCGCCGGATCATCCTTGGGCAATTGTGCCAAATCCACCGGCCGGCCTCGTTCCACGCAGACGTTCAGCGTGTCCTGAATGGCCGAAAGCATCCCGAGCCCGAGCAGATCCACCTTGATGATGCCGAGATCCCCGCAGTCGTCCTTGTCCCATTGCACCACCACGCGGCCCGGCATCGACGCGTTCTCCAGCGGCACCACCGTGTCCAACGGCCGATCCGAGATGATCATCCCCCCGGAGTGCTGGCCCAAATGGCGCGGCAATCCGATGACGCTCTGCGCCAGCTCGATGGCGATGTTCATCCGCGGGTGCCGCCTCGGCATGCCCGCCATCTCCAAGCGCTCCCGTAATTCCGCCGTTTCCGGGTAATCTCCGTGCCCGCCCAGGTCCGAGAATCGTCCCAACACGTCTTCCGGCAAATCCAGGACTTTGCCCATCTCCCGCATCGCGCTCTTGGTCCGGTAGGTGATCACGTTCGCCGTCATCGCCGCCCCACGCGGCTGGTAGCGCCGGAACACCTCTTGGATCACCGCCTCCCGCCGGTCGCCACTCGGCAAATCAATATCGATGTCCGGCCACGACGTCCGGCCCTCACTCAAGAACCGCTCAAACAAGAGATTTCCGCCCACCGGATCGACATTCGTGATCCCCAGACTGTAGCAAACCGCGCTGTTCGCCGCGCTCCCCCGCCCTTGGGCGAGAATCACCTGTTCCCGGGCAAACTCGGTGATTTGCCACACGATTAGGAAATATCCGGAGAACCCGAGCCGCTTGATCAGGTCCAACTCATGCTCCAGTTGGCGGCGAACCGCCGCCGTGATCTTCCCGTAACGGCGTTTGGCCCCGGCGTAAGTTTCCCGGCGCAGGATGGAGTCTTCGCTCTCTCCCTCCGCCGTTGGAAAACGGGGAAATTGATACCCGAGGTCTTCAAGCGTGAACTCTAATTGTTCCGCCAACCGCAACGTGTTGCGAAGCGCCTCCGGTTGATCCGCAAAGAGCTCCTGCATCTCCGCGGCGCCCTTCACATGCCGTTCCGAATTCTGCGCGAGGAGCGTCCCGGCCAGATCCAACCGGGTGTAGTTCCGCAGGCACGTAAAGGCATCGAGCAACTTCCGCCCTTCCGGTCTCGCGGCGCAGACGCCATTGCTCGCGACCACGGGCAAGCGGTGCGCCTCGGCTAGGTCGCTCAATACCCGACCGGTCAGCCGTTCTCCCCGCAGCCGATGCCGCTGCACCTCCACCCAGACGCGATCTTGCCCATAAATCCGCACCAGGTTGCGCAGCACCGTCGCCGCCGCCTCCGTATCAGCCACGTCCTCTCCCAAGGCACGGCGCAACGGCCCTTCTTCGTCGCCCGTCAAGACGTGCAGACCAGAGCTGAACTCCTCCAATTCCGTCCAGGTGACACAACCTTCCCCTTTGCCGGCTCGGAGCTTTCCCCGGGTCAGCAACTGGCAAAGATTCGCATACCCCGCCCGATTGGCGGCGAGCACGGGCAAAACCGCGCCGTCATCCAAGGTCACTTCCGCGCCGACGAGAGCCCGGAACGGACATCCGACTTCCCGCGCCCGGACATTGGCCCGCGCCGATCCGTAGACGCCGTCGCGATCCGTGATCGCCAACGCATCCAAGCCCAGTTCAGCGGCGCGAGCCACCAGTTCCTCGGGGTGAGAACTCCCCCGATGGAAACTGAAGGCACTTCGGGCGTGCAACTCGATGAAACCAGCCACGCCCTACGCTACGCATGAACGCGGACTTTTTGAACAGTTTTTTGTTTGGAAATTTACGACCGCCTGACTCGCAGGCCCGATCACCGGGGAAGTCCTTCCACCGTGCGCAGCTCAGAAGGAAACATCGGACGAGCCGACTCGTCTCCGTATCCAGCGGAGACTTCCCATGAGCTGTACGACCACCCAAAATACATCAACGCCAGAGCGAAGAGAAGGTATAGGGTCTTCATGTTAACCATCCTACACCGTTGGCCGCGCCTGTCACGCGATTATTTAAGATTACTTGACAATTCTGGCACACAAAAAGCCTCGCGTCGCCTCAGTGGAACATCGGATCCTCCGCATTCCCCTTCGATAGCAGATACGCCAGCAGGTCCAAGACATCGTCCTTCTCCAGCGTGTAAATCAACCCGGGAGGCATCATCGAAATGGGCGATGGCGTAATCGATTTCACCTGAGCCGCCGGCACGGACGTGAATTTGCCAGGCTCAAACATGTTCGTGGAGACCTGGTAGACATCCCCACTCAGATTGCCAATCCGGCCCGCCACTTGGGTCCCATCCTTGAGCTCAAACACCATGGCCCCGTATTGGTCCGAGATCTCTTTGCTAGGTTCGATGATGGACTCCAGCAGATCCATCGGGCTGAACTTGCCCGCCACGGACGTCAGGTCTGGCCCGACAGCGCCACCTTGGTCGTTGAACCGGTGACAGGCGTAGCAACTGGCCGCGCCAAACATGCGGCGGCCGTTCTCGAAGTCGCGATTGCCTTCCAGACCAACGTTGATGACGTCATGGAAATCCGACGTCACCCAGGCTTTCACGAAGTCCCGGACCGCCGTCGTGAATTGTGGCCCCGTGCCCTCGGCTTTGCGGGCCAGGAGTTCCGCATATTCCACTGTTTCCGCTTCGCTCAAACCGGCCTCGGCGTCGGTTTTGATCTCGGCGACGAAAAGCTCCAGGTTGGCCCCGCCCCGGAAGGTTTGAGCGCGCACCAACCACTCGAAGAAGCTCTTGCGCGCCTGGGGAGTCCAGCCCTCACGCGCCAGCCGCAAGTTCGTGGCGTAGCCCAATTGTTCCTCTTGGGAAGGCGCGGCCGTCAGCAGTTCCACCGCTTTCACCGGGAGCGAAGGCGCCCCGAGGTTCGCCAAAATCCGCGTAAGCTCCAAGTTTTCCGCCGCCGTGCGGGCCGGGTAGAGCGGATCGAGCGTCGCGATGGCGGCCTCGCGTTGCGGAGCCGGGAGTTGACTCGGGAAGCCGCCGCCGTGCCGGACCAACACCAATTCATAAGCGCGCAGCCAATCGAGACGGAGCGCCGGGGGCAACGCCGCATACTCCATTGTGTTCAACGCATCCAGCAAGCTGTCCCGCATCCCGGAATCCTCAGGCGCCACCCGGGCCAAAGCCACCAAAGCGGTCAACCGCGCCGCTGGTTCCGTCTCGGTCACCGCCAAACCTTTCCACTGCTCGTACGGTTGATGTTCCAACGCGACGCGCGCCGCATGGCGGATTCCGCGATCTTTGTGCCCTAGGTATGGCCAAGCCCGGGAGATCGCCGTCGCCGTCACCTGTCCGTGCAAACGTTCCAGCTCATGCCGCAGTTTCCGCGCGGGGTCCGCCAACGAGCCCGGCGCCGGGACGGACGGAGCAGTGGATTCCTTGCCCACGTAGCTGATGCGGTAGAGCCCGGACTGAACCTTGCGTCCTCCCACCGCCACATAGAGCGCGCCGTCGCGCGGATGCACAACCAGGTCGGTCAACGGCAGCGGTTGCCCGGCCAGGAATTCCTCCTTCTCGGCCACGAAGGTCGATCCAGACGGCTTGAGATGGATCGCGTAGAGCTTGCCATAACTCCAATCGCAAATGAACAGAGCGTCCTGGTATTTCGCCGGAAACTTGGCCCCGTAGCCGAACGTCACCCCCGTTGGAGAGCCGGGACCAACGTTGATCACCGCGCCAAAGCTATCGACGTAATATTCTGGCCACTTGTGCGAGCCGTTGCGCCAACCGAAGTCCGCCCCGCTGACCACGTGATTGACCCGGGTGGGCCGATACCACGGCGTGTTGATGTCCCACTCCATGTCTGCGTCGAAGGCGAACAGCTCTCCGCTGCGATCAAACGCGGCGTCGTAGGGATTGCGGAATCCGGTGGCGATGATCTCCCAAGTTTGACCGTCCGGATCGGTCTTGGCGATCCACCCCCGCGGAGCGAGCACGCCCTTCATGAAGCCGCGTCCGTAAATGCGGGGCACCACCTCATCCTCGCCCCAATACGGAGGCGTCCGGGTCCGGTCGTAGGCGGGCAGTGGGGTTTGATTTCCGCAAACGACGTAGAGCGACTTGCCATCCGGCCCCAGTAGAACCGCATGGGGTCCGTGCTCTCCGGCCCGGTCGGGAAACTCACGCAACAGGGTCACCTCGTCATATTGATCATCGCCGTTGGTATCGCGAACCCGGTAGAGTCCCTTGGTCCGGTCGTTGGAATTCACGATCACGTAGAGCGCCCCAAACGCGTGCAGCAGCCCCTGGGCGTGGCCGATCTCCAGCGGGATGGCTTGGATATCCTCCGGACGGAGCATGTCGCCGGCAGCAGGGACACGGAAACGGTAAAGCAGGCCGTTTTGATCGGAAACAATCAGGCGCCCCTGCGGATCAACCGTCATCGCCACCCAAGAGCCTTGGGTTTCTTTGGGCACGGAATAGAGGAGTTCCGCGCGGAAACCGGGCGCCAGTTTCAGTTTCTCCGGAGCCGTAGCCGTGGGAGCAGGGACCGGTGCCTCAGCGGGAGCGGGAACTGGGGCGGCGGCGGGAGCGCTCGCCGGAGCCGGTCCTTGCGCGGAGAGGGCTCCTACCGCCACGCAGGAGAAGAACCACACAGAGAAAACGCGAGGGGTCATGTTCCTCCTATAGGGCGCAACCCGGGACTGTCAACGAGTCCCCCGAAACGCACGAAGGGCCGCAGCCTGTTTTCAGACTCCGGCCCCACGTTTGAGAATTACGAAGATTCGAAGGGATCAGCCCTTGGCGGTGCGGGTGCTATCGGCGGGGAATTCCTTGCCGTCCCACTCCAGGCCGTCGTTCGGCGTCTTGTCTTCGGTCCAAGCCCCGAAATCGGCACCTTGCTCGATCCACTTCTTGAAGAGCGCCTTCTCGGCATCGGTCCACTGGGGGGACTTGCCTTGAGGCGGCTGGTGATCGTCATCATCGATCGGCAACAGGGTGCGCTGCAAGAACGGGCTCTCGTCGGGCTTGCCGGCCACGATCACCGGGCCGCTCTCTCCGCCCTTCATGAAGTCCGCCTTGTTCGTGATCACGAGATCTGCCTTGGGGCGCTTGGTCCGTCCACGCTCATCCGTGTGAGACGGGCGATGGCACTGGGCGCAGCTGCCTTTGACGAACGGATAGATTTGGGTGGCGAAGTCGATCTTGTCTTGAGCCACGGCAGCGTTGGCCACGAGCAGCCCGGCGGCCGTCAGCGTCAAAGTTTTCAGGTTGTTGAGCATTCAGTTGCAGATGGTTGGATGTTTCCGGACTCGCAGCAGAGGAATCCGCAGAAGGATAGTAGAAAGCAAGGGTCCAGGACGCAACCCCATAATCTCGGACCGACCACCGGATTTAAGTCACAACGCCGCCGCCGCCGCGTAGGGGGCAACTTTCACTCCAGCGCGAACGGCGGCCTGAGCGGCAGTCTTTGTCCCGCCCACCGCCAGTCCCGTCGCGGTGCGGGCAGCGCCGGCCATTCCATGGGCCGCTCCCGATGCCGTCGAAGCCGCGGCCTTGGCCAATCCCGCGGCCGCGCCGATCGGGTTGTGCAATGCCCCGCATCCAGTGTTCAAGCACATCATGGCAATCGCAAACACCGGGAGGAGCACGTTTCTCATTCGAAGGCTCGATCCAACAAAGAAAGAGGGACAATGTCAATCTCCATCGATCCGTCTTCCGGTTGAATCTCACTTGCGGCTTGGCGTCAAACCTGCCTCATCCTCTCAGTCGATGCTTGCGCACGGCTAGAGTTCATCCGAATGATGGCCCTGGCCTTAGTCACCATGGCGATTTCACCAACGTCCCCGGAACCACCTAAAAACCCGATCGCGTCATCGGTGGAGAAGAGCCAATCCGCCGCCGCGGACAAGCCATCGACCGCCGGTTTGCCTCAGTCGTCGATCTCCAACGCCCTTGGGAACTTGTTCCTCCTGGTGATTCTGGCGTCCCTCATTTCGATTCCTTTCCTCGTCTACTTCACCGATACCGGTTCCCGGGCCAAAAAAGAGTTCCGCAAGCTGGTGCGTCCGCAGGCCGAGAACGGAGCGTCCGCTGCGTTAAGCGCCGCCGAACTGGAAGCCGCGCGTCGCCGCATTTCCGAGCTCGAACAGAAGGTGGACTTACTCGCCGCCCGCGAGGCCGCCGCCAAAGCCGAAGCCGCGCAAGCAGTCCAAGCCGCTCAAGCCACCGCGCCGTCCACGCAACCCGCGCCCGCCACTCCGCCCCCGCCCGCTCCGGCGCCTGATCTGGAACCCGTGCCCGAGACCTTGCCCCGCCGGGAATACGATGTCGCCAAGCTCTTCAACGGCATCGGCGTCCGCACCGTCCTTGACCTGACCGAAGGCGATACCGCGACGAAAGAACGAGTCACCCCGGAATCCTACGAGCTTCAGGTCACCCTCAAAGTCGCCGTCCCCAAGGCCAACACCAGCGTCGCCGAACTCAGCGCGTTGAACCCCAGCCTCCCCTCGATCCTCCCGGGCTTGGAAAAGCTGCTCCCCGCCGCCAAGGTTTCGCCCTTCTTCAACAAGCTCTACTCCCTCAAGCACGAGCGCATCAAATCGAGCGTCACCCGCCTGGAGCAACTCGAGACCCGGCACAACTATTTTGACTGCGAAACCATCCTCGACCTCACTCATCCCGAGTCCGGCCAGAAGGCCGTCTTGGTCCAGGGCGAAATGGACGTCGTCGCGGACGGCTCCGATGGCGACCGCATGCCGACGATTGACGACTACATCTCCCTCTCCCGCTACTATCAACCGACCACCAGTTACGGTTGGCCGAAGAAAACCAAGGTTGAGAATCCCCTGCTGCCCCGCCTGAAGAAGGAACTTGAAGAGGTCGAGGCCGAATACGCCATCAAAGGCCTCACGCCGGAGCGGAACCGGTACCTCAGTGAGCGCCGCACGGAGCTGAAACGAATCATCTCGGACCTCGGTAGCCGCAGCTATCTCATCGCGGAGGCGGATCCGTTCATCGTCCTCCCCCTCTCCATCGTCCGCCACGAAGGCAGTGTTTCCCACCATCCCTCGATCGGTGACTACGCGGTCGTGATCTACGGCGACAAAATTTATCCCGCGATCTGCGGGGACAGCGGCCCATCGTGGAAAATGGGCGAGGCTTCGCTCCTGCTCGCCCGGACGATCGATGAAAGCGCCGGCCCCTACCAACGCCCGGTCAGTGATCTCAAAATCACCTACCTGATCTTCCCTGGATCAGGGCCAGCGGTGAATGATGCGCCGGCTCTCACCCAAATCACCGCAAAGTGCCAAGCCTTGCTCAACGGCGTCGGCGGCCTGGGCGAGGGCTTTTCGCTGCATCCGTGGCGCGATATCATCGCGGAACGCCGCGCCGTCCGGGAATCGGCCGGGCTGATCGCCGAAGCCAAGAGTCTCGTGGCCTCCGTAGCGGCCAAGGAAAGCGCCGCACGCAAAGCGGTGACCTCGGCGCAAGCGGCCCAAGCGGAAGCCAAAACCGCCCTCGACAAAGCCGCCGCCACCACGCCCGCTCCCGAACCAACCGCGTTGGATGAGCTGAAAGCCACCCTCGAAGCCAAGTCCACGGCGCTGGAGAAAGCCAAGTCCACCGCCGAGTCCGCCAGCTCCGACAAACGCAAAGCCGACGAACTCGCCGCCCTGATCGCGAAGAACGCCGAAGCCATCCGCGCCGCCGCCAACGCCGCCTATCCCAAACCTCGCTCCGAGACCACCGACGTCGCCCTCGCCAAGTTCGCCGAATCCCGCAAAGCCTTGGAGGAAATCGCCAAGCTCAAGTAGCGGCAACTGATAAATGATTTGCCGGCGCCTCTCCGGCAGTCCGTACTTCCTGGCGCCGTGGAGAAGTTCCGCCCAGACGACGACGGAACTCTTCAGATCGCCGGGCTGACATTGACGAAATCGCGCCGCAGCCGGACCGCCGGGGCTCTTGAGGGATGTGGATCCAAAAGTTGGTGTCAGGCAGCCACATCGTCACGTCACGTCACCACGGCTTGCCGGGTGGAAGCTCGCCCTGTGCTGGACGATCGAACTCGATGTCGGCGAAGGCGCCGATCACGGAATCGAAGTAGGACGATTCCAAAGTGGATGTTTTTCCGGACGGCCGGACCAAGGCCACCGCATCTCGAACCAGTTGCTCGAACTTCGCGGCGGTCGATGGGTCAAGCATCCGAAGAGTCTCCTCCACTTCCTGGGCCAGACTGCTCATTGCCCTCAAAGTATCCACGTTCATCCCCAGCGAGAAAGGGAAATCTCGCGCCGATTCATTCCATCAAGCATCCCCCCTCAACTCTCAACCGCGCTGAAGCAACTCCGCCTGCCGCCACACCGTCGGATTTCCCCCGAAAGGCCGAAACTGCGTCACAGCGGCTTCGTAGCTCTTCAACGTCTGCTTGGCGCGGACTCCCGCGTTTGAAGCGCTGCTTCATCGCGTCGGCGGAAATCCCTAACTCTGGGTTCTGCTCAAATTCAGCGAACCGCTGATTCAATTTGTCCACGAGATCCGGATCAGGAATCCCAGGTTCCTCGCCGGTGACCTCGCGCCACAACTCGTCCGACAAGGTGAGCTTCTCTTCCGGGGTGAGTTCTCGAAGCTGCGGAATCGTTTCCGAGATCATCGGGTGATCGCAACGGCTCCGGGAGCGCAGCTCAAGGTCATTTGGTGTCGAGGCGCAGCCGCACGAAGGACGCACGGGCGTCAAACGGTTCGCCGTCCATGACGGAATAGATGTCCTCCGCGGGGTTCGCAAGAAAGGCAAAAGCCTCGCTTGGCGAATAGGGAAAAGGGCGAGTCGCACTTTCCCGCAAGGTCCAAGGTCCAGTCGATCGTCACGTTGGGAGAGTAGCCCAGACTTCAGTCTGGGATTTGCGGACTGAAGTCCGCACCACAAGCACCAGCCAAGCAAGAGATCCCGTCCTGGAAATCCCCCGACTCCCCCGAAGTCCGCCGCCGCGTCCACGCCGCCTGTGGCGCCTTTCGCAAGGACGACGTCGTCGAAGTCTGTCGCGGCTTTCTAGGGAAGGCGCACTCTGGGAAATCGAAGGCGGACCTCCTCGAAGCCCTGGCGCAGCCGATGATCCGGCAGTTGGAGATTCGGTTTATGAATGCGGGTGCGTAGGATAAGTTCTAAACGCGTCATGGCTCACTGCACGCAGCCGACGGCCACATCAATGCGCAAAGTGACTATGTCTGCTGGATTACACTCCTCACTCTGAGGGCCTGCGCAGGACGATGTCCACCCGCCTCTGTCGCTTTCAACCTATCGTTCGCTCCCTTGGGGCCCTACGTTGTTTGTAGCCTGCGTAGGGACTGCGCTGAAAATCGACGTCTGGTTCAAAGAGGTTTGCTCCCTGGCTGCTCGTTCTCTGAGAGCCGCAACAATGTCGTCGACTTCAATAGCTATTTGCTCAACCTCAATCTCTACTTGCAGCTGATTCACCACTGGAACACGCAAAGTATCAGCATAAATCTCTGCGCTGACAGAGATTTTACCAGATCTGCCTATTCCGATCGCAATCTCAGCTTCCGGACTTAAGGCCCGCTGGGGCTGCAATGCGGAAAGTTCGATTTCCCAGGTCCACACGGTATCGGCGGCTCCAACATAACTAGAAGGTGACGTTGTGTAAGGTGAGGACCATCGCTGCCTGAGTTCCTTGGGTTCATCTTTCGGAATGTCAGACCAATTGACCAATACGAATGGCTCTGATTCACTCCTAAACTCAAGCTGGACAAAAACGTCGCGTGCACCAATTCCTCCAATATTTTTGAGGAAAAAGCGAACAGGGGTGAAAAAACTCTTTGCAAACACAAAACTGACGAACTCCCGGTAATAATCTGAATTTACGGTGGTAAGACTGCCCAACCCGACAAAGGGATTGGCTACCGACACATCGGGGGCCTGAACTTTCCCTCGAGCCCCCTCGAAATCCGGAAGGGTTTCAAAACCAGTGAAATTGAGATACTTATGCTTACGTGCAAGAGTTTTGCCCAAAGACTTGCCCGTCATAGGATCCGCGAACTCAAACTCAATAACTGTATGCGGTGGCGCATAAGCGCCACCTTGTGGATTGAAGGCTACCATCCATTCTCTAATCTTGATATCCAGTTGTCTGGACAACTTATCCTGGAATTCCCCAAGTGTCCGGTAACTCTCCACAAGAGCAGTTAGGCGGATTCGCTCTTTGAACTCTCGCAATTTCTGCAATTGCTGCACATCAATCAACGCTGGATCCTGTTTCACCTGTGAAAAATACAACATAACATCGCCATTGGCGGCCGCCACACGCTCAATTTCTTCGATGGTTCCACTGGCAGCCTCACCCGTGTCGGTGCCGAGTCGAGTCCAGAATACTCCGATAACCATATCGCAATTATCTACAATTTGGCGATTCAATGCGCCTTGAGGACGTAATCCGTATTCTGGAACTGAGTGCGTTTCCCAACGCACTGGAAGAATTACCACTTGCCTCTCAGCTGAATGTAAATCGTTCCATTTCTGAATGACCTGCACCGCAACGTCCCGATCATCGTCAACGTCGGACGGAGATGCGATCAGAACTCTGATCACTTGAGCGCTAAATGGCATACTAAGGCAATTCCTCCATTTTCTTTAGATCGCAGATGATCTGCTTCAGAACACCGTCGCGATTCTGATCAACGACAAATAAGATGGGTTCGCCACATAGCGAGTTGCTTACCATAGCCAATGGTATTCCATTGTCCTCAAGAAAGACGGCCACCTCTAGCCATACCGCCCTCCCGGAGGCAGTCAGGCCGGAGAAGATTGTTACTGTTGGCATTTTTTGATCAATTCGTCGCACTCGGCTCGGAGCGGTTGCAGTTTGGCCGCTGACACGATTTCGGCGTCGACGAGCAGTTCCAGCCAGAGCCTTGGAAGTTTGAAGCCAGAATGATGAAGGAAGAATTGCGCTCAAGCGCCCTCCTTGGCTCGCTTGATAATCGTGACGAAAATGGCGGTGAGCTCGTCGCATTCGGCGCGGAGCGGTTGGAGTTTGGCTGGTAACACGATCTCGGCTTCGACGAGCAGTTCCAGCCAGTGCCTTGGAAGTTTGAAAGCAGAATGAGGAAGGAAGAAACTCGGTCACGCCCTCGGGGGAAGTTTGAAGGCAGAATGATAAAGGAAGAAATGCGGCTAGGTGCTCTCCTTCGCTCGTTTTATGATCGTGACGAAAATTGCAGTCAATTCGTCGCACTCGCCTCGGAGCGGTTGCAGTTTGGACACTGCCACGATCTCGTCGTCGACGAGCAGTTCCAGCCAATAGGCTGACTCTTCCAATTCCCTCAGCGAATCGCCGCATTTGGCGATGAACTCGGCTTTGCTTCGTCCGCGATGGGCTTCCCGGTAATTGGGGCCGACCGAGGTTCCCGAGCGGAGCAGTTGTTTGCCCAAAACCTGAGCTTCGGTCGATTTTGGCAGGCTTCCGAACAGGCGAATGATGCGCAGCGCAAACTGCTTGGTGCGCTCCTTGAGGCCGTTCGCTTCCTTCACGATTCTGAATTTCCTCCTTCTGCACTCTCACTTCTGCCTTTGGCTCGAGCCAGAGTTTGGCTTCGAAGCCGAGGTTGGCGGTGGAGTCTGTTTTCGGTTTCTTCGCGACAGGTGTGGAGGAACGGGGCGGCATTGCGGGTACGGGAAGACACCAACATGACGCAACTTTCGCCACAATGCGAGGGAGAAACATGAAGAGTGAGGAGGGGGAAGAGCGTTCCGAAGCGATGGATTTGGCCTTACGGCTTCGGCCAGCGGTTTTGCAGCTTGGCGGTCCAGGGGTTTAAACCCGCCGCGCGGATGGAAGCGAAGCGATCGAGGGTGTTGGCTACGTCCCGCAGTTCCGGGGACATCCAGGCGATGATTTCGAGAATCGCTTGGTGCCGGATATCGAGATCCTTCCAGTGCAGAATGCGCTCGTGATGAAAGATGCGATTGCGGAGGTCACGGATTTCCAGCCAGCGCTTGTCGAGCTTGGACTGGTATTGCTCTGTCGCTGGAGCGTGGGGGAAGGCGTTCTTAGAAAGATAGGAGCCTATGCCGGTGCGGGCGTGGGCGTTGTTGAAGAAACCCGTCCAGAAACCGAAGGTGAGTTCGGCCACAACGCGACCGGCGGTGAGTGATTTGCGGCGTTTTTGCAAGGCTTCTTTCGCCTCTGCGACCTTATCCAGCTGCCACGCAGTGAGCCGTGCCTGTGGTGAGTCGTACCAGCGATCCGTGCCGCAGCGCGCCGTGAGTTCCCGATGTACCGCATTGCGGAGACCAATTTCCGCGAATTGGAGCGCCGGGTATAGCGATTCGCTAAGCGCCACGTTCAGCAGATAACGGGACAGAGTGACGGTGGGATCCGCTCCATCCTGCCGGTAGGAGTCCAGCCGCTCCGTGTGGAGAATGCCTTCAATCTGCTGGAACGTCACCGGGTCCATGATGCCGATCCCTTCACCTATCCGCAGCGGAGAAAAGGGGTTGCGCCCGGGCCCCAGTGACCGCAAGCTTGAAGGGTTGACCCCGGGATCCCTTCCTCACCCGCTCGCGGATGAGAGGCCCCGGGGTTTCTTCGTAAGTGGAAGTCTGAAGGTAGAATGAGGAAGGAAGAAATGCGCTTAAGTGCTCTCCTTTGCTCGTTTGATGATCGTGACGAAGATGGCGATCAGGGGAAGTCAGAAGGAAGAATGAAGAAGGAAGAAACGCAGTCACGCGCTCGGGGCAAGTTTGAAGGAAGAATGATGAAGGAAGAATTGCGCTTAAGCGCCCTCCTTGGCTCGCTTGATAATCGTGACGAAAATGGCGGTGAGCTCGTCGCACTCGGCGCGGAGCGGTTGGAGTTTGGCTGGTAACACGATCTCGGC
>CAMCXS010000123.1 GCA_945883495.1 Akkermansia muciniphila
CGCGCGTAAGCAGCCGGTTCGATGCTCCGTGCGGGACGCTCGGCCGTCGTGGTCTGGAAATCGCTGAACTTCAGTTTCACGAAACTCTTCACAATCCGCCGGTCCTGATGACGATGACGCCAGTCCATCGCGAGTTCCTCCAAAATCGGCTCCAGCTTCTCCATCGCATCGCCAAGCTCAGTGAGATCTTCAGAGAATGTCCGCTCGTTGCTAAGCGATTTCCGCTCCCGGTCCGGCGTAACCTCCCGATCGTCCTCTCCCCGGCACAACTGGTAAAGCTCGACTCCAAATTTCCCAAACTCCCGCGTCAATCCCGGCAAATCCCAGCGCTGCAAATCGCCGCACGTCCGCACTCCGAGCACCTGCAAACGCTCCGCCGTCCGTTTCCCGACTCCCCAGATCTTGCCGGCGGGTAGCTCCCGCATGAAGTCCGCCACTTCACCAGGCGCCACTTCATACTGGCCATTTGGCTTGCGCAAATCACTCGCCACCTTGGCCAAAAACTTGTTTGGAGCAATCCCGGCTGAAGCGGTCAGGCGAGTCTCCTCAAAAATCCGGGCGCGAATCTCCGCCGCCACGTTGGCGCCCCGCGACCGCAAGTGCGTCACGTCGAGATAGGCCTCATCCAACGAGAGCGGCTCAATCAAACCCGTGAATTGCTCAAAAATTTCCCGGATTCGTTGCGACTCCGAGCGATACAACTCAAACCGGACTGGAAGCACAGTGAGGTGAGGGCAAAGCCGCAAGGCCTTAAAAGTCGGCATCGCGGATCGGCAGCCAAACTTCCTCGCCTCGTAATTCGCGGTCGTCAAAACCCCGCGCCGGCTCGACCGCCCCCCCACCGCCACTGGGGTTCCCGCAAGGTGGGGATGCTCCCGCACTTCGATGGCCGCGTAGAAGCAATCCATGTCAATGTGGATGATGGTCCGCCGCGCAAGCATGCGAGGGCCAGTGTAAGCGCCCTTGTCCAAATGATCGCCGAAAAAAACATTCCTGACGGAAAAGCAAACATCCAGACTTGATTTTAAACATTGGCTTTCTAGAGTCCGCCGCATGACCTCTCTGAAACTCGCCCTCGCCAGCCTCAGCGCCGTGGCCCTCCTCAGCTCTTGCAGCACGATGTCGGACAAGACCCAAGGCCTGTCTCTTGGCATGTCGAAAGAGCAAGTCATCAAGGTGCTCGGCAAAGACTTCCAAACCGTCGGCGCTCGCGACAGCAGCGTTCACGGCAAAGTCGAAGTCGTCCGCTACAAAACCGATGACGATGGCGATCTCTTGGTCTACTTCCGCGAGGGACGCCTCGTCCAGTGGGGTGACACCTCCGAGCTCGCCAACATCCCTGAGTGATTTTCCGCTGAACGGATCGGCACCCGGGTGAAATAATGGTCTCCCATTCTCGCCCTGAGGTGCCGCTTTGCGTTTCTGCTCCCTGAGTTTTGCGGCCTCAGAATTGGAAGTAGATAAAGTCGGCACCGGCTTCGCAGCGAAGGCTCACGGCCCCATAAACACAAGCTGCGGCCGCCAGCCCTTGCGCCAGCGACCATTTCCAAGACGCCGCCCCCCCACAGGCGCCGCCGGGACGCAGCACGCCAAATCGATCCAGAAGAGGAAAGACCACCAGCAACGGAAATCCGTAGAAAATAGACTCTAGGGCCAGCGCCACGCCCATCCGCCACTCCGCGGCACTTGCGTGGAGGGGATTCAGCGTCAGTTGATGCATCAACATCGCAAGTGAATGCTCACGAAAGAAGAGCCAGCCCACGTGCATCAGGGTGACCGTAAGCAAGATCCGCCCCACGCCGGAAAGGGATGGCTTTGCTGTCGAAGACGGCGCCAGCCAGGGCAATCTGCCCGTCAAAGTGGGCCAACTCACCACCAGAAGTCCGTGAAACGCCCCCCACAAGACATAGTTCCACTCCGCGCCATGCCAAAACCCGCTCAACAAGAACGTCAGAAAAAGATTGCGTGCCCAAAACCAACCGCCTTGTCTTGAGCCTCCAAGCGGGATGTAGACATAGTCACGAAACCACGTGGACAAGCTAATGTGCCAGCGACGCCAAAACTCCGGTGGACTTTCCGACAAATAGGGGTGTCGAAAATTAGCGCACAACTCAATCCCCAGAAGCCGCGCGGATCCACGGGCCATTGACGTATAACCGCTGAAATCGGCATAGATCTGCACCCCAAAGGCAATGACACCGCCCCACAGGATCGGGAAAGAGGGATCGCCGAGTGAAAAAACCTTGTCCGCAAGCAGCGCCGCGTTGTCAGCAATCGCCACCTTCTGAAATAACCCCCAGAGCAGCTGGACGCCCCCGGCGCGGAGATGATCCCAATGAGCCAGACGCCTTGTCTGATACTGCGGAATCATATGCGCGGCCCTCTCAATTGGACCCGCGACGAGCTGGGGAAAAAAGCAGACGAAGGCCGCGTAATCGATCAGCGAGCGGCAGGCTTTGGTCCGTCCTTGATACACGTCGACGGCATACGAGACACTTTGGAAGGTGAAGAAAGAGATCCCGGCCGGCAGTGCGATCTTGAGAAGTAATGGGGCTGGCATCAAACCGATCGCGCTAAGGGCCGCGGTGAAGTTCTCCACAAAGAACCCGAAATATTTAAAGCCACCGAGAACCGCCAAATTCACCGTGATCGCGGTGATGAAAAACGCTCTTTTGCGTTGTGGCGTGGAACTGTCCTCCATGCCGTTTGCGCAGATCCAGTCCATCAGCGTCACGCTGACGATGAGGACGACATACCAAGGATGGACCCATCCGTAAAAAACATAGCTCGCCAGCACCAAAAAGCCGTTCTGCCCTCTCCCAGGAAGCCAGAAGTAGAAGGCCAAGACGGCCGCAAGAAACAAGAGATATTCAATGCTCTGGAAAACCATCTCAGAGTCCTTTAGCCGATGAGTGTTTGAGCACTGGTCCGATCAAGGGGCGAACCCGCTCCCAGAAGTTGGCCAGATACCGCTTTTGGATTTCCTTGTTGGAAGAAATATGATCCCCGTCCACGTACATTTCCAACGTCAGGGACAAGTCTCCGCTCTCATCAGTAAAGAAACAGCCTTCAGCTTTTAGGTATTTCGCCAGCTCCCTCATGTAAGTGGCCATGACTGCGCCATCCGGACGCGCGTGATTCGAAGCAGGCTTTCGTTTGATGCGGTGAAAATGCAGTTGAATCTGATTCGCCTTTGCCAAGCGGATCAAATGGGGAAGGAACGAAGCTTCCGCCGATGCATCGAAAACCAACGGACCGTCTTCGTAAAAGCCCGGATCAATCGCCTCGCCGCCGGCGGTTGCGAGATCATTGTCCACCCCTTCCCCTGCCCCCGAAGCATCAAGCCCCAAATCGGTGCGGAGATGCGCCAGCGAAAACCGTTCATTCAGTTCGGCACGCCTGACGCTTGAGTTCGCCCGTGTTCCGATCCGCGTGATCCGGAACGCACGCTCCTGAATCTGCCGTTGCGCCATCGGGCGGAGGTCGGAGGTGGGAAACACATCACGAAGCAATCCCGAGAACCAGCCAAACAAACTCTCACGGTTGCCTTCGCGGCGTCCGAGTACTTGCTGCCACTCCGGCTCCATTGGCCCCTGCAGATCGGCGATCGGTTTCTCATTCCCCCCCTTCACGCGGAAATCCGGCCAAGTCAGGTCCGTATCCCGGAAAAAGACAGTGACCAATTTCGGCCGCGCTTCGGACGCCAGGAGGACCTTTTTCAAGAAGAGAAACCAGATCGCGGATTGACTTCCCCCTCGTGACAGAAAGCTCACTTTGGCTCCGCTAATCTCCGATAGCGTGGGCGCACTGAGGCGCGTGAACAGCATGGAGTTGCCGATCAGGACCCAATCGGGGTCCGCCTGCTCCAGTTTCCGTTGCTCGCGGGCGACGTCATACCCTTTTGTGCCCTGCACAACGTTGTCAGGATAGTCAAAGACATGGCAGAGCCACGACGGCAAAGCGATCGCCAAAGCAAGGACGACGAAGAATTGCCCAAAGGATCGCATTTCCGCCCCTTCGACGAAAAGCAACGTTTGTCAAAGCGCTTTCTCAGCCGCATCACGCCGGCCTTCTCCTTTCGCTCCCGTCAAAGAGTCCCCCAGATCTCCCCTCATCTGATCAACAAGCCGAACCAACATCTCCACGATCTCGGGGTGATCTGTCGCCATGTTTTTAGTTTCAGCGGGATCCGCTTCCAGATCAAACAAGGAGAGTTCGAGCCTCTCCACCTTCTGGCCATGGCGGCTCGCAATGGCGTCCATACTGGAATCGGTGATCGCACGAGGCGCGCCTTTGCCCCAATCCGAGGGCTTTCCGCCACGCCCAGGCTCCCCGGCTGTCGTCAAGTACGGATGCGCAACATGCAGTTTAAAGCGTCCAGAGCGGACGGCTTGCAACTCGTTACCGGCGTAGAAGAAGAGCGCTTCGTGCGGGGGCGGGCTTTCCTGGCCAAAGAGCAGCGCGGCGGCGTTGACGCCGTCAATCTTCCTCTTCGAGTCCTTCCCTCCAGCGATAGCGGTCAGCGTAGGCAACCAATCGATCGCCATAAAGGCCGCATCACACACCCGTCCAGCGGGAACTTGCCCGGGCCAACGAACGAGCATCGGAACCCGAACCCCGCCTTCGAAGCAGGTCAACTTGCCTTCCCGGAACGGACGGTTACACCCCGCATGCTCGCCGTAACTCAACCAAGCCCCGTTATCCGAGGAGAAAAGGACCAAGGTGTCGCCAGCCAGATTCAGCCGGTCCAGAGCTTGGAGAATCTCGCCCACCGACCAGTCCAATTCCTCAACGACATCACCGTATAGCCCCCGGGATGACCGCCCCTTGAACGCCTCGGATGCGAAGATCGGCACATGCGGCATGACGTGCGGCAGATATAGGAAAAACGGCCGATCCTCATGGCGTTCGATAAACTGGACCGCTCTCTCGGTAAATCGCCTGGTGAACTGGCTCTGATCGGGGTCGAGTTCGATCACCGCGTCTCCGTCATACAACGGCAATGGCGGCATCTCGGCCGCGAGGACCGGATGATACTTGGAATTGTCATTCGAGTAAGGAAGGCCAAGCCATTCATCAAAGCCGTTCCGCAATGGATTGAACTCCGCTAAGGTCCCGAGGTGCCATTTGCCGATGCATGCCGTCGCATAGCCCCGGTCTTTGAACATTTCGGGCAGCAACCACTCTTCCGGGTGGATTCCAATTCGGCTGGTATGATTCAACGCACCTTGCAACCCGACTCGGTTGGCATAGCAACCACTCAGGAGCGATGCTCGGCTTGCGGTGCAAACAGCCTGGGACACGTAATAGCTCGTGAACCTCGTTCCTTCCCGCGCCAGCCGATCAATGTTGGGGGTGCGGATGTCCGTGGCCCCTTGACAGCTCAAATCCGCGTAGCCCAAGTCGTCGGCCAAAATGAAGATCACGTTGGGCCCGGCGGCTTCCGCAGTGTCGATCCAGGCCACCAGAGCGCAGAGTAAAACCAAAATTTGAATCATGCAGGCAGCTACAAAGGTTGTCGGACCTGTGGTAGCAGTCCGGCACTTGGAGGGCAAGAGCGCATTCTTCCACACGAACTTCCAATCCATACCCGCTTTTGGAAATGGCATGTGATGAACCGTTCAACCCGACTTTGGATCACTTCCGCCGCCTTGTCCGTCTTGGCGGTTACCGCGTCCACCCTTGCTCAGGACAAGCCCCAACCGCAGACCTGGGAAGAGAAAAAGGCCGCCCGCCTCAAACCGTTGACCGATCCCGAAAAAGAAGCCGTCATTGCGGCGATCCCGGAGGCACCGGCGATTCCCCCGAAGTCCGCCCGCAAGATACTCGTTTTCTGGCTCTGCGAAGGCTTTATTCACACGTCCATCCCCACCGCGAACTTCGCTTTGGAAACCATGGGCAAAAAGACCGGCGCTTTCGAGGCGACCTTGGCGGACGATTATAGCGTCTTCACCCCGGAGAACTTGAAACAATACGACGTCATTCTGTTCAACAGCACCACTCGGTTGAAGTTCCCCAACCAAGAGCACCGCAAGGCGATCATGGACTTTCTCGCCGCCGGAAAGGGCATCGCAGGGATCCACGCCGCTAGCGATAATTTTGACAACTGGCCCGAAGCCCTCGCCATGATGGGCGGCATTTTCAACGGGCACCCCTGGGGCGCTGGCGGCACCTGGGCCTTCCGGGTCGATGACGCCGGACACCCCATCAGCCAAGCCTTTGGAGGCAAGGGTTTTTGGCACAAAGACGAGATTTACCAATACAATCCAGCGACCTATCAGGGCAAAGACAATCTCCGTATCCTCGTCAGTCTCGACATGAGCAAGTCTCAAAACCAAGCACCACTGCTCCAACCCAAGAAAGACAAACCCGCCGAGGCCTCCAGCCCGGAAGAGGCCGCGAAACGCGAAGTCGCCGTTTCCTGGATCCGCGAATTTGGCGGGGGCCGAGTGTTCTACTCCAATTTCGGCCACAATGAGTCCACCTACACCTCGAAACCAATGCTAAAGCACTTCCTAGACGGCATCCAGTATGCCTTGGGCGATCTGACGGCCGAATCGACTCCGACCGCCAAAGCGGCTTCACTGACCAGCGCACTTGCTCCTGAGCAGTCGCCCGCCCCGGCGAAGTGAGCGAACTTATGGGGCTCCCCCGACCTTCACGGATCCAGAAAGCACAGGGGAACTGGATTGAGCTGGCAGTTGCCGAAGGTTGAAGAAGCCTTCCCCTGTCGTGCCGGAGAAGAGTCCTTGATACGAAACATCCCTCGTAATTGCCCCGTCCCTCAGCCGAAAGGCCCCCGTAAAGATCCCAGTCGCCGGGTTGATCGTCATTGTTACCCCGGCCGGATTGACTCCCGGCCCGGGGAAAATGGCTAGGCTGGAGGGCGTGAGCCGGAAAGTCTGATTGAGGCTAGCCCCCTGCTTGGCACCCGTCAGCCCCCCGTCCTGAAAGCTAATTCGCGCGTTCCCCAGCGCATCGGCACTCCCAAGGATGTTCAAGCCGCTGGCCGGCGGGATGAACGTCTCCCCCTGCCCAGTCAGAAGGACATTCACACCACTGGTCCGGTAACTGTAGTCCTTACTGGAAACCGGTCGAAGCTTGCGCCATTGAACCTGTCCGAGGAACTCATGACGTTTGGGCACGACTTCCAGAATCTGTCCCCAGCCGCTTAGACTGCCGTTGCCAGCTTCAAAGACGGAGTGGATCGGCAAATCGCCCTCTTCACACTCCACCGTCGCGAAGGCGATCGCTGTGCTATCGGCCAAGCGTCCCGTTCCCGAGACCACAATCCGGCCGTTACCCACGGAACGCACCAAGCGCAACCAACCCTTTCCTTGGGGCACGGCCGGATCGCCAATTTGCGCCTCATTCGAGAGCCCCAAAATACAGTGGATTGCGCTGACTTCGGGAGGCACCCCAGGCGGAACGGCCGCTCCCCGCTTCGCAATCACCGGAGCGGAATAGGCTCCAGCCATGACCAACCCACTGGCTGGTTGTCCATTGCGGGGAAACGTCAGACTCAGAATCAACGGAGAACTCTTCCCCCGTGAGATCGTGGCGCGCAGGGTGGCATCCCCGGCAGCGATTCCTCTGAGCTGACCAGCAAAGGGATACACTGAGCCACTCCGTAACGTCCCCGACACCGCTCCCGTCGAGGTAACCGTGGCCCTCACGGTGCCACCCAGCAGACCATTTACGCCGTTTGATCGCTCCATCAAACCGGTCCACGGGCCCAGAAAGGCCGCCGGGATGGCTTCCACCGCGACCGTAAAGCTCCTTGACTCTCCCACGCCCGCAGGATTGTTCGGCGTTACCGTAACGTTGTATTCGCCAGGACGCAACGGGGTGCCAGAAACGAGCCGCTTCGCCGGATCGTAAAGTAGACCTTTAGGCAATCCTGTGATCGAGAACGTGGTCTGCACCTCTGAGGACTGTAACTCCCATCGATAGGAACCAATCACACTCCCCAGGGTGGGAGGAGAGTTCACCAACCCCGGGATTCGCATAAGGCGCACGTCGCACGGGCCCATCATCTCCACCTCGCCAAACGCTCGAAGCTCGCACTGATAGCTTCCGGCATCACTTTCTTGAAATGCCGCAATTGCCAACACTGCGCTTCGGGTGCCACTCCGTGTCGGAGTGTCCTCCAGCGCCGTGCCGTCCTTGAACCATTGAAAAGTCACCCCTGCCCCGGCATAAGGCACTCGCAACGTGGTGCGAGCTCCGTTTGCCACAACCGGCGTGAAAACCGGCCGTCCCGCCACCACAAGCCGGGCACTCGGGCTTGCCGTCGTCCCATTCCCCATCACACTGTATTCCCCAGCGTGAGAGAGATTCACCCTCAGAATGCGAAACACCGGCTGCGTCGCGCCCTTCAGCCCAACCCCGTTTCGCCGCCACTGGTAACCCGATGGTGCTTTGCCACTGACCATGGCTGCAAATCCGACCGGATCCCCTTCCGTCGCGAGAACATCGAAGGGACGCGACAAAGCGAATCCCGAACTACCCGATCGGTACGTCGAAGCCCGAAACAAGCCCAAGCCGCTTAGCAATGGCTCTCCGCTCCCCTTTCTGAGTTCCACTTGGATCATCCCGCTCGGCGTTGGGCCGACCGTGAAGGTTCGGCTCACGCCCCGGAATCGTCCTCCAGTGGCCGCCAGAATGTCAAACTGGCTCAGGGCAACTTCGCCATTCACCCAGACATCAAAGATTCGTTGTCCAACGCCATTCTCTTCGAGCTCGGCGAAGTGGAGTTCCAACCGGTAAGTCGCCGTAGGCTCCAGCCCCTCAATCGTATACCTGCATTGGCCCTGCCGTTGAGACTGAAAGACGCCCTCTGGCGCCCACTCAGCGCCCTGGATCGCGGTTCTCGCAACGACCGCCGTCCCCCCATCGTAGGATGAGTCCCCCTCGAATGACCCGACAGGACCTCCCCCGCAGTTCACCGCCGCTACCCGCGTCAAAGCAACCCCGGACGGGCTTCCGGGAAACACCAGCTTCTCCGGAGGCAAGGGCCGGGCTGGCAGCAGCAGGGTCTCCTGGCTCGCATTCGCGGGACTTTGACCACCGGAGATATAGAGCTTCGCTCCGTCACTGAAGCCAACTGGCCCATTCCGCTCCTGCGTTAGGGAGGGAAAGGTTCTCCACGTGCCGGTGACGATGTCGAGGGCCTCCACCGTCGCCGAGGCGCCATCTGCATTCTCCCCCGCTGCCACCACGACCTCCCGCCCATGGGCAATCACCGCGCAACCTGCACGGGGAGTAGGAATCGGCTTCGGCAGCTGACTCCAAACACCGGTACTCAGATTGTAAACATCCACTTCCGGAATGGTGTTCTCCAACACGCCGCCGCTCTGACCGTAGCTGGTTCTGCGTCCACTGATCAAGTAAAGGCGATTCCCTACGACCACCGCACGATGGTGGTCCCGGGCCCGCGGAGCGTCCGGCAATCGCCTCCAGGCGCCGGTCGCGGGATCAAATTCATCAAACCAAGCCACCCATCCCGCGCGATGGCCTTTTGTGTTCCCGCCGGCAATGTAGATCTTTCCGCCATACGCGGCGCTCGCCGCCGCGCCGCGCCGCCTGTCAGAGGGAATCGCGGGCCCCTTGGACCAAACCTTGGACGCGGGATTGAAAATGTAGATGTCCGGTACAGGCGTCTCATCCGGATACCCACCAACAAAGGCTCCGATCACATAAACCAGCCCGTTCAAGAACACCGTTTGCCCATGGTGAAGAGCGATTGGCGCATTAGACGACTTGCTCCAGGTGTTCGTGGTCGGCGTATAGATTTCCGCGGTGCTCGTCTCTCGGCCTCCGATGACCACGAACTGCTCCCCCACTCGACAACCATCGCCCTCATGCCGGTGCAGGGGGAAAGTTCCATTCGCGCCCGGCAGCAGTCGCCACCCGCCATTGAATGGATCCGCCGGATCGGGATCCACCTGATCGCCCAGCAGATCACCATCGGCGTCTTGCGCACGCGCCAACGGCAGCGTGACCGGAACAAGCAGCGTTGCGACGCAAGTCATCAAGAAGATAGAGCTGGTGGAGGGGATCAAAGGAATCACGACGTATCAACACTGATAATTTCCGCTCAGAAGCGGAGGACCTGGAATCATAATAGCATTTTTGCGCCATAAAAATGATAATTTCACCATTTTAAGCAACCCGTCCCACAGACTCTGGGCCGGGAAGTTCCGTATTGCCTTTCGGGGGCCTTCCCTGCTTATGTGGTGTCGTCCTCATGCCCCCCTCCGCCATCCTTCCCAATCATCTTTGGTCTCGAGCTTGCCGCTGCCTCTCAACTTGGCCTGCTCCCGCTGGTTGGCGCGCTGCGGCGGCTGCGTTTTTCCTCTTCGCGCTGTTTGCGTTGAGCTTCGGGTATCTCAGCGGTTTCTTCCAGCCGCACCTCACCCCCATGCCGCTCTCCAAGTTCTTGGGGGTCATGGCCATTCTGTTTATTTTCCCCGGCATCACTGAAGAGTTCGTCTTTCGCGGGCTCGTGCTCCCACATCCCACGGAGGAGCAGTTTGAGCGAACCCGGCTCCGCGATCTCATCGTCAGCATCATTGTCTTCGTCTTTTGGCATGTCGGGAACGCCTGGCTGACCTTCCCCGTGGCACGACCGGTGTTTTGGGACTGGCGCTTCCTCACTATCGTCGTCGGCCTCGGCTGGGCCTGTGGCTGGTCCTACCAACGCACCGGCTCTCTTTGGCCCTCCGTCTTGATCCACTGGTTTATCGTTGTAATTTGGAAGGTCTTCCTCGGCGGGCCGGTGTTCTTCGAATGAACGAACAGATCGATCCGCCTGGTCAAGGATTCGGCCGCATCTTGGTGACCGGCGGCAGTCGCGGCATTGGCTTGGCCGTGGTCCGCCGCCTGCTCGCCGTCGCCTCCCGCTCCGATGCGATCACCATCGTTTCAGACGACGACCCGGCCACCCTGCCAGTTGAAGTTCGCGATTCACCACGCGTGCGTTGGTTGCGGTACGATCTCGCCACGGCGGAGGGGCCCATCCGCGGGGTGCAAGAAGCAGCGGCCGGGATGGGCGGCATCGATGGACTCGTCCACTGCGCCGGTGTTTATCCGGAAGCCAATCCCGCAGGCCGCTCGCCTCTGGAACTTTGGGAGCTAACCATGAACGTCAAAGCGCGGGCTGGCTATCTCCTGGCCTGGGAGTTCGCCCGCCACGCCTCGCCAGGCGCAAGCTTTGTGGCGATCACCTCCATCAACGCCGAGCAGTCCGAACCGGATCACCTCGCCTACGATCCCGCCTGCGCCGCCCTCGGAGGCGTGATCCGTGCGTTCGCGATTCAGCATGCCCCGCGGCTCCGATTCAACGCCGTGGCTCCTGGCCTCATTCGAACACGCCTCACCGAAAGCGTCTTCCAAGATCCAGCCATCCACCAACACGTTTGCCTCAACATCCCGTTTGATCGCGCCGGAACCCCAGAAGACTGCGCCGGCGCCATTCTCTTTCTGCTCGGCCCAGATTCCAGTTACATTACCGGGGAGACAATTTTCGTCGATGGCGGGATCCGCGCCAACCAGATGTCGAGGCTCCCGCCGGCCCCTTGAAATTCGCGACTCCTTGAATTCGACTTGAGTCGCCCGATAGTCGATACAAAGCGCACCCATGGAATTCGATTGGCTGGAAGTCCCGTTCGCGAACGGTGAGTTGACGACGAGGGACATCGAAGAGTCGTTCGAAGACCCCTTCTCGATTCGTCTGCTCCCGGAATTCTCCGACGACAGCCGGGAAACTCGCTATTTCTGCCTGGGCAAAGCGCTGAACAACAAAGCGATTTTCAGCGTTTTCTGGACCGACGGGAAGCAATACCGAGTTGTCGCATGCCGCGTGATGACCCCGGAAGAGCTGCACTTTTACGACCGGAAGAACGCCGAGATGCAGTAACCCAGCAGAGACCGCCGCGATGGAAATCATCCACAAATGGGACGAGATCCCCGAGTTCGACGACGAAGAAGCCGAGGCCAATTGGTGGACGACCCACGCTTTGGACGTGCGTCTCATGAACACCGCCGTCCTCAAAGAATCCGTCCGCGAATCCACCACGATCACCCTGCGCTTCGACCCCCGGATGCTCGCCCGGATCAAGCGCATCGCCCGCTCCCGATTCCTCAACTACCAGAGCATGATGAAGCAGTGGCTGAGCGAACGGCTGGAGGACGAGATGAAAGATTTATGAGAGCTTGAGAGCCCGGGAAAGGAGAGCTTGAGTAGTCGCTGATCGCTTCGGTTGAAAGTTCGTGCAGATCCGCAGCCATCGTGACCTGATCGTGTGGACCAAGGCGATGGACTTGGCGTTCACGGTGTTTCAAGCAACGGAAAACTTTCCCGCCTCTGAGCGCTTCTCGCTCTCGGACCAAATTCGCCGGTCCTCTCGTTCCGTTCCGGCGAACATTTCTGAGGCCTGGCGAAAGCGCCGATACGTAGCGGCCTTCATCGCAAAACTAAGCGATGCGGAGGCGGAAGCAGCCGAAACCCAGACCCACGTCGAGATCGCTCGGAGGTGCGGCTACTTCGACGACACCACCGCGGGAGCCCTGGACCAAGCCTACGAGGAAATTCTCTCTATCCTCGTGACCATGGCCAAGAATCCACAAAAGTGGTGCCCACCTTCGGGATGAGAGCTTTGAAAGACAGAGCGATCAGCGACTGCTCAGGCTCTCTTTTCTCGAGATTTCAAGCTCTCACCAAGAAGGATTGAGGCCATACCTCCCGGCGATCTCCGCCAACTCCGGCCGGACCGCCCACTGGTCGGGGAGCGGTTGTTCGCCGGTGGGGAATCGTTCGGTGGCTCCTTTGAGGTGCATGCAGCCCTCGTTGTCGCCAAGCCGCTCAACCTCCGCGATCTCTTCTGGGGTTAAGACGATGTTTGCGCTAACCGCCGCGAGCTCGTCGAGCTCGGCGCTGATGCTCTTGGCGTTTGCTCCGTGTTCCTGAATCAAGGTCGGCACCACGGACTTCACCGCCGGTTGGGCTAGGTTCCATTGGCAGGCGAACTGCAGCAATGTGAGCCCGTGCGCGTCCGCGATTTGGCGGAACCGCGTCACTTTCTCGTGCGCATGCTCGACCCAGCCCTGCGGGCGGTAGGAACGGTGGTCACCGTCTTTGAACTTGTGCCCCGGCTGCACCACGTCGTGGAAGACACCGCCGTAATCGACGACCCGTGTCATGATGTCGATCCCCAACCGTTGTGCCACGGGCAAGACGTGCCGCTGCGGCCACGGCTCCAGCGGGTTGAGGATCACCATCGCGGCATCGATCCGGTCTCCGAAAGTTTCGAAGTTGTGGATCAAGTCCATCACGAACCCGTTGGCCGGCCCCGGTGCCACGCCGATCATGTCCGTGAGACCCGCTTGGCAGAGCGCTTCCATCCCGTCCCACACCTCCGGGCTCGAGTAGCCGATCGAGTCGGGATTGTGCAAAAACACGTAGTCGAACCGGGAGACACGGCAACGCTCCAGCGACTTCTCGGTGGCCATCCGAAGGTAGGACGCATACTCCTCAGGTCCGCGCAAAGAGGGATCCGTGAAGCGTGGATAGCCTTTTGAGCCCTGGCGGACGCCTTTGTAGATGTCGTGCCCCACCGTGCCCACCAGGCAATAGCTGTCCCGGTCCACTCCGGCCAAAGCTTGCCCCAGCAACTCATCCGCCTTGCCGTTACCGTAAACGTCCGCGGTCACGAACGTCCGGATTCCTTTGTCGTAGGCCTCGCGCATCAGGTTCCCCAGCGCCTCTTCGCTGAGTTGTTCGCCGAAATGCATGTAGCGTCCGCCGCTCCAAGTTCCGAATGCCGTGGTGGTGAGTTTCATAGTGCGTTTTGATCCAAAAGGGATTCGCACCTTAGACCGGTCTGGCTCAGGACGAAACTCCGATCTTGCCCGGTTTTGCGGCATTTTCTGCGATTCCCTTCGATATGCCCATGATGGCAGCGAACGCAGTGAGTAAAAAACTGCTCAGCCAGGTCTTGACACGGTTGTGGACAATCGCCTTCTAGGCTTGTCAAATTTTTGTGAATGCTTCGTGCCGGGCACATTCTGCCGGTTTCACTGCTGCTGGTCACCGTAGGAGGCCCGGCCGCCTTGCTTCAATCGGTGGCGTGGCTTGGCATGCCGGTCTCCTATTCTCTGGAGACGGATCCGTCGCCAAAGGGTTGGAGTTGACGTTTGATGGAGAACATCCATGCAGGCTTTGCCGCGCCCTTTTCAGAGGAGAGGAACGGGCAGACTATCTCCGACGCTTTGGAACTGATCCCCTCCGCAACCACGGGTGAGGGACAGCTCACTTCTTTCCGGGAATTCAGTTACCTGATCCGCGGACAAACGGCCCGAATCCTTCGGGATGGTGTCCGGCACCGCTTCTTCGGCCCCAAGGCCTCGCTGGGAACATACCCAATGGCCCTCGAGGATGCGCTTCAACCTCCCGACTAACTCGATCCAGTCTACTGGGCGGGAGCGAGGGGACCGAGCTTGGTGAAGTCGGAGTTTTGATGAACCGATTCAAACTCGATTACGAGCACGAGCACGAGCACGAGCACGAGATTGAAAACGAACTTCGTCTCCTTCCATCGGCCCTTCGTATCTTCCCTCGTGCTCAGCGAAGCGGTGCTCGTGCTCGTAATCGAAACAACGTTGAACCTCCAGGCTAACTTGCGGGCCCCGGAGCCGAAAAGTCACTCTCCGTTCCACATCCGCACCCCGTGGATTGCCAGCTAAATGCGGAGATGGAATGCCTCGCCCAGAGACGCAGAGAATCAGAGTGGATCATGGTTTTGATTGAGATCCTGTTGTCACCCTCCAGGTGACTAAAGGAGTACAGGCGTTCCGCCAGTCAAAAACACCAGTCCTCTGCGAGCTCTGCGCGAGGCCAAGGCATTCCCGTTTGTAGCTTTACCCACAAGTTTTTGCGCGCATTCAGGCCCAACGGGCCGGGATAGGGTAGCCCAGGGCAAAGCGAGGAACGAGCGACGCCCTGGGGTCGCCCCCCGTCCGGCCCGAGCCCTGTAAGGGCGAGACAACGGTTGTCCCGCACCCACGGCGCGGATGTGTTCCGGACGCTTTCCCAGGGCGGCGGGCGCCTGCGGCTTCCTTCGCCCTGGGC